>NZ_QPIJ01000067.1 GCF_003336665.1 Vreelandella rituensis | reverse complement strand
CATCAATGAGGAACGTTATCTCGACATCTGGATGCCCCGTGAAATGGGTTGCCAAGCATCCTCGCGCGATGCGTAGACCCCACTTTACCCCAGAGTTTGCTAGATTGTTGCCGGTGCTATCAGCCCCATACTGGCCAACATCTATCTCCATGAATTCGACCGCGAGGTCGACAAATGGCGGGATGAGTTGGAATCGAAAGAGCCGACTGCGGTCAGGAACCCCTCCAGCAGACGCATTGAAAGCAAATGCCGTAGGCTCAGAGAAAAACTAGATGGGAAGACACCGCTCCGCAAGGGAGAGAAACGTGAGGACGTGGTTAGAGAACTGAAATCCAATTTGAAGGCAAGGCTTACTACTAAGCACTACCTAGACGGTTGGATCAGAATTAAATATGTTCGCTACGCTGATGACTGGATGATCGGTGTAACTGGGCCAAAGCAGATCTCCGAAGACTTAAAGAGGAGAGCCGCCACCTGGCTCAAAGAGGAATTGAGTCTTGACCTTTCCGAGGAAAAGACCTTAATAACTCACACCAGAACTGAATCCGCTAGGTTCCTAGGAACCCTGATAAAAACTCAGAAAGGTCGTCTTTGCAAATCCAAGAGTAACGAAAAAAACACGACCAGAAGAGAAGGTACTGGAAAAATCAGCATGATGGCGCCAGTGCCAGAGCTTATCAGAAAACTAGCGGATAAAGGATTCTGCAAAAAAACCGATCACCTTCCCATTGCCAAGGCTAACTGGCTGTCATTTGAAGAATGGGAAATTGTTCAAAGGTATAATGCAGTCCTCAACGGAATGCTGAACTACTACTCATTCGTCAATAACAGAGCGCGCCTCCAAGAGGTAGTGTACATACTCCAGTTTTCCCTGGCCCACACCATCGCCAGACGACGAAGGAGCTCAGTAAGAGCTGTCTTCAAGGCTGGAAATGGCCATATCATCGCCCATCGAAATGCTCGAAAAGGTAGGGAAGTAGTTCGGTTTTGCCCCCCTGGAACTCTCAAAGTATCAGGGAAATTCCTTACGGGAATTCCAGGCCTGAACCCCGACACCTGGGATAAATACTTCAACCTACGCTCGCGCTCCAAGCTCGGGAAAGTCTGTGTGATATGTTCGAGCAACGACAGGGTGCAAATGCACCACGTCAGACATATACGCAAGATGGGTGACAAGGTTAAAGGTGTAACAAAAGTCATGGCTAGTATTAACAGGAAGCAAATTCCCGTTTGCCATGAATGCCATTGGCACATCCATCGAGGACACTACGACGGCATGCCGATGGCTTGGTACGCCAACCTTGAGGCGGCTTTATGAGTAGTTGCGGTTTACCAATCTGGAGAGCGTAGTGCATTGAAAGGTGCATGCTGCGTTCGGAGGCAGGCCGTTGGTGGTCAGAACACGGGAATAACCCCTGTCCTGGTGCTGGCGGTCGAGCCTACCCATGGAGGCTCGCGTAAATCCGGCATATCGCCGGTTGCTGCCTAAGAAGTGGGAAGCTCCGTCCCAAGGGTGGAGAGCAGTCACCGATGTTTGTATTGCGTTGGGCAGTAGCACCTGCCTACTGCCGGGCTACGAAGTTTCAGGTGCTTTGTTGCGCGGCCAGTCACTCTTTGTCGCCATATCTTGAAGCTCTTAGGTTTCAGGCTATTTCTCATTAATGCTATGACTTGAGGTTCGTCTAAATCAAATTGATGCTTAATCGCTTCGAATGGCGTTCTGTCCTCCCATGCCATTTCTATCACTCTCGATTCCTCGTCTTTTGAAAGCACCATGAATACTCCTATCCTGGACATATCATTTTGAGACATTGATCCGCGATATCCAGCGCATGGACTCACGACCAACCTGAATTCATTATCTCATCCCCATCAGGGTATGTTTCTTTCAGAAGTGTCCCTTCCGAAAGCGTTGATTGGCTTGTGGGGATCAACCTCTGATCGGCAGTGACTGGCTGCTTGAGTTCACTATATTAGCTGAGGTACGCCCGAAATAATCAAACCGTGCTTCTTGATCCATGTTTTCCTGGGCTGGTTCATCTGCAGGTCTTGGTGTCTTGGTGTCTTGGTGTCTTGGCTGCGGCTGTTCGAGGGTCTATCAGCGTCTTGTTCGGTGACTGACTGATGACGAAGAGCAAGCAAGGTCAACACTATTGACCTGGATCAAGCTGTTTAATTCTTTAGTACCAGCTCGACCAAGATCGTCTTTAATACCGGATTCCTCTGTCTTACTCTGACGCCTCTAACAAAGGCAAGGTGATTGCCTTGCTCATTTTTGGCTGCTTAGGCGATATACGTTTATGGATATCTGGTCACGTCGCGTATTTACGCCGCTTACCACCCTGAGAGGGTTCGTCTTCCTGGTCATTCTGGCGTCCTCGCTGGCGGTGTTTCTGGGCGTTACCTTGGCAGCCTCGCTGCTGTACGAAGACATCATGCGCCGCCAAGCGTCACAAACCGCGGAAAATCTCGCCGAACAGACATTCAATTCCATGTTTCAGGTCATGCGCCAAGGGTGGACCCGCGATGACCTGGAAAGCTTCATCGACGCCACCAAGGCGGCCCATGAAAACTCGCCTTTCAATATCGAAATCTATCGCGGCTCCTTGGTGACCGAGCTTTACGGGGCGATCGAGCAACCGGTGATGGACCGGGATATACAAAACGCCTTTGCCAATGGCGGCCAAGGGGTTTCCCATGAGGAGGGGGTGACGCGGCGTATCTATCCCATGGTGGCGCGTGATGAATGCCTGAGTTGTCACACCAACGCCAACCTCGGCGATGTGCTGGGGGTGATCGATATTCATCATGACATGAGCCCGCTTACCGCCGAAGCCCGGCAGGGGTACATCATACTTTTCATGGTGGTATCGCTGGTGGTGCTGTTCATTGCCGGCATGGTCTCATCAATGGCGGCACGGCGGGTCAAGAATGCGCTGGACAAGTTTCGTCAGCGTCTACTCTCGGTCAATACGGTCAAGGATTTTCGTACCCTGGACGTGAGTGATGTCGATCTGCACTTCCAGGAACTCAACGATGCCTTCGGTGACATCAATGGTCTGGCTCAGCGACTCAAGGACGTGGCCGTCGATAAGGATATTCTCGAATTCGAGATTCGACTGCTGAGCAAGTTCATCATTACCTCGGATGTGGTGCGTGACTGGCGCGAATTCATCAAGGAACTATTGGTGGATATCAATACCATCATCGATGCGCATTCACTGATCACCATTTTCCAGGTGGAGGATGAAGGTTACGAGATGGAGGTGTTCTGGTACCGCGAACCCACCCGTGGTGACCGGGAGCTCTTCGAGACCATCGTCACTCGGCAGCTTGAACAGAAGCCACACTTCAATCACGGCATCGCGGTGATTCGCATTACCCACCACAGCGTCTGCTTGAGCCATCTCGACGAAATGAATTCGGATGTCTGTACCATTTCGCCGGAAGATATCGAATTGCAGACCAAGTCCTTGTTGCTCGATGCACCGCGAATCGGCGGGGTAGTGGGGATCGGTGTGCAGTCGGAAATCGCCCAGGATCCCATCCGGCATATCGTGATAGACGGTATCTTATCCACGCTGCTGAACCTGGTCGGCTCGGTGAAGGCCATCTACAAGTACACCCAGGACCTGGAGTATTACGCGACTCGCGACCCTCTGACCGCCTTGCACAACCAGCGCGTGTTCAAGGATCTGCTGCACTATGAGATCGGCCGTGCCCAGCGACATAAGGAATCGTTCAGCTTGCTGATGCTGGACATGGACAACTTCAAACTGGTCAACGACCGCCACGGGCATGCCTTCGGTGATCAATTCCTGCAGGCGTTCGCCAAGGCGTTGCACGACAGTGTCCGCCCGGGGGATTTCCTGTCCCGCTATGGCGGCGACGAATTCACCGTGATCCTGTCGGATACCGGGGAATCCCAGGCGTATTCGGTGGCGCAGCGCATCACCCAGGACTTGGCCAGGGTAGTGTTGATGGCGCCGGACGGCTCACCAGTACGGGCGACCACCTCGGTGGGCATCGCGGTGTATCCACAGCACGCGGAAGACCCCAAAGACCTCTTCCTGCTCGCCGATAACATGATGTACAAAGCCAAGCGCATGGGCAAAAACTGCCTGGCATTGCCGGAAGAAGACGAAGTCGCCGCGATCTATCGGGAAGTGGGTGAAAAGAACCAGATGGTACTCAACGCCCTGGAAGAAAAACGCATCGTGCCCTACTTCCAGCCGATTGTGGACGTGGTCACCGGTGAAACGCACATTCACGAATTGCTGATGCGCATCGAAATGGACGGTCGCATCATCCCCGCGGGAGAGTTCATCGATATTGCCGAAAGCATCGGGGTGGTTCACCGCATGGACTATCTGCTGATCGAGAAGGCCTTCGCTCAGATTCATGAGCAGAATTACCAAGGCACCCTGTTCATCAATCTGTCGCCGCGCTCCTTGATCATCAGTGAATTCATCGGCCGAATCCACCAGCTGGCGTTGGATTACAAGATCGATTCTTCGCGGATCGTGTTCGAACTGACCGAACGTGAAACGGTGAGCAATCTCAAATTGCTCGAACAGTTCGTGCTCGACCTGAAAATGCAGGGGTTCAGCTTTGCCATCGATGACTTCGGCTCGGGCTTCTCGTCATTTCATTATCTCAAGCAGTTCCCCATCGATGTGATCAAGATCGAAGGCGAGTTCATCCGAAACATGCTGACCGATGACAAGTACATGGCCTTCGTCAAGAGCATCGTCACCCTGGCCAAGAGCTTGAAAGTGGCCACCATCGCCGAGTTCATCGAAGACCAGGATGTGCTGGATGCCGTCGCGGAACTGGGCATCGATTACGGCCAGGGCTACCACCTGGGCCGCCCGGTGCCGGAATTCATGCCGGTGGTTGCCGAATTAGCGCGCTGATCAGGCGACGGCCGGGGTGCAGGTGGTCGACCAACGGCGCTTCAAGCGGCAGGGGCTCATCACACATGCGTGAGGCAATCACCTCGGCACACAGCGCAGCGCTGGCCAGCCCCCGCGAACCATGAGCGGCACTGATCCATAAGCCGGCATGATGTCGCCCGGGCGTCAGGCCTACCTGGCCGGCGTCCTTGCGGAGTAGGGCGTAGTCCGTCTGCCAGGCTTCGGCATAGGGCACCGGCCCGGCATAGGGGGTTTTATCGGGGCTCGCGGCGCGTATCGCTGCTCGGCCGGTCAACTGGGTTGGGTCGAGCGTTGCCCCCGCCTTTTCCAGTGCCTCCACCAACGAGGGCAGAGTACGCTTGAGTTCTTCAAGGTTGCTTTGATGTTCTGCCTCGCGCAGCTCGCTTTGGGTGTCGCCGGGAATAAAACTGGCACCAAAGGTCAGCACTCCCTCCCAGGCCGGGGACACATACCCACCCGCGCAGACCACACGTTTCAGATTGGCGACACATGAAGGCAAGATAAGCTGCGTTACCTGTCCGCGTACCGCTTGTAGCGGCAATTGACGCGTCTGGTGAAAGCTGTCGGCCAGGCTAGCGGTGGCAATCACTACCTGGTTCGCCTGCAGCGTTTCGCCGTTTTCCAGCGTCAGCCACCAGCCCTCATTCTGTGCTTTCAGACTGGCCACCTCGGCCTTTCGAAAGTGGATGCCGGGGCGTTGAGCCAGGTGGTCGCACAGCGCCTGGGGGCGGACCCAGCCTGCCTGTGGATAATCCAGCGCGCCGGTGGCCTCCACTTGTATGCCGATGCGCGCTCCCGCCTGAACAGGGCTCAACGCTTCGATTAGCGTGTCTGGAAACTCATGGTCGCGAGCAAAACGTGCCTGGCGTTGCGCTTCCTTTGCGGTCAACGCGAGTTGCGTCACCCCGCAATCTCGCCATAACCGCTGTTCGGGGTCGAGACGCGTCAGCCATCGGCGGCTGTGCATCAGGCCTGCCAGATAAAAGCGGCTCTGAAGATTGGTCTGTGCCGCCAGCTTGACGTAAAGCGCCCCCTGGCGATTGCCCGAGCCACCCGCGCCGGGAGCGTCGCGGTCCAGCAAGGTGACGCGGACACCCCGCCGAGCCAGGGCCTCGGCGACGCTGGTGCCAGCGATACCTGCACCGATCACCGCGACATGCGACGTGGCCTGAAGCGCTGGGGGAGTGAACCAGGGAGTAGCCTTGCGACGCTGGTCGGCAGGCGGCGCAACGATTTCACCGGCAAGCATTTCTCGCTTGCGCCCGAATCCCGGCTCTTTTCGCCAGGCAAAGCCTGCCGCTTTCAGGCCACGCTTGACGATGCCCGCACAGGTGAACGTTGCAAAAGTGGCCCCGGGTCGAGAACGTGCCGCCATGGCATCGAAAAGCTCGGGTTGCCACATCTGGGGATTCTTGGAAGGGGCGAAACCATCCAGAAACCAGGCATCCACAAGGCCGTCGAGCAACTGCAGGCGCTCGGTGGTATCGCCGAAGTGCAAGTCCAGGGTGACCGCATCGCTTAACCACAGCCGATGAACGCCGCTGATGCAAGGCGGCCATTGTTCCAGTAATACCCGAGCATGCTCGGCAAGCGTGGGCCAGGCGGAAAGTGCCTGTGCAAGGTCTGCGCGTCTCATGGGGTATTTTTCGGTGGAAATCAGATGCAGCCGCGCGCCGGGCGGGGAATGCGCTTCAAAGCAGGCCCAGGCACACAGCATGTTCAGGCCGCTACCGAACCCGGTTTCACCGATCACGAATGGACGGGGAGCCGCCCACTGGGCGAAGCGTTCGGGCAGTCGGTTGGCATGCAGAAACACATGTTCGGTTTCGGCACGTCCATCTTGGCGCGAAAAATACACATCATCGAAAGTGCGGGAGTGGGGCGCACCGTCTTGCCAGTCCAGAGGGGGTGGCGCCAGATGGGTCAGTGGCGGTAGAGCGGGAAAGCGATGAGACACGCACGACACCCCTTTTGATTAGAAAAATGCAAACGCATGAAATGGCAGATGAGAAACATCAAAGCCCATCAAGACTAAGATCGGTCATCATCGACAGTCGTCAAAATAGGTTAAAAAATAATCAATCGGTGGACAGTGCCGCGAGCTCTGGCTTAGCACAAAGCGTCCGCCGTCTTTCAACAGAGTTTTCCACAGGGTTTGTGCAAAACCCCAGCCAAGATGCCTGGGGTGGTGAAAACTGTGCCTATCCTGGGTATAAGCGGGTATAAGCGGGTATAAGCGGCCGGGCGAGGGGTCAGGGCAAGACTTTCTTGAAAGGCTTTACCGTTACCTGTGCATAAACGCCGGCAATCATGTAGGGATCGACCTCCGCCCAGGCCTGCGCCGCTTCCAGACTTTCGAATTCGGCAATCACCAAGCTACCGCTGAAGCCAGCATCGCCGGGAGTTTCGGCATCAATCGCCGGGTGCGGGCCGGCCAGCACCAGGCGTGCTTCATCACGCAAGGCTTCCAGGCGAGCCAGGTGATCCGGTCGTGCGGCGAGACGTCCTTCCAGACTATCGGGTACATCTTCACTGATAATGGCATACAGCATGGGACAACTCCTTGGGAAAGCCCGGCGTGATTGACCACGCGGGCGCAAGCGCGCACCATATTCGGGCGCGTCGTTAACGACATCCTATTTTGACAAACTCGCCGGACGGCGTCATTCCTATGCCCGTATTACCTTGTGCGTTTGCCGCCGAGCAACGCTATTATATCGACCTGCACATGCATTCCACAGCTTCCGATGGGGCGCTTTCGCCTATGGAACTGGTCAAACTGTGCGCCGAACGCGGCTTGACGCATATGGCGTTAAGTGACCATGACACCATGGATGGCGTGCTCGAGGCCGGTGAAGCGGCTCGTGAAGCAGGCATTTGCCTGGTACCGGCCACTGAGTTATCCAGTCGCTGGCAGGGCATCAATATCCATGTGGTGGCCTTGCTGCCCGGCGGTTTGCAGGGGCCGCTGGTGGAGGCGCTCGAGCAGCAGCGATTGGCACGTATCGCTCGCGGCGAAGTGATTGCCGAACGCCTGGAGAAGCTGGGGCTGGAAAATGCGCTGGCCCGGGCGCGTGAACAGGCGGGCAGCGAGCGGCCGCTGGGGCGGCCTGACTTTGCCAATGCCTTGGTGGCGGCGGGAATGGTGCCGGATGTCGCGACCGCCTTCAAACGTTACCTGGGAAGCGGAAAGCGCGGTGATGTCAAATCTCACTGGCCGGAAATCGCGCAGGTGGTGGCCTGGATCGTGGCGTCCGGAGGCGTTGCGGTGCTGGCGCATCCCATGCGCCATGGCTTGACCCGACGCAAGCGCGGCCTGCTACTGGATGCTTTCAAGGCCGCAGGGGGGCAGGCGGTGGAACTGGTCAGTGGGTATCAGAATCCCGATGCCACCCGTGACTTGGCGCGCCAGCTCGATGAGCGTGAACTCTACGCCTCGCTGGGTAGCGACTTTCATTTCCCCGGTGGGCATCTAGCGCCGGGAAGCATGAGCCCGGTGCCACGTACCGCGGCACGCCCTGTGTGGCGGCATCCAAGATTGCTGCATCTTGATCAGGCCGAGCCCGGCCCGTTGGCTGCCGGCTGAGCCGTTCGGTTATGCTAGGCGGTGACAGGCATGGGTTTTAATGCCTGGTTCCTTACGGACACACTGGTTCCTTACGGTCATAGGAGTACTGCATGAGCCAATTTTTCCAGATTCATCCGGAAAACCCCCAAAAGCGCTTGATTGATCAAGCGATCGAGATCATTCGCAAAGGCGGCGTGGTGGCCTATCCCACTGATTCAGGTTATGCCTTGGGTTGCCATCTCGGCGACAAGAAAGCCATCGATAAGATCAAATGGTTACGTTCGCTGGATGACAAGCACAACTTTACGCTGGTGTGTTCAGATCTTTCCGAGATTGGCACTTACGCCAAAGTGGACAACGACGTTTTTCGTTTGTTGAAAGCGCACACGCCCGGCCCTTATACCTTCATTCTGGATGCCACCAACGAAGTGCCGCGACGGTTGTTACACCCCAAGAGGCGTTCGATCGGGGTACGCGTACCGGACCACCGGATTACCCATGCATTGCTGGATACCCTGGGTGAACCCTTGATGAGCGTCACCTTGATTCCGGTGGGCGAAGAGTTGCCCATGACCGATCCGGAAGAGATCCGTGAGCGTTTCGCCGCCCATCTGGATGCGATCATCGACGGCGGTGCTTGCCACCTTGAACCCACCAGCGTGATCGATCTACGCGAACTGCCGCCCAAGATACTGCGTGAAGGCCGGGGTAATGTTGAGCCATTTAAAGCTTAAGCAAACGTAATAATCGATGCTTCACCTGCTCTTTATTGCGGCTCGTGAGGGTCTTCGGTGGTTTCATCCAACCAAGTGCCGCATTGCATGCAATAACGTGCTTTCTTTTCATGGCGGTCATGGCCGCAGCCGGGACAGGCTTCATCGGAATAGCGTTCCTCGCGGATCGAGCGAATGACTTGCGCGGAAAACACCCCGGTGGGTACGGCGATGATCGAGTAGCCGATGAGCATCAGCACCACCGTGATCGCTTGGCCTAGCGGGGTTGCTGGAACGATATCGCCGTAGCCTACCGTGGTCAGACTGACGATTGCCCAGTAAATGGATATTGGAATGCTGGTGAAGCCTGACGCGGGAGACTCGATCAAGAACATCAGCGAGGCGAACAATGTCACCAGCATGAAAATGCTGCAGAAGAACAGCAACATCTGGCGTAGGCTGCGCTTCAGTGCATCCAGCAACAACTGGGCTTCGCCGACAAAGGTAAACAAACCGAGTACGCGAAATATCCGCAGTATTCGCAGCATGCGAACCAGCACGAGAATCTGAATCCCGGGGAACAGTAGCGCCAGCCAGGTGGGAAGTACCGCGATGATATCCACGATGCCGTAAAAGCTTTTAAGGTATAGCCAGGGCCGCTCCAGACAGTAAATCCGCAGGGCAATTTCCACGGTGAACAGCAGCGTCAGCGCCCAGTCGAGATAGTAAAAAAAACTACCGAAACGTAAATGAAGGTCAGTGACGCTATCGAGGATCACCACCATGACGCTTATCAAGATAGCCGTGATCAGGGCGATATCGAAACCCTTGGCAAGGGGTGTATCGGACTCGAAAATGATCTGAAACAGACGCGTGCGAAGCCCTACGCTAGCCGGTTTTAATCCAGACTCCATGCTGTATCCCTAGTTGTTTGGTCCTGCAAAGAAGCGGTAAAGGCCGTTGGCCGAAATGAGGCTTTTGCTGAATTTTTTCAGCTAAGCATGGTTTTGCACGCCATGTGACGCGAGAGCTTCAGTGCCGCCTGGCCGAATGCCGCAGAAAACTCGCCATTATCGCCTAGTTGCGAGATTAAGCGTTCGGCCAATTGCCGTTCTTTGCGGTCTAGCGCCTGATGGTGTGCCAATTCCCGCAAGGCCTCATGGGATGCCCGGAGAAAATAGCCATCCGTGCTGTCGTGGTAAGCATCCAGTGCCACAGTGGCACGATGCAACCATTGAGCGGGAGTTTCTGCCTCCGGCAATGCCCAATGCTGCTGCAAGAGGGCGTTGCCCCGCGCTGCCTTGCTCATGTCGGCGGGACGTAACCTGATAGCTTCAGCCAGGGAAAGCGCGACTGTCCAAAGTGCCTGGGGGTCGCCTTTGACAAGTTCGAGTTCAGCTTCGTGGATGTTTGCACGATGCGAGCCGGCACGAATTTCCCCTTGATCGAGTGCCACTTCCATAGAGCTTCCCGACGCATCGAGTTGCCAGGTGGTACGGGTGAAATTCGTCTGTAGGCGGGGGGCAAGCCGTTCAAGTGCTGAGCTTTTCCAGCCTTGCATCACGGGAAGCGCGCTCAGGCCGTCAAGGTCAAGCTGACCGGCGGGGACTTCCCATTCCCATTCGCCGCGTTCGGACATGCCGCCACCACCCTTGCCTGAGGTTTTCAATGTTTGTAGGGTGCGGCCATCTACCTGACGCAGGCGCAATGCCATGCGGGCATTTTCCAGTATGCCTTCCGGGGTGTCGAAATAGGTATTGGTCAGCTGCTGCCGGCGGCAAGGCAGAGAGTCCAGCAAGGCATGCGTGGCGAGTGCCTCGGAGCCGTCTTCGGCCAGTGCCAGTTTCAGTTCGACTTCCCGAGTGTTCTTACTATTTGTTGCCACATTGCCACCTCGTTTGCATGATATTTTGATGAATTTTTGATGACATTATGAACTTTTCATGACGGCACCGTATGCAGTCTTTATACTGGCGCCGCCATTTCCAGGCTCCCCCGAAAATAGGCTTAAAGGCATTATGGTAACCACCAACCCTTTTTCCGCGATGTTCGGCCGCTCGCCATTTCAGCCGCTGCTGGCCCACATCGTCAAGGCCAATGAATGTGCCGATCAACTTCTGCCGTTTTTTGAAGCATCCTTGCAGGAGGATTGGAACACCGCCACTGAACTGCGTGAGAACGTCACGCGCCTCGAACACGAGGCCGATGAGCTCAAGACCGACCTGCGCTTGAATCTGCCCAGTACCATGTTCTTGCCGGTGTCGCGCTCGGATCTGCTCGACCTGATCAGCGTACAGGACAAGATAGCCAACAAGGTACGCGACATTACCGGCATCATGCTGGGACGCAAGATGCGGGTGCCGGATGCATTAGCCGACCCGATGCGCGATTACATACGTACCTCGGTGGCTTGCGTGGCCCAGGCGCGTCAAGCGCTGGAAGAACTCAAGGACCTGCTTGAATCCGGCTTCGGCCGCAATGTCTCGGATGTCATGCAGAACATGATTCGTGAGCTGCATACCCTGGAACATCAAGCGGATGGCCAACAAGTAGCGATTCGCCGTTTGCTGTTCGAATTGGAAAGCGAGTTGCCTCCAGTGGATGTGGTTTTTCTGTACAAGATCATCGATTGGGTAGGTGAGCTATCCGACCGCGCCGAGCGCGTAGGTAGTCGGTTACAGATTCTGACAGCGCGCTAAGGGGTCCTTATGCTGATCATTACCCAGTACAGTGAAGTATTCATCATTCTGGCCTGTCTATTCGGCTTCTTCATGGCGTGGGGCGTCGGTGCGAATGACGTAGCCAATGCCATGGGAACCTCGGTAGGGTCAAAAGCGATCACCATCAAGCAGGCGATCATCATTGCAGTGGTGTTCGAGTTTCTAGGGGCCTGGTTGGCTGGGGGGGCAGTTACCGATACCGTGCGCAAGGGTATCGTTGATCCTGCCTTGCTCAAGGACGACCCCCAGTTACTGGTCTACGGCATGCTGGCAGCACTCTTGGCGGCGGCCACCTGGCTGCTGATCGCTTCCATGAAAGGCTGGCCGGTTTCCACCACGCATTCGATCGTGGGGGCCATCGTAGGCTTTGCGCTGGTGGGCCTGGGAGCCCACACCATCGACTGGGGCGGAGTCAGCATGATTGCCGCCAGCTGGGTGGTGTCACCGCTATTGGCCGGCTCCCTGGGCTTTATCTTGTTCAAGTCCGTGCATCATTTGATCTTTGAAAACCATGATCCCTTCGCGGCCGCCAAGCGCTACGTGCCTGGCTATGTGTTCCTGGTTGGTTTCATCGTTTCCATGGTGACCATGACCAAGGGGCTCAAGCATGTGGGGCTCGAATTAAGTTTCGGCCAGAGTTTCTTGTACTCCATTGTGGTGGGGCTGTTGATCATGGGCCTGGGCATTCTCATGGAGCGTCGGGTCACGTACGTGAAAGACAGCGAAGACCACTTCGGCTATGCCAATGTCGAGCGTGTGTTCGGTGTTCTGATGATCTTCACCGCCTGCGCCATGGCGTTTGCGCATGGTTCCAACGACGTGGCCAATGCCGTGGGCCCGCTGGCAGCGGTGATCAGTGTGGTGCAGAGTAACGGTGTCATCGAGAGTGCCGCCCTGGTGCCTTGGTGGGTGCTGGTATTGGGCGGTGGCGGTATCGTGGTCGGGCTGGTCACGTACGGGCACAAGGTCATTGCTACCGTGGGCACCGGGATTACCGAGCTGACCCCCAGCCGGGGTTTCGCCGCAACGCTTGCCGCCGCGACTACCGTGGTATTGGCATCGGGTACCGGTCTGCCGATTTCCACCACGCATACGCTGGTCGGCGCAATTCTAGGGGTCGGTTTGGCACGGGGCATGGCAGCGCTTAACTTGCGGGTGATCGGTACCATCGTCATGTCATGGTTGATTACCTTGCCGGCCGGTGCCGGTTTGGCGATTGTCTTCTTCTTCATTTTCAAGGCCATTTTCGGCTGAAGTCGACTCACCACGGCTAGAAAAGCGTAACGAAAAAAACGGCGGCATCACGACAGTGGTGCCGCCGTTTTTGTGGGTCTGGTAAAGTAGGGGCGGATAGTTTCTTTCACCTGCTGCCGGAGAGCGGCCCTTGGATACGCGTTTCCCTTTCGTTGACTGGTTCCGTAACGCATCGCCCTATATCAATGCGCACCGTGGACGAACCTTTGTGATCCTTGTCGAAGGTGAAGCCATGGCATCCGGTCGCGGCGAACAACTGATTCAGGACCTCGCCCTGTTGCATACCCTGGGCGTACGCCTGGTGGTGGTGTTCGGTATTCGCCCCCAGGTTCAGCAGGCGCTAATGACAGCGGGCATCGTTCCGACACGTCATGACGGCCGCTGGGTAGCCGATTCCACGGTCATGGCCCAGGTCGAGCAAGTCGCGGCGCATCAACGCCTGTGGTTGGAAGCGCGGCTCTCGCTGGGTTTGCCGAGTACACCCCTGCATGGCGTGGAGTTGACCGTGGTCTCGGGCAATCTGGTCATGGCCAAGCCGCTGGGGGTTCGGGATGGCGTGGATTTCGACCACAGCGGTGAAGTGCGCCGGGTGCGGGGTGGCGCCATTCAGGGGCTGCTGGACAAAGGCTCGTTGGTGTTGCTCTCGCCGCTGGGATTTTCCAGCACCGGCGAAGTGTTCGATCTGGATGCCTCGGAGGTCGCCCAGCAGACAGCGGTGGCACTGAATGCCGATAAATTGATTTTGCTGGGGGAATCCGAAGGTCTGCGCGATGAAACGGGGGCCTTGTTACGCCAGCTGACCCCGGCGGAGGCCGAACCCCGCCTTGAGTATGCTGAAGCCGACAGTGAATTGAGACGTCACTTGCAGGCTGCCTGTAATGCGTCACGCCAAGGCGTGGTCCGCACGCATCTGCTTTCCTGGCATAACCACGACGCCTTGCTGGGAGAACTGTTCACCCGCGACGGCGTGGGCACCATGATCACCCAGCATCGCTATGAGCAGTTGCGCCCGGCGGAACTCAGCGATGTAGCGGGACTGCTGGAACTGCTTGAACCGCTCGAACGCCGGGGCATGCTGGTAGCACGTTCCCGCGAGCGCCTGGAGCATGAAATCGACGATTATGTGGTGATCGAGCGTGACGGCATGGTGATCGGCTGTGCGGCACTCCACGAGTTTCCGCAGAGTGATATTGCCGAGCTTGCTTGCGTGGCGGTTCACAGCAGTTATCGGGGTGGCGAGCGTGGTGAAAGGCTGGTGGAAGCCTTGGAACGCCGCGCCTGTAAACACAGCATAAGCAGTTTGTTTGTGCTGACCACCCACACGGCTCACTGGTTCGTCGAGCACGGCTTTCGCCCGGCGACTCTGGAAGAGCTCCCACCACTCAAACGCGACACTTATAACCAGGCGCGAAAATCCAAGGTATTGCTCAAGGAGCTGGGGTAAGGAAAAGCGTCGTGATGATAAAACGCCGCTAAATTGTCGTGTATGTGCACGCTGAGCCAGCATTTTTCAGATTTCTTAAAATTTTACAGCCGTAGTGTGGAGAGATATCTATCTCTCCTCTACTTTGTAGTTGTGTCCGGTCAAATAAAGTTCATTGTCTAGTTTTTCTTAAATTTGATGAGGTTTGGCCATATTGAATATTCAGGTTTGGGGTTTATAATTTTTTGGAACTAATGCTGTGTGCCTTAATATTTATAATATGAATCTTTTCAAGATAGAAAGTTATTTGTTTAAAGCTAGTTTAGCTATGAGGTCTCAAGGAATGAGTAAGTCAAGTGAAACTAATGGTGGGGTGCCGGGTGTGACTAATGGGGCGGGTGGTAAACTTTCCGAGATTGATGCTTTTTACAATTGTTTGGCAAGATATTCTGATTTTCCAAGTGAATATAAAGACTTTTTTTTAAAAGAAGAGGGGGGGGCGACTCCAAGTTAAAAAACATCAGGTGGTGAAAGCTGGAGGAAACTTTTACTCGGATATTTATGTTCTGGAAAGCGGCTGGGCATGCTTATTTACTACTACGGAAAATGACAGTCGTGAAATGGTCGATATATTTTTACCTGGCGACATCATTGGTTTACGGGAGAGTTTCCTGACGGGTGAAAATGCTAAAGTAGTGATGCTCACGAATGGCAGGCTGGTCAGTATGAAGTATTGCGCGTTACATGCCTTGGCTCAAGAGAATGATGATGTAAGTAATGCCGTGTTACGCTTTATCATTGTACATGACAATATTCTGATAGAACGCTTAAGGAGTTGCACCCAAAACCAGGCAGAAAAACGAGTGGCGCATTTTTTGCTCGAAATACACACCCGATTGTCTTTTTCAGTCAACCTCTCGGAAAGTTTTTTTAATATGCCGATTACTCAGACCGTCATCGGCAACTTACTAGGCATTACCAGTGTTCATGTCAGCCGCTGCATGGCCTCTCTGGAGAACAGGAAGCTTATAAGGAAAAAACGTAATGGTGTCATGATATTGAAGGCCGATGTTATGGCTCATGAGACAGGCTTTGATAAGGATAGCGTTTATAAAAATTTTACCCTTAAGAGTGAGTCCCAGAATCTCGGACGCTAAGTCTGGATGCTTTTAAGGTGGTGGTGGTTTTTTTCGAAATTGATCAATAAATAAAACAAGTTGCATTATGTTTTTAACAAATTTTAATAAAAATGGATTTTTTAGGTGTGTTGACATCAAGTTGAAGGCCGCTATATTTCAAGCAGTCATGGACTTCAGATACCATGTTTTTAAAGAAAAAAAAAGAAAAAAGCAGAAGTGTTTTGTTCTGGTGGTGGCTTGTTCTAGTGGTGGATTTTGCTTGGTAATGGGGTTGGATAGCTAGTTACAGAGCTTTTTTGGCTAACTATTTTGTATGAGATATGTGCAAGGAGGAATGAAAATGATTGAGCAAGGAAAACATAGTGATCCAAATGCACCATCCGTATCTCAGGGAGATAGTGGCTCTCAGGGGACTGGTGGTTCGTCCTCAAGTAGCGCCAGTGATGATAGCCAAATGAATCCGGAAGACCTGAAGCAGCGTACCCGGGAGACGGCGGAGGAAGTCGGCGAGGCGGCTCAGCAGCAAGCCAGAAGTTTTTTTAACAGCCAAAAAGAGATCGCCGCCGAAGAGACGCATAAGCTCTCAAGCGCTTTCCAGAAGATGGCGGATGAGTTCGACAATCAACAGCAGCCCTATTTCTCGCGTCAGGCCAGAAACCTGGCTAACAATGTGGACAGCCTCTCAGAGAGGCTTCGTCAGAAGGATGCGAAAAGTATATGGGAGGAAGCTCAGAGTTATAGCCGCCGCGAGCCGGCCCTGTTTGTGGGTGGGGTAATTGCAGCAGGATTCCTCGTTTCCCGCTTTTTGAGGAGTTCCAGCCAGCATTCTTCGCATAGTGGATATGGTTCGCAAAGCTCAAGTGGGTACGCTCCGAGCGAGCCTGGTTCAACTCGATATAATCCAAGTGAGCCCGGCTTATAGGGCTGGTTCTAATACTAGCTAGCGGATAGAACAAAACAGGCTTTTGTTTTAGCGAGTCAATCAAGGTGTCCTTTAGATAAGGCTAGCGGTGATTTTCAACCCAGTTGTCCAAATAGCTGCGCTTAAGCAGCCTGTTTATTACGCTCGATTTCTTGCACTTTCCCGGGGTTGAGCGACACCGGACCGGTTACCTCCCAGTTTCGGGT
>NZ_QPIJ01000066.1 GCF_003336665.1 Vreelandella rituensis | reverse complement strand
GTACCCGCCAGCCTTTCAGGGTATCGAACTTGCCGACACAGGCCGCATCCAGCGCATGGGTTTTGGGAATACCCAGGCGCTGATGGTTGTACTTGGTGCGACCGCCGCTGCCCACGGCGACCGGCAGGCCGGTGGTTTTCAGGGAACCATACAACGCCCAGCGGGTGGCATTGACAGCGGTGGCATCCCGCAGCGGTAATTTGAGCTGGCGCTGGACGCGCTCAAGGCGGACGTCTGCCGACAAGCCATTGGCTTTGAGGCGTTTCTTGAGTCCCTTGTTGGTGGCAAAGAAATCAGCAAGCCACTGGCTGTCCTTGGCCTGGTTGCAGTCGTGACAGGCGACGGTCAGGTTGCTCACCCGGCTAGAGCCGTTCCGAGATTTCGCTACCACATGCTCGATCTCCAGGGGTGTATCACCGGTGCCGCAATAGGCACACTCACGCCCCCATTTTTCGAGCAGGTATTCACGCACCTCATAGCCCAGAAGCGTGCCTTGTTGATACTCAATGCCGGAAATCTCCGGGTTTTCCATCTTCTGCAGATCGAAGCGCACCAGCTCCATGCTCAGGTGAGTCACGGGTGCCCAACGGCACAGCTTGTCCACCCAAGCCATGGTTGTATCGACACGATGCTGCAAGCTGGGGGCCAGCCAGCCCTTGGGCTTGGTCCGGTTGTCGAAACGTGGCTTGCGATGGCGCAGGTTCTTGCTGCGACGCCGACGCCGAAAACCGGCACGTTGCTCCAAGGCTTGGCGAATCTGGAAGCCCCGATGCACCAACTGAAACAGGCAAAGCACATGGCGGGTTGCCGGTGCCTTTTCTTCCGTTGCGTTGTTTTCCAGCCGCATCAGCGCCAGCCCGGTTTCCTTGCTGCCCGGATCGGCAGCCAGCAGGGTTGGCTGCAAGGCGCAGTCACTCAGGCAGCGATCCTGCAACCGGATCACAAAAGGGGTCAGGTTCACCACCACCGCCCGACCACGCTCCAGCAATAGCCGTGCGCGTTTTTCGCTACACGGCATCAACGGCTGCTTGTTCTTTCCCAATACGAACACCGCCATGCGATCTCCTCCTAAACATTGCCCTTACGGGCCTGGTGACGCAGGTCTTCCAACCTGTCTCCCCTCGGGAATGTCTGCAACCGGCTCCTGCCGACCGTGGTGCCATCGACAGCGATCAGAACCTTCGGCGCTTTACCTTTCACCAGCATGACCCTGATCTTCCAGAGCGCCGGACTGAGTGAAGCATTCGGCGGTGGGTCTTAACGACCTGTTGCAAACGTAGCGGGTTGGTTACCGCTTTCCCTGGTCAACCGGGCTTGTTGTCACAAGCCTCGTCCCTTCAGGGCGAGGTAGTTGACAAGGCAATGCATCCAGATTGGCGAGCCCATGCCAACCCCCGGCTTCGCACTGATCAAAGGCCCGTTTATGCGTTTCGGGTTCAGCCACCGCTAGGCTAGTCCTCTCGCCAGATTTCCAGTATGTCGAGCACACTGTCCGGGTTGAGCGAGATGGAATCGATACCGCTATCCACCAGGAACTGGGCGAAATCCGGGTAATCGCTGGGCGCCTGGCCGCAGATACCCACCTTGCAGCCGCTCTGGTGAGCCTTTTCGATCACTTGCACGATTGCGATCTTGACCGCCTCGTCCCTTTCATCGAACAGTTCGCTGAGTTCCTCGGAATCCCGGTCCACCCCCAGCACCAACTGGGTCAGATCATTACTACCGATGGAAAAACCGTCAAACCGCTCGGCAAACTGCTCGGCGAGAAACACATTGGAGGGTACCTCGCACATCATATACAACTGCAAGCCGTCCTCGCCGCGCCGCAGCCCGTGTTCGGCCATCGCCTCGATGACCCGGTCGGCCTCCCGGGGGTTGCGAACGAAGGGAAGCATTACCACGATATTGTCCAGGCCGATCTCCTCCCGGGCCTTCTTTACCGCTCGGCATTCCAGAGCGAAACCGTCCTTGTAGCGATCGCTGTAATACCTGGAAGCGCCGCGGAATCCCAGCATGGGGTTCTCCTCCCGCGGCTCGAACTGCTCGCCACCGATGAGCTTGGCATACTCATTGGTCTTGAAGTCGCTCATGCGGACAATCACCGGATCCGGATACTGGGAGGCGGCGATCATAGCGATCCCCCGGCTGAGGTGCTCGATAAAGTACTCGGTTTTATCCTGGTAACCGGCAGTGAGTTCATCGATACGCTTTCGCGCCTTCTTGTCTTCCACCTGATCGAATCGGGCCAAGGCCAGGGGGTGAATCTTGATCGCGTTATTGATAATGAACTCCATGCGGGCCAGACCGACGCCGTGAACCGGCAGTCGCCACCAGCGAAAAGCAGCTTCCGGCGATGCCAGATTGATCATCAACTCCACGGGCGCCTCAGGCAGATCCTCGATATCGATATCCCGCTCCTCGTACGCCAGAATTCCCTGGTAAATCCGCCCTTCGCTGCCTTCCGCGCACGACACCGTCACTTCCTGGCCGTCCTTCAGGTTCTTGGTCCCGGCGCCTGTGCCCACGATCGCGGGAACACCCAACTCCCGGCTGACAATCGCGGCATGGCTGGTCCTGCCGCCATGATCGGTGACGATGGCCGCGGCCCGTTTCATGACGGGACCCCAGTCCGGGTCTGTCCGCTCGGTGACCAGCACGTCGCCATCCTCGAAGCGGTCCATCTCTTTGGGACTATCGAGAACCCTCACCCGACCGGTCGCTATGGATTCGCCAATGGCCACGCCCCTAGCCAGTACCTCGCCGGTTTCCTCCAGCCGATAGCTTTTGAACGCGCCGGATTGCTTCTGCGAGTGAACAGTTTCGGGGCGAGCCTGGACGCAATAGAGCTCGCCGGATTCACTGTCCTTGGCCCACTCCATGTCCATGGGTTTGCCGTAATGCTTTTCGATGGTCACGGCCCAGCGGGCCAGGGTGAGGATATCATCGTCACCGAGCACCAGGATTTCCCTCTCCGCCTTTTTGGTGTTCACCGTTCTAGTGGGCGCCGCTCCCCGAGACGCGTAGATCATTTTTTCCTTCTTGCTGCCGCATTTCTTGGCCAGGATTGGCACCAGGTTTTTGTTCGCAAGCCCTGGTTTGAAGACCCGGTACTCATCAGGGTCCACCGTGCCCTGCACCACAGTTTCGCCGAGCCCCCAAGTGGCGTTGATGACCACGACATCGGGGAACCCAGTATCCGTGTCGAGAGAAAACATCACGCCGGCACAGGCCTTGTCCGAGCCCACCATCTTCTGTACGCCCACGGAGAGCGCAAGCTTCAGGTGCTCGAAACCACGATGCTCCCGGTAGTTGAGCGCGCGATCAGTGAATAATGAGGCATAGCACTTGCGGCATGCGTCGATGAGATCGTCGCCGCCGCGGATATTGAGAAAGGTTTCCTGTTGCCCGGCGAAGCTCGCCTCGGGCAGATCCTCCGCCGTGGCACTGCTGCGCACGGCCACGGGGAGATCCTTCTTCTCATTGCGGGCGGCAAGCTCCTCATAGGCATCCCGGATGGCCTCTTCAATGTCGTCCGGAAACTCGCCCTTGCGGAATGCCTCTCGGATCTCCTTACCCACCTGCTTGAGGGATTTCTCCTCCCGGGCAAGCGCTTCGGTCAGTTCACGGATCGTGTCTCCCAGCTGATTGTGCTCGACATAGGCACGGTAGGCATCCGCCGTTGTGGCGAATCCTCCCGGCACCCGCACTCCCCCTTCTCGCAAATTACCGATCATCTCCCCCAGAGAGGCGTTTTTCCCTCCGACGCTTGAGACATCGTCGTTGCTCAGGTCCTCGAACCAGCGAACGTAGATTTGTTCCGTCATAGTCAGCCCATCCGTTGCATCATATCCACGCAGCGCCGAGAAAACGCCCACTCGTTGTCGTACCAGGCCAGCACCTTGACGAAGCGGTCGCCGATTAACTGGGTGTCCTGGCTGGTTACGATGGCGCTCTCTTCCCTGCCGATGATGTCACTGGAAACAAGGGGCGAATCGTCGACGGCGAGAATACCGTTCATGGCACCATTCGCCCGTTCGCGAAATGCATCGTTGACCCGCTCGTCACTGGCATCTGCGGCCAATGTGCAGGTCAGATCGAGCAGCGAGCCGCATTTGACCGGTGTTCGCACCGCGATGCCATTGAGCTTTCCCTCCAGCGCCGGAATGATCTGGCCGATCATCGCCGCCGCGCCTGTGGAAGTCGGTACGAGATTTTCCGCTGCGGCCCGACCCCGCCGGGGCTTCTTGTGCGGTCCGTCCAACAGATTCTGTGACGAGGTATAGGCATGCACCGTATTGATGAACCCTTGCTCGATTCCGAACGCGTCGTGCAGCACCTTCACCACCGGCGCCAGGCAGTTGGTAGTGCAGCTGCCGATGGAGATAACATGATGTTGGTCCGGATCGAACTGATCCCCATTGACCCCCAGGATGAAGTCACCGTCGAGCTCGCTTTTGCCGGGCGCCGAAATGAGCACCTTCCGGGCGCCCGCTTCGATATGTTTGTGCGCATCTTCCTTTTTACGAAAAAGCCCGGTGGCTTCGAGAACCACTTCCGCGCCCTTTTCCCGCCAGGGCAGTTGAGCAGGGTCTTTCTCCGTGCTTACCGAAACGCTCATGTCGTCATCGATAACCAGCGCGTCCCCTTCGGCCCGTACCCGGTGAGCCCAGCGGCCGTAGGTGGTGTCGCACTGCAGGAGGTAGGCCAAGGTTTTTGCGTCGGCCATATCATTGATATGAACCACTTCCAGACCTTCTTGCTCATAAGCGATGCGGAATACTTGCCGGCCTATGCGGCCAAATCCATTTATACCAATCTTCATGGTCGCAGTCTCCGTTGCTTTCCAAGTGAAGTTTTTTGACTTGCATTTAAGCCTAGTCAAGAAATCACGGACTTGAACACCATTCGTCAATTTTTATAAAGCACATAAAAATCAATATATTAATGACTTAATGATTCAAGGCGGGCTCGAAAAGATGCTATCTGAATACTGGCATTGGAGAGGAGCTGATTGCCGAACAGTGGGCAGGATTCGGGAGGCTTGCAGAAGGACAGCATCAGAGAAGTTCATGGCAGGGAAGTTCATGGCAGAAAAGGGCATGGTCGGCCAATGAGGGAAATCCCCCTGGTGCAGAGAGGGTTCAGAGAGATTTCCCATCGCTGGGTGAGATCCGGTCAGGCCACCGTTACCGCCTCGGAGAGATAGACGTCCTGAATCGCCTGCAGTAGCTGCACACCCTCGGCCATGGGCTTCTGGAAGGCCTTGCGCCCGGAGATCAGTCCCATGCCGCCGGCACGCTTGTTGATCACGGCCGTTCGAATGGCCTGATGCAGGTCGTCACCGCCGGATGCGCCGCCCGAATTGATCAGCCCGATGCGGCCCATGTAGCAGTTTGCAACCTGATAGCGGGCAAGTTCAATTGGATGATCGGTAGCCAGCTCCGAGTACACACGCTCGTGGGTCTTTCCGAAATCGAGCGCTTTAAAGCCTCCGTTCACCGTCGCCTGCTTTTGCTTGACGATATCGGCGCCAATGGTCACGGCCAGATGATTGGCCTGCCCGGTCAGATCGGCTGCCGTGTGGTAATCGGCATCATCTTGTTTGAATGCCGGGTTGCGAAGATACGCCCATAGCACGGTGACCATGCCAAGCTCGTGGGCGCGCTCAAACGCTTGCGACACTTCTTCGATCTGCCGACGAGACTCAGGCGAACCGAAGTAGATCGTTGCGCCAACGGCAACGGCGCCGAGCTCGAATGCCTGATCGACATTGGCGAACAGGGTTTGATCGTACTCATTCGGATAGGTCAGGAGTTCGTTGTGATTGAGTTTTACCAGGAATGGAATCTTGTGGGCATAGCGGCGACTGACCGATGCCAGCACACCGTACGTCGACGCAATGGCGTTACAGCCACCCTCAATCGCCAATTCCACGAGATTCGCGGGATCAAAATACAGCGGGTTTGGTGCAAACGATGCGCCGGCAGAATGTTCCACGCCCTGATCGACCGGGAGAATCGACACATAGCCCGACCCCCCAAGCCGGCCATGCCCCAGGATCGTTTGCAGATTGCGCAGCACGACATTGGAACGATCACTGTCGGCCAGCACCCGAGACACGTAATCAGATCCTGGCAAATGCAGATGCTTGTGATTGATACCGTGGCACTCATAACCAAGCAGTGATTCGGCTTCACCACCAAGAATACGTTCGATTTCATCCATTCAATTCACCTCGATTAGGGCTCGTGTTCGCTGCTTTCAGGAACTATCGGAAATCTAGGAAATAATAGACCCTGATAGGGGTCCCTTCCAGAAGGAGCCTTTTCAGGTTTTTTGCAGACCTATCCATACAGATTGTCATCTTCTCTACGGTAAACCCGGTTGTGCTCGGCTAAAGATTGACTAGTTTTAAATAAGCATGGATTGAGCAAGTGAATTCACGGAGCACTTCTGCGGCCCTCGGATTCATTTATCAGAAGGCAGGAGGCCGGAAAACATGAAGACATTGAGCGACCTGAATTTAACCAATTCGCGCGCCCTCGTTCGCGTGGACTTTAACGTCCCCCGGGATGACGAAGGCACGGTTCTGGACGACAGTCGTATACGTGCCGCCCTGCCGACGCTACATCACCTCCTGGAGAAAAACGTCGCCTGTGTATTGATGAGCCACCTCGGTCGTCCCGGCGGTAAGCCGGTGGCACACCTGAGCCTGGCTCCGATTGCGGAAAAGCTCTCTGAACTGTTGCCCGACAACCGGATACGACACTGTGAGGAGGTCGTGGGGGCGCAGGCCGAGGAGATGGTTCGATCTCTGGCCGGTGGCGAAATCCTTTTGCTGGAAAATTTACGATTCCATCCCGGCGAAAAGGATAACGACGACCATTTTGCAAGGGCTCTGGCGGAGTTCGGCGATATTTACATTAACGACGCCTTCGCTGCCTGTCATCGGAAGCACGCTTCGGTATACGGCGTAGCAACGCACTTCCCGGTGGACAAGCGCGCGGCAGGTCGCCTGGTGGGGCGGGAAATCGAAGCCCTGGACAAGGTTGTCAATAACCCGAAGCCGCCACTGGTGGCAGTTTTCGGCGGTGCCAAAGTAGCGGACAAGCTCGACGTCATCAGTGCTTTCATCGACCGCGCCGAGCAGATTTTGATTGGCGGCGCCATGGCCTATACGTTGCTGCGGGCCCGGGGTGTTTCCACAGGATCCTCCAAAGTGGAAGAAGATCGTCTGGACAACGCCCGTGAGATCCTGGACAAGGCTGGTGACAAACTCCTCCTGCCCACAGACCATGTCATGGCCATCGAGGAAGAGACCCGTACTGGCAGAGAAATTACCGGCGACTGGATGGGGATGGACATCGGGCCACATACCGCTTCCCGGTATGCAAAAGCCATCGGGAACGCCGCTACAGTGGTATGGAACGGGCCCATGGGCAAGATCGAGGAGGACCGCTATTTCAGCGGTACACGGCGGATAGCGGAAGCCATGGCCGCGTCCCGCGGGGTGACCGTTGTCGGCGGTGGAGAAACCGGACAGGCGGTTCACAGAATCGGGATAGAGAATCAACTGACACACCTTTCCACCGGTGGCGGCGCCTTTCTTGACTATCTCGCCCATGGCTCACTGCCAGCGCTGAATGTCCTGAAGGAGGATTAAGCAATGGATCTCAGACCCCTCCTCACCGAAAGCGAGGCAAAAATTCTATTTATAGTGGCAGACGGCCTCGGAGGGATTGATAGCGGCGGCCGGGGTACGGAACTGGAAGCAGCCAGGACACCCAATCTGGACCGGTTGGCGAGTCAGGGCGCCACCGGTTTGACCTACCCTGTGGCACCTGGCATCACGCCGGGCAGCGGACCCGGCCATATGGCTCTTTTTGGTTACGATCCGGTGGAGCACAACATCGGACGGGGTGTCCTCACCGCGCTCGGCATCGACTTCGATCTGGAGCCTGGTGACGTTGCGGCTCGTGGTAATTTCTGCACCCTAGACAGTGACGGCGTAGTGACCGATCGACGGGCCGGCCGCATCGATTCCCGGGAAGGTGCCCGGTTGGTGAGGATGCTCAAGGAGATTCGTCTCGACGACGTGGAAGTTTACGTCGAACCGGTTAAAGAGCACCGTTTTCTGCTGGTTTTGCGGCCTAAAACGCAGGCATTAGGCGCACGAGTAGACGACACGGATCCCCACCGAATCGGGACCCCACCCCGGGAACCCCGTGCCCAAGAAGAAAAGTCACAACAAACGGCCCGAGCAGTGAGCGAGTTCGTGGCGCAGGCCCGAGAAATTCTCGCCCAGGAAGAGCCGGCCAACATGGTGCTATTGCGGGGTTTCGCACAGCTGCCCCAGCTAGCGTCGTTGAGGGAAAGCTATGGGCTGGATGGCTGCGCCCTGGCGGGGTATCCCATGTACCGGGGCATCGCCCGGCTGCTGGGCATGAAGGTCGTGGATTGCGGTCCCGATCTGGACAGCGAAATCAATGCGCTGAAGACTGCCTGGCCGCACCACGACTTTCTGTTTTTGCACTTCAAGGAGACGGACAGCCGCGGCGAGGACGGCGACTTCGACGGCAAGGTGGCCGCCATTGAGAAGCTTGACCGGGCAATCCCCCGAATGATCGAACTGCAACCGGATGTCATCGTGGTGACGGGAGATCACAGCACTCCCAGTGCACTGGCCAGCCATAGCTGGCATCCGGTGCCGGTTCTGCTCAACGCGAACACCTGCCGAGTGGACGGCGTCGTGGGCTTTGGTGAAACCGCCTGTGCCGGGGGCGGACTGGGCCACCTGCCGGCAAAACATCTTATGACCCTGGCACTGGCCCACGCCGGCCATCTGCGAAAATTCGGGGCCTGAGCGATGAGCTTGCAACGGACGTTACCTGCGAACGCCAGCCGGTCACGTTGGTGGACGCTGCCGAATGACATAGTTGACGAAAAGTTGAGATTAACCCCATGACAGAGCGCAGAAAAATTATCGGCGGAAACTGGAAGATGAACCTTAACCGCAAGGATTCCATCGCACTGGCCGAAAAGCTTGCAGACGAGACGGACACCCAGTCCCTGGATCTGTGCATTTACCCCGCGCTGCTCTATTTGGACAGGGTTGGCGGTGTGCTTGCCGAAGCCGGAAGTTCTATCAAGCTCGGCGCCCAGAACTTCTATGCAAAATCGAATGGATCGTTTACCGGAGAGATATCACTGGCGATGCTCAGGGATATCGACTGCAAGACGGTGCTGGTGGGCCACTCGGAGCGACGGCACAAGCTGGGAGAGTCGGATGTTCTGGTCAACCAAAAGCTCCGGGCAGCCCTGGATGCCGGCTTCGATGCCACTCTCTGCATCGGTGAAACGCTGGAGCAACGGGAAGCGGATCAGACCAATGCTGTCAACACAGCTCAGCTGTGCTATGGCCTGGCCGGTGTCAATTCCCATCAGCTACGCCAGGTGACCATCGCCTATGAACCGGTATGGGCCATCGGAACCGGCGAGAGCGCCACGCCGGAAGATGCGGCATCCGCTCATGCCGCCATTCGTCGGTACGTTGAATTCGCCTACGGCAAGGAGGCGGCCGCGGCTATCCGGATCCAGTACGGCGGCTCGGTGAAGCCGGACAACGCCGCGGATTTTTTCGCCCAGACCGATATTGACGGAGCCCTGGTGGGGGGTGCTTCTCTCGAGGCGGAAGACTTTCTCCGGATTATCCGACTGGCCAAATCCGCGGAAAAACACTGATCAAGGATCGATCCAATGGGTTCGAAAAGCGAAAGCAGAAGGAACGCCCCCGACAAACACAACTGGCATGCTGCCGACATTGAGGACACCCTGAAGGAACTGGACGTCCGGAAGGAAAACGGATTGACGGACGACGAGGCCCAGGCGCGGTTGAAGCACTACGGACCGAACCAGCTGCGAGTGTCGGAAAGCCGGCCCTGGTGGCGAATTCTTCTGGGGCAATTTCACAGCATCGTCATCTACCTGCTGGGTGGTGCCGCCGTTCTGGCGTTTGCCACCGGCCGCCTGCCGGAGGGCTTCGCGGTCCTGGCAGTGCTGCTGGTCAATACTGCCATCGGCTTTTTCAGCGAATGGAAGGCAGTACGATCCATGGCCGCCCTGCGCCGGTTGGGAGAGCACATGACCCGGGTCCGGCGGGAAGGCCGTGAGCGGGAGATTGCTGCATCGGAAATCGTGCCAGGCGATATCGTACTGCTGGAGGCCGGCGACCTCGTCCCCGCCGATTTGCGGTTGCTGGAGGCGGAACACCTGAGGGTCAACGAAGCGCCCCTTACCGGTGAGTCCGTTCCGGTGAGTAAATTAACCGATGCCCTGGCCGTGGATACCGACCTCGCCGACCGCAATAACATGCTCTACAAGGGCACCAGCATCGCCGATGGCACGGCGGTGGGCGCTGCGGCGGCCACTGGTTCGGAGACGGAACTGGGCCGGGTGTCAGCGCTTGCGGAATCGGCCGAAGGAACCGTTACACCCTTGCAGCAGCGGCTGGATCAACTGGGGCGCCGCCTCGCCGTATTGACCATTTTTATTGCCATCGTGGTTGCCGCGGTGGGTTTTCTGGTGCGGGAGCAAGAAGCCGCGCTGGTGATCGAGACGGCACTGGCCCTTGGTGTGGCCGCCATTCCCGAGGGCCTTCCCATCGTCGCCACCATTGCCCTCGCCCGCGGCATGTACCTGATGGCCGCCCGCAACGCGCTGGTAAACCAGCTCACCGCGGTGGAAACCCTGGGAGCCACCCGGGTGATCTTTTCGGACAAGACCGGCACCCTGACTGAAAACCGGATGCGGCTGCAAAAAATCATCACCCCCACCGGCGAGCTTGTGCTTGGGGAAAACGAGACTGGCGAGGCGCTGGCGGACAAGGAAGGGATTCGCCGCGCTCTGGAGGTGGGGGTGCTCTGTAATGGCGCATCCCTCGATCAGCAACAGGGAGAAGACAACCCCCGCGGCGATCCCACTGAAGTAGCACTTCTGAAAGGAGGAAAAGACCTCGGACTGGAACGGGAATCGCTGCTGGAAGAGCGGCCCGAGGTTCGGGTGGAACAATTCGAACCCCGGCTCAAGAAGATGGCCACCTTTCACCGGGATGATGGCCAATTTTACGTGGCGGTGAAAGGCGCACCCGAGGCTGTACTGGAGGTCTGCAGCGAAATCGTCACCGAGGACACCACCGAAGCGCTAGATGACGAGACACGCCAGCAATGGATCGAACGAGCCAATCAGTTGGCAGGCGAGGGATTACGCCTTTTGGCAATGGCCGAGAAACGCACCGACACCGAGGATGCCGATCCCTACAAAGGACTGTGCTTCCTCGGTCTTGCCGGCCTGCTTGATCCACCCCGAGAAAACGTCAAAGAGGCGATAGACATCTGCCAGGCGGCGGGTATCCGGGTGGAGATGGTGACCGGCGATCAGGTAGAGACCGCCACGGCAATCGCCCGGGCCGTGGGGATCGTCGGGGGCAAGGATGACCCGGAAACAGTCAGCATGCTGGGGCGCGATATCGGTTCCCCCGACGATATCGACGAGGACCAGCAGGAGAAGATCTACCACGCCAACATCTTTGCCAGGGTGAGTCCTGAGCAAAAACTCGACCTGGTGAGCATTTATCAGAATCGGGGTGAGATCGTGGCCATGACCGGTGACGGCGTCAACGACGCCCCCGCTCTGAAAAAGGCGGACATCGGCATTGCCATGGGCAAAAGGGGTACGGAGGCGGCCAAGCAGGTTGCCGACATGGTGCTGAAGGATGATGCCTTTGAAACTATCGTTGCGGCGGTGCGGCAGGGAAGAGTCATTTTCGGCAACATCCGCAAGTCCGTCGTGTTCATGCTCACCACGAATGTGGCCGAGGTGCTGGCGGTGGCAGTAGCCATCGGCGTGGGGTGGCCTCTGCCGCTGCTTCCTCTGCAAATTCTCTATCTCAATGTGCTTACCGATGTCTTTCCCGCTCTCGCTCTGGGACTCGGCCCGGCCAGCGGAAATGAGATGGAAGAGCCGCCCCGTAGCCCTCGGGAATCGGTGCTGACTCGAGCCCACTGGATGGAGATCTCGGGATTTGCTGCCATTCTGGCAGTCTGTGTGCTGAGTGCCCTGCTGCTGGGAGAACACTGGCTGGGATTGACCGAGCTGGAAGCGGTAACGGTTTCTTTTCTCACTCTGGCTTTCGGTAAGCTCTGGTTTACCTTCGTTCTACGCAGCCCGAAGTCGCCCATTCTGCTCAACGAGATAACGCGCAATCCCTGGGTATGGGGAGCACTGGCACTTTGCATCGCGCTACTGGCGGCCGCGGCATACCTGCCGGTACTCTCTGATCTGCTCCGAACCCAGCCCTTGGGCTGGCAGCCCTGGCTTCTAATTCTAGCAATGAGCGTCATTCCCCTGCTGGCGGGACAAATAGTGCGGGAGATACAGAGGCGACGGATGTCTGAATAAAACCGAGCAACTTCAGGGAAGCCTCATGTATATTCTTTTTGATATTGGTGGAAGCAAGACGCGGGTTGCGGCAAGCAACGACTGCCATGAGCTACAGGGCGACCCCATCGTGTTCGATAGCACCAGCAACCTGGAAGCGGATACGAAACGCATCGCCGATGCCGCCAGGACGCTTGTAGGGGGCCACGGTATCACTGCCGCTGCCGGCGGCGTTGCCGGTGTTCTGGACCACAAGCACCGGACGCTCCTTCGCTCGCCAAATAAGACCGAATGGATCGGTAAGCCCCTGGCGGAGCACCTCGAGAAAGGACTGGGCGCTCCCGTTTTCCTTGAAAACGATACCGACATGGCCGGCTTGGGTGAGGCGCATGCCGGAGCAGGACAGGGCTATGAGATCGTCGTTTACCTGTCGGTTTCTACCGGCATTGGTGGCGGGCGGATTGTCGGCGGCATGATTGACACAGCGCGGTTCGGGTTCGAGCCCGGCCATCAGATCATCAATCCGCATTGCCGCGTTTGTCCCGACTGTGTTGTGCCCAGTGCCGAAATTGACAAATGTGTCGACCTGGAAGGCCTTGCATCAGGCACGGCACTCGGAAAGCGGACGGGCAAAAAACCGTACGAGGTAACAGACAAACAAGAGTGGCACCGGATTGCCTCCTGGCTTGCGATCGGGCTTAACAATACCCTCGTACACTGGTCACCTGATGCCATTGTACTGGGTGGCTCAATGGTATGCGGTATGAAGGGGCCTGTTGTCAGCCTTGATGAGATAAAAAGACATCTGCGCGAGTTACTCACCATTTTCCCCGACCTTCCCGACATCCACCTGGCACAGCTTGGAGATTTCGGCGGCCTGTATGGCGCCATGACACGCCTGCGGCAGGACATGTAGTACTTTTGTATCTTTTTAATTCGCGCTATGAATAGCCACTTAGTTACCTTGAGGTGAAGCTTATGCGAGCTTGCCTCGACGCTTATCACGCCCGGTACGCAGTTGTGGACGCTGGACAAGCGCCTTGCGGATGTGGCGGGAAGATTCGGGTGCATTGAGAGCCGATCCACGCTGGGTCACTTGGTTCACTGACGAGAGGGACGGTGCGATACATCTGCGTTCAACCGCCGGGTACAGCTTGGGAGGTCGCCGTCTTCGAGGATTCTTCTCCCAACGCCTTCGCCCTGCCGCTGGTCCCGCTACTCGTCTGAACACGCTCATCGCGCCACGAAAATAGCACTGGATCGCATACTGAGCTGGTAAACACCCTCATCTTCCAGTAGATGCTCCGTTCCCATAGCAGACAGGTTCTGTAGTGCTTCGCGAGCGGTGTCCACGACGAGACGCCACTGCATACCAGACACTATGGCAGGCAAGTGAAAATCTACAGAATCGATCCCGGCGTTAAACATTAGAAACAATGCATACTTAGCGCCCTCCCGAATCAGGCACGCACATTGCTTGGCGTAGGGGTCGCACCAATCTGGCAGTCCTCCCTGCGGTCCAAACCAGAGGAGCTCGTCACTGGTGTAGAAGCGCTCCCTGCTCAGGACAGGATAGGCATGGCGAAAGGCGATCATTCTCTGCACGAAACGGAAGAGACTCGCGTGCTTTTCAAGACATCGCCAGTCATACCAGCTTGTCTCGTTATCCTGGCAGTATGCGTTGTTGTTACCGCCCTGCGTACGGCGAAATTCATCGCCGCCAAGCAGCATTGGCACGCCGCGTGAAATTAGCAAGGTCAACAGAAAATTCCTGATCTGACGCTCCCGCATCGCCTCGATGATGGCATCCGTGGTTTCGCCTTCCGCACCGTAGTTTGCGCTGTAATTGTCATCGGTGCCGTCATGGTTGTTCTCACCGTTGGCTTCATTGTGCTTCCGGCCGTAACTCACCAGGTCATTGAGCGTGAAGCCATCATGACAGGTAACGAAATTGATACTGTTCTCAGGTCCTTTCCCCGACTCCATATAGATATCGGCGCTACCACATATACGGCTGGCAAACACCCCAAGCATGCCCTTATCGCCGCGCCAGAAGCGCCTGACATCATCTCTGTAGCGGCCGTTCCACTCCGACCAGCGCCGCCCCGAAAAGCTGCCCACCTCATAGGCGCCGACGATATCCCACGCCTCAGCTATGAGCTTGACGTCCCGCAGCACCGGATCCTCAGCGATCTGCGCGGGAAGTGGCGCATTGGCCAATAGCTTGCCATCACAGTTCCGGCCAAGAATCGATGCCAGGTCAAACCGGAACCCATCCACATGCATTTCCACAACCCAATAGCGCAAGGTGTCCAGAATATAGCCGCGAACCACTGGATGATTGGCGTTGAAGGTATTACCGGTCCCCGCATAGTTTCTATAGTGACGCTTGTCATCCGTCAGCATGTAATAGATGGCATTGTCGATCCCGCGGAAGCTCAGAGTAGGACCGAATTCATTCCCTTCCGCCGTGTGATTGAACACCACGTCCAGAATCACTTCGATACCGGCGTGATGTAGAGCACGCACCAGCGTCTTGAATTCTAGCGTCTGCTGACGTTGGTCGCCGGCACTGCTGTATGATGCTTTCGGGGCAAAATAGGCCACCGAGTTATACCCCCAGTAGTTGCGGACAGTAAACGGCTGGCCCGTATGTGGATCGATCTCCGGCAGCTGGCGCTCATTGAACTCATGTACCGGCATTAACTCTACCGCCGTTACACCCAACTCCTTCAGGTAGGGAATCTTTTCCATCAAGCCGCGATAGGTGCCAGGATGGGCCACGTCAGCGCTCGGATGCCGAGTGAAGCCACGAACATGAGTTTCGTAGATGACAGTCTGTGACCAGGGATGGCGGGGCGGCAGTTCGTCCTGCCAGTCGAAAGCATCGTGAGTGAAAATGCACTTCGGCATGGCACTGGCGCTTTCGAGCATAGAGTATGACAGGTCCTGATCCTTCCCCGAGGAACCATAGCCACACGCCGGCCCGAAATCCCAGGCGGGAATAGACGAGATCGCCCGCGCGTAGGGGTCCAAGAGCAGTTTGTGGAAGTTGAAACGGTGACCTTCCCAAGGCTGGTACGGGCCATCCAACCGATAGGCATAGAGTTGGCCCGGGCGAATGTCTTTCACCCAGACATGCCACACGTCGCCGGTGCGGTTGCGGACCGCATCGAGTTCGATCGCTCTGGCCGGTTCGGCGTCTTCGGGAAGCGCGAACAGCTCCAGGCGAACGCGGCTGGCATGACGACTGAAGAGGGTAAAATTGACTCCGTCACCATAAGCGTGGGCGCCCATTGGCAGAGGAATACCTCTTCGTACTTCGGTCGCTTCCGCAACAGGCTCGGTGTCTTCCGCCATGCGCTTCTGCTGTGGATTTTCAGGATCAGGAAGCACGTCGCACATCAGATGCCCCTCCATCCAGCTCGAACTCCTGCTTGAGTTCCAGGTAACTGTATTGAACCCTCCGACGATTCATTCAAAGAATAGAATCGCGGATTCCCATCACTCTCACGCGCTTTGTTGCCAAAGTGTGGATAGCGTGACCGGAGTTCGCGGTGTGCGAGTCGGCGTTTGCGAGCTCACACGGGCGGTAGCCTTGCGGCCACGCCCTTGGTAAACAACATGCCCGCGGGCGGCGATGTTATAAGCGGCATTAAGGTCCGCGTGATAGCGCTTGCCGGTGCTAAACGTACACTGACTATAATCGTCCTTATCGCGGTTCACCGGCCCTGACCCGTCGAACGCCTGGCTGGACGTACCACGGGCATAGACCGCTACAAAGCGCAGGCCGATTTCTTCGGCTTTGCTTTCGATGCGCGTCACGAGCTGGCGATGGAACCAGCGGTGAAACCGCGCTTTCATCGGCGTGCGCTTTTTACCCGCTTTCGGACGCCAGCCTTTCAGGTCTTCGACGGCCATGGCTTGGCAGCCGTGGTCGAACGCGAGATTCACCAGCTGCCGACTGATCTGATGGGCCTGATTATCCGCCAGACTGGTCAGCCGGTGGTGATCGCGGCGGCAGAAGCCCGGTGGCAACCGGCTTCCGTGCCGGGTTTGCTTCCGTGCCTGACGGCGGATGCGTTGCATGAGCCGATACTCCCGGTCTTTATCCATGCGCGAGAGAAACCCCCGTGCGTGGACAGTGCCTTGAGCATCGACGACCGCCCAGGTCGCCGCCGTGTTAATGCCAACATCCACCGCCAGCACCCGGTCCGGGGCGCCTTTGGCGGGCTTGGGTGGATCGAACTGTTCGGGCAACGAGAGCTGCCATTGTCGACCGTTAGTGGTCAGTAGCGGGGATTTGGCCTTGCCTTTCCCCCGGAACCGGCATATTCCCTTGAGCCGAAATCCCATCCAGACCCAATCATTGTGCTGTCGCACCTTGATAAAGGCATGGCTGGCATCGGCATTGATCTTGGCGCACTGGCTCCCGTAAAGGCTCGGAAAGGTCTTGGTGCTGGATGTCAGGCGCGGTGGTTTGGCGTGCAGGTGTTTACGATCACCGCTGCGCCACGCCTCAAACCGTGTCACGAAGGAGCGGACTTGACCGACCGCATCCATGATAGCGACACGGCGAAGGTACGATGGAAATTTGTAGTAGCGTTCAGCAAAGTACGTGTAGCGTACCTGTGGTCGTTTTTGGGTGGGATGTATCAGCCGTTCTATTACCTCGACCACCGCGTTCCCTTCGCAGATGCCGACCTGCGGCCAGTGCGTATACGCCACGGTCATGAGATCGCGCACCAATCGCCGAT
>NZ_QPIJ01000065.1 GCF_003336665.1 Vreelandella rituensis | reverse complement strand
CATCTGCTTGACCCAGCGGGCCACCGACTCTTTTGCCAGGCCGGAGACCAGCACCAGGTCGTCGTAGGTGTGCCCCTTGGCCTTCAGCGCGGTCTGCATGCGCAGGGTGATCTTGGCGTTGTTGCGGCGGGGGGCGGTCATGGGTAGGCCCTCGCAGTGCAGCCGAACGTGAGCTTGCTGCCAAACGTTCCGTGTTCGAACACCGTGGTCAGCTCGCCGTTGTTCTTCTTGCAGAACTCGTTGATAGCTTCCATGGCTTTGATCTTGTCCTCAGAGCAGCCGGCCAGTGCCAGGGCGAGCAGCAGGATAGTGGTGGTGCGGGCGGTCATGGGCGCAACACCTTGGCTTCGACGCAGCGCGTCCCCTTCCGCAGAGATTCATTTGAAAACGGGATGGATTTGCGCACATGCTCGCACTGCTCAACGGTGGGGAATCGTTCGACCACGGTCGCCTCATGTCCGTAGTACCCGCCAACGGTGATCAGGAGCCAGAGAGTTACCGTCTCCATCACACACCCTCCTTCTTCAAGAACGCCGTCAGCCGCTTGATGCGGTCGCCGTTGTACTCGGCGATGCGGCGGGCGTAGTCCGCGCTGGACTGAGCCGCCAGGAGTTGGCGCTGGGCTTCTTCCAGCTCGCGCTGGGCCAGTTCCTTGGGGGAGGGTTTGCGGAAAGGGTTTAGGAATTTCATGGGGTGCTTTCAGTTGGAACGGAGAGGTTTGTCTTTGGCGGCACGATCAGGCGAGCAGGTGTGCATAGTCTTTGAACAGGCGCGATTCCCAGTCGGTTTCGCCAAGGCATGCGCGCTGGATGAAGGCCCAGCTCGGCACGTCCTCGCGGTCGATTTCGCGGCACCAGATAGGCATACCGAGCACGCGGGTGACGCGCTCAAGCACCTGAAAACCGGTGCAGTCGCTGCGCGTCCACCGGCGCACGCGGTGGGTGGTGGCGATGATCTTCACGATCAGGCCGTCACACCGTTGATCCGAAGAAACTCGCGGCGCTCGGCGATGCTCTTGATGCCGGCGGCCTTGCGGAGCATCGCTGCTTTGCCCAAGTCTTCGCAGTAGCGGTGGGTTTGGCCGAGGACGATCCAGGTGTGCAGGGAGTCCTGCGCGTCGATCTCCAGCTTGATGGCGGCCATTTCGAGCCACTTGGTGCTGACGGTGAGTTTGCGGGTCATCTGGTGCTTTCGTTGGTTTGTCGTTACTGACAACTGAACTTTACCGACAAGTGTGAACAACGACAAGTTTTTTCGCAAAAGGTCACAAACTTTTGTCGGGTATTACGCAAACGCGAAATTTCGCATACACTTCAGTCCGCTCACCGAGCAACTTAAATTTTCAAACTGGAGCACTCATGAACATCGAAGACCGCCTGGAATCCATCGACACATCGCTGAAGACCCTTGTCACCATCCTGCAGAGCGCAGGCACCATCACCGCCGTGGCCGGCGCCCCTGAAGCCGCTGCTGCAGCGCCTACCGCAGAGACCAAGAAGCCCCGCACCAAGAAGACCGACGAGCCTGCCACCAAGGCCGACCTTGTGGACGGCGACCCCGAGGGCACGCGCTACTGGGTGAGCGAAGAAACACAGACCGCCTACGCCCAGAAGCCCGGCGACCCAGACCCCAAGGATCAGTCCTTCAAGATTGAGTCCTCGGCCCAGTACCTTGCCAAGAAGGCAGAGTTCGCAAAAAAGGCCCAAGACGCGGCTGCTGCAGCGGCGTCCCAAGCCAGTGCTACTTCCGCGCCTTCTGCAACAGCCCAACAGGACACTGCCTCGGCCGCGACTTCGGACGCTGACTGGGACACGGTGTTCCGCGCCATCAAGGAACTGTCCACGGCGCCCAGCGGCGGTCGTGAGGCGGTGCTTGGCGTGCTCAAGCACTTCGGCTGCGAGGGCAAGACCGTCCCCGCGCTGAAGGACCTGAACAAGAACGCCGAAATCTTGGCGCACGTGCAGGGCCTGCTGGCACCGGCTGCGGACGCTGATTTGGGCCTGTAAATCATGACCGCGTTCCTCTGGTGCGTCTTCGCGTACATGGGCATCGCGGTTGTGTTGGACCTCATCGTTGCAAACGAGAGCGGCGGCATGGACAAGGGCGACATTTTCGGCGTGCTGGTGCACGGCGCCCTGCTCGCTGGGGCAACTTACTTTTTGGCGGTGAACTGATGGACGAAATCTGGAAACCCATTGAGGGCTACCCACTTTATGAGGTTAGCAGCCTCGGGCGTGTCCGAAGTGTGGATCGCGTCGTGTTCAACAAGGGCAGTGGGCGGTCGTATCCTGTGTGCGGAAAAATACTTCGGTGCCGCCCCGATGCCGACGGCTATCGGCTCGTTACGATCTACGCCGGAGATTCCGTTGCGCACATGAAAGTGCACCGCCTCGTTGCTGCCGCTTTTCTTGGCGATAGCCAAGAAGCGACTGTGAATCACAAGAACGGAATTCGTCACGACAACGCGCTCGGCAACCTGGAGTGGATGACACATCTGGAAAACTTGGAGCACGCTCGTACTGTCCTCGGCACTCGGTCAGGCCAAAAGAACCCCATCGTTGGAACCCACGCGGTTACCGGCGACAAGATTGGTTTCTTGACGGTGGTGGCAGCTTGGCGCGCAGGCTTCAATCGCACCCGCATGCATTTAGCGTTGCGCGATGCTAGTCGTGTCTATCAAGGCTATAAGTGGGAGTACGCATGACATACCATGCCCGTCTTTCTCCGTCGAGCGCCGCAAGATGGACGAGCTGCACCGCGTCCGTGGGTGCCCAGGAGGGTGTCCCGAACGAGGGCAACGAGGCCGCGCGCCGGGGGACCGCCTGCCACCAGATGCTCGAAGAGATGCTGTTGGACCCGAGCATCGACCCGCAGAGCTATCTGGGGCGAAATCTGGTGTTCTTGGAAGGCCGCGAAGTCTGGGTGAACCCGGGTTGCGCGGGGCCGCTCTCGAAAGAGATCGTAACCATCGACCAAGAGCTGATCGACATCTCGACCACGGCTGTGAACTACGTGCGTGAGCGCGCAGCCCTCACCGGCGCCGAGATGCTTGTGGAGCGCGCCGTCCCCATCGGTCAGTTCACCGGCGAGGAAGGTGCCACCGGCCGCACGGACGTGACCTTGATCTACGGCACCACGGTGGAGGTCATCGACCTCAAGGGCGGCCGTGGCCGCGTGGATGCCTACGACGTGATCGTGCCTGCCACCACGGACATGATCACCGGCAAGCCCGTACCCGAAGTGGTGCGCGCCAACCTGCAGATGGCAGGCTATGCGCTGGGGACCATTGAGGAACTTGGCCTGCTCTACGACATCCGCGACGTGGTGATGACCATTGTGCAGCCTGCCATCGGCCACCTCAGCACCTACTCTTGCTCGATTGACGAGCTGCGTGAGGTCGAAGCGTTCCTGCGGCAGAAGGCCGAAGAGACGCGCACCAACCCGCAGTACGTGCCGTCGGCCGACGCATGCCACTTCTGCCGCGCCTCCGGCAATTGCAAGGCGCAGACGGAGATGGTGGTGAACCTCGCGCTCGAAGGCTTCGACACCGACGAGCCCAAGGTGCGCACCCCCGCCGAGATCGAGCTGGGCGAAGCCTACCGCCTCGTGCCGCTGGTCTCCACCTGGCTGAAGGCGGTGGGCGAGCGCGTGTACGAGGCGCTGCAGGCAGGCAAGCGCGTGGCTCGCGCCGACGGCGTGGCCTACAAGCTGGTCGAAGGCAAGAAGGGTGCACGCACCTGGACTGACGAGACCGAGGCCGAGGCCGCGCTGAAGAAGATGCGCCTGAAGACCGACCAGATGTATACCCAGTCGCTCATCTCGCCCACCACCGCCGAGAAGTTGGTGAAGGCGCCCAAGGCCAAGAAAGGTGAACCCACACTACCGCCTGTGCTCGGCCCCACTCAGTGGAACCGACTGCAGGCGCTCATCACACAGGACATTGGCAAGCCCAGCATCGTCCTAGAAACTGACCCGAGACCGACCATCGCCACCGCGCTGGACGGGTTCGGAGACGTACCGCCCGCTGACAACAGCGATCTTTTTTCCTGAAAACTGAAACTCTGAAAGCGCAGACATGAGCAATTTCGCATCTTCCCAACCCGTCATCCTCAAGGGCCTGCGGGCGGCATGGCTCGACATCTTCAAGCCCGGCGAGGGCATGAACGGCGGCGCGCCGAAGTTCAAGTTCACCGGCCTGATGGAACCCGAAAGCGAAGCGCTGAAGATCGGCAAGGCAGCAATGCTGGAAGCCGCCACCAAGCTCTGGGGTCCCGCGAACGCCGCCAACATGATCCGCTCCATGGCTGCCAACAGCCGTGCGATCCGTGACGGCAACGACAAGATGAGCGACGACGGCACCGTGCGCCCCGAGTACGAGAACATGTTCTTCATCTCGGCCAGCAACAAGGCTGACAAGAAGCCCCAGGTGGTCACGCAGAAGAAGCACAACGGCAAGTTCGTGCAGATCACAGAAGCCGGTCGCGGCCTGGTGGATGGCATGGACGTGACCGACCAGCTCGGCTACGAGGTCAAGGTGCCATATCGTGGCTGCTACGTGAACGCCAAGGTGGAATTTGTGGCCGGCAAGTCCTTCAAGGGCAGCGACGGTCAGATCATCCCCAACCAGGTGTTCGCCCGCATCATCGCCATCCAGTTCGTGAAGGACGGCGAGGCATTCGGTAGCGGCCCGACCAGCGCTGAAGGCTTCGGCGAAGAAGAAGTCGAGACCGCCGGTCAAGGCGCCAGCGACCTGTTCTAAACCCACGGGGCTTCGGCCCCGTTTTCTGAAAGACTGAAATGACCCTGAAAATCAAAATCGAAGTGCCTACCGACGGTGGGCCGTACGAAGCCCAAGTCGCCGAGAGCAATGGCAACCCCGCTCACGTGCTTGCACCCGGCGAGGCCGTCGAACTGTACGTGCACAGCGGCAATACCATCACCGTGACCGAGCTGCCCGCGGGCACCAAGGCCGCGATGAGCGCGCAAGAGCCGAAGTAAACCCTTCGCAGAGGGGCGCTTGCCGCCCTTCTCCAAAGGGATACACAACGGGGCCTCCGCCTCCTTTCGCTGGGCTGACCACCCGGTAACTCGCCCCTTATGGCTAACACCAGGTGCCCGTGGACGTTTTACACCTAGTGCATGCGCAAACCGCTGGAGGCCGGCAACGACACAAGCGGGAATTTGGGGAACGGTCATTGAACTTTGAAATTTAGAAAGAACTGAATGCAGCGACTGTGGCTTGATAGGGAGACGTGGTGCGAGATCGACCTGAAAGAAGTCGGCACCTACCGCTACGCGGAAACCGCCGAGGACCTGCTGGTCTCCTACGCGATTGACGACGGCCCGGTCAAGGTCTGGGACTGCACCTGCGAGCCGCTGCCCGACGATCTGCGCCATGCGATGGCCGAAGCCCCCGAAGTCATCGCGCACAACGCTGCGTTCGATAAGGCCATCCACAACGGCCCACGGCAGGCCCACCTCCCCCGCATCGAGTTGACCCGCTGGCGCTGCAGCATGGCTCAGGCGCTGTCCCACGCGCTGCCCGCCAGCCTCGGTGACCTGTGCACGGTGCTCAAGGTGCCCGAGGACCAGGCCAAGAACAAGGAGGGCAAGAAGCTCATCCAGTTGTTCACCCGCCCCCAGCCAGCCAACCGCAAGGTGCAGCGCGCCACGCGGCTCACACACCCCGCCGAGTGGGAGCGCTTCAAGGTCTACGCGGCCGACGACATCACCGCCATGCGCGAGTGCGTGCGCCGCACGCCCACCTGGAATTGGGACGCCTCGGCCATTGCAGAGTGGCACTGCGACCAACGGATCAACGAGCGTGGGTTCCAGGTGGACCAGGAGTTGACACGCGCCGGTGCACGGGCGGCCATCGTAGAGAAGGAGCGCATCGGCGTGCGGTTCCGCGAGCTGACGCGCGGCGTGGTGGACCGGCCGAGCCAGCGCGACCAATTCAAGGCATTCGTGCTCAATGAGTTCGGTGTGGAATTGGAGGACACGACCAAGGACACCTTCACCCAGATGCTGAAGGCGCGCGAAAAGATCGACCCACGTCTTGCCGAGCTGATGGAGCTGTCCATGGCGTCGAACAAGACCAGCACGGCCAAGTACGCCGCACTGGACCCCGCCGTGGCGGCCGACGGACGCTTCCGTGGGGGCCTGCAGTTCGCAGGGGCCAGCCGCACCCGCCGCTGGGCTGGTCGTATGTTCCAACCCCAGAATCTGCCCAGCCGTGGCCTCCCCAAGCCCACCGCAGTCGAGCAGTACATCGAGTGCCTGAAGGCCGGGGCACACGACCTGATGTTCGACAACCTCATGTTGTTCGGTGCGGCGGCCCTGCGCGGTTGCGTGATCGCCCCTCCCGGCAAGAAGCTGGTGGTGGCGGACTTGTCCAACATCGAGGGCCGCATGCTCGCGTGGGTGGCCGGGGAAGAATGGAAGCTGCAGGCGTTCCGGGAGTACGACGCTGGCCGTGGGCCCGATTTATATAAGGTTACCGCCTCCATCATCACCGGCGTGCCGGCCATGGAGGTGCCCAAGTACATCCGCGACTCGCTAGGGAAAGTTTCAGACCTCGCCAGCGGGTACATGGGCGGTGTGTCTGGCTACCAGAAGTTCGCGGCGGCCTACAACGTCCGCATGGCCGACTACTGGGGCACTCTGCAGGAACAGGTGTCCCCCGCGCTGATCGCCAAAGCTCACGAAAACCTGAACAAGTGGGGCCGCCCGCAATTGGAGTCGCTGGAGATCAGCGAAACCGAATGGCTCGCCAGCGAGGCGTGCAAACTCGCCTGGCGCGCTCGCCACCCTGCCACCAAAGCCTTCTGGTACGACCTGCAGAACGCGGCCAAGAGCGCCCTCCGGAACTGGGGCGTGGTGTTTCCTGTTGGCAAGTACATCAAGGTGCGCTGCGTGTCCCACAAGGGTCAGCGCTGGATGGTCGTGCGGCTGCCCAGCGGGCGGCTTATCACCTACTTCCACCCGCACCTGTTGGACGACGGAACCATCGCCTACTTCGGCGAGGCAGCCGAGGAAGGCAAGACCACGCGGCAGTGGGTGAAGGTGTTCACACATGGAGGCAAGATGACCGGCAACGTCTGCCAAACCACCTCGCGCGACATCCTGGCGCCAGCGCTGCAAGTGGCCGAGGACAAGGGATACCTGCCCGTCCTCAGCGTGCACGACGAAGGCTTGACCGAAGTGCCCGACACCCCTGAATACGACGCAGACGGCCTCGTGGCGATCCTGTCCACGAACCCCGACTGGGCCCCGGGCCTGCCGCTCTCGGCCGCCGGGTTTGAAACCACTCGCTACTACAAGGGCTGATATGACCACCCAATTTTTCGATCTCATGATTGATACAGAGACTGCGGGCCTCCCGCCCACCGGAGCGCTGATGTCCATCGGCGCAGTGTTCTTCGATATGAAGACGCAGACCCTGGGCCCCACGTTCCTGCGCACCGTGCACCTGGCGACCAGCGTGCGCGATGGTGGCACCATCGACCCGTCCGCGTTCCTGTGGTGGCTGGGGCAGAGCGATGAGGCTCGCCACGGCGTGCGCTTCAACGGGCAGGACATCCGCAAGGTGCTGCAGGACTTCAGCGACTGGATCAAAGAGACCTGCCGCCACGAGGACGTGCGCCCATGGGGCAACTCGAATGCGTTCGATCTGACCATCGTCGGCGGGGCCTACAAGCGCGCCGACATCAAGACGCCTTGGTACTGGACAAATGAAAGAGATTTTCGGACCGTGCGCAACATGTACTCGGCCATCGAGTACAACCCCGCCGACAAGGGCACCGGCGCGCACAACGCGCTGGCCGACGCGCAGTTCCAGGTCGAGCACCTGTTCAAAATCGCCAACCGCAACAAGAAAGCCCCTGCATGACCCGCGAGTCCACCATCGAGCGCGCCGACAAAGAGGCCACCACCGCCCTCGGCGGCCTGAGCCTCAAGTTCGTGTCGCCCGGCCGCGCCAACGTGCCCGACCGCATCAAGCTGTTCCCGGTGCCACCGGAGCACCAGGAGATCGTCGCCCGCTACTTCCGCTTTGCGGAGTACAAGGCGCCCAACAAGAAGCCCCGGCCCGGCCAAGTGCGCGAGCACGACCGCCTGCGTGCCATGGGCTTCGCCGTAGACGTGATCGACCAAGCACCATGAGAAACGAAACCATCAACAAAGCGCTGGCCCACCTGCCCGCCACCCGCGCCGAACTGGCCGAGCGGCTGGGGGTCAAAGAGGCGCAGGCCCGCTCCATCGCCAAGAACCTCATCGACAACCGCTACGCCGAGGAATGGGGTCAGGCGCCCACGGACAAGGGTGTGTGGACTGCCGTGCTGCACGCAACAGGAAAGGTGCCGGTATGAAGAACACCCACGGCGGTACGCGCCCTGGTAGCGGCCCCAAGACGAAACCCATCAACCTCGCCCGCGTGGCCGCCCTGCGCAAGCAGGGGCTCACCCAGGCGGAGATCGTCATCAGCATGGGCAGCACTCGCTGGGTGGTGGCGCAGGCGGTGAAGAAGATCAACTCTGAAAGCAAGCAATGAAGCAAGTGAAAGTGGGAGCCCTGACCTACGCGCAGTTGATCCTGCACATGCTGGAGGGCGTTCACGACTGCCGCACCCTGGCCGAGTTGACGGGCCTACACTACGTCACCGTCCTGCAGTACACCCGCGAACTCCACGCCGCCAAGGCCGCGCACATCTGCGCATGGGACAAAGACGGACGCGGCCGGGACTCCATCAAGATTTACAAGATCGGCCCAGGGCGCGACGCCAAGCGGCAACGTAAGACGGACGCCGAACGGGCGCGAACCTACCGCAGCAAGGCCCAGCATCTGGACATGGTGCAGCGCCTGGCGGGCAGCACTGTTTCCTCAACCAACTGAAAGACCGAAATGACAATTCCCCGCATCAAACAGTGGTTCCAACTTGCCGTACCGGAGCCCACCGACAAAAACCGCGCCGTACAGCTCGGTTGCCACGCGGAAGAGTTCGCCGAGATGCTGACGGCATTGGGCTTCCAAAACACCTCGGCGAACGTCGAACTGTGGGCCAATTACATGAAGAGCGAGTTCCCGGGCGTGATGCAACCAGACCGCACCGAACTGCTTGACGCCATCTGCGACCAGATCGTCACCGCCGTCGGCGTGGCCCACATGTTCGGGCTGGACATCGAGGGCGCGCTGGCCGAGGTCACACGGAGCAACTATTCGAAATTCGTTGACGGCAAGCCGGTGTTCGATGCCAACGGCAAGATTGCCAAGCCACAGTCGTACATCAAGCCTGACCTCACGCCTTTCCTGTGACCCGCTACGCCCCTCGGGTTTATCAGCCCGCCATCACCAATCATATCCTGAACCACCCCCGCTGCTTCGTGGCGGCGTCCATGGGAACCGGCAAAGGGCCGGCCACCCTGGAGGCCCTGTCCATGCTGTTGCTGCTCGGTGAGGTCAAGCGCGTGCTCGTGCTCGGCCCCAAGCGCGTGGCCGTCAGCACGTGGCCCGGTGAGATCGAGAAGTTCAAAGCCAGCTTCGGGCACATGAAGATCGCCGTGGCCGTCGGCGATGCCGATACGCGCCGCGCCGCCATTGGCTCCGACGCGGTGATCGTTACGGCAAATTACGACGTGCTGGAATGGCTGGTGGAGTACCACGGCGCCAACTGGTCGTTCGATTGCATCGTCTGTGACGAAAGCACGAAACTCAAGAGCCTGCGCGTCAGCATCCAGACGAGCAAGTCCGGCAAGAAGTTTCTCACCGGCCAAGGGGGCAAGCGCGCCAAAGCCCTGGCCCGCGTCGCGTTGACCCGCGCCACTCGGTTCATCTGCCTGTCTGGCACGCCCGCTCCGAATGGCCTGGAAGATTTGTGGGCGCAGTATTTTTTCTTGGATTCCGGCCGACGCCTCGGAACCAGTTTCACTGCCTTCAGCCACCGCTGGTTCCGCGCCCGCCCGGGAAGCGACCCGCAGAAGCAACAGATTGAACCGCTACCTTTTGCGGACGAACAAATTCGCGCAGCCATCAAAGACATCACCATCGCGCTGGAGGCGCGCGACTACTTTGACTTACCCGAACTCATCGAGAACGACATCAAGGTTGAGATGCCATCGGCCGCCATGAAGCTCTATAAAAAAATGGAGCAAGAAATGTTCGTGGAGCTGGAAGGCAAGCCCATCGAAGCCTTCAGCGCGGCAGCCCTCTCGCAGAAGGTTTTACAAATCGCTTCTGGCGCGCTCTACACCGACGCTGACGGCGCATGGTCGCTGGTGCACGACGCCAAGATCGAGGCGCTGCAGAGCGTGGTCGAAGAGGCAGCAGGCATGCCAGTGCTCTGTGCGTACCACTTCAAGAGCGACCTGGCGCGCATCTTGAAGGCGTTCCCCAAGGCTGTGCACCTCGGCGCCGACCCGAAGATCATCGACCGCTGGAACGCGGGTGAGATTCAAATGCTCGTGGCCCACCCACAAAGCGCCGGCCACGGGTTGAGTCTCCAGCACGGAAGCAACATTCTGTGTTTCTTCTCCAGCAACTGGAGTCTTGAGGCCAGCGCGCAGATGGTCGAGCGCCTGGGCCCCACCCGCCAGGCGCAGAGCGGGTACAACCGCCCGGTGTACGTCCATCGGCTCATTGCGGCCGGAACGCTGGAAGAGGTTGTCGTGAAGCGCCTGCGCACAAAAGCCTCCATCCAAGACGCTCTCATGGAAGCCATGAAAATTTCCCGCTAAAACCCCTCACAACCCCCTTGCGCAGTTTTTGCGCGTTTGCTAAACTTCCTACCATCAACAACCGAAAGGCAATCATGGTCGGAGTAAATGGCATTGAGATCAAGGTGGGGCAGGTGTGGCGCTGCCGAGATGGTAAAGAGCGCAAAGTCGTCAGCAACGACGGGCACGACGATTGGCCGTGGGACCTCGAAAACGGCGACTCGGTGTCCGACACTGGCGCTGAGTTTTATGACGGAGAGAGCAACAGCGACCTGATCGAACTCGTCAAGGACGAGAACGGCTTCACGATCTGGCGCGGCGGTGAGCAGCCGGCGGAAACGCGCGGGAAGGTGGTCGAAGTTAGGATCGGCCGCTCGACCAAGCACGGTCCTGCCGACAGATATATGTGGAACCACTGCGGTAACGCAGACATCGCCGCCTACAAAGTGGCCGAGAAAGCCGCAGCCCCGCAGCCCTCCGACAGCGCCACCCTCGCCGAAGAAACCCTGAGCGCCCTCGGCTGGACGTTCGACGGCCAAGCGTGGACGGAGCAGCCGAAGGCTGAATTGCCCATCGGTATGGTGCCCAACGCGCTCGACGTGCAGGTCGGCGGCACCCACTACAAAGACTGCGCCATCCAACCCATCGAGTACATCCACGCCAACAAGCTCGGCTTCGCCGAAGGTAACGTGGTCAAGTACATCACGCGCCACCGCCAGAAGCACGGCGCCGACGACGTGCGCAAGGTCATTCACTACTGCCAGCTCCTGCTCGAACTGGAGTACGGCGCGGGCAAGACGGAAGGAGGTGTGTGATGGAACTCAACCGTGAGTGCTTACGGAAGGCGATGATGGCTTTCTATGACGCCCCGGGTAGTGCACATGACGGCGTAGCACCGGCCATCGAAGCCTACCTCGCCGAGATGTTCAAGCCCGGCCAGATTCAGATGCTCGAACCGCTCGAAGTGATCCCCCAGCGCGACTATCGCAAGGAACTTTGGATCGGCGTTCAACTGAAATTCGGCAGCTCCAAACACGCAGACGACGCCCTTGCGGACTTTGACATCCGATTCCACAAGGAGTCCACCCATGGATGACTTCACCATCGGCCTCGCAGTCGGCCTGTTCGCAGGCGTCTTCATCGGTGTGTGCATCGCCGCACTGCTGGTCGTCAACAAAGGAGAGAGCACATGACCCCACTCGAATGGATTTTTGCAATCGGCATGACGCTGCTTGCCCTCGGTGCCGGAGCAGCGTTCTTCATCCTCGTTACCGCTTTCAAGATGGTGCGCCAGCGCCTGGAGAAACACCAATGACACCAATCGAATGGTTTGGCCTCATCGGCTTCGCGCTGCTGGGCCTGGGCTTCGTCGCCCACCTCTACAAAGCCAACCTGAACAAGCTGCGCCTCGACGCGCTGCAGACCTACCAGTGGAAGGTCATGTGCATCGACGGGCAGTTCGCCGTGCTGGAGGGCACGCCTGTGCGTCAGGTCGGCGCGCAGAAGCCCACGGTTCGCGAGGCGATTGATGCGGCGATTTTGGAGCGCCAACATGCCAAGACGCAAGTTTGACGCTTCGATGCTCGCGCCGGAGTACTACACGCCGCCAGCGTGGATGACCGGATACCCGACGGTGCTACACGACGCGCATCTACTCACCTGGAAAAAGCACAAGGTCAGCGTGCAAAAGAAGGACTACTACCGGCGCAAGAAAGAGGAAATTCTTGCTCGCAACAAAGCGTGGCGCGAGGCCAACCCAGAAAAGGAACGCGAATGCGTCCGCAGATGGAGGGAGGCCAACCCCGAGCGTGTAGCGGAACTCCGGCGCGCAGACTATGAACGCCACCGCGAGCGCCGACTGGCAAACCAAGCCCAGCGCTGGCAGGACCTCAACGATGCCAGTGTTCGGGGCATCGTGGCGCACGGATACGGGTCTGTCGGTCTGACCAGCAAGGACGTGCCCGACGAAGTGCTCCCGATCTTCCGCACCCAGATGCTGATCAAACGTGAACTCAGAAAACAGAAAGTCGCACCATGAACCTCGAAGCACTCACCAATGAATTGACGGGTCTCTACAAAGACATCCGCGCAGGCAAAGTGGAGCCAGCAGTGGCCCACGAACTCAACAACACGGCGGCCAATATCCAAGGTGTCATCCGCCTGGGCCTGCTGAACGCCAAGCTGCAGAACAAGTCGCCAGACCTCGCTTTCTTCAAGGAAGCACGCAAGGCGGCTGTCAAGAAGGGGGTGAAGCGTGGATGACGCCGACCTGAGCCAAGACCGCGCCGAGCGCGAGGCCCCTTACCTGCTCGCAGCCAGCCGCAAGCCGACTGGCCCCACGGCCACCGGTCGGTGCCTGTACTGCGACGAGATCGTTGCCGACGACCAGCGGTGGTGCGACACAGCCTGCCGTGACGGGTGGGTGCGCGAGTCGCGGTTGCGGGGAGGTGTGCGATGAGCGAAGACGAAATGTTGGAGCTGGCTGCGAAGGCCATGCACAACCTGCGGAACCCGAATTTCTGTAACTACACCGTGGTGGATAAAGAAGTCGGTGTGTGCTTAGAACTGGGTTCTCGCCGGGGTGCGATCACGAGCTACTGGAACCCCCTCGTCAACGATGGCGATGCCCTGCTTCTGGCGGTGAAGTTGCGCATGTCGGTGACGGTCTTTGACAACGCGGTGGGTATCGGTATCAAGGGCGACTTTGGTTACCGTGAGTACGACATAACTCCAGACCCCCACGCCGCCACTCGCTGGGCCATAACCCACGCCGCCGCCGAAATTGGAAAGGCAATGCCATGAACGACAAACGATTCGAATCCTGGTGGACCAGCAACCCGGCGCGCGTGGCGCTGAACCCGGCAGCGAAGGAAGTGGCGCGCAAGGTGTGGAAGGCGGCCCAGCAGGACATGGCGACGGAACTGCTGGAGATCAACCCAGCGCCTGCTGGTGCGTCGTTCGACGCGCTGATCGCCTCGCTGACCACAGCACGCGGCGTTCCGCACGTCAAGGGGGCACCATGCTAAAACGCATCCCCCTGTTCTGCCAGGAGACTGGCTATTCTGAGAAGGCCTTGGCCCGCAAGATCGAAGACGGCGTGTGGGTCGAGGGCCGCGAGTACGTGCGGGCGCCGGATGGGCGCTTGCTGATCGACATGGATGGGTTCAACAGGTGGGCTCGTTCCGAACAAAACACCAAACCCCGGCGAAGAGTCGGAGAAAGCACCATGTGAACCTCGACCAACTGACCGCGCGCATCCGTACCGCCATCGAATGCACCACCAACCAGCTTCGCCCGCCCGTAATGGGCCCGGGGCTCCCCGAGTCCACCCGCACCGCGCTGCAGGTCCACCTCGACGCGCTCCTGAAAGAAGAGCTGCGAGCGCTTACTGGGCAAGCGCCGGAGGGCGATTTGGCTGGGTTCGCAGAGCAGAACGAAAAATTTGCGCAGGACATGGGTTTGCGCAAAGACCCCGAGCCGCCCATCTACGAAAACCTCTGGCTCCAAGCGACCAGCGACCTCAACGCCGCGATGGGCCTGGTACAGCAGAACCAAGAGTTCTTCGGCGCGCAGTGCGGCGACGACAAGATCAAGGTGATTGGCGAGTTCTTCGTCAAGTGGGCGGCCCTCATGATGGAGCCGAAGGCCGACACCACCCCCTGGTATCCCGACGATTCAGGCGACTGGGTGGAAGGCCACCCGCGCGAGCTGCCACCTAACACACCAATGGCGGGCTGGTTGTTCCGGTCCGAACGGGACAACAAAGCGTACACGACCCCGGAATCCGACTGGACCGCAGGCGAGTTGCGCAACCGGAACATCGTCGCCTACAAGGTGGTCAAGCCATGACCTACGAAGTCCAATTCCAAGTGGGCACCGCCGAGTACACCGCGCGCGGTCCCGACATCGACGGCGTGCTGCGGCTGATCCAGGGGGTGCAGGGTGTGGGGCGTGTGCCGGAGTGGATCGACTGGGCCGGCGGTGCGTGTCCCGTAGCTTCCGGTGTCGTCGTTGCCCTCCAGCCCCGTTCGGGTAGACAGACGCGCGGTGAGGGTCAAACTTTTGACTGGGGTCACACCGGCCGCCCTGGCGACATCGTGAGGTATCGCGTATGCGAGTGATCCTCCACGGCCCCGTAACCGCCGACCACCTGGCCGATGCCGAACTGATGGCCGGGATCACCCCGACCAGCTTCGTGACGAACGGCCTGTCCCACCCGCCGCGCGGCAGCCGCCTGCCCGTCGATGTCTACCCGATCTGCCCGATGCAGCCGGTGGAAACCCGGGAGCGGGCGCGGAACTACACACTTGTTTTCCACTCAGACGCATTGGTGTGTGCAGGGGGAAACGACCATCTTGTGTCTCTTGCGCGCAACTATAACCTACTGATTTACGAGGTTAATCCATGAAACGGATTTCACTGGCGCGGTTGAGACAGGTGTTGCACTACGACCCGGATAATGGCGTGTTCACGTGGCACCCCCGTGGCCTCGAAGATTTCGACGGCGATGAAAGACGATGGCGCAGTTGGAACACGCAGCATGCCGGTCGCCCTGCAGGGTGCTCAACACTGCGCTACACCAACATCCGCATCGACGGCAAAACATACTGGAGTCATCGTGTCGCATGGTTCTACACACATGGTCACTGGCCCAACGGGATTATCGACCACCGGAACGGCGACAAATATGACAACCGATTGGACAACCTTCGTGTCGTTTGCCCGATGGGCAACGCTGAAAATCGCAGGGCGCTCATGCGCGGGAAGAAGGAAGACTTACCGATAGGTGTGTTCAAGATGCCTCGTCCGGGTTTGCCCAACCCCTACATGGCGCGCATCGCAGCCAGAGGCGCCCGAAAGTATCTGGGGTGCTTCCCAACACCTGAAGCCGCATCGGCCGCCTACCTCGCGGCAAAACGAGAACTGCACGAAAGCAACACGCTATGACCGAAACAGCAGAACAACCGGCCCACAAGCTCAACGCCGACCAGACCGTGGCCGTCGCCACCGACGTGTTCTGGAACGAGGACATGACCACGTGCCCTCGCGGCGCCAAGGTCCAACTGCTCGGCGCGGGCGGCGTGGCGGTATACGGCGACTACCACGGTGATCCGTTCTGGCAGGCGTGGTGCCCGCTGCCGAAGCGTCGGAGGAAGGTATGAACTCGCATCAACGTCGTGTGGCTTTTCGCAAGCAGTACCCACACCCTGTGGTTGAGATTCGCGGTGACAAGGTGTTCGTCCTCGCCTAGAGATCGTTCTGGAGAAGGGCACTGCGCCACCCCAAACTTCGTGCACTATACGCAGAGTGGGTGGCGCAGGGACGACCTGAACCTGATCACTTCAGGCAAACACCCCTGACGTAATCCTGCAGCCCCGCTATTTGCTGGCGGGCAGTTTCAATCCCGGCTCGGAGACTGAAATAATCCCGTTCAGCGGCGTCAGTAAGTCGGGGGCCGCCTGCATCAACCACGCTGGTGGCGCCGGGGGCTTGGGGCACACCAGTTCCGGTTGGGGCGGGGCACTTGGCATTGATCCGCAGCCCGACACGGCCAGCGCGCACATCAGACTGCAGAGTTTCCAGCTTGCGCTTTTCATGGTTCAGTTCCTTCGTGTGTTTCTCGTCCAGAGCGGCCACGGCCGCCTTGCGCGCATCGTCCTCGGCGACCACCGCCTGGTACGCCTTCAGTGTCTTGTCGGCCAACACGCGCAGCACCTCGGCGTTGTCGGCCTTCGTCTTCTGATGCGCCGACTTCTCGCCGGCCACCCTCACCTGCTGCCCGGCCAGCGCCAGCAGGAGCACCACGATCAGCGCCTCGCGCCAGAATTTGAGCAGCCCGATCATGTCAGTGCTTTCAGCGCAGTCTCGTACTGCGCCTTGCGCTCGGCCAGGTGCATGAGCGCTGGCCCGTTCACCCGCCGCGTCACCTCGGTCATGTCGCCCTTGTCGGCCGGGTCGTTGCACTTGGCGTCGTGCCAGTACCAGGCTGCCGTCAGCGCGGCGTGCTTTGGCGTGGTGACCAGCGCGGGGTTGCCCACGTAGTCGTACCCCAGCGACTCGCCGGCGCGTTCGTAGTTTTTGCGCCAAGTTAGCTGCACCAAACCTCTGCCATGCATGCCTTTGTAGAGCAGTTCGCTCAGGCCCTTGGGGTTGCGTGCGTATGGCTCGGCGTCAGCCATGCTCTTGAACGCGCGGGGGTAGATGCGCGCCAACCGTGAGGCGTCCTTGTAGTACAGGCCCTCTTCCACCGCCGACAGGTGCGCCGACTCCACCGCCACGGTGGCGAGGAACGCCGCCTGGCGCTGCAGAGAGCAGATGTCGAATCGACCCATGGCATCCAGCAGGGGCTGGTGGTAGGTCTGCGCGTTTCCGTACGGCGCGCTGGTGGCCGCCGCGAGTTGTTCAACCGTGAAGGTCATGGTCATACCTCGATAATCTCAATGGTCAGGTCCGGCGCGGGGCCTTCGATTGCGCCGTTGCGGAAGAACACGCGGTCACCCACGGTGGCCTCCCCGCGTGCAGTAGCCATACCACCCTGCTCCTGGATGGTGGCAACGCCGTCGGCATAGGCGATCACCTCACCCACGCGCAACGGGTAGGTGGGGATCAGCTTCTGGAACCGGCTAAACAGGTTCGACATGTGTTTCCACCCCCAAGGTTTGCCAGATAGACGGCAGCCCAACTTCGACCTGCACGCTGCGCGTGAGACCGATGCGCTCGATGCCCCCATCCAAGTAGCGCACGAAGCTGCCCGGGGCGATGATCCCGGTCTCAGCGAGCACCGGCAGGCGCAGGCCCACTGTGGCGATGCGGCCTGTGTCGGACAGCACGGCGATACCCCGCTGGCGCGCGGCCACCGCCTCGGTGATCAGCGGGTCGATGATGGTGGGCGCCAGGTAGTCGCCAGCGGTGCCTTCTCGCGTCACGCGGCCGTTGACCCCAACCTGCTGGCCCATGACGTACACCCGGTTGTAGCGGGCCTTGTCGCGCCACTCGATGCTCTCGCGGCTCATCACCGCCGATGGCAGCTCGAAGTCGGGTGTGACGCCCGCCCAGTCCCACGGCGCCACGGGGTAGCGCGACAGGACCCGCAGCACCTCGTCGGTGTTGTGGGGCTGCAGGTACGCCGAGATCGACCCGGCCAC
>NZ_QPIJ01000064.1 GCF_003336665.1 Vreelandella rituensis | reverse complement strand
AGGCATTGATTCCCGCGCCACTGGAAGAAGTGACTTGGCAGACCGTCACTGAAGCACTGCTCACCCATCGAGCCATTGAAGTGACCTATCTATCGCGCAGCAGTGAAAAAGAGCGGTTTTTCACCTTGCACCCGCAGGGGCTGGTCAGTCGCCATAGCGTGACCTACCTGGTGGCGACGGTGAATGACTACACCGACCTGCGGCAGTTCGCCCTGCACCGCATTCGTCATGCCCAGTTGAGTGAAACCGCCTGGAACGAAAAAAGCGATTTCGACCTGGATGCTTACATTCAAGGCGGTGCCTTCGGTTATCGCCAAAGCCAGAAGACGATTACTCTGAGTGTGAACGTTGCACCACAAGTGGCCTGGTTATTGACCGAAACACCGCTCTCCACCGAGCAGTCCCTCACCCCCCTGCCCGATAGCCGTTGGCAACACCTGGAAGCCCAGGTGCCCGATGATCAGCAAACCCTCTGGTGGCTGATGGCCATGGGGGCTAACGTGCAAGTGCTGGCCCCTGCCGACTGGCGGGATGACATCGTCGACACGGCGCGCCAGGTGATAGCTCAACATCACACGCCAGAGAAACTTCTCTCCACCTCTTGAAAAAAGCAATCATTTATTAGCGAAATACGGATGCCACCGCTGTCAATGCCACCCGCTGGGCACTGTTCGGTGCAATGAAGTCCACTGGTCTACCCGTCGCCGTGGGCAGCGGCGGTCGCACCAAGTACAACCGTCAGCGCCTGGGCATTCCCAAGACCCACGCCCTGGATGCGGCCTGTGTCGGCAAGTTCGATACCCTGAAAGGCTGGCGGGTACCCACCCAGGTCATCAAGGCCATGGGGCGCGGCAGCTACAAGCGCACCCGGCTCGACAAGTACGGTTTTCCGCGTGGCTACCTGATGCGCCAGAAGCAAGCACAAGGTTTTCAGACCGGCGATAGGGTCAGAGCAATTGTCCCGACCGGCAAGAAGGCCGGCACGCATACGGGTCGCGTGGCAATCCGCAAGACTGGCAGTTTCAATATTCAAACCGAACAGGGCGCGGTACAGGGCATCTCCTGGCCCTACTGCACTCTGTTGCAACGCGGTGATGGCTACGGCTACCATCAGATACCCACGACTCAACACTAAAGGAGGCGCGGACAGGGAATCCCGAGTCGTGCGGCACACGACGCGCTATCCCTCCCGGCGCTAAAGCAACCGGGTTTCCCGCGCAAAACGATGAACCGCAACGTCATTCTGACCTGTGCCGTCACCGGCGCCGGCGATACCACCGGCAAGAGCCCCAATGTGCCCGTCACGCCCAAGCAGATCGCCAACGACTGCATCGCCGCCGCCAAGGCGGGTGCCAGCGTGGCGCATATTCATGTACGTGACCCCGAGACCGGCGGCATCAGCCACTCCGTGGATCACTTCCGTGAAGTGATGGCGCGGGTGCGGGAGGCCGACGTCGACATCGTCATGAACATCACCGCTGGCGGCGGTGGTGATTGGATTCCCGATGCGGCCGATCCCACCTGCGGCGGCCCGGGTACCGATATCCAGACCCCGGCCCAGCGTCATGAACCGGTGGGCGAGCTTTTACCGGAGCTGTGCACCCTGGACTGCGGCAGCCTCAACTTTGGCGACATGGTTTATGTGAACCCTGCCGACTGGCTGCGCGAGCACGCCCGGCTGGTGCAGGCGGCAGGCGTCAAGCCGGAGCTTGAATGCTTCGATCTGGGCCACGTGCGGTTCGCCCGCCAGCTGCAGCAAGAGGGCCTGATCGACGGCGACCCGCTTTATCAGCTGTGCCTGGGCATTCCCTGGGGGGCCGAGGCCGACCCCGAAACCATGCTGGTCATGCGCAACAAGCTACCGGCGAATGCCCATTGGGGAGCCTTCGGCATCGGCCGCCACCAGATGCCCATGGTGGCCCAGGCGGTACTGTTGGGTGGCCACGTCCGGGTCGGCCTGGAAGACAACCTTTATCTGAAGAAGGGGGTGCTGGCTACCAACGCTCAGCTGGTGGAGAAAGCCGTCACCCTTATCGAGAACCTCGGCACCCGCGTGATGACGCCTGCCGAGACCCGTGCGCATCTCGGGCTGCGCGACCCGCGCACCGGCAAGATAGTCGAGGATATCGCAGGAGGTGACAGCTTTGCGTATAGAAAACCAAGGTTTGTTTGCGAATGATGTCATCATGTTGAACCAACCCCGGCGCAATCTCGGTTGCTTTAGCTTCGAGTCAAGCCGGCTCGGCCAGGGAAGGCCGCTATCGGCGGCGTAGCCGCCGCGATTGTTGTTCACCTTGCTCGGAGGTGGGGCGTTGCTGGTCGGTGATGTACTGCGTCACGATATCCAGCGGTGCGCCTCCGCAACTGACGGCGCAGTAGGACGGTGACCAGAACTGGCTGCCCCAGCGTTTGTCGGCGATGTCTTGTGCAAACGCCTTGCGTATCACGTAAGCACTCTTGCCTTTGAGCTTGCCGATAAAGTGAGACAGGGCTTTCTGCGGCGGGCAGATGACCAGCAGGTGGAGATGGTCGGCCTCGCCGTTAAACTCGATCAATTCGCCCTGCATCTGCTCACAGGTTTCGCGCAACACCGCGTCCAAACGGACCAGCATCGACTCGGTGAAGACATCACGCCGATATTTCGGGACAAAGACAAGGTGGTAGTAAAGTCGGTAAACGCATGACCTGCCAGTTCTCCAGGGGTACTCGTCACTCATAGTCTTGACTCATTAGGGGTATGGCGCTAGCCTGGAATCATTGTCCTGTTTATGCAACCAGGTCCCTTATGGCACAGCGCGGTTTTTCATTAAGCATTTCGGATCGCCTGTCTTCATGACAGGCGACCGCCTTTGCTCAATGGATAGGTGGCGCGAATGTGCTGCGTAATTGTAAGGTGCGTGAGTATCGTGACTTGCTGGCGCAAGGCCGAGGAACCGAGATCAACCAGGCGTACGCCCCGATCAAGCAAGCCCCTGACGTTGCCTTCCTGAAAGACATCCCCGTTCAAATCCTGCGTAACGCCGCCAGCTCGGCCTATGCCGATGCGGAAGCCGCCCGAAAAGGGATTTCCAGGTTTCCCAAGGTCAAAGGCCGAAACAAGAAACGTAGCGGTATCATCCACCCAGGAGTTGTTTGATCGTCAGCCTGTCGCAAGCGACAAGACTCAGGTGACGATCTATGACTCGGTAACCAGGAAGCGCACCAAGCTGTTTTCTATCACCGTGCCTTATTCGCCCGCGTCACTGAGCAAGCAGTTTGTCATCAGCCACCAGGGACGCAGCTTCACGTTCTCTGGCTCACTGGATGATGGTCAGACCTACCCTGACAACGAGGCGCTACTCAACGACGTTGCGTACCTTGATGACGACAAGCTGCTGGGTTATATCACCGGACTGGACGGCGGTGTTGCCCGCCCCCTTCAGGCCTGCAATGGCACAATCTTCGACTACACCCCGGAAGAAAAGCGCCAGCTTCGGCGGCATAACGACCGGATCAAGCGGCTCCAGGCAGCCCTCAGTGGCAAGAAACGTCGCAATGGCAATAAGTCCAGGCGCTGCGAGTCGAACAATCAGCGTCATCTTGCCAACCAGATATCCACCCTGCATGGCAAGATTCGTCGACTGCGCCGGAATTTCGCGCATCGCGTGTCGCGGAACGTCGTGGAAACGTCAGGTGAGATCATCTGTGTGGAAGACCTCAAACTCAAGGCGATGACCAGGCGGGCGAAGAAGAAAACCCAAGGCTGCCAGACTCTTAAAAATGGGGCAAGGGCCAAGTCCGGGCTTAACCGCAGCCTGAACAATGTCGGCCTGGGACAGATATATACCCTGATCAAATACAAGGCCAATGCCCGGAACAAGGCGTTTCTCAAGATCAATCCGGCGTACACCTCGAAGGAGTGTCATGCCTGTGGCAGCCGCAACACCGAGCGGCCCACTCAAGCCGGGTTTCATTGCCTGGCATGCGGCCTCAAGGCCAATGCGGACGAGAATGCCGCCCGCAATATCGCCAAGCGAGGCGTCAGAGACATCAAGAGCGGAGCGTTTGCTGCTAAGGCAAAACCGCGCAAGACCATAGCAAGACGACGTAAGAAGCACCTGGAGAGTGATCTTCCCCTGGTGGGCGAACGGCCATCAGGTAAAAAATCAGAAAGCCGAGAGGACGGTCTGGCCAGTTTGGCAGCCTCCCACGTCTCGATGGTCGAGACGTCTGGAATAAGCCCCGAGACCTCGGGCAGTCTTCATTTGCCTCACACTGAGGCAGCGACGCTTTCTACAACAAAGGTCGACCCGTCAGGGTAGACTGGAAACCTCCTTGCTTTAGCTGGAGGTAGTTCATAGCGAAGGCGTAAGTGTTGGCTCCTTTGTCAGTCGCGACCAGCCAGTGGAGCGACTGACTGAATGCCGTTCTTCTCAGTCAGGGTCAGTAAGCGCAATGCGGGTCCACCAGGGCACTTCACACCACGTTCCCAATCGGATATCAGGTTCCTGCTGACATTCAAATAACAAACTCTGACTTAACCAGAACAAAAGCAATTGGTCAGGCTGCGACCTTCGCTGTCGCACCAGCATGCCAAACTGGCATCTCATTCGATAAGGGAGATCGCCATGCGTTGGGCCACCGTACTGAATGCCCCGAAAGGTAACGTGAACGACGATTCTTGCGATCCTGAGGAATGTCTTTTTGCACAAGTTGTGGCAGTCCGCCTGGCGCTGATTCATGGACGCTCCCTACAACTGGACGAAGATGACTGGCAGTTGTTGTTGGGCTGGCTGGATATCGGGGTACCTGAAGCCAGCGCCGGTCAGCAGCGCTTCTCGGTCTTCCATGAGGCACTCAGTCACTGGCTTAGTCGCAACACCAAGGCGTTGAATAAGCAGGAGGACATTGATTGTCTGCTAGCGATTGCCAGCAAGCGTGTGGCACGTCTATTGCACTTGGATGAAGTGGAACATGATATCCTGGTGTTGGCCTGGTTAGCCCTGCGCCATCAGCCACTGCGTACTGTCCTGGTCGGCATCGAGGCCAGTCAATCGGCCAAGACACTCAGCTTGCTCCTGGGACATCCTGCCAACGCCGTTCACCAGGCCAGCCAACAGGAACCCAACCGCTTAAAGAGCCTGGGCATTCTCGGCAAAGGCAAGTCACACTTCATGGACATGGACGATGTCTTGGGTGCTGGCTACCTACTGGAACAGCTGGCGCCCTTGTTAGCGCAACACCTTGATTTTCGCTGTAAGGGCGCCTTGGATCAGATGCTGCATGAGCGTCTACTGGAGCTCTGTCCGCGCTTATCAAAGGGGGACTTCTCTTTAGCCAGCTTTTCTCAGGTTCCGCTGCGCCAGCTGATACGCGACTATCTTCACCACGCCCTGGCCCAAGGGCAGCGTGGTGCCAATGTATTGATTTACGGCAAGCCCGGCGTAGGCAAGACTGAGTTCGTGAAATCCCTGGCCACACAGCTGGGTGCCGAGCTTTACGGGGTACCGGTCGCTGAAAAAGACCAACAGCCACTGTCGCCACATTCACGTCTAGGACGGTTTCAAGTGGTGCAACAATTATTGGCCAAGCGTCAGGACGCCCTGGTGATGTTTGATGAGATTGAGGACGTGCTCAACGGTAGCTCCGCTCTGCCCAAAGGCTGGACCAATCAGTTACTGGAAGACAACTCAACGCCGAGTTTATGGGTAAGTAACAGCATCCATTGGCTGGATCAGGCCTACCTGCGCCGTTTCGACCTTATCGTGGAAGTTCAGACTGTTACCGGACTGAATGCCAAGCGCCAGCATCGTGAACTTCTCGCTGCATTGCCCGTCACCACGGCTGCTCGCGATACCTTGGCCACTCAATCCTGGATGACGCCGGCCATGGCGACCCAGCTCAACCGTTTGGCACCCCTTCTGGATACCAAGGCACCGCTGCGCAACCAACAGCACCTTGACCAGGTGATACAAGCCCGCCTGAAAGCCCAAGGCGTTACCGATGGCAACGTGTTCTCTCGTTTGAATAACGACAAACAAATCCCTGCCATGCCTCCCTATGACATGGCCTGGCTTAATACTCGCCCGGGGCTGAGCCAGATTATTACGCGACTGCAGCGTCGCCAACGTGGTCGCCTGTGTTTGCATGGTCTGCCCGGCAGCGGCAAAACGGCCTTGGCTGCCCACGTGGCCAACACCCTGAATCGCGAGCTAATCACTGCTCACGCCAGCAGCCTGTTGGATGCTTTTGTGGGTGGCACCGAGCAAAAGATTGCAGAAGTATTCGCCCTTGCCCGTGAAAAGAATGCCGTACTGCTGCTTGATGAGGTGGATTCTCTGCTCATGAACCGCGATAACGCCCACCAAAGCTGGGAAATATCCCAGACCAACGAACTGCTGGTGCAACTGGATACCTTCGATGGCATCTTGCTGGCCACCACCAACCGGGTGGAAAGCCTAGACCGTGCCGTGATGCGCCGTTTCGATCTCAAGGTGGGTTTTCTACCTCTGCAGCCAGATCAGCTGCGCAACCTGTTACAACAAGTGCTGCCAATCCGTGACCATGCCCGCCTGGCAGCCATTCCCCATCGCCACTTGGCCCATCGCCAGCTCACACCAGGTAATGTCCGCACGGCCCTGGATCAACTGGATATGCGTGGTCTGCCGATACGCCTGAATCAGCTGATGGACGCTCTCGCTCTGGAAGAGCAGGAGCAGAATGGCACACGACGGGGCATTGGGTTTTTGGGATAATGCTTTCATGCAAGCCAACAAAAGGAATTGAAACGATGCTTTGCTTTTCTTACGGTTCGAACATGTCATCAAAGCGCCTCCTGGCGCGCCTTTCATCAGCCAGCTTCGTGATGGTCGCGCGCTTGCCGTACTATCGTCTTGCATTCCATAAGGCCGGCACCGATGGGTCGGGAAAAGGCGACATAGTGCCCGCCTCGGCCCAAGCCGAGGTGTATGGGGTAGTCTGGGAAATTCCTGATACCCAGAAGGCCGTTCTCGACAGCTTCGAGGGGCTGGGTTTCGGCTACGACGAAATTACCATCACCGTTTTCGATCTGACCACCGACAAGCCTATGGATGTGCAAGCCTATATCGCCACACGCACACGCAGTGGCTTGAAACCTTATGATTGGTACAAGAACCATGTGATCAATGGCGCCCGAGAGCATGGCCTGCCGGAGCACTACATCGCCGCTCTGGAAGCCGTTAAGGCCTTGGAAGACAAAAAGCGCAAACGGTTTGAGCAAGAGGTTGCGATATATCAGTAAGGCAGCCCCGAATGGCATTCGGTGAAAAGTTAGCTCGTAAGCAACAGTCTATCCACACAAGGCATGCCATCGCATTGAAGCTGCTTTCAGGGTTCTCAGTGGACGGTCGGAGCAGATTTTTCTACCGAAAACCGGAGAGAGGACCATCGTTGATCGCCGACAGCGCCTCGTTAGCCTCTAGGATCTGCGCCTCGATAGCGGTGACGCCCATGTTCTTCAAGCGGGCGGTATGCATCTTGCAGTAGGCTTCGGCGTCTGCGCGGGTTGTGAACAGGTAGACACCGCCGGCTCGCTTACTCTCCGTATCTTCGGTCCAGATCTTCCAGAGTAGGCCGGGTTCGTTGTTGATGGATTGAGCCAGCGGTGTCATCGCATCGACCATGGCCTCTCCGAAGGGGCCATCGAAAGGGAAATGGACCTGCAGTATCGTCGGCATGAAAGCCTCCTCATGATAGTAGATGGCGTTACCCGGCGTATGGCCATCTATAAAGAACTGTATTTTGGCTAAAACGCATTTCGCCAATAACTTAGCGATGTTTTGGAGACAATTCCATGCTGCCTGCCGATTTCCATGACTGCCTGCTGGAAAGCGCGGGCGATATCAAGCTGGGAGCACAAGGCCAGAGAGCGCATGATGCGGGAAATACGCAAGTGATTATGCCCGCCCGCCTTAAGCCAAATATGCGTTGAGATGGATAATCTGGGTTGTGCGAAAATAGCGCTGCCTTCCCGCGATAGCCCAAAAAAATCTAGCATCACATTCAAGGATTGCTGCTGGCGCTGTCGTAGCGACGCGTCTTTCTCGAAAGCAGCTTGCACTAACGGTGTTAGCAAGGGAGCGAATGCGTTGAAGCGGCCTGCTTCCGGTACGGGAAACAGCCACTGAATATAGTCGTGCGTATGCTCTAACCAAAATGGTGAGAGTGCCCAAATGTCTTCAATAGTGCGGCTTTCGTGATCGCAACCTTCGCCGCGGTAGAACGCAATCAAGCGTTGGTCATTATTCATTTAAGGCACTCCATTAACCTTCATGTTGATTCCTATATAGCAGCACCAGACCATAGAATAGCGTCTATATCTCATCGATATCCGCCAACAGGCGGGTGGTATCGCCGGGCTTGACCGGCATCGCCGTGGCGGGCATTAAAGCCAGCTGCACAAATTGACTGCGTAGTGCCTGGATGCGCGGATTGGGAGGCTTTGGGCGTGGATGCCGACGGCGCACGCCGAGAGGAAATTTCCGTAGGCGACGCTCGAACCACTCATCCGGTGCGCGAGACATATGCATCACCTGTGCACGTACCATGCCTGGCCGGTGCGGCATTAATGAGGTCAACAGAGTGGGGAGCGCACTGATAGGCGCCGTTTGAGTGATGAACGCCAAGATCTGCTGGCGCTGGGTGTCTTGCAGGTGCTCCCGCTTGAACGTGGCCACCAGGCGGCGCAGAAGGCGTGATTCCTTTTCCATCAAACGCTCAGTCTCGCTGCTATTCCCCTTTGGACCGCTGATCCACCACTGCATGGCTTGCAGCATCAGGGTCAGCACCGCCGGCGTCGCTTGCGAACGGGTCGCGTACGCTATCAACCGCTTGAGCGTTTCCTCCTGCTCACAGCCTTTGAGCATACTGTCGATATAGCCGTTGGCCGTATCGTTGTGCCCCTGGCAGATCTCCCAAATCACCAGGTCCGCCTGCCAGCCCTCTTCCACTCGATCCTGAGGAAAGTTCCAGCGCCAGTTCAGGTCCGCGCGGGCCAGCGCCCGTAGCTTGGCCTTGTGGTTACGGTGGCTACCCTGTTTGCCTTGAAGGTGATGGGCGGAAAGCTCACGGCGACATGCCCAGATCCCATCGGGGTCGAAGCCAAGCTCAGCGAGCTGCTTGAGTGCCAACAGGCTGTGCAAGGTGCCCAGGGGAGCACTGCGACGACTCAGCACTTCCAGCAAGATAGGCAATAATTCAATTTCCCCTTCCAGCAACCTCTCCAGGGTCTGGGTCACCGTGGCTTCATCGACATAGAAGCGTGCCTGCCCCAGCAAGGAGGGCGGCACGCTGCCATGGCAGTCGACTTCGATGCCATTGGGCAGCGCCACCGTGGTCAAGCGACGGCAATGATACAGGGTCAGTCGCTTGCCCTGGGCGAGTGTCATTGCCGAAAGCCGGGGCGCGTGTAACTGCACTTGCTCCCAGCGGCCTTGCACGGTCAGTTCCCGTAGCTTGCCTTTGACCACCAGGTCTCGGCCCACGCCGCTGACGGTCGTCAGCGCCTGAGTGTCTTCAAGGTGCAGCGTGTGGCCGTTGAGTACATTGACACAGCAGAGCCCGCTGGCGCCTTGCACCTGCACTCGCCCTGAGCCTGTCAGCGTCAGGTCGCGAAGCGAGTGGGCATTGACCACTAACCAGTCCGTCGGGCCGCTCAGGGACACGGCAGCCGACAGCGCATGATTGTCCAATGCGATTGTCAGTCCCGATTCCCGTGCATTCGAAAGAGCAGTGGGGTCGGCATCGGCGCCCAGCAGGCTCACATCCTTCCATGGACGCTTGGGCGCTTCGATGCGAAAGCTGCCTCCCGGCCAGGCCGCATCCATTTCGCTGACCGGCCCATGCAGGGTCAATGATCGGGGCGTTTCTTCCGCCGACAGATGAATGACTGCCCCTGATTGGCTGAGCGGCAAACGAATTTCACGCAGCTTGGGAACGTTGAGCAACATCAGGTGGAGGGGCTGTGGGCTTTCACAGCCCCGCAGGTCCAACACTTCCAGATGATCGGCTTCGATCAGATCCAATGCCCGCAGTCCTGGCTCGTTTATTACCAGAGCACGCCCCGCCAGGGCATTGCCGCAGCGTCCATGCAGGGCAACGCCCCCATTGCCGTCCAGTGCTACACGTGCAAATTTGGTCACATCGTTCATCGCATCCCTCCCTGTCAGGCGTCTTGCTGCATGGAAACCAGTATGCGGGGTGAAACCGACAGGCTGTGTCGCAACCTGGGCCGTCCTGAGTCGTGCTGTGTCCTTCTGATCCCGCGCTGTGTTATTGGCTACGTTGCTCAGAGCTATGTTGCTCAGCGCCACACCGCTCAGGCACAGGTGTCGGCCAGCTGCACCACCTCGCCCCAGACACTGGGCGGTTGACCATCCGACGTCAGACACCACAGCACCGGATACCCCGGGGCAACCGCCGGCGACTCGATGAAGCCATCGGTCAGCACCACCAGTGCCTGAGGCATCCGCGTGGTCAAGGCCTCGAACACAGGGCAGATATCGCTGCCCCCACCCCCCAAGCTTTGCCAGTGCGCCAGTTCGTGCAACTGGCTTTCGTTAAGGGTTCGCTGTTGGGTCACGCCGGTATCGAATTCTAGTATTTCCAGGGTGACCCGGTCGAAAGCACTGAGCATGCCGCGCAGCTCGCTGAGAAAATCCGGCAAGTCGCGCTGGCAGCTACCGCTGGTATCGATGGCCACGGCGAGTTCCAGTTGCTGGCCCCGATGGCTGGGCAGGTACAGGCCCCGATAGATGTGTCGACGTGAAGGGGGCAACCATTGGCGATCACCGCTGAACGTCGTGTGAAGAAAACGTGCCAGGACGGATTGCCAAGGCACCTGGGGATGACGCAGGCGCTCGACCAGGGTAGTTATGTGGCCCGGCAAGTGGCCCTGCTGACGTTGATGCTGCTGAGCGGTCGCCACCAAGCGCTGTTGCCAACGACGAGCCGCCTCGGCATTGACCTGCTGAGGCTGGAAATCCGCATCCTGGACATCGCCGGAAAGACCCAGCGCCCCCATGAGATCGTGTTCATCCAGTACCTTGCCACGCTGGCGACGCTGGGGATGGGCGCTGAGAGTCGCGTAGATCTGCTCCGCTGATTGCCCTCGGTAACGCCGGTGATACAGCGCATCCTCCGGGCAGTAGCCCAGTTCCTCGCGCAGCAGCGCATTCACTTCATAGTCACACGCCTGATTCCAGCACTCGGGCTGGCGGCCTAGCTGGCGACGATGATGGCCCAGCGCGCAATGCCAGACCTCATGGGCCAGGATAAAGCGCCGGTCAGCGTCACTGCGTGACGCCATGAAACGCGCATTGAAGAAAATCTGTTCGCCATCGGTGCCCGCCGTCGGCAACCGGTCATCCACCACGGCCACCAGGTTGAGTTGCATCAGCAGCTTGGCCGTAAAGGGCTGGCCCGCCAGCAGCACGGCCCGATCGGCTTCGCACTGGCGTTGCATCTTGCGCTTCAATAGTTGGTCGGCATCACTGGGGCGATCAGGCATCCATCACCTCGGCTTGCTGGGCGAGCGCTTGCTGCTGATGGCTGAGGTGTTGACTGAAGACACTGCCATGCTGCTGGGTCCAGGCATCGAAATCGGCGTGACTCATCAGCGCCAGGGTGCGTGCCTGGGTGGCCGTCTCATCGGCTCCCTGCATGGCATCCAATAACACCAGGGTGGCAAAGTCGCTGGAAAGCTCGCGGCTGATCGCATAGAAGCAGCTCAGGCGCTTGGCTTGCTGGGCCTCGTTGAGAGGTGCTTTCTGCCGCGCATGTTTCCACAGGTAATGCGCCAGGCTGCTGCAGAAAGCGTAACGTTGGTCGGCTCTCTGGGGGATCTGGACAGCCACGCGGCCCTCCAGCATGCCGGGGATATCGGGCAGCTTGCGCGCCCAGTCCCGAAACGCGAGAAACTCGGTACCCGCCCCGCTTCCCACCAAGCCGTGCACTAGCAATGCCAGTACGCCATCCGCCAGGCCCATGCCTTGGCTCAGCGACTGGGCGACCCGCGTCCAGCTACGCGGGCTCGGCCAGCCCTGCTCGACCTGACCGCTCATGTCGAAAAAATTCTCCGGGCGAAAACGCAGAAAGGCAATCACATCAGGATGTAACCCCTGCCCACTGGCCCAGCGTGTCCAGCTCTCCAGGTCCGCTTCGAGTAACAGGTGGCAAAAGCGATTGGCGAGTGCACTGGAGAAGGTCTGCGCCACGGCGCGGTCCTGGCTGCGGTTGCCGGCCGCGACGACCAGCCAGCCTGGAGGAAGCTGATAAAGATCGCCTAATCGACGATCGAGAATCAATTCATACGCCGCCACTTGCAGCGAACGGTCGGCGGCCGTCAGTTCATCGAACAAGATGATGCCGCGGCTCTCGGGGTCACGCGGCCATTCGCTGGCCAGCAGCCAATCCACGGCACCGCGCTCGATGTCCGGCACCGGCAGACCCCGCAAGTCCACGGGTTCCCGCTGAGAGAGGCGGATATCGATAAAGCCGATTCCCTGCTGTTCTGTGACCGTCTTGACGATACTGCTCTTGCCGACACCCGGTGGCCCCCACAGCATGATGGGGGGCAGTTCATTGGCCAGGGTCGGGGCGTCATTGAGCAGACGCAACTGGTGATCAAGCAGGGTAATGACGTCATTGGGCGTGGCATGCAGCATGTCGGCGTCTCCTTGAGCGTTGAGCGGCCATCAGCCGCTTGATCCTCAGTATGCAAGCCCTGTCCGACAGATGATGTCGGATGACCTCAGGCGGACGGAGTTTCTACCTGGCTCGCCATGCCACCAGCGAGCTGGTCTGCCATGTCGGTGATGGTCTCGACCCAGGCCAGTCGCTTGAGCCAGCGTGGCGGTAGCTGGCTCGCCCCCCAGGCAGCCCCGGCCAGCTGCCCCGCCACTGCCGCCACGGTATCGGCATCATTGCCAAGGTTAGCCGCCCGGACGATCGCCTCCTCTGCCGAGCCAGCCTTGCTGCAACACCATAGTGCGGCCTCCAGGGTGTCGATCACGTAACCGCTGGAAGAGATATCGTCTCGCGGCAGGTGGTGGAATAATCCCTGAGATATGCGCGCAATGGCCGTGCCTTGCATGGGAACGCTGGGCAGATCGTGCAGCACCTGGGACAAGGGCTGGCCTTGCAGCAGGCGCCAGAGAATCGCGCCCATCAGCGCCGCTGCATCCAGGCAGTCGTCACTGGCATGGGTGGTGCGACTGCTGTCCATGGCAACCTGAATTGCCTGCTGTTCGCTGGTGGCCGCCATTACCGCCGGTGCCAGGCGCATGATGCCGCCATTGCCACTCAAAGCAGGGTCTCGAGACCCGGCAAAGTCGCTTTTCTGTGCCTGATAGCGCTGCAAGGCACCCAGCGTGGTCATGCCAATATCGATGCACTTGCCCTGACAGCTCAGGTAGCCGTTATCGAGCCAGCGACAATAACGCTCAAGCTGATCGCCGGCATCCATGCCCTGGCAAGCGATCAGGCTATCGGCCAGGCACAGCGCCATGGCGGTGTCATCGGTCCACTCCCCGGGGGCCACGCCAAAGGCGCCGCCGCCCGTTAGTTGAGTCTGCAGGGGCCGGCTGTCGCGTTGGCAGAACTCCAGCGTCGTGCCTAGGGCATCGCCACAGGCAAGGCCGAGCATGGCACCGCGATAGCGATCCTGATGTTCAAGCGATGTGAGGGTCATGGGCATTCTCCTAACCACATGGGAAGTGATTGGAGAATGCCAGGGCGATACGACCGATGACGTCGTATAGAAAGCAATGCAGTAATGCGTCCTTGAATGTCGCATCACCCTGGCATACTGATGGCTTCGCTGCCAAAGAGGTTTGCCATGCGTTCTTTTTCCCATTTCGACATCATCGGTGATGTTCACGGCCACCAAGCATCTCTTCAGACGCTCCTGGAGAAGCTCGGCTATTCCACCGACCGCGGGGTCTGGCAGCATCCCGAGCGTCAGGCCATTTTCGTGGGAGACCTCATCGACAAGGGACCCGACCCGGCAGGCGTCCTTACGCTGGTGCGTGACATGGTGGAAGCCGGCACAGCACGCATGGTAGTGGGCAACCACGAGCTGAACTGGGTGCGTGATGCCCACGCAGAGACCGGCGATATTCGCAGCTTCGTGCATGCGACACGCGAGCATTACGATCGCATTCGCCTGGTCAGCGGTTTCAGTGATGACATCGCCTCGTTGCGGACGCATTTTGACTGGTTGCGGCGCCAGCCGCTGTTTATCGATGAACCCGGGCTACGGGTGGTGCATGCTTGCTGGAATGACACCGCCATCGCCTGCCTGAAAGCGCAAGGCATCAATCGCCTGGATGCCGAGGGCATGCGCCGCTACAGCGACGCCTATTCGGAGGTTTATCTGGCCATCGACCTGATCGTCGCGGGCTGCGAACATGAATGTCTTGACCACACGTCCAGCAATGGCTTTCGTAGCCTGCGCCGTCGTGTGCGTTGGTGGCCGACGGATCATGCATGCATCAATCCCCTCGAACTGCAGCCGACCCCGGCAAAGGCCATCGGTTACCCGGAAACGGCATCACCGGTATTCTTCGGTCATTACGCCTTGGTCGGCACACCCACCCCCTTGGGCGCCAATGTGGCAGGGGTCGATTATTCGGCGGCTTATGAAGGGGCGCTGGTGGCTTACCGACACACACCGGGCGTGAGATTATCCAGCGACCGTTTTGTGAGCGTCCCCACAACAGGCACCCCGACCCATGACTGACACTGAACGCGCCCTGGGCGGCATGCTGGCTCTGGCCTGTGGCGATGCGCTGGCCAACGGCGTGGAATTCCAGCCCCGCAACAGCTATCCCCCCATTACCACCATGGACGATGCGCCACGTTACCTGCCGGTGGGGCAATGGTCGGATGACACGGGACTTGCCCTGTGCCTGGGGGAGAGTCTCATCGCCTGCCAAGGCTTTAACGCTCACGATCAGATGCAACGCTACGCCGCGTTTTTGTTCGCCGGTGTCGGTTGGCCTTGCGAGTCTCCCCTGATCGCCGGCAACACCATTACCAAGGCACTGAGTGATTTTGCTGCCAGCGATGATCCTTTCAGCGGCCCCACCCACCCATTGACGGCCGGTAATGGGGGATTGATGCGCCTGTTGCCGGTAGTGCTGGCCAGCTACGGTGACAAAGCCCGCTTACGCCAGTGGAGCCGTGAGGCGACCCGCACCACCCACGGCGCACTGGATTGTCTGGAAGCCAGTGAGCTGCTGGCATTGACTCTTGCCCAGCTGTTGCAAGGCGTCGAACGCGAGCAGGCGTTACAAGCCGGAAAGGCCGAAACCTGGAAAAGCGCCCGAGTTCAGGCTTTGGCTCAGGGTGAGTTTCAAGGCAAATCGAGGGACGCCATCAAGGCCAAGGGGTACGTCGTTGACACCCTGGAAGCCGCACTTTGGTGCTTTTCTCGGCATGATGATCTGGAAAGCGCCCTGCTAGCCGCCGCCAATCTGGGAGATGATTGTGACACGGTGGCGGCGATTACCGGACAACTGGCTGGCTGTTGCTATGGGCAGGCTGCCATTCCTCAGGCGTGGAAAGCAGGGTTGGTGGAGCGAAGGCGCATTGAAAACTTGGCGCTTGATCTGCTTACGCTCACTTCTTGAGGAAGATGCCCCATGGCCAAACAGCTGGAACGTCATCTGAACATTCTTCAGCATTTTCCGCGGCCGCCCGCCTACATCACAGCGGCTCAGCTGCATGAACGCCTGCCCCATGACCTCAACGTCACCAAGCGCACCGTGGAACGCGATCTAAAACAAATGAGCGCCAGCTTCCCGGACGCACTGGAGATGGTAGAAGGCCAAGGCGATAACGGTCGCGCCATTCATTGGCGGCTACGCTTTCGCCAAGGGTTATTGCCGGAAACGTTCTTGAACAACCCGGACCTGGCCATGACCCTGAGCCTGCTTGAGCAACAAGCCCGCAGCCGTCTTCCACGCGCCGTTCTGGACCGCCTGCTTCCCTATTGGGAGCAGGCGCGCACCGCTCACAAGCATAATGCCCAGACCCAACGCTGGCAGCGGGATTTTCAATACCTGCCGGATCCAATGCGCCCGGAACCGCCGAGTGTTGACCCTGAGATTCAGCACACTGTTGAGGACGCCTTGGCCAATGAACAACGGCTCACCGTGACACTGGAAACGCTTGATGGCTCGCTCACCTACGCCCGATTGCTGGCCCTCCGTCTGATACTGCAAGAAGAAGTGCTCTATATGCTGGTCGAAAACCTGGAAACCGATGACCCGGAAGCCAGCCTGTTGCTACTGCCGCTGCATCGCGTTACCCATGCAACGGCCTCGGGACTGGCCTCGGGTAGCGGGATCGAGCCCGACCTGGCCCAACAGCATCTGCTGGGAACGGGTGAGCTCATCACACTTGAGATGCGGGTCAGCCGCAGCCTGGCCGAGGCCCTGTTTGAACGCCCCATTGGCCATGGGCTACATATTCATGTCGATGGAGAGCACTACCGGGTGACCACAAAAATTGAAGACTCGCCCCAGCTACACCGCTGGTTGCAGCGTCGTGCAAACGAAATTGAGCAGTGTCCCTCTACATGCGACACGAAATGACTATCAAAAGGTAAGTCAACTACCTCGCCCTAAAGAGGGTGTCGCGAAAGGGATAAAGCCGTAAAATGATGTCTCTTTTGCCTGAGAGCTTACCGTGACGACCGCATGTATGCCCACGCCTGATGACAGGCAGTTTTCGCTTTTTCAGGTGTCGCCTGCTTCGTCCACCCCATCCTCTCGCGTCACGGCAACCTCGTCGGGACGACGCTTTCTGCACGGTGATGCCACGGCGATCTTCCTGGGCATGACACCGCTTGAAGTGTAGTGGTCTAATCCTACTGGACACCTCGCTAAGGTGGTAAAACTACCAACCGAGGTGACATATGACGACAGTAAACCAGCGTCGAGTATTCGACCCAGATTTTAAAAAAGAAGCCGTAGCCTTAGTGATCGAGCAGGGCTATGTTAGCAAATGTTAGCTTGCGGGCTGACCGACTTGCTTCCGTCGTGACGCGCCCCCTATGGCGACCGTGGCCGCGTTGTCAGGCGTCACTGGAACCATAGACCGTCTTCTGGCTTTCTGATGTAGGAGATTGCCGACTGTTTGCGTTCCATGAGCCGGGGCGGAATGCCCTTGCTAGCAACCTCGTCAGGGCGCCCTTCCCCGGCGTCATTGACGGGAAGGAGCTTGAACTACCACTGCATATCGAATTCAGGGTGAGGATCTAACTTACTCCAAGGGAGTTGGTCAGTCGGTTCGCTGGCACACTTTAGAAAAGCACGGGGGTCGGGTTCCACCCCGTTTCCAAAGACGGCCCTGAAACGGCCTCCGCTTGGGGTTTGGGGGTTTGGGGGTTTCATGTTTGTCGGGGGCGGGCCTGGCCCAGATGCGGGAGAGGAGGACGCGCTCAGGTGCTGCCATGGAAGCAGGTGGTCGTCCGCGCGGTGCGGTCACGACAGGATTCGGTGAGTCCGCGCCCGATGCACTGCGTCAGCTCGATTGTGGACACCGAGCTTCTTGTAGGCTCGCTCGGCCCGACTCTTGGCCGCTCCTCGAGAAATCCCCAGCTTGTCGGCGATGAGCGCGAAGCTGAGTTTCGTCGGCAGGTAGCGCAGCACGCGGATCTCTACCGGGGTGATCGAGGCGGCCATGCGGGCGGCAGCCGCCTGCTCGTCGGAGGCTCGCACGGCCTCCCGGTCCCGGGCGACGGCTTCATCCGCCGCTTTATCTGCGGCCGCGCCTCTTGCCACTGCCTCTTCGACGGCGCGGTCCGCGGCTGCCATGATCAGGCCCGCATTGCTGAGGGCGTCGGCGGCCTCGTTCGCCGCAGCCAGCTCCAGCAGGCCCGCCTCCGTCAGCACCTGGAGAGTCTCGGCGGCGGCCGCAGATCGGATCCGGGCCGAGGCGGCCGCGGCCTCGTCGGCTTCGGCCAGTGCAGCGACGGCCCGCAGTCTCGCTTCCGCTTCGGCAGCCTGCGCCGTGGCGATGGATCGAGCGGCCTGCTCCATTGCCGCGAGCTCGGTGTCGACGACCAGCCCGAGCTCCGGTGAGAGGAAACCGGATCCCAACAACGCGCCGTCCGCCTCGTCGATCACGTCGAAGAGCGCTCGGGCCCAGCGGTGGTCGACGAGCAGAAAGGCGACCGCCGTCCCGGCCGGCAAGGCCTGCGCCAGCACCCACAACTGGGCAGGTGCGCCATCACCGGGCTCGGCTCCAGCGCCGTCGTTCGGGAAGAGCCTTGCGACGAGCTCACCGAAGTCGTCGTCTCCACCGAGGGACGACTGGACGACGCTGCCGTCCTCGCCCTTCTCCACGATCATCATGTCCAGCACACGGACGCCACTGCGGGCCTCCAGTCGATCGACGGCGGCGAGAACCCGGGCGACCGGATCGCCTAGAGAGAGGGACACGGCGAGCAACTGGAACGGTCCGGACATCACGTCTACCCCTTCGCTTATGTTTATAAGAACAATAGACGGGTTATCGTAAGTTGTCCATGCAGCTGTTGATGCCAGAAACCTCGCGATATCTTGTGCATACTGCATCGAATTGCACTCAATTCTCTCCTTGAATTTGTCAATTTGCCTCTGGAAATCGGCCATTGTTGAAGCGGGCACTGAGGTGGATCCCATCGACTGGACAGAAGTCCGGAATTTTTACAACAAACGAGACACCCACTCGTAGTGGCGGCCAAGAAGGCGGTTGATCGGTGATCACATTCGATCGTCCGCCTGCGGAGCGAAATATTCAGTCGCCACCACCGAGAGTGCCAGTGTCCAAAAATAAGAAAAATCGTGCCGGATAGAGAGGATCATCAAGTACCACAAGCCGGCGTAAGGGACCAACGTATTGATAAGCTGCCAGATCGCCTTGCCACGACTGGAGGTGCAGTAAGGGTGCAGCGCCGGACGCACATCCGGCCACGAGGAATTGGCTTGCATATCGACTCCATCCGTTTTTTTGTGGTACTCAGGCCTTTGAGACCCTTTGCGCCGAGCGCAAGCAAACGCCGATTAAAATGCTTGTGATCCTTAAAATTCAGTTTTGACTACCTATCAGCCATGTTGTGCCCTTTGAACCTGTCAGACAACGGCGCATGAAACCAAAAATCAGGACCGATTATTTATCACCTGTACTAGGGTCTGTTGATGTTTGGTGGCAGGAAGATTTGGCAGGATAGGGGCAAGCTCACAGAATAGAGGTTCCGACACCAACAAACGGCGAGCCTGCCATGCCCCGACAAATGCTCACGG
>NZ_QPIJ01000063.1 GCF_003336665.1 Vreelandella rituensis | reverse complement strand
CCTTGAGCGCCGCGACACGCGGCATGACGTTCTTGCCGGTGGTCGAGGCCACCGCCAGCACGTGGCTGTAATCGCCGGCCAGTTCGGTGATCAAGGCGCTCAGCGGCTCGGCCAGCTGGTGGGCGTAGACCGCATGATCGGCGACGCGCACCTTGGCCACGCCGTCGAGTTTGGCCGCGGCCTGGGCCACGCCGTCGACGTTCTCGCCCGCCACCAGGACGTCAATATTGCCGCCGCCGGCTTGCTGGATCTGTTGCGCCGCGGCCACGGCATGGGCGGTGGCGGCAGCCAGTTGGCCGTCGTGATGTTCGGCAAGGACCAGAATGCTCATGAGATCACCTTGGCTTCGTTCTTGAGTTTATCGACCAGCTCGTCCACCGAGCCCACCTTGATGCCACCCTTGCGCTCGGCCGGGGATTCGACCTTGACCAGGCTGACCCGCGAGGCTGTTTCAACGCCGAGATCCTCCGGCGTCTTGACGTCCATGGGCTTTTTCTTGGCCTTCATGATGTCGGGCAGCTTGGCGTAGCGCGGCTCGTTCAAGCGCAGATCCGCTGTGACGATGGCGGGCAGGGACAGTTCCAGGGTCTGGAGGCCACCATCGATCTCGCGGGTCACCTGCAGCGTGTCGCCGTCCACCACCACCTCGGAGGCGACGGTACCCTGGGCCAGGCCGGTCAGGGCGGCCAGCAGCTGGCCGGTCTGGTTGTTGTCGGTGTCGATGGCCTGTTTGCCCAGCCGCACCAGGGACGGCTGCTCCTCCTCGACCACCTTGGCCAGCAACTTGGCCACGGCGAGCGACTCGACGCGTTCGTCGGTCTGCACATGAATCGCGCGATCCGCGCCCAGCGCCAAGGCGGTGCGCAGCTGTTCCTGGGCTGCCTTGGGGCCGATGGTCACCACCACCACTTCCGTGGCCACGCCTTTTTCCTTCAGGCGCACGGCTTCTTCCACGGCGATTTCGCAGAAGGGGTTCATGGCCATCTTGACGTTGGTGAGGTCGACATCGCTGTGGTCCGGCTTGACCCGGATCTTGACGTTGTAGTCGATGACGCGTTTGACCGCGACGAGTACTTTCATGCTTTTCTCCTAATTTATTGCTTGTGGATTTAGCCTGCTCATAATGCCTAAAGAGAAACTTGGTTTTAGTTTTTGGTATTACAGGATAAAAACCTGATTTGCCGTCCTTCAAGAACCAAAGCGTGCCAGCAAGAACCAGGTCGCCAGTAATGGCACGGCAGCGCACAGAAAAAAGCCGTTCCAGCGATAGCCGATCCTTGTCGCAGGGACTGCCGTAAAACGAGACAAGATCAGCATGGAGGCGGTCATGGGTGAGGACATCAATGCAAAGGCCCAGCCCACCATCAGCGCTGCACCGATCAAGGGAAGAGTCAGGCCTTCAATAGCCAACTGCGGTAAAAGTCCGGCCAGCAGAGTCACCGTCACAATCGGATTGATGCCAATCTGTGCCAATAGCGTGACCGTCAACATGGCGATCACCACATTGAAGCCACCCAAGGCATCGAGAAATGCCAAGGCTGTGGCCAAACTGGCAGTATCCACCAACCCCACGCATAAGTGGCCGAGATAGCCTGCTGTTCCCAGCACCACGAGTTCATTGCTCGCGGGTGCCAACAGCCAGGGCAACTGGCGATGCATGCTGAAACCAGCCGCGACCACTCCCAGCCCTCCCAGACGCCGGCGTTGCCAGGCAAGCCAAATAAAAGCGCCGGCAGGTGCGCCCAGCAAGGCCGCTATGGGTAAACGAAGTTCCAGCCACCAGGAAAGACTGAATACCAGCATCACGATGCCTGCCAGCAATATGCTGAACTGACCCAGGGGTAACAGAGACGGCGTTGGTTTTTCCGCTGCTGTAAGCGGTGGCTTAGGACCGGTTAAGTGATCGATTGCCCAGCCAGCCACAAAGATCAGCAAAGCGGCTCCCAAGACATAGGGAGCCAGCTCACGCCAAGTGAGGTCGGGCATGCTGGAAAGGACCACCGCCACTCCGATACCCATGGGAGATATCAGGGGTGCCAGAGAGAAGCCACGCAGCAAAGCCAGCATCATGCGACGCTGGCGAACTCTTTGAACCCAGGCATGCCCACCTGCTGCTGCAAGGGTATTGCTCTTCTCGATCATTGAAGCAAATAGATTGAGTACCCCGATATTCAAGATAATCCCGAACAATGCAGACCCGAGTGACAAGATGGGATAACGACGGCTGGGAGGCTGAAGCAACATGCTCTTCCCGCAACGCCTTACCAAGCGTGAGCGGTAGGCCGGCAGACGTAACAGGCTCAATGCCACGATAAACGTCACGAAAAAAGCAAAACGCCCCGCAGCATCAAACAGAAGTCGACCCGGCGAGTCCACTTGCCATATCGCTATCAGCGTCAGGCTTGCCGCGACCAGTAACAACCCGCGCGCCATGCCGGAAAAATGACCGCGCAGCGTAATTAAATACCCCCCTAGGGCCAGGATACCTACCCCTTGCACCCATAGGTTGCCCCCTACCAAATGAAACAATGTGGTAAGCGTTACGACTACTAATAAGGTTGCTTTCAACCGCTCAATGCTCACGTAGCATCGCCTTCAGACGACTCACTACCAGACGACTCACTACCAGACGACTCGCTGCCATTACGGCGCCGAAACGTTCCTTCCGCCATGGCAATCAAGTTGCCTTGCGCATCTTCCACCTGACCGCTCGACATGAATATCTTCGCTCCTCCTCCACGTAGCTCACCTATCGCGCGTAATTTGCCGCTGCGTGCCGGACTGACAAAGGTCGTGGTCAAGGACAAGGTCATTCCCTTGCGTATTCGTTCGGGCGAAGCGCAGTAGAGCCCAGCAAGACTGAGCGCACTATCCAGCAAAGAGGTCAGCACCCCGCCATGCACATTGCCGCTTCGGTTGAAGTGCTTCTCTTCAATATTCAGTTCAAGCACGATTCGCTTCGTCGTCCACTCGGCGACATAAATTCCTAGCAGTTCGTGATAGCCCATCGTGACCTGATGATGGTCCAGCTGAGACTCTGTTGGCGCCGACGTCATGACGTGCCCTCTTGTTGTGCCAGGTCACGCAGGCGTCCCTTGAGGATCTTGCCGCTGGCAGTAGAAGGAAGGCTGTCCATCCAGATAATTTGGGTAGGACGTTTGTAAGGGGCCAGACGCTCAGCAATAAAGGCCTTTAGAGTAGCGGCGTCAAGCAATGCGCCCGGTTCGGTTTGAACGAATGCGATGACTTCCTCGTTACCGGAAACTTGACGCCCTACCACGGCGGATAACGTGACATCCGGATGCTGGTTGATCACTGCTTCCACGTCGGGGGGATAAATATTGAAGCCGGAGCGAATGATCAATTCCTTACTACGCCCGACGATGTAGAGCTGGCCATGGTCGTCAAGCCGCGCAATGTCGCCGGTATTGAGCCAACCATCAAAGGTCAAGCAAGCTCGGGTAGCGTCAGGCTGACGAAAGTAGCCTTTCATGATATTCGGACCGCGTACCCAAAGCTCACCGATACCATCCTTTGTGTCCTCCTCACTACTTTCACTCAACGCTTCAAGACGATACTCCAGCAGCGGCAACACACGGCCGACAGTGTTACTGACAGGGCGATCATCGATGCGGGTCTGGCTGATGGTGGGGCTGGCCTCGGTCAAGCCATAGCCGTTGTGAAGGGTCAAACCGAAACAAGCTTCCACACGCTGCTTGATATCGGCATCCAGCGGCGAGCCCCCTGCGGAAATATAGATCAACTGTGGGGCTTTGAGTGCTCGCCCTTCACGGCGCAGGAACTCAAGGGTACGAGCATACATGGCAGGTACCCCCTGCAGCACGGTGATACCTTCGTACTCAAGCGCATCGAGCAGTGGTACCGCCTCGAAACGTGGAATGGTGTACAGGCAAGCCCCATTGTAGAGCGATCCCATGCATACCGACGACAAGCCGAATACATGCGACATGGGGAGCACCCCGTAGACCCGCTGACCTTCGCTGAGATGACGCATGCCGCCAGAAATCGAGGCGATGTAAAGAATGCCCCGATGAGTCAACATCACGCCTTTTGGCGTCCCCGTGGTACCCGAGGTATAGATCATCGCCGCAACCTGATCGGCGCCGCTGGCTTCCACCACTTCCGGTGTGCTTTCCATCAAGGCGCTGATGCGCAATCGCCCCAAGCTAGGATGCGCATAGAGTTCAGCCCCGTGCCGCTTGCCATGAGCGTCAGCTTCAGGCGAGGCCTCCCCTGTATAGAAAATGCGCCGGGGCTCACAATTCTCTCGAATCAGGTCGATTTCATTGTCTGATAGCCTCGAATTGACAATCGCCACCCAGGCATCCAGCTCACTGGCAGCGAGTAATAGCACCACGAGGGCGCGGCCATTTTCGCTGACAGCCATCAGCCGGTCTCCCGGGCGCACATCCAACGCCCGCAACCATTGGTGAGCCGCTTCGATCTCTTGGGCAAGCTCCGCATAGGTCCAACGCACGTCACCATCGACCAAGGCGGGATGCTCAGGAATACGCTGTGCATTGGCCAGTACTCGCGTGCTCAGACGCTCAGGGAGCTCGTCAACCAAGGTGCTGGCCAAGCGTCCGAAGATCAATTCATCGGGTGCCTGGTGCATTAGCGAAGGTGACATCAGCTTGCCTCCCGCACCATGTTGCGTGCGACCACCAACTGCTGGATTTGCGTAGTACCTTCGTAGATCCGAAACAGGCGTACATCACGATAAAAGCGTTCTACCGCATACTCGGCCATGTATCCCGCGCCGCCATGCACTTGAACGGCTCGGTCTGCTACCCGGCCGACCATTTCGGCACAAAACAGTTTGCAGCAAGAGGCCAGCGTGGACACATTTTCTCCCGTATCTTTACGGCGTGCCGCGTCCATCACCATGGCATAACCCGCATAGGCTTCGGTCTTGCTATCGGCGAGCATGGCTTGGATCAGTTGATGATCAGCCAGCATGGCGCCGAATTGTTTACGCTCCATGGCATAGTGCAACGATTCCTCGACGAGACGATCAGCGACACCCACACACACAGCCGAAATATGCAGTCGTCCTCTATCCAATACTTTCATTGCAGTCTTGAAGCCTTGGCCTTCCTTGCCCCCTATGATGTTTTCCGCAGGCACCCGACAGTTATCGAAAATGATATCGCAGGTATGAGCACCTTTTTGGCCCATCTTGTTATCCGCCGGACCACGTATCAATCCCGGGGTGTCTCCCTGGACAATAAAGGCGGAGATACCCCCCGCTCCCTTGTTGGCGGGGTCGGTTCGTGCCATTACGGTGAACAAGTCCGCCTCGGGACCATTAGTGATGTAGCGCTTGGTACCATTGAGGATGTAATGATCACCATCGCGAATTGCAGTGGTACGCAAGCTTGCGGCATCAGAACCGGAGTCAGGTTCGGTGAGGCAGAAGGAGCTGAGTATTTCACCGGTAGCTAAACGCGGCACATATTTGGCTTTCTGCTCTTGAGTGCCATCAATCAGGATTCCTTGAGCACCAATCCCGTTATTGGTACCAAAAACCGAGCGAAACGCGGGGGAAGTCTTGCCGATTTCCATCGCCACCAACGCCTCTTCCTCCATGGTCAGCCCTAGACCGCCGTACTCTTCTGGAATCGACAGCCCGAACAATCCCATTTCTTTCATTTCTTCTAGCAATTCTGGCGGAACGGCATCTTCTTCAGCGAGGCGCTCTTCGTTAGGTATCAAGCGTTCACGCACAAATCGGGAGATCGTATCGAGTAGCTGACTTAGTAGTTCTGGATCACGAATCATGGAGTGTCCTCGCGGGTAAAAATTGGCGGGCTAATCCCAGGGGTCGGCTTGCAAATCAGGTAGCGTTTTGCATAGCAAAATTACGGTTCGCATTACTTGTCATGCACTTTTGCATAGCCTAGGATGGCAGTCAATAAACGGAATGCAGTTTTGCTTTGCGAAACTATAAATCAAAAGCACCTATTTACACATTCCATACCCGACCGGCCAAAACCAGACGCTATTACCCGCCAGGAGAGTTCTGCCATGACAACCATCACCTCAAGCGAGGACAAAAACCCTCAGCCTTTAAAGACAGTCGGTATTGTCGGTACCGGTGCCATGGGCCGGGGTATTGCACAGCTCGCGGCCCAGTCCGGCATGTTGGTTTATTTGTACGACAGTCGCGAAGGCGCTGTCGCGGAGGCGCAGGATTTTATCGGCGGGTTGTGGCAACGAAAGCTTGAAAAACAAAGCCTGAACCAGGCACAAGTCGAGAGTTATACAACCAGTCTTGTCAACGCCGTCAGTCTCGACGGCATGGCAAGTTGCGACATCGTGATAGAAGCGATTGTCGAAAAACTCGAAGCTAAGCAGGTGTTGTTCAAACAGTTGGAAGCGGTTATCGCTGACGATGCGGTACTGGCGACCAATACCTCTTCATTATCCGTGACCGCAATTGCCGCCGGCTGCCGTTTACCGGAGCGGGTGATTGGTTTTCATTTCTTCAACCCTGTCCCCGTGATGAAAATTGTCGAAGTGATACCTGGGCTGCGGACGGGACTTGATTGTCTTGAGCGCGTCGAAGCCTTGGGGCAGGCAATGGGCCATTACACGGCGCGTGCCACCGATACTCCCGGATTTCTGGTTAATCATGCAGGACGAGCCTTCAGTACTGAAGCATTGCGAATCCTTGGCGAAAGCGTCGCAGACCCCATGACAATCGATCGTGTTCTGGTCGATCAAGGTGGCTTTCGTATGGGGCCTTTTGCGCTCCTCGACCTTACTGGACTCGATGTGTCGCATGCCGTGATCGAGTCTATCTATCATCAGTATTATGAGGAGCCTCGCTTTCGCCCTTCTCCCCTGACTCGCCCACGTCTGGATGCAGGGCTATTGGGACGAAAAAGTGGGGAAGGTTTTTATCACTATGAAGCTGGCAAACCAGTGCTCCACGATGAGCCTCCTGTGCCGGAGGTAACGCCACTTCCGGTATGGATCAGTCCTGAAGATGGAGCTGCTCATCAAGCACTGACCGCCTTGACCAAGGCCGCGGGTTGGCTGATAGAAGACGGTAGTGTCCCCAGCGATACCGCCTTGTGCCTGCTCACTCCCCTGGGAGAAGACGCCACTACCTGTGCATTACGCCAGGGGCTGGATGCAAGCCGGTGCATGGCCGTCGATATGCTTGGCGGCCTGGAAAAGCGGCGCAGCCTGATGGCGACGCCAGCCACGCAATCTCTCTACCAGGATGCTGCCAGACACCTGCTTGGAAATGACGGCACTGCGGTCAGTACTTTCAACGACAGCAACGGTTTCATCCTGCAACGTATGGTCGCTTGCATTGTTAACGTCGGAGCCGACATCGCACAGCAAGGTGTCGCGGCGCCCGAAACCATCGACCGCGCGGTGGAATTGGGACTTGGGTATCCCCGAGGCCCTTTGAGTATGGGCGACTACTATGGCAGCCGGCACATTCTTACCATTCTCGATCATATTCTGGCCGCCACTGGAGACCCTCGCTATCGTGCCAGCCCTTGGCTGCGACGCCGCGCTTTACTAAATCTGCCCTTGACCACCCCCGAACAAAACTAACAGGAGAGTTTCGCATGAATGATGCCTTTATTTATGATGGCTTACGCAGCCCTTTTGGCCGTCACGGTGGCAGCCTGGCCTCTATTCGCCCCGACAATCTGTTGGGTTATGTCTTGAAAGCATTGATTGAGCGTAACGACTTTTCTCTAGGCGCCTATGAAGAAGTCTTGGCTGGTTGTACCAATCAGGCAGGCGAGGATTCACGCAATATAGCGCGTCATTCTGCGCTTTTGGCCGGTTTGCCCGTAGAGGTAGCAGGGCAAACAGTAAACCGTTTATGCGGCAGTGGTTTGGCCGCCATCATTGATGCGACCAGAGCAACACGGCTGGAAGAAGGCAGCTTGTTTCTTGCGGGGGGTGTGGAGTCCATGTCACGAGCACCCTATGTACTAGGTAAAGCTGAATCTCCCTATGCCCGTAATCAGCCGATGTACGATACCGTGATCGGTTCGCGCTTTCCCAACGCCAGGATTGCCCATCAATATGGCAGTCATAGCATGCCGGAAACTGCCGATAATGTAGCTCATGATTTAGGCTTGGGTCGCGATGAAAGCGATGTTTTTGCCGCTCGCTCCCAAGCCCGCTATGCCGATGCCTTGGCAAGAGGGTTTTACGAGGACGAGATAGTGGGTATCGAAGTCCCTCAAGGTCGAAAGCAGCCTGCAATACTGGTCGATAAAGATGAACATCCACGCCCTGGCACTGATGCCGCTAAATTAGGAAAACTTACTTCGTTGTTTGAAGGGGGTGTGGTAACCGCTGGCAATGCATCAGGCCTCAATGACGGGGCGGCCGCTTTACTTATAGGAAGTGGTAAAGCGGGCCAGGAGGCTGGCATCAAGCCACGGGCACGTATCGTCGCTGGGGCGGTCGCCGGGGTATCTCCACGGGTAATGGGATTAGGACCGGTACCAGCGACACAGAAAGTGCTCGCGCGCGCCGGACTAACACTGGGACAGATGGATGTGATTGAAATCAATGAAGCCTTCGCTACCCAAGTGTTAGGCTGTGTTAAACAGCTTGACTTGTCCCCTGATGACAGCCGTCTCAATGCCAATGGCGGCGCTATTGCCATCGGCCACCCACTTGGGGCCTCAGGGGCACGTTTAGCATTGACGGCCCTGCGCCAATTGGAAGCCAACAAAGGACGTTATGCCCTAGTCACCATGTGCATCGGCGTAGGGCAAGGTATTGCCTGTATCATCGAACGGTTGGACTGAGGATGCCCAGCTAGACCAACATTGTTGGTTTCATCAACACATCGAGCGCCTACCTTTCCGTGGGCGTTATCTTGTGGCGTCTTTTCCGCCCTCCCCTTCTCTTTTTTCTAGATATGCGATACTTGGCTTGTTACCCCTCAGCGATCACAGAGATAGCAGATGAAACGACTCGATACCGCTAACAATGAAAGCGTTCTACCTGAAAAAGATCGCAACTTTGTTACCGCCCTGGCACGAGGACTGGAACTATTACGTGCATTCGGCACAGGCGAAGAGTACCTGGGCAATGCCGAGCTATCCAAACGTACTGGCATTCCCCGGCCCACTATTTCCAGACTTACATATACACTGACTGAACTCGGTTACTTGCAGCACAACCAACATTTGGAAAAGTACCGTCTAGGCGCTGGCGTTCTCGCTCTGGGCTACCGTTACTTGGCAAACTTAGGCATTCGTGACATCGCTCGCCCCCATCTTCAAAGTTTAGCGGATGCGACTGATTGCAATGTCAGCCTGGGTGCCGCCGACCGGAATTCCATCGTTTATCTTGAGACTTGTCATGGAAACGGCCCACTAATCATTCGCCTGGATACAGGTTCGAGGCTTCCTATTGCCACTTCTGCCATCGGTCGTGCCTGGCTATGTGGACTGCCACCAGAGCGACAAGAACAGGTAATGCGTGAACTGAAAACGATGTACGGTAAAGAATGGCCGACATTTAAGGACGCTATCCTTAAAAGCCAGGATGACTATGCCCGCTATGGTTTCTGTCTTTCCGAAGGCGATTGGCAGCAAGACATCAGTGCCGTAGCGATGCCTCTGATCTTGGAAGATGGCGCCGAAATCATGGCGATCAATTGCGGTGGTTCAAGCTTGCGGTTAACTCACGAACGGCTAGTCGATAATCTTGGGCCTCGCTTGAAAGACGTCGCTGAGAATATCAAACGAGAACTCTCTCCTAGAAGTTTCCCCACTTGATACAGCAGACTGTCACTCCTCCCAACCACCTTGCTTTGGGGGAATTTCTTGGTTTGCCTTTGGGGAGCCACTGATCAAATCGCCTCTGAGCGACTAAAGCGCAGAGCGTTGCCTGAACACAACGTCAGCGGTTACCTCTGATTGCGCAGATTAGCTTTGTTCTTGGTGAAAGGCTGTCCTCCACGATCATTACTTCGCCCATCAATAGACCCTACTCGGCCAGACTGGCGTTGATCTCCTCGAAGCTCCGTTGGACCAGAATATGGTTTTCCAGCAGGTGGCGCAAAACACCACAAATGTAGTCAGCCTGTTGCTGACTACATTTGTGAGCTACTCCCTTTCATTGTCAAAATGCGGGATTGTTCAGTAATAGCCAAATGTTTCGCATGCGAAACATTTGGCTTGGTGAAGCGACTCAAAGCAGTAATGCTAATTACCTTCTTGCATTGAGCGACGATGGATATTAACCATCACGGGATATTTGCTGCCGTCGGGTAGCTGGAGACGCCAGCACGCCGATGATGCCACTCGCCGAGTGCCCAACCGGGGTCAACTCTCCGAAGTCGAGTGCCGTGCAGATCTCGTCTCGCCCGCCTCATTCAGCGCCGTCAGGTAGTCGTCGAAAGCATGCTGTGCAGCTGTCACTGCCACCAATGACTCTTCGGGCAGGCAGTGCGAATCCAGAAAGGTGAGGAATCGCTGCCAGTGCGCTTCCGATTGAGGTGAGTCGAAGAATGACACCGGTGCAGTGGTGCCGAGTGCCCGGCGTACCTGACGGGCGATGACCTGACCACCCTGCCGGGAGCCTTCCAGCACATAGCACTGACCTGCCAGAATCGCAGATATCGAGGTACTTCCACATAGCCTCGTAGAATGCCTGTTCAGTCTCTTCTGACTTAAGCAGCTGACTAAGGTTCCGACCCAGGGCTTTTTCCGGGGAATAGCCGGTAATGCGATTGATAGTATTGCCTTTCAAACCAACATGCTGGCGCTGAACGACTCTGTGGAAGCCGCACGCACGGGCGTGGCTTTGCCGTGGTCGCCCAGGAAGTGCGCAAGCTGGCTAGCCGTAGCGCACAAGAGGCTGACGAGATTCGTAAGCTTATCGATAATAATTCCTGATTACTCACCTCAGTCAGCCATCAGGCCAGTCTTGAACTACGATGAAAGCATGTGGACGATCAAGGCGTTATCGACATGGCTCGCAACCCTATCCAGTTTCAACCCGGCCTGTCGCTGCCGGCCTTCCTCGAACAGTACGGCACGGAAGAGCAATGCCGTGCGGCCCTCTACCGGCTTCGTTGGCCCAAGAAGTTCGTATGGCAACACGACGTGCTGCCAGCTGTCGCGGGGGCTCTACCAGTGCCATCACTGCCATCATCAGACCTCGCTGACCGCCGGTACCATCTTCCATGGCACGCACCTGCCGCTGACCACCTGGTTCCTGGCGATCTACCTACTGACCCAACGCAAGAATGGCCTCTCGGCACTGCAGCTGTCCCGGGAACTCGGCGTCACCTACAACACGGCCTGGAAGCTCAAGCACAAACTGCTGCAAGTCATGCACGAGCGCAACCCGGGAGAGACGCTTACTGGACGCATCGAGATCGATGACGCCTACCTGGGCGGTGAACGACCGGGGAAGCGCGGGCGCGGCGCTGAGCACAAATTCCCGTTTGTGGCGGCCGTGCAAACCGATGAGGAGGGCCACCCGCAGCGTGTTCAGCTACGCCGTGTGAGCGGCTTTACCCTCACCGAGATACGTCGCTATGCGCAACAGGCCATTGCGCCGGGCAGCCAGGTCATCAGCGATGGTCTGGGGTGTTTCCGGGCTTTCGACACACCAGACTACGCCCACGAGCGCCACATCACGGGCGGAGGGCGTGCCAGCGTGGAGAACCCTGAGTTCAACTGGGTCAACACCCTGCTGGGCAACGTCAAGAACGCCATTACTGGCACCTACCATGCCATCCGCGGGCAGCACGTCCCTCGCTATNACCTACCATGCCATCCGCGGGCAGCACGTCCCTCGCTATCTGGCCGAGTTCGAATACCGCTTCAACAGGCGCTACGACCTCAAGGCCATGATTCCGCGCTTTCTCGCGGTGGCGGTAAAAACGCCGCCGATGCCGTACCGGTTCCTGAAGATGGCTGAGCCATATGCGTAATCAGGTAATAATTTGGCTTGCATCAGTGAAGGCGAAACCTTGGTGAACTCCACCAGTGAAACCTTGGGTACCATCGCCAGGCAGGCACAGCAAATGGCCGAATTGGTCACTGAAATGTCTTCCGCGACCACCGAGCAGTCCGTGGGAATTGAAGAGATCAACCGCGCCATGACCCAGCTGGAGCAGGTTACTCAGCAAAACGCGACATTGACACCCCGGGGTCGACCGCCAGGAACTGGTTTTTGCACACCAACTGCGGTGACAGTTAGCTCTGGCCATCGGTGATCGAGATGAGGTTGGTCGGGATATAGGCCGACAGTTCTCCGCCTGCGCTTCCACCACAGGCAAGCCGGTAATGGAACCGACGTCAGCCAGCCTGGTGTAATATCCGGGCTGATATGTTTCGCATGCGAAACATTTGGCCTGGAGAAGCTGGTGAATGCACCCACGAATCATCTGTTTTTGCGGGGTAAACCCGGTTACTTTATACTTTAGCGCCGGAAGGGATAGTCCGTCTCACTATGAACGATTGGCTGCCCGTTTCCCTTCTCCTTTGATTTGAATCGTGGGTAGCTGGTGATAGCCGTAGCCATTACCCCGTTGCAATACAATAGGGTGTAAGCGGCTGGCTGCCCTTGGCGGTGTTGCAGTCGTAACAGGCAATGGTCAGGTTGCTCATCCGATTCGATCCGTTCCGAGATCGCGGTACCACATGCTCGACTTCCAAAGGTGTGTCGCTGGCGCCGCAATAGGCACATTCCCGGCCCCATTTTCGAAGAGGTCTCCGCGGATCTCGTAGCCCAAGAACCTGCCTTGCTGGTATTCAACAATCATACGACCGGATTCCCTCGTATCAACGAGCGTCAACCAGTGACGCGCGGGAGTAAGGGGTTGCTTGACCAAAAACCTGACGCGGATCTGGTTGTGGTGAAGACTCTGTATCTTCGCCAAGAGCACCTGATTGTAGCGCTTGCCGGGCGTGGCAATATAGCGACCATCTTCCCCAAGAATAAAGGCAGCCGTTCTGCTGTTGAACCCATTGATATAGCCCACACGGCCCAAATAGCGCTCTGCATTCAGTCGCTGAAGCCCTTGAGACTGACGACGTTCTTGCCGTTGCGCTTCTGCTCATGGTTGGTCTGTTTACGGCCTCTGCGGGCCGTGGCTTCATGGAGTGAACGCTTGCGTCCGCCCAAGTAGATTGTCTTGATCTAGACCGTCTACGAGAGGACAAGCTGGACGCAGGCATCCTGTACCTCGACAGCGCCGAGCAACATGGACTAGAAACGCGACTCCTGCAGCATGATCACTTGATATTAGCCGTACCGTCGCCGTCATCATGGGCTAAGTCGCCGCCCACCAGTCTGGAAGACCTCAAGAATGCCGACTTCGTGGGGGGATTCCGTAGCGCCTTACCGGTCTATTATGGTCGTATGATGGCGCACTTTGCCCGTCTGCAGTTCGAACCACGTGTTGTGCAGCATGGCGCTGACAACATCACCATCCTCAGCATAGTAGCTGCTGGCCTGGGCATTGCTATCTTCCCGGCCGCCAGTAGCTCGCATCCCACTCCAGGCATCCGTTTCCTGCAACTGGAGGAACTCACTGCCTGTGACAAGATCGGTAACTGCTGCCGCGATGCGGACCCATAAAGCGATCCAGACCCTCGCCAACGAAAACCAAGTCCTGTGTGCCGAGTCGCTGTATATCACCGTTATAGTGAAAAACCGCCATTTAGCCAAAACTATCAGTGATGCCGACTAGGGCAAATTTGTCCGACAGCTTGAGTACAAGTCTACTTGGGCAGGACGGTAAGTGGTTTTTCGCGCTGATCGATAAAGGAATAGAAGGAAAAGGATAGAAGGACCTAAAGGAGACGATGATCAAGCCATTGATAATGTTGCAGTAACTTGGCAATAACTGGGTAGTGATCTCCCGCATTTAATGGGTTTGATCTCCCGGTTAACGTCGGATTGATCTCCCGATGCGCAGGAATAAGCCGTGTTTCATCTCCCACTTTGTACAACCTGAGTAGGTCAGGGCTGAACGGTTTATGGATTAAATGCAGGCTCATCTCCCAGCAAGAGCTGAATAAAGGCGGTTTGGTCTCCCACTTGGCGAAGGCGAGCTGTGGATAACTGCTGAATGCCGCTCAGGATCACGTTCGAATAGCGCTCAATCTGGCCTCGACTCGATTTTCTGCGCTTTGATCTCCCACTTTTTACCCGATTGATCTCCCACCCAGGGGATCCCGTCATTCGCGCAAGGTGCCTAAAATTCATGCAGTAAGCAGTGCTGGCTCCCTGATCAGGGCTCTCGGCGCTATCTTTGATTAGATTTTAATTAATTTATGGTTATTAATCATTGAGTTACTGATTAAAGCGCCTTTCATCTCCCACTAAGGTGGCACAGTTGCATGCCAAGATCGAGGACTGCAGCCGCGATGCGGATCCATAAAGCGATCCGGACCCTCGCCAACGAAAACCAAGTGCTGTGTGTCGAGTTGCTGAACATCACCGGCATGGTCAAAAATAGATCGCTGGTGAAGGTCATCAGTGATCCGGGCTGAGCTGGTGCGCCAGTTCGACCATAAAAGCCCAGTGGTACGGACGGGATTCCGTCTAGATCGACAAGGGTATCCCAGCTCAAACCTCAAACGCTGTTTTCACTGTGGTCACATCACGGACAAGATGCCGCTAAATGTTTGTACTTGGAACTGTCCGAGTTGCCACACCCAAGGCATCGATCGTGATATCAACGCTGCCCGCAATATCCTCCAGACGGTTAAGGCCATACTAGTCGGGGTCGACAAGCTCCGTCAGCACGAACAGAAGATTACCTTGGGGCTCACGGAACGTTAATCCTGCGACACCTGTGTTAGACCGGCGGCGTTACCACAAAGGACAACGGACTGTGAAACAGGAACCTGGGAGGTGACAACCAGGGAATCCCCTTTACGCTGCAAGGCGATACCGCAAGTTGAGTGAGAGGGAGGATGTCAATTCTGTGAATACTCTGTGAACGCATTTCATGTCTATAAAACCAAGTACGATCACAGTTCGATAAGAAGCAGAAGCAATAAAGGAATAGAAGGAAAAGGATAGAAGGAATTAAAGGAGGCGATGATCAAGTTATTGATAATATTGAAGTAACTTGGCAATAACTAGGCAGTGATCTCCCGCATTTAATGGGTTTGGTCTCCCGGTTAACGTCGGATTGATCTCCCGATGCGCAGGAATAAGCCGTGTTTCATCTCCCACTTTGTACAACCTGAGTAGGTCAGGGCTGAACGGTTTATGGATTAAATGCAGGTTCATCTCCCAGCGATGGCTGAATAAAGGCGGTTTGGTCTCCCACTTGGCGAAGACGAGCTGTGGATAACTGCTGAATGCCGCTCAGGATCACGTCCGAATAGCGCTCAATTTTGCCTCGACTCTATTTTATGCGCTTTGATCTCCCACTTTTTACCCGATTGATCTCCCACCCAGGGGAATCGTCATTCACGCATGTACCCATAATTCATACAGTAAATGTCGCTGGCTCCCTGATCAGGACTCTCGACGCTTTCTTTTATTAAATTTTCTTTAATTTATATTTATTAATCATAGAGTTACTGATTAAAACGTCTTTCATCTCCCACCTGTCCTCCTCCTGTGCCTACAGCTACAGCGAGAAGATAACCACATTCCAGTCTGAAGTTGATTCCCTCAGGCCACCCAGGCCATAAATAGTTTGCTGATTAAATACGCTTTCATCTCCCACCTTCATTGCTTGGAGGATAAAATACGTAACATGGCCTAACCAGGCACGTCGACGGGGAATAAAAGCGCTTTCATCTCCCGCTTTTCGAGGGTTTCATCTCCCACCTCACTTGCTATATAACGTGAAATCGGCCATGACTATGACAAAGTGATAAGTGCATGGGGGCAAGGGGACAGTGCAAAAAGTGGCAGATAAACAAATCATGCTATGGGGAGCCGAAGGGGCTTTCACTCCTGGAATCAGTACGCCAGAAACCCGAGACGTAGAAGCCTTGCGCCTTTTTCAGTCGTTTCTGTGCAATAGTGCTGATGAACGCACCAAGCTTTCAAATGTCATTATGCTGTGGGAAACGGTTCCAAAATATAGCGGTGAGATACTAAATTCTGTCAAAAATGAAGAGCTCCCCAATGCCCATGAGGTAGATTTCGCTATCGCGGATCATCCTTTCAAAATGACGCTCTTTCCCGGTACCTATTACCCAACCAAAAATAGCAAGCCACTAAGGCGCTATCCTGGTGCCCGTGAGCAGGCAGTGGAGCAAGCCCTCATCCACTTAGCTTGTGACCAAGCAGAAATGCACCGGGTCGATGGCGAAACGCTATATCGCGTGCAATTTTCAATACGTGATATGGCTAGGGTATTGAAAGCCATGGGCAGCACGTTAAGTCACGCACAGGTTCGCCAAGCTCTCGAAGTGCTTTCATCGACTATCATGACCATTAAAGAAGGCAACGATCAGCGTTCAAGCGATAAACGTCATCCCATCTTGCCCAGCTTTGATCGCATTCAGAGCAAAGAAGGCCTCAAGCAAGGCAAGGATGTATGGCGCGTGCAGCTGCATCCTTTGGTTTCCCATGCCATTCGCAATGTTACCTATCGGCAATACCCACTGTCCCATACATTTGGCTTCACGCCCTATGCCTCTTATTTGATCCGACAGATGCATTATTTGGCACCGAATATATCCCCAGCCCACCCGTTCACGTTCCGGATACAGGCGCTGCGTGCCACCACCCCAGGTTTAAATCACAAGAAAATCAGTGGCAGTATCAACGCTCTCAAGCGTGAACTAGAAAAAATGAAAGTGGCTGGTTTGCTTGAAGACTTTCATGTGGAAGAAATATTCCCTAAGCGTCGTCCACGTGGACGTCCTTCTCCAATTGATGCCGAGTTCACGCTTCATCCTGGAAAAGACTGGATTCAGCACGTCATGGCTGGCTCACGTCGAATGGGAGAAAACGAACGTACCTTGGGTCTTCCACGCAGCCAGCGTAAAGCACGCCAAGAAACGCTACCATTACTGTGACTGCGTCCGCCCGCATGGCTGAAAAATTCTGCATAATCCATATTTCTGAGAATTAATCAGTTAGCCTTCAAGCTAATTAAAAAGTCATTCTCTGCGCTGTTTTTGAGCCATAAGCAGCATTTTATGCTCTGGCTGCATCAATTTCAGGGCTTGCTGTCTCAGTTTATGTTGCTTAGAATGTTTCGCATGCGAAACATTCTGTTGGCTAAACGACAGTAAATTAAACACACCAATCCAGCCTTTTTAGGTCGGCCCACCGGGGAGCCCATGACAAAGATCATCAGCTTTGCCAACCAGAAGGGTGGCGTCGGCAAGTCCACCATCTGCCTCCAGACAGTTTTCCACCTTACCGAATCAGGCTATCGCGTACTTGTGATCGACTTGGATCCCCAGGGCAACACCTCCAGCCGTTTATCGAAAAGTGATGGTGAATTCACTGGCACATCCTCGGCAGAGCTTTTCCAGGAGAACTTCACAGATATCAAGGTAATGCCTTGCCCACGTGGAATGGATCTAATTTGGAGTACCAAAAATGATCCTGAACTATCTGAAATAGAGGGACTTCCCTTATCCTGTGTCCTGAATCCAGCGGATAATCTGGAGAAAAGTGGAATTCTGGAACATTACGATTATGTAGCAGTTGACTGTCCTCCAAGCCTGGGGCGAAAGCTAGTCGCCGCGCTTACGCTATCGACACACGTCATCTGCCCAGTGCAGGTGAGTGGATTCGCCCTGGACGGTGTGGAGGGTTTGCTCAATACAATCATCAGTGTTCAAGATGAGCTGAATCCTGAACTGGAAAATACCGGCATGGTGATCAACAACCTTAATCGTAATTTTCCTTCGCATCTTCAAGCATGCAAGCAGCTGCGAGAGGCGGTTCCAGATTTAGTTTATACCGCTGAAATTGGCTTGAGAGGAAAGCTTGATGAGGCAAATAATCTAGGCGTTCCTGTATGGAGTATCAAAGCGACATCGGCTCGTGAGGCTGCCAAGGACATGCGTGCTGTCATCAATGAGCTGATGGAAAAGGTGGGCTGAGATGTCAATCGGAAACCTCGAGAATCTGCAAACTCTCTCACGCCGCTCGAAAGGGGCGAAAGAAGTCCTCGTACTAAATTGCGAAGATGTTGTTCCTAAGGCTAGCCAAGTCCGCGAAAAATTCAGCGGTATTGAAGAGCTTGCCGCTTCCATCAAGGTAAATGGGCAAGAGCAACCTATTATTGTTCACCCTAAGGGAAACGACGGAAAGTACCGGATCCAAAAGGGCGAACGACGCTGGCGTGCCTGCAAGTTGGCGGGCTTGAAGATTGAAGTAATCGTCAACAAGAAGGAGTTGGATGAACTTGATGAGACGGCTGGTGAGTTAATCGAGAATATTCAGCGTGAAAATCTGACGCCGATAGAAATTGCTCGTGGATTCCAAAAATTCATCACTGCCGGGTGGAAGGCTGTTGATGTTTCCAAACGGCTAGGTAAATCTAGAGGATATGTGTCTCAGCACTTGGCTTTGCTCAAGCTACCTGAGTGCGTTATGGCATTATATGATGAAGATATTACCTCTGACCCCGAGACGTTGAATATTCTTCGTCAGATTTATGACATAGCTCCAGCGCAAGCAGAAATTCTTTGCCGGAAAGCCCTCGACGAGGGGATCAGTCGAAAAGCGGCTCGCCAGTTACACAAGCAGGCGAAGGCCAGTACATTGCCGGATGATCCTAACCCTAATTTGGTCTCAGAAACCACTTCTTCAATTTCTGCTGCTGATTCATTTCCCTCAACTAGCCCGACAGGGGAGGGTAGTGAAAACGATACATTGACTCATGCTGATACATCGAAGGGCAATAGAAAAAAAGGTCGTGAGGTACCAAGTCACCAAACTGAACCAAACACATCTCAACCTGCCAAGCTTCGTCAGGTTGCTAGGTTGAATGTTGAAGATACATCTAAAAAGTGGCTTGAAGCTGAACCTTCGGCTGCCCGTATCGTTGTCAGCCTGGAGGAGGGCGGTGCTCGACGAACAGGCATTCTTTTGCTGGATCGAGTCGACTTAGAACCAGGATATTGCTGGATTCGATTGGATGATGATAATGAAGACACTCTTATCCGTGTGATGGTCTCTGAGGTGCAGTTGGTTGGTGTTGAAGGTGGGGTATAACCTTGATGCCAAACCTGTCTAGAGACGCGAAACGCAAGTATGCGATCATTCATGCGCTTGAGGTGCTGGATAAGCCTAATCTGCAGGATATTGTCGAGGAAACGGCAATTCCTGCAGGTACAGTAAAACGTCAGCTTACTTCAATTCGAGAGGAGTTCAGGCTTCATATTCTGTTTATCCGGGATGCCAGCTCTCCAGAGGGTGCCAATGGTTATTACTCTTTGGAAAGCTGGGGAATCCTTGATCGAGAAGCTTTCCTAAGCCATTTTGGTTCATCGAAGGTCGACGATTAAGTGTTTTTGAGTTTTCGCTTCCGCTAAAGCTCATAACGTCGCCCAATCGGGCGACGTTATATGTGCCTTTGGCGTCGCGGGCTAGCTGATTTAGCTTTTCGCTACTCTCTCTTCCATTTGATCTGAAACTCTACCTCTTCTTCATCATCCGAACGCTCGTGTTCAATAGTGAACTCGGCACGTGTTGGCACATATATTCGTTCTCCCGCTATCTGGATATCAAAGCGTCTATCGCTTTCGATAGCATCTGCTAGACGCCGCAGTTTTGAGATGAATTCGGCTTTGGGGTAGCCTTTTTCAACGTCTCGTTCGGCTTTGGTTACCTTGACATCCTCCCCCACCTTCAGCGCTAGCGCGCTTGTGGAAGGGGATTCCCTGGTCGTTACCTCCCAGGTTCCTGCTTCGCTGTCCGTCGCCTCAATGCCTTGGCATTGCCGGTCTTAC
>NZ_QPIJ01000062.1 GCF_003336665.1 Vreelandella rituensis | reverse complement strand
GCTATAAATCCACACGATCACGGTTAGCCAAGCGGCCTGGATTGCCACCTTGTTGCCGAGCACCGAAAGATGAAAAACAGGTCAGACCGGCCTTCTCAAAACCTGTCGAAGGGTTGGGCTCCTAGAAGCCACCTCCCCTCTGAGGAGAGAAGGCGCGCGTCATTCATTAGGGTCAGGGGTTAGCTACCCCACTAAGAGACCGTCTATACGCACGCATCGGCTTACGTTTTTCAGACATCGGCGCTTGCAACCGGGGAGGAGTCCCTATACTCCCTTCGCGCTACGCGACTCAGGAAGAGGTATTACGCGCTTTTAGATAACCTCTGACAGACCCCCAGGAAATAAGTAGTTAAATCAGAGCGATATAATTGAAAAGCCTGCATGAATTGGCATGTTGTCAATCGCCAAACCAACAATATGCCAAAGGTGACCCAAGCAGGCCTCTCAATTTTTTTGCATAATCTGCTGATCCCATTACTCCCCGCCGCGACCCATACCAACGCCTTCAGGCACGGCTCGACATGGTGGGTGCCCCGCTGGGGAAGCGCCGTCGGGGCTTGACTGCCTTGGGCTGCGCCTCGCCAAGCTGGCATTGGACATCGACTCCGCGTCGGCCAACCGCTTCGAGGAGATCTGGGAGAAGCAGCGCATCTTCGCTTCATCGAATACGCGACTGGCAGCTGGAAGCAACGTCGACGAAAGGTGATCGACAAATCCGAGACCAACCAGCGCGTGGTGGCCCAACCAACTAGTAGCCGGATAGAGCCGTGGTGTGCTGTCCCCGGCACGAAAAACATATGGGGGTAGATGCCGTAGTCAGAATACCCCGTTTTCTCTGCGATTCTATTGCTTTGATATCTATGAGGAGAACCACCATGGCTCATTTCCTGATCTTTCTGGGGACAGCCCGCGACAGCACTCCACCTTCGCCCGCCCGACTCGGCCAGCGCGTCGCTCGGGCCTGTACCGATCTACTTTCTCTAGAGGAGCACAGTGTTGAGCTGATCGATCCCCTGGATATCGAGCTTGGCCAGGTCTTCAAGCCGCATTTCGCCTATGGTCGCGCCAGTGTGCCCGAGGCGCTCGACACCCTGGCGCAGAAAATAGAAGCCGCCGATGGCTACGTGATGGTCAGCCCCGAGTACAACCACTCCATGAGCCCGGCTCTTTCGCACCTGCTCAACCACTTCGGCAGCTCGCGGTTCTCTTTCAAACCCAGCGCCATCGTCACCTACTCGGCCGGCCAGTGGGGCGGTGCCCGGGCAGCGGTGGCGATGCGCACCTTTCTCTCGGAACTCGGCTGCCTGCCGGTCTCGGCGATGATCCATGTACCGAAGGCTCAGGAGGTACTCGATGAAGAGGGCCAGTTCTTCAAGGATGAAGACCGCTGGTCCAACTATTTTGGACGCACCCTGAATCAGTTGATCTGGTGGGCGGAAGCCACCTCACGCCATCGCCAGACACAGGACCCGGCCCAGGTGGCACCAGCACTTCAGCGTACACCGGCACAGCGCAATGCTCCTTCCAGCTCGTGAGGGTCGCTGGGAATCATTGTTCATATACGAAAATCCATATATTATCAGCGCAAATTCGCTGTTTATTGTCAATAAAGAATGAATGTCCAATGGGGACGGCCATGAACGTTCTATTCCTGTGTACCGGAAACTCCTGCCGTTCGATCTATGCCGAAGCCGTGTTCAACCACCTGGGCGAGACTCGGCATCGCGCCCGGAGCGGCGGTAGCTACCCGGCTAGCGAGGTCAACCCGCTAACGTTGATCTGGCTGGAAAAGGAAGGCATTTCCACCCGGGGACTCTTCAGCAAGTCCTGGGATGATCTCGACGTGAGGCCGGACGTGGTGATCACCGTCTGCAATGACGTCGCCGGCGAGGCCTGTCCGTTATTTCTCGGCAAGGCAGTACGCGTCCACTGGGGCGTGCCCGACCCCTCGAAGGCCAAGGGCAGAGAGGCTGAGATCGAGGCCGCCTTCGCCAGCACTTTCGATGCCCTGCGACAGCGAATCCAGGCCATGCTGGCCCTGTCGCTGGATGACCTTTCACCCAATGCCCTGAGTGACGCTCTGGAGAAGATCCACCAACATGTCTTGCAGGAAGAAGGAGAGACACCGTGACTACCAGACCACTAGATGAACTGCCTAATATCGACCGCGAGCTGTTTCGGGTCCCCGGCGCCGCAAGCCTAGGACTCCCCCACGACAGCGAGCATGCTCCGCGCTTCCTGCTGCTCTATGGTTCCCTGCGTAGCCGCTCCTTCAGCCGTCTGGCGGTGGAAGAAGCTGCACGGCTGCTGCGCGCCATGGGTGCCGAGACGCGCATTTTCGACCCGCACGGCCTGCCTCTGCCGGATTCCGAGGAGGCGAACCACCCCAAGGTGGCGGAACTGCGCGAGCTAGCCGAGTGGGCCGAAGGGATGGTGTGGTGCTCGCCGGAGCGCCACGGCGCCATGACCGGCATCATGAAGGCGCAGATCGACTGGATCCCCCTAGCACTGGGCGCGGTGCGCCCCACCCAGGGCAAGACCCTGGCAGTGATGCAGGTGTCCGGCGGCTCCCAGTCGTTCAACACGGTTAACCAGCTGCGCGTGCTGGGGCGCTGGATGCGTATGGTCACCATGCCCAACCAATCATCGGTGCCCAAGGCTTTCATGGAGTTTGACGACAACGACCGTATGAAGCCCTCACCCTACTATGACCGCATCGTCGACGTCATGGAGGAGCTGGTGAAGTTCACGCTGTTGGTGCGTGGGCACAGCGAGGTGCTCACCGACCGCTACTCCGAACGCAAGGAATCGGCAGAGCAGCTCTCCACCCGGGTCAACCAACGCGCTATCTAACAGGAATCAAGATATGACCACCCATCAGGAATCCCAGTCACCCAGCACCGCAGAGGGCATGGGGCTCTTCGAGCGCTTCCTTTCAGTGTGGGTAGCGCTGGCCATCGTCGTCGGGGTGCTGCTCGGCCAGTACGCCCCGGCAATACCCGAGGCGCTGTCGCGCTTCGAATACGCCCAGGTATCGATCCCCGTGGCGATCCTGATCTGGGCGATGATCTTTCCCATGATGCTGCAGATCGACTTCACCTCGATCCTCGGCGTGCGCCGCCAGCCCAAGGGACTGATCATCACCACCACGGTGAACTGGCTGATCAAGCCCTTCAGCATGTTCGCCATCGCCTGGTTCTTCCTGACCGTGGTCTTCGCCCCGCTGATTCCCGCGGATCGCGCCAGTGAATACCTGGCCGGGGCCATCCTGCTCGGCGCCGCGCCCTGTACCGCCATGGTATTCGTGTGGAGCTACCTGACCCGAGGCGACGCCGCCTATACCCTGGTGCAAGTGGCGCTCAACGACCTGATCATGCTGTTCGCCTTCGCCCCCATCGTGGTCTTCCTGCTCGGCGTATCGAACATCCAGGTGCCCTGGGACACGGTCATCCTGTCGGTGGTGCTCTACATCGTCATTCCGCTGGGCGCCGGCTACCTGACCCGACGGGCAGTCATCAAGCGGCGTGGCATCGAGTGGTTCGATAACGTCTTCATGAAGCGCCTGGCGCCGGTCACCCCCATCGGCCTGATCATCACCCTGATGCTGCTGTTCGCCTTCCAGGGCGACGTAATCATCGCCAACCCATTGCATATCGTACTGATTGCCATCCCCCTGATTATCCAGACATTCCTGATCTTCTTCATCGCCTACGGCTGGGCCAAGGCATGGAAGGTACCCCACAACGTCGCTGCCCCCGGGGCGATGATCGGCGCCAGCAATTTCTTCGAGCTGGCCGTGGCCGCCGCCATCGCCCTGTTCGGTCTGCAGTCCGGTGCGGCGCTGGCCACGGTGGTCGGCGTTCTGGTGGAAGTACCGCTGATGCTGGCCCTGGTGCGCATCGCCAACAAGACCCGGCACCACTTCCCAACGGCCGACGTGCAGGCGCCCGCCGAGGCGAAAAGCTGACTCATGGCCATCGAGATCACGGCCCGGGCCCGCGAGTGTCTACATAAGAAAGGTGGTGTGGCCACGGTGCGGCTATCGCCCCGCCATGGCTGCGGCGGCAGAGCCAAGATCGCTGGCGTGGAACTCACTTTTTCTGTAGAGGGACAAAATGACGGCCGAGCACCAGCAATACCCCTGCATTGAATCGGCTTGGCAAGCTCACCATAAGGAGCTCAGAGGTTTCCTGCTCAGACACAGCGGTGATCGCGATGCCGCCGATGATCTCCTTCAAGGGGTTTATGCCAAGGCACTTGCCCACCGCATCCGTTTCTGTGAGTTAGACTCACCTCGAGCTTGGCTTTTTCGTGTTGCCCGACATCAGTGGATCGATGATCAGCGGCGCGCAAAGCACTGGACAGGCGAGGAGCCACCCGAGACCCTTGTGGAGCCGGAGTCAACGTCTCCGCTGGAAAGCCTCGCTGGCTGCATTTATCGTGCGCTACCCGGCTGCTCCCCGGAAGATGCCGATATTATCCAGCAGTGTGACCTGGAAGGTACGCGACAGGCTGACTACGCAAGACGTCACGGCCTGGGACTACCTGCCACTAAAGCGCGGCTTCGTAGAGCCAGGCAACGGTTGCGCGAACGACTGATCGAGCAGTGTGGCATCGTCTTCGACGAGCAAGGATGCATCTGTTGCCATAGCGCTCACCGCGAATAGGCGAGAAGTATTTTGCATCGAGGCTGCATCCTTTTGCCTCCTGCTGCGTCTTCTTGGGTGACAACGCCTATCACACAGGAAGCTGATTGAAATGTTAGAGGTATTTACCTGGCTGGCCAACTGGCTGGTCTACGAACTGATGGGCCTGGACCCCACCAGCAAGTTCGGCACCTCGCTGCACTTCTTCGTCGAGGACACCACCAAGATCTTCGCCCTGCTGGTGGTGATGATCTACGTGATCGCCCTGATGCGCGCCTCGCTGAATCTGGAGCGGGTACGTCATTACATCCAGCAGAAGCCAAGACTGGCCGGTTATGGGCTCGGTGCAAGCTTTGGAGCCATCACCCCTTTCTGCTCCTGTTCGAGCATCCCGTTGTTTCTGGGTTTTACCAGCGCCGGCATTCCGCTGGGTATCACCATGGCCTTCCTGTTCACCTCACCGATCATCAACGAGGTGGCGATCATCATGCTGTGGAGCCTGCTGGGCTGGGAATTCACTCTGGTCTACATCGCCATCGGCATGGCGGTGGGCATCGGTGGCGGCATGATCCTTGATACCCTCAAGGGCGAGCGCTGGCTGAAGGATTTTGCCGCCAAGGCTTATCAACAAGCCGCTGAGACACCCCAAGGTGACGCGCCCGCCCCCGAGGTGCCCATTCTCACCTTCAAGGACCGCCACGAATTTGCCCGCGACGAGCTCAAGGAGATCGCCGGGCGAATCTGGAAGTGGGTGATCATCGGGGTCGGTCTGGGCGCCGCCCTTCACGGCTTCGTGCCGGACGGCTGGTTCGCCGACAACCTGGGCAGCGGCCAGTGGTGGAACGTGCCGGTTGCCGTCTTCGCGGGCCTGCCCCTGTATTCCAACGCCACCGGCGTCATCCCGGTAATGGAGAGTCTGATTCTTAAGGGCCTGCCGGTGGGCACCACTCTGGCCTTCTGCATGAGCACCGTGGCGGCCAGCTTCCCTGAGTTCATCATGCTAAAACAGGTCATGCAGTGGCGACTGCTCACCACCATCTTTGTCATCCTGCTGGCCAATTTCATGATCGTTGGCTGGCTGATCAACCTGCTGAGCCCCTGGCTGTTCAGTGGATTTCACTAAACGGGAGAAAAATCATGAAAAAGATCGAAGTATTGGGTACCGGCTGCAAGAAATGCGTGACCACCGCCGAGCAGATCGAGGCCGTGGCCGGTGAACTGGGCATCAAGGTCGAGGTGGAAAAGGTGACCGATCCTGCTGCCATCATGGGCTACCAGGTCATGTCGACCCCTGCCGTTGCCATCGACGGCAAGCTCGTTCACAGCGGCAGCGTACCGAATCGAAACAAGATCGAGACTCTGCTGAAGACCTGAGCAAGACCTTTCGATCTTGCACACCTGCCAGAACAGAACTAGATTTTAGACCATCAAATACGAATATCCACATATCACAACGGAACCATCCCGATACAAGCCTCCCTAACAACAACACCGGAGTGCCAGACGATGTCACGATTGAGCCGCCGTAACTTCCTAAAGTTGACCGGTAGCAGTGCCGCTCTAGGCACCCTTTCGCTATCTCCCGTTGCCCAGGCACAGCAAGGCAGTTCCTCGCCTCCCGCCGGCAGCACCACCCTACCCTATCCGCGTGATGTGGTTGCCCGGCTGGACGACGTTACCGTCAATCAGCCCGTCTACTTCAACTACCCCGACAATCGCTCGCCCTGCGTGTTGATTCGCAAGGGCCGCGAGGTCAAGGGTGGGGTTGGCCCGGACAGAGACGTGGTGGCCTACAGCACCCAATGCACGCACATGGGCTGCCCGGTCAATTACGACCAGGAGGCGGAGACCTTCAAGTGTCCCTGCCATTACAGCATCTTCGACCCTGACAACGCCGGCCAGATGGTGATCGGCCATGCCACCGAAGGCCTACCTCGGATCCTTCTGGAATATGACGAAGCCGAGGATACCCTGCTTGCCGTGTCGATCGATGGCCTGATCTATGGTCGCCAGGCCAATATCATCTGAACCGGGAGAATAACAATGACCCAATTCAAGGATCGCATTCCCCTGCCTCCGGTGGATGCTCAGAAAACCAATATGGCCTGCCATTTCTGCATCGTCGGCTGTGGTTACCATGTCTACAAGTGGCCCGCCAACCAGGAGGGCGGCAGAGCCGCTGGCCAGAATGCGTTAGGGCTCGACTTCACCCGCCAGCTTCCTCCCATGCAGATCACCATGACACCGGCCATGGTCAACCGGATCAAGGATCATGATGGCCGCGAATACAACATCATGATTCTGCCCGACAAGGCGTGCAGCGTTAACCAGGGACTATCTTCGACGCGGGGCGGCCAGATGGCCAGTGTGATGTATTCGGAACAAACCCCGATCGGCGAGCGGCGCCTCAAGTATCCGCTGGTGTATAGCGGGGACGACTGGGTGGAAACCAACTGGGAACGCGCCATGGCTCTGTATGCCGGCCTGACCCAACGCATCCTCGATAATGACGGGCCCGACCAGCTATTTTTCAACCTCTTCGACCATGGCGGTGCGGGCGGCGGCTTCGAGAATACCTGGGCGACCGGCAAGCTGATTTTCAACGGCATGCAGACGAAAATGGTGCGGATTCACAACCGTCCCGCCTACAACTCGGAATGCCATGCCAGCCGTGACATGGGCATCGGTGAGCTCAATAACAGCTACGAAGATGCGGAAGTCTGCGATGTCATTTTCTCCACCGGCGGCAACTCCTACGAGACGCAATCGAACTGGTTTCTTGCCCACTGGGAGCCGAACCTTAGGGGTGCCAACATCACCAAGAAACGGGAATGGTTCCCCGCCGAGACGGTCGGCAAGGGTAAAGTCATCCTGGTCGATCCACGGCGCACGCCGACTGTGGCAATCTGCGAGACCGTTGCCGGGAAGGAAAATGTCCTGCACCTGGCGATCCAACCGGGCACCGATACTGCCTTGTTCAATGGGCTACTCACCTATGTGGTCGATCAGGGTTGGCACGACCAGGCTTTTATCGATGAGTACACTAGCGGCTTTGATGAGATGCTCACCGCCAACCGCATGGAGCTGGACGAGTGCAGCCGCATTACCGGCCTGGATCGAGCCGATATCATCAAGGCAGCCGAGTGGGCCTACAAGCCTAAAGCCAGCGGCCATGCCCCGCGCACCATGCACGCCTATGAGAAGGGCGTGATCTGGGGCAACGACAACTATCGGATTCAGTCCGCCATCGTCAATCTCGTTGTGGCGACCCATAACGTGGGCCGTCGAGGCACCGGCGTGGTGCGTATGGGTGGTCACCAGGAAGGCTATACGCGCCCACCTTATCCCGGTGGACGCCCGGCGCCCTATATCGATCAGGAACTGATCAAGGGCAACGGCATGATGCTGACGGTCTGGGCCTGCAATGCTTTCCAGACTACCCTCAATGCCGAAACCTATCGTCAGGTCATCAAGCGCCGAGCCGCCATCGTCAACCAGGCGCTGGGCGAAGCGCGCGGTGCTACCACTGATGAGCTGATCGATATCGTTTATGACGCGGTCAAGAATAAAGGCGGTCTGTTCATCGTCGATATCGACCTCTACCGCACCAAGTTTGCCGAATATTCCCACCTGGTACTGCCGGCGACGCATCCTGGGGAGATGAACCTGACTTCCATGAACGGCGAGCGGCGACTGCGGCTATCCGAGCGCTTCATGGACCCTCCCGGCATCGCCAGGCCCGACTGGCTGATTGCGGCCAACATGGCCAATGCCCTCAAGCAACGCTACGAGTCGGCTGGCAACGCAGCCATGGCCGAGCGTTTCGCCGGGTTCGACTGGACGACCGATGAAGATGCCTTCAACGACGGTTTCCGCATGGCTCACGAGAAGGAGATCGACAGCCAAGGGGGCCCGACCGGGCACCTGGCCACCTATGAGCGACTGCGCGCAGCCGGCAACAACGGCGTCCAACTGCCCATCAAGGCGTACCAGGACGGCAAACTCATCGGCACCGAGATGCTCTACACAGACAATAACTTCGATACCGATGACGGAAAGGCGCATTTCCAGCCATCGCCCTGGAACGGTTTCCCCGAGGTGATTGAACGCCAGAAAGAGCGCTATGACTTCTGGATCAACAACGGTCGCACCAACCAGATCTGGCAGTCTGCCTACCACGACCAGCACCTGGCCTTTCGCAAGGGCCGCTACCCCATGGCGCCGATTGAAATTCACCCCCAGGATGCCGAGACTCTGGGCATCGCCAACGGCGATATCGTCGAGGTTTACAACGACTACGGCGCAACCACCGCCATGGCCTACCTGGAACCCGACTTGAAGCGCGGGCAGGTCTTCATGATGTTCGGCTATCCCAACGGGGTGCAGGGCGACGTTGTCAGCGAATGGACCGATCGCAACCATATTCCCTACTACAAGGGCAGTTGGGCCAACCTTCGTCGGATCGGGACAAATCCCGCCTACCTGCGGGATGTGTCCTTCAAGCGCCGGCGCTATTCCTGAAGCCAGGGCGCTTTCGCCGATAGAGTCGATGGCGCGATTGACGTAATGGTCGACGCCCCCTCGGTGCGCAGCCAGCTAACGGCTACGATGACGAACGCGACAATAAAGCCGGCCGAGTGGCGCCACCGGCCACGCCATGGTTTCGGCCAGGGACGTCGGTAGGCACGGTGAAAAGCGCTGCGGGCGCCCCACCAGCCGGAAAGGCCTGCGTAGGTGGCAGTGAGCAAGCTATAAGGGCAAGCAAGAGCGTCAACCACTCCTCATGGGCGGGCATCGAACGCCACCAGAAGCCGGCCAGCACCAGCGGTGCGGCCACCCAGACCAACAAACAGCTGGCGAGATTCGAGAGGTTTCGAAGCGGTCGGTCAATGGCTGCACCATCGGCGCGCATCATCAAGAAGAGGTCATTGGCGAGCCAGGGATGGATGCGATAGCCTAGCGGTTCACCGTCGATGCGGGCCGGGGCAGTGGCTAGCGCATCGCAGATGCTTGAGCAGGTGAATATGAAGATAGATATAGGGGGCGGCACCCACCGGCGGGGCGTCGCTTGAAAGCGACTCAAGCGACGACTGTTGCGCTTGGAACTTGAGGCAGCTAAGTCTCAATGGCGAGTAAGGCCACACTCATACTCACTCGGCCATTGGAGATTCATGCAACAAGGCAAACAGACGCTCACGTCGCTGACATGACCCGTCCTGCAATTCCCAGTAGCGCGAGCCCGCCGGCCCGAGGAAGAAGGCACGACGGCGCTCCCGCCGTTCGGCCCCCAGCAGGCTCTTCAATATGACATAACGCACGTTTCCTGCGGGTCCCAGGATGACGGTAGCTCCGCCGTGATAGATGAATGAGGCGTCCTCGACATCGGCTCGAACGGTGCGCGCCTGTATCACCTCGGCGATAAGGTCGAAGACGACCTGGCCGTCGGGTCCGATACGGCGTGCGCTGCGGATGGACTCAATGCGTGGTGGAGAAACCGAATCACCTTCGAGGCGCGGATCGTCAGCCGCGACCAGGCCGAATTCATGCAGGTGCTCGGGTCGGGTGACAAACTCACCAAGAACCTCTGCCTGGCGGCGCAGTTCGTCGGCATCGGCCACACAGGCAGGATCTCCACGAAATTTCAGGTAGGCAAAGCTCAAGCCTTCGATCGGCGGCAGCGCGGTACGCGTACCGCGCCACAGCAGCGCATCCTGGGTAAGGCTGGTGACATGGCGCGGATAGATATTACGGCGTCGGAACGCCTCAATCAGCGTACCGCGGTAATCCCAACGGTCGTCGGGCACAAGATCGGCGTCTGCAGTGATCAGGGCGCGCAAGTAATCGCCGAACGTCACTCCGACCGGTGGGCAATAATCAATCGCCCTAATGCAGACGGAAAGGAAGTGACCCGCCAGTTTCGCTGCTTCATCGGCAAGCACCGTCTGAAGATCAGGCATAATCTCACCCGGTGGCAGGATACCGGTTCCCCCGGTGGCGAGTCGCACGTAGCGTTGTGTCTTGCGCCGATAGACACGGGAGAAGGCCTCGAATATGGCCGCGACGAGGATGGCGCCGAGCGCGTGCGGTTCTAGGGTATCGCTGTACTGCATTGGCTGATCAGTTTCTGAATCAATACTGATAGCATCACGTAGGGCCCCGCGTCGCCCCGTCGTATTGCCGAACTGGCGCGCTAGTTCGGTCAAGTAGCCTGCACCAGTGATATCGCCTTGAGTGCGACGGATCGCATTAAGAACCACATCGCGGTAGCGGAAACGCTGCAGGATCGCTACGAGATCAGCAAATGCCTCGTGGAAGGCGACGACGTCGAGGCCACAGGGTTGAGAGAACTCGGCACGTAATCCATCCAGGAGGGCATGGGTCACTTCATGAGTAACGATGTCATGCGACAGACAGGTGAAAACGAACCCACCGGGCAGCATCCCCCGCGTGCTCGCGCGCGCTGGGTAGTAACCGAAATCGATAGCGCCTGCAAGATCATCATAGTAGGCATTCTCCATCACTCTGGCATGGGGACGCAGCACTAGCCTCTCCACTCCGGGCCGCCAGGTGACCTGCCTTCCCAGCGCCACTCGGAAGGTCGCACACACGCTGCTGCAGACGACATATACCATCTGCTGATGAAAACGAGGGTCAGACTGCGACGGCTCATAGCCACAACGAATCAAGACGTTGTTTTCGTCGAGGTCCGCTGGTCGATAACGCACACCCCGTGTCTCGTCATAGTCATCTACCCGACAAAAGCGGCCGGCGGGTCCCCTCTCGAGAGGCTCATAGGGGACCTCCACCAAGGCAACCGCCCCCTCCAGCTGTGGCGTGGAAGGATCGGCTGTATAGATGTGCAGCCTGCGATAAAGAGGATCCCCTTGCTGCCGCTCGTAGGGTGCCGGCACGAGGCGCAAAACACCTTCGCCCAGAGTATAGGAACGCTCCCTCCGCGACGCACCACTATTACGTTGCACGGGAGCGGAATGAACACCTGCATAGGGGGACTGGCTCTTGTTCATAGCAATCATGCCGACTAGTTGGGTGGGTCGAGTCGCCCGAGCAGTGATTGCAACGTCGCCTTGATGTCGGACAGCAACGCCGGCGACAGAGAGGATGTGGAATGACTGCCGGTTACGGTAAGCGGAGCAAGCAACCCTAGGAGAATGGCGGCGGGCGCACAGTCCAGCATCGGCCGCTGGCGCGCTCCCGGTCCGAAATCAGCGACAATGCGTTGGTTGAACTGCTCGTTGGTCATGCCTTGTATGCCAGCCCGCAGCAGGCGCGTCGCGCGTACCGTGTAATCCCCATGCCCGTTACTCTCCCAGGCTGACTCGTAAGGCAAGCAGGCGGAAAAGGCGATATTACGCATCTTCTCGGGACCACTTCGCACCAACTTGCGCGAGGCTGGAAGCCGACGCCGAAAGGCAGCATGGGCCTCTTGCATGGCTACACTGGGCACGAGGAAACGGCGCCGCTCATCGCTGCGCTGTGCTAACCCTTCGGTCCCGATCGCGAAGCGGGTATTGGTACCGGAGTGACAACAATCGAAGAAGCAGGTCAGATTCACCCCATCAGGAAGGCCGCTAAATAACTCGCGTACATCATCGTCGATCAGATAGGCCCCGCTAGCGTAGTCGTAAGGCACCATCGCCTCATCTTTGCCGTCGCTCTCATCCCCATTGAGGTCGGGCAACTGAGTCCCATGGCCGGCGAACTGAAAAACCAGCACATCGCCGGCCGTGCTGGATGCCAGCATCTCTCCCAGGCGGCGCAGTATCGACTCGTGCGTCGCCTCGGCGTCGCACATTACGATGCTCTCAAAGCCAAGTTTTCGAAACGTATCCGCCCACTCTTCGGCATCGGCAATGCATCCATTGAGCGGCGCACTCGAATAGTGGTTGATGCCGACGCACAGGGCGCATCGACGTCCCTTAGGGCTGATCGTCGTGACACGCGTATCGCCGGTAGCAAAAGCGCTCCCCGTATGGCGCACGGCGATGATTGCCTCGCCACCTTGACGCTCTGGCCAGTCGACTTGATCGAACCACGTGCCGCCGACGCCTTCCGCCGTGGCAGTCATGGAATAGGGCTCAATAGTGTCCGCATCGGCTTTGCCGAGAATACGGCGAAGCACGCTGTTCATCGTTGCGGCATCGTCATCGAAACCGCCGTGGGTAGTGCTAAGGCTCGCACTTCGGCCGTTGTCAGTCGGGGAACGTGAAAACACCACCTCAGCATCGCCGACACGCGGCGAATCGAGCCCGAATAGGGTGCGCATGCTGGCGTCTCGACGCAAGCACTCCTCCAATCCCAGAATCGGCTCCTTACGCTCCGGTTCAAGGGCATAATAGATCAAGTAAAGCAGGGACTTGCGGTAGATTCTCGCACAGTGATCGTCGCGTTCGAAATCGCGGTACATGGTGAACAGGCACAGCCGGTCGACCCCCTTGCCGGCTCCGATCCGATTTTCGACGAGCTTGCGGAACAGGTCGACACGGATCGCCGGGGCGAGAAAATGCATGCTCTTGAACGACGGCACACCGAGGGTAGAGGCTGCATCCAAAAAGTGGGCAAGGAAGATCGAGCCGGCGCTGTGGCCGACCGCATGTAATTCGATGGCCTTTTCGGTATGGCGCTCACAGAACGCCTTCAGCTTGCGCACCACATAATGCGCCCCGCCCTCGCCATCGACGCTCTCGGGGGTGGCCGACGCCAGTCGCGCCGCGAATTGCATGCCGCTCCAAGTCATGACACCACCGGCGTCATGGGCAATGGTCTCGATCAGCGGGTCGGTGACGTGATCGGAAACGAAGTTACGAGCTCCGGACAGGGCTCGGGCCAGCAGCTGGCCAAGCGTCTCGAAAAGCCCCGTTTCCCACACGAAGTAGATCGGATAGACATGATTGCGTTGCCACCAGGCAAGGTGCTTGTGGGCGATCTCCAGGCCGGACGATTCCTTGACCAGTCCGCCATGGGCGAAGAATACGATGCGCAGCGCTCGCCCCTCCTGCTCCGCCGCTTGCAGTGCCAGCTCTAGGTCTCGATCGAAGAGCGCATCAACGTCGCCCTGGTCGGTATCCCAATCGCCGTCGCTGGAGAACCTACCGCCGTTCAAATTGACCAAATGCGGGCGCAGGGCAGCTAGCTGGCTTGGCGTTAGCCCGCTGCCACGTTCTCCGGCGAGGGCAACGGCTTGAGGCAAGACCTCTCGGGCTTCATCGCCATACTCCGGTTCGGCATCCGCCGGGTCAATGTAGGGGAGCACCTCATGACCCATCCAGGCGAGCGCCTCCTGAACTGCCGCGACATCCGCCTCGGCTTCCGGCGGAAAGGGACTGCGTGGGGCCTCGGGTAGGGTAGCGTCGGGACGGGTAATCTGTTTTCGGCGCGCGCGCACTTCCTTCACCACCTGCGCGCGGTCGATCGAGCTGCCAGGGCAGGGCTTGGCGGACATCGCGTTATGAAAGCGCAGCGTTTCCGGCCCGAGATCAAATCGATGCTGCACCTGGGCGATGACATCGATCACCGCGTCTCGCTGTGCTCCTTCGAGGCGGTCGCGACCGACGTCAAAGTTGCCTATGACCTCGAGCATGAAGGGACCGAATTGAAGATTGCCATTATGCCCTGCGGCGCTGGCCGGTGGCAGGTTCCAGCTACGGCCCAACCAGATCGTGCCGTCCGGCGCGATTGTGAGGTGCTGGGCGATATCCTGCCAGTGTTTCACCTGGGTGTGGTGAAGGTACATGCCAAGAATGGATCGGTGGCCGTCTGCTGGGTCGTAGTGACTGTGGTTCGGTCGCCAGGTATGATGCATATGGACGGCATCCACATTACGCTTGAAATCGAAGTGCCCCAATAGCTCGGCGAACTGCTCACGGGTGACTTGCTTGAAGGGAGGAGGCATAGGTACTCCTTCTCTAAGTCTTTATAATGGTACTGACCACACCCCGACAGTCTTCGGTGCTGTTCTTAACGAAACACGCAATATCCGTTGTTTTCAGGTATAGGCGACAAACCATGCGAAAGCCATCTGTTTTGGCCTTCCTATTGAATACAGAAATCGATTAACCTGAGGGAACCAACCCACAGACCTCTAACATAGCCAATGGGAGGGAGTTCGCAACACAACCACGGCGCTGTTGCGGTTCCTGACAACTGCTTGACATCCTCCCCCACCTTCAGCGCTGACGCGCTTGCAGAAGGGGATTCCCAGGTCGTCGCCTTCCTGGTTCCTGCCTCGCTGTCCGTCGCCTCAATGCCTTGGCATTGCCGGTCTTACACAAACTCCACAGGCGTACATTTCCGAGTGCCCCTCGGTAGTGCCTCAACTCTCAGCACCGGCTAACAGCGCGGTGCCGGCCTGTAGAATGTTACAGGCTGCATTCACATCGCGGTCGATGCCTTGGGTGCCGCAGCCGGGGCAGTCCCAGATGCGAGCATCGAGCGACAGGGATTCCAGTACAAACCCGCAGCCATGACAGCGTTTCGAGCTAGGATACCAGCGGTCGATCTGGACGAACTGACGCCCCGCCCATTCTGCTTTGTAGTCGAGCTGGCGGCCCATGTCAGCAAAGGCCTGCCGCTGCCGTTCGAGCAGAGCCAGGTGTGCCTGGCTGTCGAAGCCGCTGTCCTCACGCAGCAAGATGGGGTTCTCCGTCAGGCCTTGGGCGCGGGGCAGCACCCGCTCCAGGAAGGCATTGCTCTCCTTCATGGTGTGCTGCTTAGCTCCAGGCCCAAACACCACCCTTCGTTGCCCAGATAAGCGGCGATCGGAGTGTAGCCATCGACCTTCTTGTAGGTCCGCGAGACACCTTCCTTCTTGGAGTTGCTGTTGTCCATGACGAAGGTGTCGATGTCCAGGCAGACGTGCGTCGTCTCGGCGGTGATCGGTACCTCCACCAGTGACAGCAGGGTAGTGGACCAGGTGGCAGTGTGCGCCTGCAGGCCGTTGGCGGCGAGTTTATCCAGCCGCTGTCGCAACGTTGCCGTGCTCGGCACCTTCTGCAGAGTCAGCAGTTGTTGGAAGGACTTGTCGCGGCGGACGTTTTCGATGGCGTCATAGTCGCTCATGCCCAGACACAACAGGCCCAGGTAGCTCTTGACCACGTCGCTGGTGCGCATGCCCAGCGTGGTGGGGAAACGGCTGTCAATACTGTCGACACCCGCGATCTCGACACACTGCCCGATGATGGATAGCCCGGCGTGACTGGTGAGGGTGCGGCGACTGGCGCGGAACTTGACGTTAGGCATGGAGCTGTCTGGGTGAATGGCAACACCCGCTATCTTGCCATGAAGATCAGGGGGTTAGAAGCACTGCAGGGGCCAGTCTCACGGATTCAGGTGTACATTAGGCTGTACATTGATCGAGTCAAAAAAAATGAAATTTGAGCCGGTGTCCTAGCTGTTGGTCCATCCGTTCATGACATTCAGTATCCCAGGGTCAACCCCAGAAAAGCTCAGCTTGGAACTCTTCTGAGGAGAACATTTTAGGAAATGCGTCAGGGGACTAATGAGATAGTTGCTGAGATATTTGTGCCGCCTCCTCCATAAGCATTGGTGTCGCACTTTGAGATATCGGATGACGGGTCCCCATTGGGAAGTTTAGGACTGACATTTTTAGGAATGCGCCCAACCTGGGGGTGGCAGTTGATCCAATTCTTACGAGCCCCTTCCCAAAATCGCCGGGCTTCTCGACCTTCAAGGATAGTAAAACAGCCGGGGAATTTCTTATTCAGATTTTCAATCTCTTTGATTGCCCTTCTCTCAACCAGCACTTTTGCCGGCCAGACACTATCTCCCATCCATGCGATCACATTGTTCGAACAGGACTCCGTTGTTGAAAGGGCATCCCGAAATCGACTTGCAAAACCATTACCATGGGGCTTTTCACGGTCATCATAGGCAAAAACAGATTTTTGAATCGACCAGCTATGGGGAGTCGCCGAACGCATTTTCAAGCCAAAACCATGGTAAACTCCGTAAGGAGCCCTTTTTTTATCTGGGTGTGGCACAGGCTTAGTTCGAATCAATACTTCATTAAGTGTTACCAAATTTTTTCGATAAGCATCTGATGATCCTCCTGCCGGATCTGTCGCTACTGCTTGCATCACACCGTCAAACAGCGTGTCCTCGACAAGCATAGTCTGCATTTGGGTCTCCTCAATGGCATCGTCAAAAATATTTGAAAACCATGTGTTGCGCACAGTATGGCGATTGTAAGACGTGACCGCCTTGTGTTTGCGAGGAACAAATAAGCCGACTCCGTCCTCACCGACGTTGTCTATGCGCGCACCATCGATGATAGACTTATCAGATACCAAAAGTATTGCTCGCCCACGAGGTCTTTGCTTTGCCTCCCTCCAACTCATTTTAGGATCGTTGGTTCCAATAAAAGTACCACCCGCAAAGCAGACAGGAGTAGGTAATGAACCGCCGTTGACAGAGCCACTACTTATTTTTACAGGAAGGCCGTTGGGTGCATCAGGAAATTTTCGTTGGTGCCAAATTCCATCTCTGGCGTCAAATCGGGATTCTACCGGCACCCGCTTGCTGCCCGCGTCGTAGAGATTAAAATTATCATACTTATGGTAGCCACTGAGGTCCGTAATAGGCCCCTTATAGGTTTTAAGACATGAGAATGTGTCGTCGACATACTTACCCATATTAGGGGCAGCAGAGTTATCTTTTTTATCTGCAGCAGAGTCATTTTTATTCTGATCGGACTGCCTCTCCTGGTTGATTTGGTCAAAAATCGGTCGCTTCCCCAAACCCTTGGCCTCATTTTGATAAAAGGCAGCCATAGGACCGATGACTAAAAACAGACCCAGAAATTTAAGTTTATCTTTCATAGCCCCCCCTTTTTACCATCCAAGAAAGTATAAAAATATTTGGTAACTATTTAGCAGGTTCCAGGCTGTACTCGCCAACCTGCTATTTCTTCAGGCATAGTATCGACATTCGGCAACTCTCTCATCAGATAACATGACCATCAGCGATATCAACGTCGACGAGGCCCTGGAACGCGTCAGGCAGCAGCTCAAGGAAGATCGTACGGTCTCACCTTCGCTGCGTGCTGCCATCGACGTGCTGATGTTGCTGGTCAAGTTGATGGCGGATCGGTTGGCGACCAGCAGTCGTAACAGCAGCAAGCCGCCGTCGCAGGACATGAACCGTGTGCGCCGTTCACGGGCTGCTGGCGAGCGCAAGCCTGGCGGTCAGCCAGGACATGAAGGCACGACATTGGTGCCCGCCGATGATCCCGACGAGGTCGTCAAGCTGTCGGTTGACCGTCGAACGCTCCCCAGGGGGCGCATCTATCGCGCGATCGGTATCGAGAAGCGTCAGGTCAAGGACATCCTTATCCAGTCGCTTGTCACCGAGTATCAGGCTGAAGTGCTGGAAGACGATCTCGGGCGCATGTTGTCTATCTCTCGCAGTACCAACGGCTGCCCTACGGTCGCATCCAGTCGCTGCTGGCCTCGCAGTGTGACCTTTCATTGAGCACCGCCACCCTGGTTGCCTTCAACCAGGAGGTCTACCAGCGGGCTGAACCCTTCGCCGAGTGGGTGATACCGGCGCTGAGGCAAGCAACGACCGTTCATGCCGACGAGACCGGCATCAGATCGATGGCAAGCGCTACTGGCTCCACAGCGCCTCGAATGAGGCGCTGACCTGGCTGGCGCCTCATGCCAAACGGGGTCAGGAGGCCATGGACGCCATAGGCGTACTGCCCTTCGTGCAAGGTGTCTTGGTGCATGATCACTGGAAGCCTTACTACCGCTACACGGAGTGCCGGCATGCCCTGTGCAATGCCCATCACCTTCGCGAACTGATCGGTGTCTGGGAAAACGACCAGCAGGCCTGGGCCAAAACCCGGCATGATCTGCTGCTGGCGATGAACCAGGCCGTTGAAGACGCCGGAGGCAGGCTCTCTCCCGACGCGGTTCGACGATGGCGAGAGCGCTATCGCCATTGCCTGGCGGAAGGCGACGTCGAGAGCCCACCGCCGGCCAAACCTCCGCCTGGAACCCGAGGGCGCACCCAGGCACGCATCCTGCTCGAACGCCTCCAGGCACGCGAGGACGATGTGCTGCGTTTTCTTGAGGATTCCGCCGCGCCTTTTACCAACAACCAGGGTGAGCGTGACCTGCGGATGACCAAGGTCCAGCAGAAGATATCGGGCTGCTTCCGCTCGTGGGAAGGTGCGGAGATCTTCTGCCGGATGCGCAGCTTTCTCTCGACGTCCGCCAAGCAGGGCCTGTCGGCTCACGCGGCACTGGAGCAACTCTTTGCGGGTGAGATGCCCTTGTTCATGCGACGAGACGAGCGGAGTCAGGCAGCGTGAGCTGAACAGTTACGGTTTGACAAACTGAGCTGCTATTAGTCGGACCTGATACCCCCGTTTCTGAAGCTCCCGAGCCCAATGATGAGATGAAGCACAAGCTTCCATACCAATCTCGGCGCCGGCGGGCACTTTTTGGCTTAGTGCATCCAGCCACTTGTTTCGAGAGTACTTACCCTGCCATTGGGCCTGATCGTGACGGTCGACACCGTGAACGTGAAACACTGACTTGGCAATATCAACACCGACGCGGATAATGTTCATTTGGGTTTCTCCTCATCTTTATGATGGTTGACGGTTCACCTTCCATTTTGGCACTTAGATGCCGGTTAGGTGAGGAGGAGTCCATCCCATTGCTTACTGTTGATTCGCGGCAAAGCGTGCAAGACCGGCAAGCTGACGAAGGGCTTTGGTCATCAGTGGTATCGCAAGGTGCAGCATATTAACGAGAACATGACCCAGCAGACCTCACGCCGCCGGGTCCACTTTGCGCTGGCCCAAGAGGCCGATGTGTTCGTACTGTAATATCTGAAAGGCTGGCGTCCCAAGGGCAGTAAAAAATGTTCAGAGCTGCGCCAGCGCTTCCATCAATGGCTGCATCGTCGGTTAGTGACGCTGATCGAGCAAAAGATGCGGGAAGCCGGTGGCAAGGGATGTTTTTTATGCTAGTAACACCTCGGCCTGGGTCTTCGATGGCTCGGGACGTGTGAAACACAACGCCGATCTTAGCGCCAGCTACAACACAGGCGCCCGCTACTGGGCGTGGAAATACACACTGACCTGGCGAAAGAGCGGGCAGGTGTCAGGCGGCAAACGTTTCCTTTACACACCGATCATGCTCTCCACCTTGTGGCGGAGCGATGAAGCCCGACTCAATGCGCAGCATTATTCGTGGGCGCATTCACTCAACACCTTCACTTCGCCTTCAACGCCGCTTTGGGCGGACGCGGAAGACCAGAGACGATTCTCCGCTTCACGGAGCGAAGAAGGCGTTTAGCATAACCGCGCCGATCCTTTTTGATGGGAGCTTTATCTGTTGGCATATAGACTCGGTTGTCTTCACAGCAATAAACGGCTTTTCCCGAGATTTTTGCAATACTCGCAGCCTGCTTGGTGTCACTCTCGATGAAAAAAGTGTAATCAACATTTTTGTAGAACAGGCCCTTGTGCGTAGAGTGGACACCTTGGCGCTGCCGTTCTTCTTTCGAAGGCAGATCCAGCATGACTAGGCGCTCATATTCAATGCCTTGCTGCTTAAGCCACGCCTCTGTCTGACGCCGGTACTTTTCGAGGCGGTTGGTGACCAGGCAGCCGATTCGACCGGAAGGCAGGAAAAGAGGCTCAGCGTTATTCAAAAAAGCAACGTACTTCTCACCGTCATCATTCTGATGAGCGGTAGGGTCGACGCATAGCACCCCATCGATATCGACGCATGCTCGGGAAAGCATTGCGGGAGTGAATAGGTTCCATTGAAAAGCACGGGGCGATTCCAGAATGCAAAAGGAAATATCGACGTGGTGCTTACCATCGGGATCTGCATAGATCACCAAGGTGTCGATTGTACAAGGGCAATTGTCGGGAATAGCATCCCGCGCCTCCTGCACGGTCCGCCCTGTTATGACGCTATCATCGATGAGAAGAACCTTTTTCGCGTCCCACGCAACGCTCGGCTGACTCTCGGCCTTTCTATGCATGCGAGTTTTCAGTGGTTGATTGGCAATGAATTCGGGGAGTCCCACCACATCGATATGCAAGCCCAAAGCAACCATGCTGGCCGGAATCATGCCACTGCGGGGAATACCAACAACTAAATCGTAGCCTTTCCCTTGGACAAGAAACAAGGACGCAGCGATGTCCTCGCTCAAGTCGCCATAAGATTTGTAATTCATTGTCTATACCTCACCTTTTAGCAGGTTCGACCGCCAAACTCATGAATGGCTACGGTAAAAATGCTCTTGTAGAAGCCGACGGTGATGGTCCTAGTGCGAGTATATATCCAAGGCATGTCAACCCCATATCCTTAATACAGAACATCATATCTAGGGTTTAAGAAGACATCATGGATACCCTTCTGTAATGAATAAAATTCCTTATTACGTTTTACAATGAAACGTTAATTCTCGCTGATGACAAAACCGTGTCACTGAAATGATGGGTTAATGATCTTTTCATGAAGAGACCATTAACCAACCTGTTTACACTTAGAGCTCTTTCATCCTGACTGGCCATAGCCGCAATGACGGATATAGCGATTATAGCGATCGCATTCGCTGACAGTGAACCGATCCAGTTGGGAGCCAATCGCCGGCCAAACCTCCGCCTGGAACCCGAGGGCGCGCCAAGCGCACCAAGGCACGCAATTTGCTCGAACGTCTCCAGGCACGCAAGGACGATGTGCTGCGTTTTCTTGAGGATTCGGCCGCGCCTTTTACCGACAACCAGGGTGAGCGTGACCTGCGGATGACCAAGGTCCAGCAGAAGATATCGGGCTGCTTCCGCTCGTGGGAAGGTGCGGAGATCTTCTGCCGGATGCGCAGCTTTCTCTCGACGTCCGTCAACCCGCTTTATTCATCACGCCCGCGGTAGCGTCATTATTTAGCGCTTTACGACTACGTAATCCGAGCTTGGTGGCTATCTGACGTCTTCTTGACGGGGTAACGATGCAATATTGTTTTTTAG
>NZ_QPIJ01000061.1 GCF_003336665.1 Vreelandella rituensis | reverse complement strand
CGCGCAACACCGCGTCCAAACGGACCAGCATCGACTCGGTGAAGACATCACGCCGATATTTCGGGACAAAGACAAGGTGGTAGTGAAGTCGGTAAACGCATGACCTGCCAGTTCTCCAGGGATATTCGCCACTCATAGTCTTGACTCATCAGGGGGATGGCGCTAGCCTGGAATCATTGTCCTGTTTATGCAACCAGGTCCCTTATGGCACAGCGCGGTTTTTCATTAAGTATTTCGGATCGCCTGTCTTCACGACAGGCGACCGCCTTTGCTCAATGGATAGGTGGCGCGAATGTGCTGCGTAATTGTAAGGTGCGTGAGTATCGTGACTTGCTGGCGCAAGGCCGAGGAACCGAGATCAACCAGGCGTACGCCCCGATCAAGCAAGCCCCTGACGTTGCCTTCCTGAAAGACATCCCTCCTCAGATACTGCGTAACGCTGCCAGCTCGGCCTATGCCGATGCGGAAGCCGCCCGAAAAGGGATTTCCAGGTTTCCCAAGGTCAAAGGCCGAAACAAGAAACGTAGCGGTATCATCACCCAGGAATTGTTTGATCGTCAGCCTGTCGCAAGCGACAAGACTCAGGTGACGATCTATGACTCGGCAACCAGGAAGCGCACCAAGCTGTTTTCTATCACCGTGCCTTATTCGTCTGCGTCACTGAGCAAGCAGTTCATCATCAGCCGCCAGGGACGCAGCTTCACGTTCTCTGGCCCACTGGATGATGGTCAGACCTGCCCTGACAACGAGGCGCTACTCAACGACGTTGCGTACCTCGATGACGACAAGCTGCTGGGTTATATCACCGGACTGGATGGCGGTGTTGCCCGCCCCCTTCAGGCCTGCAATGGCACGATCTTCGACTACACCCCGGAAGAAAAGCGCCAGCTTCGGCGGCATAACGACCGGATCAAGCGGCTTCAGGCAGCCCTCAGTGGCAAGAAGCGTCGCAATGGCAATAAGTCCAGGCGCTGCGCGTCGAACAATCAGCGTCATCTCGCCAACCAGATATCCACCCTGCATGGCAAGATTCATCGACTGCGCCGGAATTTCGCGCATCGCGTGTCGCGGAGCGTCGTGGAAACGTCGTGCGAGATCATCTGTGTGGAAGACCTCAAACTCAAGGCGATGACCAGGCGGGCGAAGAAGAAAACCCAAGGCCGCCAGAACCTTAAAAATGGGGCAAGGGCCAAGTCCGGGCTTAACCGCAGCCTGAACAATGTCGGCCTGGGGCAGATATACACACTGATCAAATACAAGGCCAATGCCCGGAACAAGGGCTTTCTCAAGATCAATCCGGCGTACACCTCGAAGGAGTGTCATGCCTGTGGCAGCCGCAACACCGAGCGGCCCACTCAAGCCGGGTTTCATTGCCTGGCATGCGGCCTCAAGGCCAATGCGGACGAGAATGCCGCCCGCAATATCGCCAAGCGAGGCGTCAGAGACATCAAGAGCGGAGCGTTTGCTGCTAAGGCAAAACCGCGCAAGACCATTGCAAGACGGCGTAAGAAGCACCTGGAGAGTGATCTTCCCCTGGTGGGCGAACGGCCATCAGGTAAAAAATCAGAAAGCCGAGAGGACGGTCTGGCCAGGTTGGCAGCCTCCCACGTCTCGATGGTCGAGACGTCTGGAATAAGCCCCGAGACCTCGGGCAGTCTTCATTTGCCTCACGTTGAGGCAGCGCCGCTTTCTACAACAAAGGTCGACCCGTCAGGGTAGACTGGAAACCTCCTTGCTTTAGCTGGAGGTAGTTCATCCCTTGCTCATCAATTCTCGCACAGCGCTTGATGGGCTCCGTCCCGGGTCACTTCATGGCCGGAGGGCAGTGAGGCCTCAGGGTTTAGTAACCAGGCAAGAATATCCTTCTCGGTACGCTCGCGCTGGGTGTAGCGCGTCAGCATGTGGTATCCCTCCGGATAAAATGCGATCCGAAACCCGTCTCGCTGCGGCAGCTGACCGAGAAGGGCGCAGATCGCTTGCGGTGGAATGATGTCATCGGTGTCACCGTAAAGAATCAGGGCCGGGGGAGGCAGGACCAATGCGCGTTTGAGCGCTCTATCCATGGTGTGGGTCAGGCCATGCAAAGTATCGACGCGGGCATGACGCAGTATTAGCGGATCTTCAGCCAGTTGGCGTTTGATTTCGGGGTCGTCGGTAGGTTCGATACCCAGGTTGCGTACCCAGTTCCCGGAAAAACGCATTGACGGAAATAGACGTATGCCTAACCACAGCCCTAGGCGCTGATACCAAGGCATGGCCTCCCATCCCCACACCGCCGGAGCAATCAAGACGCTACCCGCCACCGGCGGAACATCTTCACCCGTCAGCACCAGTATAGTCACCGCGGCACCCATGCTCTCGCCTACCAGATAGAGTGGCGTGTCCGGATGTCGCTTGCGTAGCAGTTTGGCAATGAGCGTGGCATCGTCAACCAGGCGCTGGTGCCCGGGCCAGATGCCTCGTTGCCGGGTAGCGCCGAAGCCGCGCTGGTCGTAAGCATAGACCTCGATCCCATGCGACGTTAAGGCATCGGCGAGTATCGAAAAACTGCCCCCATGATCATTGAAACCATGTATTCCCAGTATCACCGCTCGTGGCTGTGTTCTTGCTTCTACGGCTCGATCTTTCTCTGTTTGTCGCTTCTCTGACAGGCCCTCGTTAGTCCAATGATGCAAGGGGAGCCGGTAGCCATCCTCAGCGATTACCTGCTGGTCTTCGATGCGCGCCTTCTCGGTACCTGGCCCGGGGTGTTGTCGAGCGGTTTGCGACAAGCAACCGGCCAGGGTAATTGTCACCATTACGACGGGTATCGAGAAGAGTCGCTTCATCTTGTCGCCTCTCTGTCTGGGGTATGGGCCATTGAGTGCCTCAGGTTAGCCAGCCTGGCTTTTCCCTGCTTTGAATAGAACAGCGAAGCCGTCTACTTTTAAAACACAAGATAAATAGAAAGTTAAGCGAAGAGACTGTCTGAACGTGTCGGCAGCATGGAGGCAACATGACCTGGAATGTTTTCGTAGTGGGATATGATGACCTGGGTAAGGAATTATTGCCCAAGTTGCGACATGTGGAGGACTACCATTTTCATGGCCTATTGCCGCTGGATGAAGTGGTGCATGCCGCCAACTATGATTTCGATCAACTGGTAGCGGATGCCCGGCGGGAGCTGGAAGGTTTTTCCGGTGTGGTGGATGCCATCGTGGGTTACTGGGATTTTCCTACCAGCGCTTTACTGCCGGTACTGCGAGAGAACTTGGGGCTGCCCGGACCCTCGCTGGAGGCAGTGTTGAAATGCGAGCATAAGTACTGGAGTCGCCTGGAACAGTCCAGGGCGATACCCGACTGCGTGCCGCCGTTCCAGGCGGTCGATCCTTTCGATGACAATGCCGTCGACTCCATCAAGATTGACTATCCGTTCTGGATAAAACCCGTCAAGGCGCATTCGTCACACCTCGGTTTTCTGATCGAAAATGCCGCGCAGCTTGAATCCGTGCTACCCACCATCCGCAAGGGTATCGGGAGTTTCGGGAAGCCTTTGAATCAGGTGATGAAATACCTCGACTTGCCCGATGACATAGCCCCGATAACCGGGAATCAATGCATCGCCGAGGGGATTATCTCCGCAGGCTGGCAATGTACTCTGGAAGGGTTCGTGCAGAATGGTGACGTTCAGGTGACCGGAATGATCGACACTGTGCGGGATGAGAGCCACCGCTCGGTGTTGTTGCGTTACGAGTATCCCTCCGCGCTTCCCGATGACGTCCAGCAACGGATTATCGACTATGCCCGGCGGGTGATGACCCGAATTGGTTACGATAACGCTCCCTTCAATATCGAGTTTTACCATGACCAAGAGAATGACAAGCTCTGGCTCCTGGAGATCAATTCGCGTCTATCACGCTCGCATGCGGCGATTTTTCAGTTGGTGGATGGTGCATCGCATTTTCAGGTGATGGTTGATCTGGGGATAGGCATCACGCCGCGCATGCCTCGCGGTGAAGGCCGCTACCCGTTGGCGGCCAAACAGATGCTGCGGGTTTTCGAAGATGGCATCGTGCGTCGTGTCCCCTCTGAAGCAGAAATCGAACGGGTCAGACAAGCATTCCCGGGCACGATTTTCCATCTCAATGTACGCGAAGGCATGCGCCTGTCGGAGCTTTTCCATCAGGATTCCTATTCCTACGAACTCGGCGTACTGTTTGTCGGCGCCGAAAACCGAGACGACCTGGAAGAGCGGATCGAGCAGTGTCGCGATATGTTGACGTTTGATATCGAGCCGTTGTCGGATTCATGAGCTGGCCTATCAGGAGAGAGCTCAATGAAAGAGGTAACAGACTTTCCCCATCGCGTTGAGTGCCGTGACCCGGTATGGATTCCCATGAGTGACGGGGTCGAGCTCAATGCGCGCCTGTGGCTCCCGGAAGACGCCGATGAGCGGCCGGTGCCCGCGATTCTCGAATATATTCCTTATCGCCTGCGCGATGGGTCCGCGCGGCGAGACGCCATGCATCACCATTACTTTGCCGGGCACGGCTATGCGTCGATCCGTGTCGACTTACGCGGCAGTGGTGATTCCGGCGGTTTGCTGAAAGACGAGTACCTGGAGCAGGAATTGCTCGACGGTGAGGAAATACTGCGCTGGCTGGAAGATCAGCCCTGGTGCACCGGGCGTGTCGGAATGATCGGGATTTCCTGGGGCGGGTTCAACGGCTTGCAACTTGCCGCTCGGCAGCCTTCCGCGCTCAAGGCGGTGGTCAGTATCTGTTCTACCGATGATCGTTATGCCGATGATGTGCACTACATGGGGGGATGCCTGCTGGGGGATAACCTTTCCTGGGCATCCACCATGTTCGCCTATAATTCATTGCCGCCCGACCCCTCGGTGGTGGGCGATGCCTGGCGCGAAATGTGGCACGAGCGTCTGGAAGGCAATGATCCCTGGTTGATCAACTGGCTCAAGCATCCGCACCGGGATGATTTCTGGCAGCATGGCTCCATCTGTGAAGACTTTTCGAAGGTGAAAACGCCGGTATTGGCCGTGAGTGGCTGGGCGGACGGCTATTCGAATGCCGTCAAGCGGCTGGCAGAGTACCTGCCCGAAGTATGCAAAGGGCTGATTGGACCATGGAGCCACAAGTATCCGCATCTGGGTGAGCCAGGCCCGGCCATCGGCTTTCTGCAGGAATGTCTGCGCTGGTGGGACCAGTGGCTCAAGGATGAAGAAACCGGGGTCAAGGAAGACCCGGCGGTCAGGGTCTGGATGCAGGACAGCATTCCACCCACCACCAGTTACGGCCACCGCCCCGGTCGCTGGGTGATGGAGCCGAGCTGGCCTTCTCCGGATATTACCACCTGGCATTTGCCGTTGGCACAAAGAGCATTATCCATTGACGGCACTCGAACGGATGAAGAAACGGCGCTGACCGTTCAGTCACCGTTGAGCTGTGGGCTGTTCGCCGGCAAGTGGTGTTCTTATGCGGCGGGCCCTGATCTGGCCCATGACCAGCGTGAAGAAGACGGGGGAGCCTTGACCTTCGATAGCCCCCCCTTGGAGCAGACGCTGGAAATCATGGGCGCGCCGGTGTTTGAAATGGCATTTTCGGTGGATCGACCGGTGGCCATGGTGGCGGTGCGCCTTTCCGATGTCGCGCCTGATGATAAAGCCACACGAGTGACCTACGGTTTGCTCAACCTGACTCACCGAGAGAGCCATGAGTCACCCGCGCCACTTGAGCCTGGTCGTCGTTATACTGTGCGGGTCAAGTTCAATGACGTGGCTCAGGTATTTCCTTGTGGCCATCGGCTGCGTCTATCGATTTCCACCTCCTATTGGCCGCTTGCCTGGCCACCCCCCGAGCACGTTCGTCTTTCGGTAATACAGCGCGATAGCACCCTGGAATTACCGGTACGAACGCCCCGGACGGAGGATAAGCAGCTGGCCTTTGAAGAAGCCGAAGCCGCTCCCACGATTCCGGCGAAGCGTCTCGAACCCGACCATCATAATTGGTATATGCATCGTGACTTGGCCGAGGATCTCTCTACCCTTGAAGTGATCAACGACAGTGGCACCATTCGCCTGCAGGACTCGGGGCTTGAAGTGCAGACCAAGGCAGTGGAGTGCTACCGTTCGAAAGATGATGATTTCGACAGTGTGGTGGGGGAGACCCGTTGGGATCGTTCATTAAAGCGCGGTGACTGGGAGGTCCGAACCGTCACCCGGACGATACTCACCTCGAACTCGAAGGAGTTTATGGTGCATGCCACCCTAGATGCCTACGAGGGCGAGCAGCGTGTCTATTCACGAAACTGGGATGTCAGCATACCGCGTAAGCTGGTTTAGGCTGGGTCTTAGCCATTGTATCCAGGTTTTTGCGGCAACCTTTCATCTATGTCCAGTTCGTCATCTATGCCCGGTTTGTCATCGATGTTCGGCTTGCCAATTTGCAAGCCAGCCGGGAAATTGATCGGCAGGCATCGGGCGGGCGATGCCGTAGCCTTGCGCAAGGAAACAGCCCAGCTCCACGAGTGCCTGGGCATGTGCCATGGTTTCCACGCCTTCGGCAAGTACCGGGCGTGAGAACTTCCTGGCCATGAACACGATGCTTTCGACGATCGCTCGGTCATCCTTGCTCTCGAGCATGTCGCGCACAAAATCACGATCGACCTTGATCAGTTGCACCGGCAGCTGGCGGAAATACGCCAGCGAAGAATAACCGGTGCCGAAGTCGTCCAGTGCGACATCAATATGCAATTGCCGGCATTCTTTCAGCACTTCCAAGGCGGTCTGCATATCGTCGAGCGTGGCGGATTCGAGAATTTCCAGGGAGAGCAAGTGGGGGAGAACGGCGGGGTAAGCTGCCAACAGAGCCTTGAGCTGCGACATGAAACCCGGGTGGAGGAGGTGTTGTGGGCTTATGTTGACGCTGATTGGCAGGCTGATCCCGTCGGCTTGCCAGGTAACAAGCTGCTTGAGTGCAGCTTCTATTACCCATTCCCCAAGATGGAATTCCAGCTCGCTACCTTCGATCAAGGGAAGGAATTCAATCGGGGGAAGTAACCCTCGCTCCGGATGTTGCCAGCGAATCAACGCTTCGACCCCGATGACCTGATGCGTCTTGAGATTCACCTGAGGTTGATAATACAGCCGGAACTCATTGTTATGCAGGCCCTTGGCCATGTGCCGCCGTTCCTGGTTGCGCTCGCGGGTCGAGAGTTCCTTGGCCGGGTCGTAATGGGTGGTGTTGGCGGCGCCTAGCGCCTTGGCCTGGTAGAGTGCTTGATAAGCATGGCGAATCAAGGTGTCCGGGTCGGCACTGTCTTGCGGATAATGAGTGATGCCGCTGCTCGTGGTGACTTTCAACCGCTGGCCTTCGATGGTGAAGGGCAGGCCGATAGCATCTACCAAGGGTGGCGTGGGCAAATCAGTGGGCCAGATCACGACAAATTCGTCGCCGCCTAATCGACCGACGATGCCTATTTCGCCTATTGCCTCCTGCAGGCGTTTGCCCATCAGTTTGAGTACACCATCCCCGATGTCATGCCCTAGAAGGTCGTTGATGCGCTTGAAATCATCTAGGTCGAGTACCTGAACCAGCAAGGTGGCGCCCTTGTAGTCTGCTTGGCGAGTGAAATGTTGCAGCTTTTCGTTGATCAAGCGCTGGTTGGGCAAGCCGGTCAGCTCATCCAGATAAGCGGCGCTGTAAAGGGCGTCGGCATGCGCCTTGGCAGTGCTGATATCGGAATGAATGGAAATGAAGCCGCAAGCCATATGGTCCATGGGCGAGAGGGGGTTGCAGTTGACATGCACCCAGTACGTTGAACCGTCCTTGCGATAATTGAGCAGTTCTCCTTCAATGCTTTTGCCCTGCGCCAATGCCCGCGAAAACCGGCGCGAGGTTTGCTTGTCGGTCTTGGGTCCTTCCAGTAAATGGCTGGGCCTTTGACCTTTGATTTCGTCAAGAGAGTAACCACTCAAACGGCTAAAGCTTTCGTTGATCCACTCGATTCCCCCTTGCGCATCGGTGATCATTACCCCGTTGCTGGTTTGCTTGGCCACCATGGAGAGTCGCGCTATAGCCTGCTGATCCTGACGGTAACGACGCTGAATGCTCAGGTTCTTGATTAACTGGCCGATGCTGCCCAGTAATGGCGCAAGAAACTCAATCAAGGCATGCGTATAGCCTTCGGATCGGTTGGCCAGTCCCAGCATGGCAATCGGCGTATTATCCACCAGGATTGGAATGCCAAGAAAGGCATTCAGGGGAGGGTGCTCAAGAGGAAGGCTACTCTCAATATTGGTTTCAGGCGCATTGGAAATCACCACCTCGCCTTGGTGCATGGCAAGGCACAGCGCGCTATCAGGATGGTTGAATGCCATGTCCACGCTGGAGTGATCAGCAAAGAAATCGTGATATGTCTTCTCAGAGACATTATCGGTAATAGCATGGGTCTTGAGAAAACGACTGCCATCCTCGCGACATTGAATTTCACCGATAAAGCCGTACTCACTTTCGGTGAGCTCCAGAATATCTTTCAACAGCTGCTCGAAGGCGAGTTGATTATCGCTTTCTTCGAGAAAACAGGCTTGAGCACGCAGAATCGCATGTTCCAACGACTGCTGGCGAAGCAGGCGAGCCTCGACTTCCTTGCGCGAAGTAATGTCGCACATGGTGCCGATCAGACGCGTTACCGCGCTGTCGACCACAATCGGATAGGCGGTGATTCTGACCCAGCGTAAATTACCCTGAGCGGTATTGAGTTGGTAGGTATCGCTGAAAGATTGCTGTTGGTTGATGACTTGATTCAGTGCCTGGGTCAGGCTCCTCCGGTCTTCAGGCGCATAGGCGGCCAGGCGCTCGAATAAACCGGCATCATTATCCGGGCTGAGCTCATAGAGGGCATAAATCACCTCATTCCAGTACATGGAACGGGTCGCGACATCCATTTCCCAGACACCGATACCCGCCTGTCGTGTGGCACGCTGGGCGCGTTCGGCAAGACGGTACTCAAGAATCAACATGATCTCACTGGCAAGTTGTGCCAGGAGGTCGCGCTGATCATCACTGAGCTTCTTGGGGTGACAGCTGAATACACACAGGGAGCCGAGGCACAGACCATCAGGTGTGAGAAGCGGCACGCCGAAATAGAACACTAGAAACGGCGCTTCGATGACCCAGGAGCTGGTGGCGAAACGCGGATCGTCACGGGCGTCGGGAATTTCCAGCAGCTTGCCGCTAGCGACGACATGAGCGCAAAACGAAGTTTCCCGGGGTGTCTCGCCCTTTTCGATACTGCCATAACGGCTTTTGAACCACTGATGCTGCTCGTCGACCATCGAAATCAGCGCATAATCCGCTTGGCAGAACACCGCCGCTAGACGCGTAATGTGATCCAGCTCCAGGTCGTCACTACGGTCATTAAGCAAATAACGCTTCAACGCCCGTAATCGCTGGGGCTCATTGGATGGAATAGATGCCGGGAGCATACGAAGCCTGTGCAGTAGCGTGCATGTTTTTGCCTACTTTCCATTATGTTGCTGGCGGTGTCTAGCCTGTCGACAAAACTGAGCGAACGGTGGAGTATGGCATTTTACTTACTTGCACGAGAACTCATTGATGAGCCTGGTTGAACTTTTTTCTCGTACTTTGGATATCACTCTGCCGGTATTTGCCATGGTATTTATCGGGCTGGGGCTTAAGAAATTAGGCTGGATTGATGCCGCCTTTGTAACCACCGCTTCGACCCTGGTATTCAAGGGGACATTGCCGGCACTGATTTTCCTGAGCCTGATAAAGGCGGACCTTCAAGTGGCCCTGGATGTTGAGCTGTTGCTGTTCTTTGCTTTTGCCACGCTAGGCCAGTTCCTGCTGAGTTGGGGGTGGGCGCATTATCGAGTACCCGCGGCCGACAGAGGCGTCTATGTGCAAGGCGCATTTCGTGGAAATTGTGGTGTGGTGGGGCTGGCGCTGGCGGCGGGCATGTATGGCAACTACGGGCTTTCGACAGGTAGCCTGCTCCTGGGAGTGGTGATTTTGATGTATAACGCTCTCTCGGTAATCATACTTTCAAATTACCAGCCTGAGCAGTCCACGAATTGGCGCAGCCTGTCATATAACATGGTGAAAAATCCCTTGATTCTGGCAGTGCTGGTGGCGCTTCCTTTTACTGCCTGGGAAATTCCATTGCCTAGTTGGCTGATGACCTCCGGCGATTACTTCGCTTCCTTGACGCTGCCGCTGGCACTGATTTGTATCGGCGCCACACTCTCGGTTAGAGAGGTGCGCAAAGGCCAGGCAGTGGCGTTCAGCGCCGCCAGCATGAAGATGCTGGTGTTGCCGATAGTGGCCACCATCGCCGCTCGGCTGTATGGCTTTTCCGGGCGCGAGTTAGGGCTGTTGTTCCTGTTCTTTGCCAGCCCCACTGCCGCGGCAAGCTTCGTGATGGTAAAAGCGATGGGCGGCAATTCAGCGCTTGCGGCCAACATCATTGCGCTCACCACCTTGATGGCCAGTCTCACGGTTACTCTTGGGATTTTCGGATTGAGCCTGCTCGGCTGGATCTAAGGCGGTGGTTGGCCTGGAGAGGCCAAGAAGTTATACTACCGGCCCTTCCAAGTCCCTGTAGCTCAGTAGGATAGAGCAGCCGCCTCCTAAGCGGCAGGTCGCAGGTTCGACTCCTGCCAGGGACGCCAATAAAATCAGTTGCTTAAAGTTTTATCCCTACTGAATTTCTTCTTTTGGTTCTGGTCCCCCTCCGTCTGAAAAGTCCTGATTGCTATGTATGGCCATCATGACATGCAAGGCGTGGCGGGACGTTACGAGCCTTCCGACAGTCTCAGGGGCGGCGGTTTGCTGCTAAAGTGGGCCTTCCACTCGCCTAATCTTTTCGAGGAGACCCCATGAGACTGCAGCACGCCACCTGGCAGGAGGTGGAAGCCTACCTGACCCGCCACACGGGCATCATCGTGCCGATCGGTTCTACCGAGCAGCATGGCCCCAACGGCTTGGTCGGCACCGATGCGATCTGCCCCGAGGCGATTGCCTGGGCATTGGGGGAGCGCTACGAAGTACTGGTGGCGCCGACCCAGAACATCGGCATGGCCCAGCATCACCTGGCCTTTCCCGGCTCGCTGAGTCTGGCCCCCAGTACCCTGATCGCGGTGCTGCGCGACACCATCGTGTCGCTGGCCCGCCACGGGTTTACCCACGTGTTCTTCCTCAACGGCCACGGGGGCAATATCGCCACCATCAAGGCCGCCTTCGCCGAGGTTTATACCGCACGCAGCCTGTCCGGTGCCGACCAACCGCTGAATTTGTCGTTGTACAGCTGGTTCACTGGGCCGCGCGGTCGCGAACTGGCGCAATCGCTGTACGGCGATGCCGAGGGCAACCATGCCACGGCCTCGGAGGTGGCGCTGTCGTGGTACGCCGCCGGGGTCGAGAAGTCGGTGGCGATGTCGCCGCAGCTGGCGCCCAATGGCAGTGCCGAGTGCGACGCCGATACCTTCCGCCGGCGTTTTCCCGATGGCCGCATGGGCTCCGACCCCTCGCTGGCCAGGGTTGAGCATGGCAAGCGTTTCCTGAAGACCGGCGTGGACGATGCCTGGGAAGCCTACCAGGCGTTCCTGGTCAGTTGATCTTGGTTGCCAGTCGCCCTCGTTTCATCGAATCATGATGTTTTATTGCCCTTAGGAGACCCCCGCATGCCGATCGTCACCATTCAGCAGTTTCCTCGTGACCTGGAGCAGAAGCGTGAGCTCGCCGCGCGCATTACCGCGGCCTTCGTCGATGTCTATGACGCCGATCCGGCATCGGTGCAGGTGTTTTTCAATGAGGTCGATGGCGAGGATTGGGCCAAGGGCGGGGTAATGGGCTGCGACGTCCAGCCCTAGTCCCGAGCCGATCCCATGGCGAGAACCCTGTTGTCACTGGTGCGGGTCTATGCCCTGATGGTGAACCTTGGTCCCGTAAGTGCGATAACCGCAAGGGAAAATGTCTTGAGCTATTCCGTGCGGCTCACGCCATAGATACATTTTCCCGCCACGAATGTCTGCTGCGGCTGGAGTTCATGGTCGAGTAGCGTCACATCGGCCTCGAATCCGACAGCTAAACGCCCCTTGCTGGTGTGTAAACCCAGTACCCGGGCCACGTTGGTGGAAATCAGTCCCAAGGCCGATTCGAGAGGCAGTACCCCTTCACGAACGAGGCGCTGCCAATCCGCAATCAAGGTGGTGTTTTTGGCTACCTTCATTCCCAGGTACGTTCCGTTGGCATCGAATTCCGGCAAGCTGCCGTTGCAATCGGAGCTCATGGTGATGCGCTGCGGGGCTACGCCGCGCTCCAGTAGCCGGAACACCGCGTCGAAACCGGAAAGGCCGTCACCGGCATCTTCAAAGGCGGTGACGTCGACGCTGGCGTTGAACGCCAAGGCATAGTCGGCGGCCTCCTCGAGCAAGGCAGGATGGCGATTCACATGGGTGGGGATCACCTGATCGGCGGGAATCTCGGTCTCGGATAGCAATCTGCGCAGCGGCTCCAGCCCGCGCTTTCCATCACCGATATGGAAATGGCAGATACCCCGCTTGCCGGCCAGCATGGCACCGATACGAGTATCACTGACGATCCGTTCGATTTCATCCTGGCGTGGCTGGCTCGAACGATGGTCCGAGATGGCGATTTCGCCCAGGCCGATGACCTCGGGAATCCAGGCCAGATCGCGCTGAATGTCGCCGGTCAGGGTGGGAGGCGGGACACGATAGGCACCGGTATACATGAAGGCCGAGATGCCTTGGGCATTAAGCCCGCGTACCTTGGCCAGCAGATCCGCCGGAGAGCGGCTGATGCCGTCAGTGCCGAGAACACCCACCACCGTGCCAATGCCCATCGCCGCAATTTCTCGTGCGGTAATTTCCGGGCAGCGGGTACCACAACCGCCTTCGCCTCCGCCCCCGGTGACATGCACATGCTGGTCGATGAAGGCGGGAACAGCAATAAGATCGCGGGCCTCGACCACCTGTATAGGCCAGTCCTCGGGGATGCCGAGGTCGTTTCCCAGGGCGATGATTTTTCCTCCCGCCATGAGGATGTCGGTTGCCTCGAGGTGCTCAGGCGAAAAGATGCCACCGACACGCAGCAGGGTCATGAGCCCGGGGTTACACGCATTGCGGGGTATCATGACCGGTCACCCGCGTCACTACCCGTGGTTGAGGTATCCGGCAGGAAGCGGCGCCCACGCAGGCGCTCGGTGGCGCTCTCGACGTCATCGATCAACAGTACCAGCAGGTCGCCCTCCCTGGCCTCATTGAACGCTCTGTCGACGGCGTGATGTTCTTTCATGACCACCTCGACTCGGCAGGTGCCGGGGCTGGACTCCGCCCCAGCGCGCAGCAGGGTGGCGGTTTCACCGGCGGGGCGGCCTCGCGGATCGGTTTCATACAGAAAGACAATGTCATGCATGCTGGCCAGCTGAGCGCCCAGGCTATACAGGTCCTCGTCACGACGGTTGCCCGGGGCGCTGGCCACGCAAATGCGCCGCAGCGCGGGGATACGGCTCACGAGTTCGCTCAAGGCTTCAAGCGCCGGTACGTTATGGCCGTAGTCGATCAGCACTTTTATGTTGCCGGCGTCGATAAGATTGGTGCGTCCCGGATTCTGCCCCGGCGTCGGGTGAAACGTCTGCAGGCCCAATTGGATATCGGCAATGCTTAGCCCCAGGGCATAGGCCACGGCGCTGGCGGCCAGGGCATTGGCAACATTGAAAGGGGCATGGCCTTCGAAGGTAATCGGGGCATCCGTCACCGAAATAATGGAGGCTTCGACATTTCCTTGGCGCAACACGATGCAGTCGTCATGAACCGTGAAAGCGATCCCATGGGCTTGCACATGCTGGCGGACAGGCGCTGAGTCGGGGTCGAGAGAAAAGTAGATCACATTTCCTCTGGCCCATTCCCTGCCCGCCAGCACGCGCGGATCATCGGCATTGAGCACGGCCGTCCCTTCCGGGCTGACCGCATCGATCACCACGGTCTTGCAGCGTGCCAGCTCATCCAGGGTATGGATGTCGTTTTCCCCCAGATGATCGCTCGCAATGTTTAGCAGTACGCCGATCTGGCATTCATCGAAGCCCAACCCGCGCCGCAGGATGCCGCCTCGCGCGACTTCTAGCACGGCATACTCGACGGTAGGCTCGCGGAGTACGGTAGCGGCTGCCTGTGGCCCGCTGTAATCGCCCCGCATGATGGTATGGTTGTCGATCTCAATGGCGCCTGTGCAGGCCGTGCCGACACTGCGTCCCGCCTGGCGAAGCAAGTGCGAGATCAAACGCACCGTGGTGGTTTTGCCATTGGTGCCGGTCACCGCAACGATGGGTATCCGTCCGGTGTTTTCACTATCTGGAAAAAGCATCTCGATAACGTGATGCCCGACATCCCGGCCTGTGCCATGGGTCGGTGAAAGATGCATGCGAAACCCCGGACCAGCGTTGACCTCGACCACCGCGGCAGATTGTTCTTCCAGGGGCATCGTCAGGGTTTCTGCTAGCAGGTCGATGCCGATGATATCGAGTCCGATCAGGCGGGCGATGCGCTCTGCGGTGTACCTCACTTCAGGATGGACATCCTCGGTGACATCCGTCGCCGTGCCCCCGGTGCTCAGGTTCGCCGTGGACTTCAGGTAGATGATCTCGTCTTGCGCGATGACAGTATCCAAGGTCAGATTTTGCTGAGCTATCAGCCGATGCGACTGATCGTTCAGGTGAATCCGTGTCAGCAGGTTTTCATGACCGATACCGCGGCGCGGATCCTGGTTTTCCCTGTCGATCAGCGCCTGCAGCGTCGCCTGACCATCGCCGACCACATGTGCCGGGCGCCGCCTGGCGGCAGCGACGAGCTTGCCATCGATCACTAGCAGCCGGTGATCCTCGCCCTTGACGAAACTCTCGACGATGACCGATGAATTCTGAAGAGATGCGATGGTAAACGCCTCCCGCAACGCCGGTTCGTCGGAAATGTCCGTGCTGATGCCGCGGCCGTGATTGCCGATCAGCGGTTTTACGACAACGGGATAGCCGATATCGAGAGCGGCCTCTAGCGCTTCCTCGAGCGAGTGGCAAACGCGCCCGAGCGGCACGGGAATCCCGGCCTCGCCGAGCACTTGCTTGGTCCAATGCTTGTCATCGGCGATGCCGTGGCTGATCAGACTCGTGCGGCAAGTCACCGTCGCCTGGATTCGTTGCTGACGGCAGCCGTGGCCCAACTGGACATAACTGCTGTCCTCGTCAAGGCGAATACAGGGAATCCCTCGGCGTACGGCGGCATCCACGATCGATGCCGTGGATGGCCCCAGCATATGGGCGTCGCGCACCTGCTTGAGACGGCTTACTGCCGAGGCGATATCTATCTCGTCGCCATTGAAGAGCCGGGCGACGATATCGACGGCTTCCACTCCCGCCGCCAGACCGCAGGCTTCGTCCCGGTAACGGTAGACGACGTTATAGATGCCGGTTTCGTAGGAATCGACCGTCTTGCCGTAGCCCACCGAAAAGCCGATCAAATTCTGTAGTTCGATCGCGACATGCTCCACCACATGCCCGGCCCAGGTGCCCCGTTCGAGCCGTTCCAGAAACCCGCCGGCCCGCCCCACCGAGCAGCGGTGTTCGTACAGGGTCGGCAAAAGTTCGGTGATGCGTTCTGCGATGCCGGGAACGGTATCGCTCGGCCGCCCCTCGAGTTCACCAATGTCCAGTCGCATGAAGATTGCCGGATAGCGGCTATAGAAATTCGGACCGCGTAGCGCCCGATGCTCAAGAATGTTCATTGCGCTTGCCTCTCCGCCAGGATGGCATCGAGATCATCGGCGACGAGATAGCGCCGTGCATCGATATCGTACCCATGGCCACTGACCATGGCATGCAGGATCATGTTCTCGACGGCGACCGGTTCGCCCATGGCCAGTTCCGCGATATTGGAACTCGCCAGATCCCGGCTATCGATGATGATGACGTGCCCTGGCCCGATGGTTTCCAGGATGCGGTTCGGATGAATGATCACAGCTGCATCCTCGCCAATGCCGATACCCAGCTGCTCCGGATTGCTGGCACCCACTTCCATGAGGCGCGTGAATCGCCCTCGCTCGAGGAAGTGGCTGTCGATGATCACCCCGCGAACGAAGCCGAGACCGAAGCTCATGTTGACCGCCCCCTTGCGCAAGGCGTCTGCCGCCGCACCATTATAGATCATGGTGCTTGGCATGGCTGCGGCACCGGCACTGGTCCCGGCCACGACGGCGCCGGCCTTCAAGCGCTCGCGGATGGCTCGAAGTGTGGCTGAGCCGCCAAAGACATTGGTCAGGCGAAGCTGATCCCCGCCGGTGAAGAAAATCACGCCACTTCGCTGGATAAGCCGGACATTGTTGGCATCGGCGGCTTGTTGGCGGTCCTGGATGTCCAGCGCATGGACTTGACTTGCGCCCAAGCGAGTAAAGACTGCTTCGTAGGAGGGCAGGAGTTGTTCAGGAATGCTACTGGCCGTGGCGATGATAGCGACTTCGTCACTGTCTTTTGGAGCAAGTTCGAAGACCCGCCGAAGGATGATGAGTTCGGACGTCTTGTCCTCGGCTCCGCCAATGGCCACGATGTGGCCGGAAACGGTAGGGTGGAGTGAAGCCATATCCCATTCGCCGCCAAGCGACGCTTTTGAGGAACGCTGAATCATTGCCGATATCGGCAATGTCGTATTGTGTGATGCTTTAACCCATATCTTCACTTATAACAGCTGAAAACCGCCCTCGCCAGATTAATAACGAACCCTCGGCCTGACTAAATTCCTCCTGTGGAATAGTGGAGTTTCTGCTCTCTTGTGTATTGTCCCGGCGCAGCAACGATAACCCGCTATGCTTCGATAAAAGGGTCTTCCCAAAGCCTTGATCGAACGTCAGGACGGGCAAGCGCCAACCCTGCTGCACTACTAATCTCTTCTGCACTACTAAATAAAGCGGCGAGGACAGCAACAGCCGAGCTTGCGCCAGGAGGCGATCATGAGTGTTCGGAATATTTTCGTTGTCGGGCTGGATGAACACAATCGTAAACGACTCGAGCATTTACGCGGGGCTGAGAATTACCGCTTTCATGGCGTGATCGAGCCAGCGGAAGTCTATGATACGGAGATCTTTCCTATCGAAGATATGCTCGCCAGAGCCGAAATCCAGCTGAAAGGGTGCGGTGAACCTATCGATGCCATTATCGGCTACATGGATTTTCCCGTCTCGACCATGCTGCCGCTGCTCTGCGAGCGACTGGGGACGCGTTCCACCAGTCTTGAAAGTTTGCTCAAATGCGAGCACAAGTATTGGAGTCGTCTTGTCCAGCATGAAGTGATTGCCGATTATATTCCCCGCTTTACCGCCTTCGACCCCTTCGATGCCCAGGCACTGCAGCAGATAGGGGAGGCGGGATTGTATTTTCCCTTCTTCGTCAAACCCATCAAATCGTCAGGCTCGCGGCTGGGCTTTCGCATCGAAAGCCCCGAAGACTTCGCCCATGCCGTAGCGCGGTTATGTGAAGACATCGGGACGATTTCAGAGCCTTTCAATTACGTGCTGGAGCACGCCAGCCTGCCCGACGACGTACGCTCGGTCGATGGCGGCCACTGCATGGCGGAAGAGATTATCGGCGGGTGGCAATGTACGGTCGAGGGCTACGTATTCCAAGGTGATGTCGTTCCTTATGGCATTGTCGATTCGATGCGCTATCCGCAAGTCCTGAGCTTTTTCTCTTATCGCTACCCGTCCCGCCTGCCTGCGCCTATTCAGGAAAAGATGCAGCAGTTGACTCGTACCATCATGACCCATATCGGTTACGACAATGCGGCTTTCAACATCGAATACTTCTGGGACGAAGTACAGGATCGTATCTGGTTGCTGGAGATCAACACCCGCATTGCACAGTCGCATTGCGACCTGTTCGAAAAGGTCGATGGGATCAGTCATCAGCAAGTGACCGTGGACCTGGCGCTGGGACAGTTGCCCGACATGCCTTACCGCCAAGGGGCATACAAGGTCGCAGCGAAATTCTTCTACCGGGTGTTCTTCGCCGACGCCACCGTCAGCCAAGTACCGAGTGCCGAGGAGATCGAGACACTGCAGCGAGCATTTCCCGGCACCATGATCACGCTACAGGTCGAGGTCGGTATGCGCCTGTCATCCCTGCCTGAGCAAGACAGCTACAGTTTTGCCCTGGCTTATGTGTGGATGTGCGCAGACGACGACGTCACGCTGGAAGAGAACTACGCACGACTTGCCGAGCAGCTGCATTTCGCGTTCGAGGACATCGTCGGCTGACGTGGTCTCGTCGCGGGCATCAATTATAAGAAATCCAGTGACGAAAAAGGGAGCAGGCTCATGCATATCGTCAGCGATTTTCCCCGCGAAGTGCAGGAGGAGGAGGGTTGGATCACGCTGGCCGATGGCTGCCGGCTAGGCATACGTATCTGGCGCCCGGTGGATGCCGAGAGCGATCCGGTGCCGGCAATCCTCGAGTACCTGCCTTATCGCAAGCGAGACCTGACGGCGGTACGCGACGTACAGACGTACGCTTACTGGGCCGGCCACGGCTACGCCGGGGTGCGTGTGGACATCCGCGGCTGTGGCGAGTCGGACGGCGTGCTGACCGACGAATACCTGCAACAGGAACTCGACGATGGCGTCGAAGTCCTGCACTGGCTGGGTGAGCAACCCTGGTGTACCGGTGATGTCGGCATGATCGGCATCTCCTGGGGCGGGTTCAATGGCCTGCAGATCGCGGCACTCCAGCCGCCCGAGCTGAAGGCTGTTATCACGCTGTGCTCGACCGACGATCGTTACGCCGATGATGTCCACCACATGGGGGGCTGCCTGCTCGGCGACAACCTGTCATGGGCCTCGACCATGTTCGATGGCAATACCTGCCCGCCCGACCCGCTATTGGTCGGTGAGCGCTGGCGGGACATGTGGCTGGAGCGCCTTGAGCACAGTGGGCTCTGGCTGGCTACCTGGCTCCAGCATCAGCGCCGCGACGAATATTGGAAGCATGGCTCGGTCTGCGAAGACTTCTCACGCATTCGCTGCCCTGTGTATGCCGTTAGCGGCTGGGCCGATGGTTACTGCAATGCCGTGTTCCGGTTGCTCGCAGGGCTCGACGTGCCACGCAAGGGCCTGGTCGGCCCTTGGGCGCACATGTATCCCCACCTTGGCGTTCCTGGCCCGGCCATTGGTTTTTTGCAGGAATCGCTGCGCTGGTGGGACTATTGGTTGAAGGGCAAGGAAACGGGCATCATGGACGAGCCGATGCTGCGCGTATGGATGCAGGAATCGGTTCCGCCGTCGGCCCGCTACGAGGTACGGCCGGGGCGCTGGGTTACCGAACCGTGCTGGCCCTCGTCGCGGATCGAACCGAAACACTTTTGCCTCACCAGTGGTCATGACCTCTTGCCTGTCCCGCAGGATCCCCCAGCTTCCATATCGGGCGACGATGTGCCTCTTACCGTGCGTTCGCCGCTGTCGGTTGGGCTGTATGGCGGCAAGTGGTGTTCCTACAATGCCCCGCCGGATCTGCCTCACGATCAACGCGACGAGGATGGCGGTGCGCTGATATTCCAGACGGCACGACTCGATCAAGACATCGAGATTTGCGGACAAGCCATTGTCGAACTCGATATCGAAGCCGATCAGCCGGTGGCGATGGTGGCGCTACGGCTCAGCGACATAGCCGAAGACGACAAGGCGACCCGGATTACCTATGGCCTGCTCAACCTGACCCATCGTGACAGTGATGAATTTCCCCAGCAGCTGGAGCCCGGCAAGCGTTATCAGGTGCGTGTACCGCTTAAACACATTGCGCAGAGATTTCCCGTCGGCAACGCCATGCGGCTCTCGCTATCTACCAGTTACTGGCCGCTGGCCTGGCCGTCGCCAGTGCCCGTCAAGCTGACAGTGCACCCTGCCGGCTGCCGACTGATCCTGCCATGCCGCGAACCCCGGCCTCAGGAAGAAGCCGCACTGCCAGCATTCGGCCCGCCGGAGGCCGCGCCGCCGCTAGCGGTGACCCTGATCCAGCCGAGCGAGGAAGCCTGGCGGGTGATACGTGATCTGGCCAGAGATCAAACCACACTCGAAGTCATCAATGATCTCGGTACCTTGCGTCTCGATGATATCGATCTGGAACTCTCGTCACGGGTCGTCGAGCGCTATACCTATGCGTATGGAAAGTATGACAGCCTGAGCGGCTTGACCGAGTGGGAGCGCAGTTTCCGACGCGGCGACTGGGAAGTGCGCAGCGTGACCCGTACCTTGATGACCTCCGACGCAGCAAGCTTTCGCTTGCGTGCGACGTTGGATGCTTTTGAGGGCGATAGTCTGGTTTTTTCCAAGAGTTGGGACGAGGAGATCCCACGCGACCTTGTTTGAGGCTTTTGCTGCCCGAAAAACTACTGCCCCGGCAGTGTCAGCGGGCCCGCACGCTCTACCACTCGCTGCCACGCTGAATCGGCGTCGATACGCTCGACAAAAGCCGCAATCGCTGGGTAGTCGTCAAGCGATTGAGACATCGCCAGCGCCTGTAGCGGGAAGCTCATTTGCACATCGGCTCCGCTCGGCCAAGTGCTAGAGAACTGCCGGTGCGTGGCAAGGTGGCTTTCTATCATGGCCAGGTGCTGGGTTAACTGCGGCGCGATGAATCGCTTGTTCACCGTGTCGTTAATGCCCTTGGCAATCGGTTTGATCACCCACGGCGACTGTTTGGGTAGCTGAGCGAACACTAAGCGCATGACTAACAGCGGCATCAGCGAGCCTTCCGCGTAGTGCATCCAATAACGATAGTTGGCCCACTCCGCGATATTGTCACTGCTTGGCTGGCAGCGGCCCTCACCGTAGCGGCTAAGCAGGTAGTCGATAATGGCGCCAGATTCCGCCACCGTTATCTCACCATCGGTGATGACCGGCGACTTACCCAGCGGATGAACGCGCTTGAGGGCCTCAGGCGCAAGCTGTGTATCGCTATCACGCTGATAGGTGATGATTTCGTACTCAAGCGCTAGCGTTTCCAGCAGCCAGAGAATGCGATGTGAACGCGACTTTTCCAGGTGATGAACGCGAATCATATAGAAGCTCCAAGCGATAGGCAGGCCGGTTAAAACGGCATCGGTAAGAAAGAGCTTAACATTCTCATCGCATTGAACCCATGTAGTGCCAGAAGGACGTAAGCGGTGGTCGGTTGCTTATTGCGCTTCGGCGCAGGGTCTCGTTCCATGTCTTATACTGACAAGGCACCTTGTCTTGGCAGGAAAGACCTATATCGATTCAGGAGGCTTCATGCTGGAAAGCAAGCTAGACGAGAATCAAGGCATTATCACGCTCTATCCCGGCGATGAGCTGCGCGAGGCGGATTTCGAGTACGTTACGCGCCTGGCAGATGAGTTTCTTGAAAAGGGTGGGGAAATAAAGGGAGTGATCATCAATGCCCGTGACTTTCCGGGCTGGGAATCCTTCAATGCCATGCTCACACACTTTCGCTTTATCCGTGATTACCACGAGAAGATTCCCAAGGTCGCCCTCGTGACGGACTCCGTGGTCGGCAAGGTGGGCGAGAAACTGGCCGATCATTTTGTCGCTGCCAAGCTCCGGCATTTTCCCTTTGACGACTTGAAAGACGCACAACAGTGGATTGTTGAAGGGAAGGGTACGCAGCAAAGGTGAGGTCTGCAGAAAATCACAAGTAGAAGGGCCTTGCAGAGAGGGGCTTGCGCAACCTGAGCAGAGCCCCTTTAAATGCTGGCTTGATCAGTATCTTCTTGGTCTTTCGGACAAGAAGACGATAGAGGTACATAGTCACCGGAGTATTCATCGTTTTGCGCGGGAAACCCGGTTGCTTTAGCGCCGGGAGGGATAGCGCGTCGTGCGCAGCACGACTCGGGGTTCCCTGTCCGCGCCTCCTTTAGTGTTGGATGGTGGGTAGTGGGT
>NZ_QPIJ01000060.1 GCF_003336665.1 Vreelandella rituensis | reverse complement strand
AGCATTTCCAGAAACTGGAACTGGTCATCAACAACGTCAAGTTCCAGGACGGAGAGCAAGTAATCGATCAGTCAGACAGGAACGCCGCCTGACCGTCGTACACCAGATTTGACAATAACTCTTCTTGAACTTCCGCTTGGGCTCGCCATATGAAACGTAATTGATATGGAGGGGAAATTCCGAACTCGGCCAAAAGCGGTCTTTCATAACGTGTGCATATATGCACTAGTTCTACTGTGTCATAAAAGAAGATCGTCGTTGACCCAATAGCCACAGAATGCCTTTGTGCAGTTGCCATCGTAACGTCCTGATGGAGTCACTGACGTGTCGCTGTGCCCGTTGCGTGCCCTCTTGGCCAGTAATCTTCGGGTAACGCAGGTGCCGGGAACAGTGAGATTTTTTTTTGTTCCCGACACCTGAGCCGTTCAGCGACCAGAAAACCATAGGCTGCGATGCATAGACTGGCATGATGGTGAAAACCTCGCCAGTTACGCCCTTCATAGTGATCCAGACCGACCTCCTGTTTGAGTTCCTGATAGTCACGCTCAATTCGCCAACGGGCCTTGGCCGTTCTCACCAGGGTGTTGAGTGGTGTGGACGCCGGCTGGTTGCTCAGCCAGTAATGAGAGGGCTCATCGGCCCCTTGCGGCCACTCCATGAGCAGCCATTCCGGTTCACGGTATTGCCGGCCTCGTGCCACCCGAACGCGTAGCGCCGCAAAACGCGACGCCAGGGGCTTGTTGGTTCCTTCACGCCACGTGATGGTTTGAAAGTCGTCTGTCTCCAGGGCTAATGCCTTGACGGAGACAGGTTGATCCTCATCCGGCTTTCGAACATGCTTGGGCGGTCGTCCAATGCCTGACCAACGTGAGGGTAAAGGGTCGCTACCGGGTGCCCAGACGCTCAAGTCCTCCTGAACCCCGACACAATACGTCAAACCCCACTCGGCAAGCTGCTCACGCCAAGACGTTTTTTTACCATAGGCCGCATCAGCCAGAATGATGCCCGGTTCAATGCCTGCTTCCAGCGTTTGACCAACCTGTTGCAAGGCAATGTCTGGCTTGGTGGCAAAGGTCACGTCGGCAGGAACACCTGCCTGGCGACAGCGTTCCGGGTGATCCGTCCAGGAAGTGGGCAGATAAAGCTGCCATGCCACAGGCAGGCTCGCTTGCTCGGTGGCTACCGACAGACTGACCGCCGCCTGACAGTTATCCTGCTTGCCGATCTCGCCACAATACTGGCGACTGACACCGACTGAATGACGGCCTTTCTTGCGGATCGCCGTATCATCAATGATCCAGTAACGTGGCGTGTCAGCCGGTAAATAGGGCAACACCCACTGTGCGACGCCCATTAAAAGCGCTTGATCCGACCAGGATGACTTGGCCACCAGGTGATGTAATGCTTGGTGACGTGCTTGCACCCTGGCAGGGTCAACGCTGGCAGCAATCGGCTCAACACTCTTTCGTGGCAAGGACAACATCAGGCCGTAGCAGTAGTCCTTGAAGCTGGGAACACGGTCTGCATGTCCCAGTCGGGGAGCTAACGCTTCAAGGTATGACTCAAAGCGTTCATGTAGCGTATGAGATAGCATAAACACCCGTTGTCAGTGAGACTGTTACCTCTATAGTGTAGCAAAGCAATTTTATGACACAGTAGAACTAGCCCTTCTACTATCTTTATTAATGCCATCATTTTCCGGGCTACTCTTGGATACCATCACTATCACCATCACTCACGGCGAGTCTTGGAACAAAGGTAAGCTGGTAGGCCAAAAAAGCCGCTTCGCCTTAGAGATGTTTGGGCTATCCGTGTCAGGTATACCTTGCCGGCAACCCTAAACAGGTAACGAGCGCCACTACAGCAACCTTTTCTTTTTTAGCGCTCCGGAGCACCTCTCATTGGATGGCCAAACCCACCCCATCACGACACCATCACCCGGTTGCGGCCCTTGGTCTTGGCTTGATAAAGCACTTGATCGGCACGCTTGAGCAACCTGGTAGCCAGCTCGTCGGGGCCGACCTCGACGACGCCGAAGCTTGCCGTGACCTGACCGACCACTGGAAAATCCTTGCCGGCGATTGCCCGGCGCAGCTTCTCGGCAAGCAGCACGGCTTTGGGAAGCGCGGTTTCCGGAGCAATCACTATGAACTCTTCACCGCCCCAACGGGCACATAGATCGGTCATGCGAATGTTCTCTAGGAGTACTCGGGCGAGGCGAACCAGCACCTGATCGCCGACATCGTGGCCGTGACTGTCGTTGATGGATTTAAATTGGTCGATATCGAGCATGATGAGTGACAGAGGCCGCCCATACCGCCTGGTCTGTTCGACTTCCGTTTCCAGGCGTAGATCAAAGTTCAGCCGGTTAGCTAAGCCCGTGAGCATGTCCGTGCTGGCTATCCGCTTGAGTTCCTGCTCATGCTGCATACGTCGGGTAATGTCCTTACCCAAGGAGACGTAGCGCACGATATGCCCATGCTCATCCTTGACCGGGGTGATGGTCTGCTCAATGTAGAGGCACTGGCCATCGCGATCTTGATCGATAAAGATGTCGTGAAAGGTCTCGCCGCGGGTCAAGGTATCCCACATGTTGCGGTAGAACTGGGCCGAATGCTGGCCGGATTTTAGCAGCCGTGGGTTCTGTCCGATTACTATGTCGCGGTCGTATCCTGTGTATCGCTCGAACGTCCGATTGACATACTCGATGTCGCCGGCAGCATCGGTCATGACAATGCTGTCGGATGACATCTCAAGCGCGCTCGACAGCATCCGTATTTGCTTCTGATCCTCGAAGGCGCGTGTAATGTCATGCTGCACCGAGACGAAGTGGGTTATGACGCCGGCCTCATTGCGCACCGGCGAGATATTCCACTCCACCTGGTAGGGCGTGCCGTCCTTGCGGTAGTTGACCGTGTTTGCCTCGAAATACTCGCCTGCCTCCAAGGCCACGCGCAGGCGGTGAAGTATCTCGCGGTCGGTCTTTGGCCCCTGCAGTAAACGCGGTGTAGCGCCCAGAAGCTCCTCACGAGAATAGCCGCTCATGCTTGTCATGGCCGGGTTGACATAGGTGATTGTCGGCCCGGGAAGGTCAAGGTTGGCCGTGGTAATAATGGCGGCACTGAATGACTGCTCTACTGCGGTTTCAAGCAACCGCTGGTATTCCATTTCTCGCATAAACACTCCCCTTTACGGCTGTCGCCATCTCTCGTCATCCAGACAAAAAAAGGATTTTCCAGACAATGGTTCGAACGCTTGCCGCACGTCGGATAAGTAGAGCAATTTGCCCCGTCAGACGAAATCATTCAAAAAAATCGCCGGCATGTTCTCAAGCGGCCCCGGACGAGCCAAAAGGAAGCCTTGAACGTAACCGCAGTGTCGCGTACCGAGAAAGGTCAGCTGATCCCTGGTTTCCACTCCCTCGGCCACGACATGCAGTTTCAGTGCCTTGGCAAGCGCTATCACGGCCTCAGTGATAGCGGTATCCTCCACGCCGTGGGGCAGGTCACGGATGAAGGCACGATCAAGCTTTAGCGTATTGACCGGAAAGCGTTTGAGGTAGCTCAGCGACGAGTAGCCGGTGCCAAAGTCATCGATAGCCAGTTGTACGCCAAGATCGCGCAGCGCTTGCATGGTATCAATGGCGGCCTCGACATCATCCATCACCATGCCTTCGGTAATTTCCAGCTCCACCTTCTCGGGCGGAATGCCACTCTCTTCAAGAGCGATACGCACGGCATCAATGAGGCCTGACTGGCGAAACTGGCGGGCGGACAGGTTGATCGCGATTCCCGGCACCCAGCCAATACGTTCGCTCAGTGCCATGGTATCCCGGCAGGCACGGCGCAAAACCCAAGCGCCCAGCGGCACAATCAGATTGGTTTCTTCGGCCAGGGGAATGAAGTCGGCAGGCGACACCATGCCATCGCCACGGGGCCAGCGAATGAGCGCCTCCATGCTGGAGAAGCGGTTTGTTTTTAGGTCTAGCTTGGGCTGGTAATACAGGGTGAAGGCGTCTTCCGCCACGGCACGGCGCAGATCGCTTTCTAGGCGCGCCCGCGCGGCACTGTTCTTATTCATGCTGTCGGAGAAAAAACGAAATTCGCCTCCTCCCTGTGATTTGGCCTGACCCAGGGCGGTCTCGGCTACCCGAACAAGCGCGTCAATGTTAGCGGCATTATCAGGATAAATGCCGATACCGATACTGGCTTGAAGGAAGACGTCTTCGATTGTCTCCGTCTTGTTTTGGATCGTAAAAGGCTGATTCATCGCGTCCAGTATGCGCGTTGCCACGACGGTGGCATTCTCAGGCTGTTTAAGATCATTGAGAATAACAGCAAAGTCGTCACCCCCCACACGGGAGACAAGATCAGGATGACGTTCACAGCGGCTCTCCTGGCGCGCAACGAGATCGGTTCGGCGCACCGCGATCGCCAAGCGCTCAGCCACTTCCACCAGCAGTTGGTCCCCGGCGGGAAAGCCAAAGGTGTCATTGACCTGCTTGAAGCGGTCGATGTTGATCAGCATGACGCCAACGCATGTCCCTTGGCGGCGGGAGATTTCGAACTCGTGCTGTAAACGATGGCGAAACAGCAAACGGTTGGGCAGCGTGGTCAGCGAATCATAATACTGCAGCCGCTCGATCTCCTCTTCCGACGCTTTTTGCTCAGAAAGGTCGTGGAACATAGCCACGAAGTTGCGTGTCTTCCCCTTCTCATCCACCAGCCGGTCGATACTCATCAACTTGGGAAAGACGGCACCGTCCTCGCGGCGATCCCAGATTTCGCCTTCCCAATGCAGGTCCTTGTTCAACGCCGCCCACATCTTGCGGTAGAACGCGGGGCCATGCCGGCCGGATTTGAGGATAGTCGGCTTCTTGCCGATGACATTCTTGAGCTTGAAGCCCGTCATTTTTTCATAGGCGGGGTTGGCATGGAGAATGCGATTGTCGGCATCGGTGATCACCACCGCATGGGTGGCACGTTCAACGACCCGGTTGACGAGCTCGAGGTTGTTGATTGTCTGCTGGTGGCTTTCGACTTCCTTCTCCAGTTGCGCCGTGCGTTCGCGCACCCGTTTTTCAAGCTCGGTGTTGACGTCTTTGAGTACCCGCTCCTCGTGCTTGCGTTCGCTGAAATCTTGAAGGAAAGCGGCAAAGCGAGGCGCGTTATTTTCCTTGAAGGTGCTCACCGATATCAGCAGAGGGATCTTGTTGCCGGTGCGATCGATGCCCTCTACTTCACGCGTGGCGCCCACCATGTAACGTGGGCCGTACTCAAAGTAGGCCGCCACATGATCGGGATGGCGACAACGTTCAGGACTGGGCATTAAAACGCTGATGGGATGGCCCGCCAGGAACCCCGGCGCGTAACCAAACATCGCTTCCGCCGCCTGATTGGCCTGCAAAATGCGGCCACGCTCATCGGACACGATGATGCCGTTAACGGCCGTGGCTAACAGATCAGCGTGATAGCCGTTTTCAACTCCCGCACCGGCTTCGTCCATGGCGTATTACTCTCATCATTATTTGTTCGCTTTATATGCATTCTTGTCAGGTGGGTACAACGCTTAGCCTGACACTGGACGGAAGCCGAATGCTGCTAGCGACCCTAAGCAGCCTTTCGCAGCGCTGCACATGCGGTGAACGCTTCTCACTGTGTGCAAGAGCTAAGGTAGCTAACTGATGGATCTTACCCACCTCTAGGCAGGCACAGCATTAACGTTTCTTTTCCGCGGATTAAAACTCAGCCCATTCGGTTTCCGGGGTTTCCCGGCCCAAGCGGTGCGATGGCGGTGCCTCACGGGGAGAGCGGCTTGTCTGGGTAGGCACATTGGTCCTTTTTCGCTGTGATACCTTACCGTGCGTGAGCGCTGCCTGCGCGTTGGCACTGGGCAGTGTCTGGGAAGCCAGTCGCTCGCGTTCGCTCAAAAATGCCATGGCACTGTGCGAAAGCCCACGAATCTGTTCGGCAAGCTCGGTAGTGGCCTCTTTGTAGGTGCCCATACTGGCAGCACTGGATTGCGTGCCGTGGTCGATATCGTTAATGGCACTGCTGATCTGGCGAATACCTTCGCTCTGCTCGTGGGTCGCTGCGGTAATTTCGCCCATCAGGTCGTTCACCCGGTGGCTCGCCAAGCGGATTTTTTCCATTGCATCGGTCGCTTCATGGGCCTGAGCTTGGCCGCCGTGAATGCTTTTACGCGCTTGGTCAATCAAGCTTTGGACTTGCTTTGCTGCATTAGCAGATTGGCTGGCAAGTTTGCGCACTTCTTCGGCCACGACCGCAAACCCCCGTCCGTGCTCGCCCGCGCGGGCGGCCTCGACGGAGGCGTTGAGCGCCAAAATATTGGTTTGAAAGGCGATAGTATCGATCGTACTGACAATACCGGCCATGTTGTCGGCGTGTTGAGTGATCTCTTCCATGGTGTTGGCAAGATTGCCCATTACTTGGCTGGTATGGTCTACCTCTTTCACGTTGCCAACGGAAGCATTGCTGGCCTGGGTGGCATTATCGGCACTTTGCGCCACAGTAGAGGAGATCTCTTCGGTGCTTGCGGCGGTTTGCTGCACGGCCGATGCCTGCTGCTCTAAGCGTGCGGCCATGGCGTCATTGCCCTGCGAGATACTTTCCACGGCAGGTCGAACAAGGGTGACGCGTTCGTTGAGATCACCAATCAACGCTTCAAGCGAGCGGCGCATAAAGTTCATGGTGTCTAAGGTGTTATCCATCTCCCGTTTACCCATGTGGGGAATATCGGCTTCTAAGTTGCCAGCCGCTAGCTGGAGCGCAAAGTCGTTGGTTTTGTACATAAAACGCCGATTGCGCAAGCCATTAAACAATTGCCACGCCCCAACGAACAAGCCGCCCACCACACCGATGCCAAGGAATGCCATATCCGCGCTACTTTGCGGCGCAAGCTGATTAAAGGTGATGGAAGCGGCAATGCCTAAGCCGCTGAAAAGGCCAAACCCGGCAATGGCCGAGAACGCGGATTTCACGCGCATGCTTTTAAAATTAAGCGGCATGAGTCGACGCATCGAGCGGCGATAAGCAACGCCATGTTTGACTGCATAGCGTCGGCCTTGCTCACGAATATCGCGGTACACCTCTTCGGCGTGGGCCACTTCCTGGCTGCTGGGCTTAATGCGAATGGAACAAAAACCGGTAACTTTATTACCTTCGCGGATAGGGACCACGTTGGCTCGAACCCAGTAGTGGTCGCCGTCTTTGCGCCGATTTTTGACCAAACCCGACCAGTATTTACCTGCCTGCAAATCTTGCCACATATCTTGAAATACCACTTCAGGCATATCCGGATGGCGAACGATATTGTGCGGCGAGGAGTAAAGCTCTTCATAGCTGAACCCGCTTGCATCAATAAACGCTTGGTTGGCGTAAAGAATGTGGCTTTGGCTATCAGTTTTTGAAATCAGAACGTCGCCGTCGTCAAGGACGTACTCCCGCTGAGTCACAGGTCCGTTGTTGCGCATGATGGCTTCCTATTTGTACAAGTATTTTCAGGGTTGTGTTGTTGTTGTACAGCTTATGAAGCGCAAATATAGTTCTATTGACTTACAAATATCAACTACCACTACCATTTAATTACACAATAGTTGTGACAGGTAAGGGTTATGGCAAACAGGTGGGATTTGGCTTGCGTAATGCTAGCCAATTGACTACGGGGCATCAGGTGGGTGAGAAAGCAGCCTTGGAACACATCGCAATCGAGCGATTGGCGCTATTCCCACGTTTCGACGCCTTCCACCACCACGGTGAGTAAGTGACGACGAAGTGAATTAGCCGAGGGTATAAGCCTGCCTTGCCCGCAATTGTGTGACGTGACGTCAAGACAAGACTCAAACGCAAAGTTACGACGCCATCACCCCGTTGCGGCATTCGGTCTTGGCTTGATAGAGCGCTTGATCGGCACGCTGTTTCGCTGTTGGTGACAGCGAAGTGGGGCGCGTCATGCTCACGCTCTGCGTTAAATCGATTGAACAGCTATTTGGGTGCGCTGACGGCGCACTCTACCGTGCCAAAAGTAATGGTCGTAACATGACGATGCATGCCTCAGGCCAATAGCTATAAGGTCTTATGTGGTTGGCCACCCAGCACACAGTGTGAAGCTATGAGTGTATATGCAGAGTTACTAAAAGGCAGCTTTGGGTCGATACCACCTAAGCACGAGCATTCCTGTTTCGGCCAAGAGCGGTCCTTTAGAGCCTCCTCATCAATAATTTCACGTAAAAGGCCAGCAGTATTCCCATCGCTGTAAACGTCAAAAGAACGTCAGCCCAACCTGGAACAGTCGCTCAACCTCACGGATACGGCGCTTATCAATGACGAACAGGATGACGTGGTCACCGGATTCCACGACCACGTCGTCATGGGCGATCAGCACTTCCTTGCCACGCACGATGGCGCCGATGGTAGTGCTTTCCGGCAGGTCGATCTCACCGATGGCCCGGCCGACCACTTTTGAGGACTGCTTGTCGCCGTGAGCAATGGCTTCGATGGCTTCCGCCGCGCCCCGGCGCAGGGAGTGAACGTTGACGATATCGCCGCGGCGCACGTGGGTGAGCAAGCTGCCGATGGTGGCCTGTTGCGGCGAGATGGCGATATCGATTTCGCCGCCCTGAACCAGGTCCACGTAGGCGACGTTATTGATCAGGGTAAGGACCTTCTTGGCTCCCAGACGCTTGGCCAGCAGCGACGACATGATGTTGACTTCGTCGTCGTTGGTCAGGGCGCAGAAGATATCGCAATCTTCGATATTCTCTTCTTCGAGCAGGCGCTTGCTGGTGGCGCTGCCGTGCATCACCACGGTGCGGTCAAGGCGCTCGGAAAGCTGCGTGCAGCGCTCCAGGCTGTGTTCGATGATCTTGACCTGATGGCTGTGTTTGAGGTGTTCGGCCAGGCGCTCGCTGAACTGTTGCAGGAAGTAGATCCGCAGCATGCGCTCCAGGCCGATTGGCGGCCGGCCCCGCTTGCCTGCCGAATTCGGAAAGTAGGACGGCGACAGTGCGTCGATCAGGCGTTGCCATGGCACCAGAGCATTCATCTGGGCCAAGAACCGCTCTCGGCGAGTAACCTTCTTCTTGTTCTGGTGCTCAGCCTGGGCAAACGAGATCTGCTTCATCGGGTGGCTCTGTCAGACGGTGGCAGTATACCCCGCCGGTACCAATCAGGCAGCTGCGGCGGGATTTGTGCAGCGTTTCTTTAACTCTTTGATATTAAAATACTCAAAACCCGATTCGCTCTCGCTTTAACTATCACTATCGTTAGCTACACTTCATCGTTAGCTACACTTCATCGTTAGCTACACTTCATTTAATTTACAAATATTCAACAATATTTACAATATATTCAACAATTCACAAAGCTACGCCATACTCAGAGGCAACGCTCTCTACATAAACTCCACCACAGCATTGCTGTCTCCCTCATGCATTTCAGCTATTTAAAATATACAAGCAAGGGTTACTACCACTAGAGTTTATCTTGCATAGGCACACAGGAAGTTTTTATAAACATGGATGCTCAGACTATGACGACACTGCCAAGGAAGCTTCTCATCATTGGTTGTGACTCCCTTGGATATGATATTTCCGTAGCTTTGGGAAATTTTCCATGGAATATCAGGCATGCTCGGACTCAACAGGAAGCCAGCAACATTTTAGAAAATGATGACAGCTACCTTACGGCCATATGCATACTAAAAAGCGATCGCCCGCAGCAGTTAGACGACCTTCAGGGGCTGATAGAAAGGCAACCGAAGATAGTATGGATAGCTGTGTTGGATCCATCCTGCCTTCAGGCGGAACGCATCCGCCTACTCATCCACCAATATTTCTTTTCCTTCCTGACCCTACCCTTGGATCCCATCAAAGCCAGGCATCTCCTTGAAGCAGCGAGTGAAATGGCTCTCTTGGCACCGTCATCTCCAAGCTACCTCATGAAGGAGGACTTGGGAATGGTGGGCAGCTCACCCGTAATGCAAAACCTTTATCGATCCATCTATCGAATTGCACAAGTTGATGCACCGTTGCTGATAACCGGGGAGTCGGGAACGGGGAAGGAACTTATCGCATGGGCAATACATGAACAATCACCCAGGAGGAATGGCCCCTTCAATGCCATCAACTGCGGCGCGTTGCCAACGGGGCTGATCCAGTCTGAACTATTTGGTCATGAAAAAGGGGCTTTCACTGGGGCGAGCCAACGCAAGTTCGGCATTATCGAATCCGCCAATAGTGGCACCCTTTTTCTGGATGAGATAGGTGATTTGCCGCTGGAAATGCAGGTCAATCTACTCAGATTTCTGGAAAACCATCACATTTTTCGACTTGGCGGCCTAAAGGAAATAAAGGTCGACGTACGAGTTCTCGCCGCTACGCATGTAAACCTGGAGAAGGCTATTGAGCGTGGCACATTTCGTGAAGACCTCTACCATCGGGTAAACGTTCTGCAGTTGACCCCTCCTCCCCTTCGCGAACGTAGCGAAGATATCGAGGAGATAGCAAATTTCGTCTTCAACAAATTCCGTACCGAGAAAGCCACGAAAGTAAAAGGCTTCAGCCATGAGAGCCTTCTCTTGATGCGCCAGTATTCATGGCCGGGGAACATCCGAGAACTGATCAACAGGGTCCGAAGGGCCATGGTGATGTGTGACCAGCGCCTGATCCGGCCTGAAGACCTCGGTCTGGAGCGAAGGCAAAGCGCATCTCGTAGCCAAGTCACCCTGGAGCAAGCGCGTGACCTGGCTGAGCAGAACGCCATCAGAGCTTCCTTGGCTCGCAACAAGTATCAAGTGCAGCATGCGGCCTGTGAGCTAGATGTTTCACGGGCTACTTTGTATAGGCTGATCGAGAAACACGGGATCGACCGGCTATTAGAACGAGACGCTCAAATAGCAAGGGGAACCACATCATGACAAGGAACAAGAAGAACCTGGTTCGAGCCGTCGGACTGCTATCGCTGTTCGGCTCCGCCCCCATTCTGGCGCAGGAAAACATCCAGCCGGTCGGCCAGGAACCCGAGGAACGAGAGGTCCAACCAGACGTCCAGGCCATGGCGGAATATGGCGGCGTGCTGACACCCAAGGGCAGGCTAGTGCTGGAGCCAGAATTCCAGTACTCGCACGAGAGCATCAATCGGATGACGTTCGAGGGTGTGGAAATACTTAGCACCCTCCTGATCGGGGTGTTTACGGCACAGGATGTCGATCGGGATAACTATATAGCCTCGCTGACTGGCCGGCTGGGCTTTACCGACCGCCTGGAACTCGAGATGAAGGTACCCTATGTCTATCGAGATGAGTCGAACCGAGTCACGGTTTCCGAAGTCGACCCTGACTTCACTCTGGATCGTGAGCTATCCAACGATGCGCTAGGCGATATCGAACTGGCTGCCCACTACCAGCTCAACCGTGGCCTAGATGGTATGCCCTACTTCATCGGCAACCTGCGCTACAAGAGCACCACCGGCGAGGGCCCCTTCGATATCCGCCGCAACAGTGCCGGCACCCCACTGGAACTGTCCACCGGCACAGGTTTCCACTCCATCGAGCCCAGCATCACCATGTTGCTTCCCTCCGCTCCGGCCGTCTACTTCGCCAACCTAGGCTATGTGTTTCATTTGGAGGATGATGTCAACCAGCGAGTTACCCAAGATGATGATGATCTGTTTATCGGCGACGTGGATCCCGGGGATGCCGTGAGGCTGAGCTTCGGCATGGCCTACTCCATCAACCCGAGGACCTCCTTCACGCTGGGCTACAAGAACGATTTCATCGGTAAGACCAAGACGGAATATGTCAATAACACTAGCGGCACTACCACTCGGGTCGATTCCAACACACTGAATGTCGGCTCTCTGCTGCTTGGGTGGTCCTACCAGATTAATCCGGATGTCTCGATCAATCTGGGTCTAGAGCTCGGCATCACTGAGGATGCCCCGGACACGACTCTGACCCTCCGCATGCCCATCGGCATGGACGTCTTCTAGCCAAGGGCACAAGCCGTGACGGCTGCCTGTTTGATTCGGCAGCCGTCACATCAGTTTCTTCATCATTTCCTCAACCATGTCTTTATCCAGGACAAAGGAGGTTCTCATATGATGGTGCGAGCATGATAACTGGCTGCTGGTATCTATTAGCGCAGGATACCTGAAAAGGAATCGACTATAGATGCCCGTTGCTTGGCTGCCCTCAATGCCCCGATATTGTTGAGCCGAACGTCGATATCGATACGCTGCTGTATAATCCTCCCGGAGGCATTGCTCACCACGCCACTCACTATGGCATCGCGCGTGATATTGTGTAGGGCTGCCGTGAAACCCTTGGGATCGCTCAGAGTAACGCCGGAAAAGTCCGCCAGGCCCGAGAGATCGATACCACCGGGGGTCATGTCGGTTACAGACAACCCTGTACCAGGCCCTACTTGACTGGCCGAACGGGAGGAATCATGGAATGTCTGGGAGACGACGTCGGCTCCCGCCTTCGTGAAATTCACCACCGACACAAGCTCAATACTATTGTCGATCGTCGTCTGCAACCTGGCTCCGAAATCCACATCGAGTCCGCTAATATTGAAGCCCGCCCGCATCTGGCCGAGCTCCACCTCAGCGATAACGGTGCCTTGATGGAAGTCATCCCTCTTCCCAGGTAGTAACGAAATCTCGGCATAGAGACCCCTTGGCGACGGATCCCCCAAGTCAAGTGCCCAGCGTACATTTACCGGTGCGTCACTTTCTGCCCACGGGGCTGCCTGGGTTCCAGCTGCCACCAGCACTAGCAGAACGCCGAGCCATCGTACCCTGCTTCGCCTACTCATAGTCCTAGCGCAAGACAGCATCTTCAAATCTCCTCATCACCGGCCCATCTCATTTCTGGCGGGCAGGGTCAGCAGGCTGGCACCGATGCTGGAGCGGTTCACGCCTCTTGCCAGCGGTGAGTCGGGGCGCACGGCCCAATCCTGCTCATGGTTGAAGTGGTTACGGGCAATCTCGATCTCCTCGCGTGCCCCCAGAACCGAACCATTCCACAGGGACTCGAAGTGTTCCCTCGGCACCACCTGAGTACCTGCCGCGGGATCGCCCACCAGGATATTGTCGGCATCAATGCCTTTGACGACGACGAAATGCTTGTATCCCCCAGTATCCACCATGGTAATGGCAGGCACGCCGATTCGAAGGAAGTCATCCAGACTGATCCTGAACCCATCGGCATTGAGCCCCTGGCTATCCAGGTAACGCTTCATGTCCAACATGGAAAAACCATGGCGCTGGATCTGCTCGGCGTCTCCTGCACGGATCATGCTCTCGAAGACCTCTGCCTCGGTGGTCTCACGTTGATAGTGGAAGGTCAGCAGGGTCGCAACTGATGCAGAACCACAGCTGAAATCATACTGCTGCCGGATCACCCTGTCCCAGCCCTTTTCCTGCAGGCTCTTGGCCTCTACTTGAAAGCTACCGAAACGATTGGCAATGGCCACCTGGCCAGCATGGGCAATCAGGGTGTTCCCAATGATAAACAGTGTCACCATGCCACAGCAGAGCTGCCTGGTCAGTTTCATGGCAAGTTATCCCCTAGATGAAAAATCATGTGGCCGAACCCGATCAAGGCTCAGTTGGCGATAAAGACACTGATGCCTACGGCATTGTTAATGGAGTTACCGTTGCCGGTCACGGCGCTGAAAATTCCCGTACCGCTATAGCTCCCCAATGCATCGGAGGCGAAGCTGATGTTGCCCGAAACCATGTTTCCACCGATATCGAAGGATGTATCCGTCACCGAAGCCTTCATGTTCTGGACACTTTTCACTGTATTAAAGTTAACGATTGCCTCTCCCTCTCTGGCCCGTGCGTTACCCATTGCCTCCAGATCTATCCTCTCCACCGATCCAAAGCCTTCCGCCTGAGGTGCATGGCGATCATCTGCCTGGCTCTTTGCCGCTCCAAGTGTGGTCAGCATCAGAAAGAAAACGATTGCCATCAACTGCAGCTGTGGTTGAAGTAAAGTAAAGTAACTTGAACTGACTGATGACACCTTCATGGCCTTGACTCCCGATATTCGGTCCATAGGGATGTTTCCAAAGAAACTGGTGGGGATAACCCCACCAGTCCTCGCTTCTTGCAAGCGCGTTATGCGCCTTGGATCATCAGTTGCCGATGCTCAAGTTGCTATGAGCTGCGACGTTGGTACCGGCCACCTGAGCGTTGTAGAGGCCTGTAGACACGTTCATGTTGTTGATGCCACCGAACACGCCAGCTCCAACGGACACATTGGCCGTACCGGTGGCAAAGCTGGCAGCGCCGCCATTGCCGCCGTCACCGCCTGAACCACCGTTGCCGGCATAGGCATAGGCATCACCGGTGTAGCCTTGGCCAGCGCCGGCGCCGCCACCGTTACCATTGCCGCCGTTACCGGCCATGGCATCGGCATCGCCACCGGAACCACCGGCTCCAGCTGTGGCCGAGCCAGTACCAGTTCCTTCGCCAGTCCCGGTTCCGGTTCCAGCCCCTGCGTCACCGGGGCTTGCGCTAGCGGTGGCAGCTGAGTCAGCCGCAGCGTCCTGCATGGAGTCGAAGCTGCCTGCGGAGTCTTCATCGGAGAAGTCATCGCCAAGCTCTCCGATTCCGGCCATGTTACTGGCGCTGGCACTAGAAGCTGAACTTGCATCAGAGTCAGTACTTCCGCCGGAGCCGGTTCCGGTGCCTGTTCCCGTGCCAGTGCCAACGGCTGAGGCATAACCACCTTCTGCTCCGCCTCCGCCTGTAGCAGTTGCTAAGCCACCAGCACCGCCATTCCCGTTGCCGCCATTACCGCCGAAACCTTGGCCATCATTCAAAGCGCTCGCTGAGCCACCTGTGCCGCCTTGGGCCCCTCCGGCGCCCGTGCCACCGTAAATAGTGATACCGGCACCATTGACGGTAGAGTTCATCTCCTGGGTCGAGATCACGCTGGTGGAGGTGTTGTAGGACTCGCTCATTGCCCAAGCATCCCCGCCACGGCCAATTGAGCCGCCGTTGCCACCAGTACCGGTCCCGGTACCGTAGCCGCCAGTGCCGGCGCCGCCAGTGCCGCCGTTAGCCCCCATGGACTCGTCATCGTTAGAGTCATCGTTGTTAGTTCCTCCATTGCCACCGCCGCCAAGGCCATAGCCTCCGGCACCCCAACCATAACCAGTCCCGCCATTGGCACTACCACTGTTGCCACCTGTCGCCGTGGCTTGGGAATCCACATTTTGATCCACCTCTCCGGCGAATCCTGCGCTGGGGTTAGCATGCGCCGTGGAAATGGCCATCACCATGGCCAGCAGAGGGGTACCCGCTACTACAAAGTACTTTTTCATGATCATGTCTCCGTTAGTTATGTCTGCTGCAGCCTGCAAACACGCGACATCGTCCACACTTTCAACCGCTGGACCCTTGAATGACGCTCCCCGTTTGCAGTCACACAGTAGATAGCAGCTTCCGTGCCACCAAGGAGACAGCAACATGCAACATATTGAAATTTATAAAAAACTTACTGAAACAATACTTTCCATAAGTAACATCCACTCTTGAAACTTAACGAACAAATGTCTTATATCTGAGACAGAGATGGTTCTTTAGTACCTTTCAACCTATCGCCAAGCTTGTCATAGCGGGCCCCGTCAATTTTCTATGACGTGCCTTAACCATGCGACAGGTCAGAAAGATATGTGAGCGGGGGGCAATCTCAAATCAAGAAATTCCGTGACGATAGGTGGACATCCACCATGGCCGAAATAATATAGTGATTTTCGCATAGTTAATCTGGCTTGTTGGTGAGGCGATCAAGGGCTGACGCTGCTCGCCGAAAGCTCGCCAGTTCCGGTGTACGCTGGCAGATCCCTTCCTGCTAACATCAGGCTACCTTCCTGATAGCGAGGGGCCCTTTTCTGCGAGCAAAATACAGGGGCCGTTCTGAAGATTAGAAAGAGAGCTTCGCTCCAATAACGGCGAACCAGTCCTCCGTCCCGCCGCCATCGGCTTCGGCGAAATCCGCCGTATCTCCATACTTGCGTTCATGAACCACCCCAACATGGGAGAGACAGAACGGTCTATCAGGCCGTAGCTCAATCTGAGGCCGGTTTCGGCCAATAGCGGACTTTTATACAACACTAATATCTTGAGTTTTTGAGCGGACTCACTCAAGCCGTTGTGCGGCCACTGATGCGATGCTCTAAACTGACAACTCTTCTTAATGGAGGAGAGCCTCTATGAGTCCCCCCTTCCCCCCAGTGAAGTGCAAGAGAAAGCAGGCAGCTACGACCGCTGGTTCCGTGACCGGGTCCAGCGCAGTCTGGACGATCCTCACCCGGGGATACCCCCCCGAAGAAGTGATCGCGGAAACGGACGCGCTCATTGACGAGCTAGAGGCCCAATACAAGAGGCCCGCCTGATGCTGACGGTCATCTGGCAGCAAACCGCCCGCGAAGATTTCGCCCACTTGTTAAGCCACACCGGAGTTCAACATTCCGCTGTGCCTCACGTTCCAGTCGGCGGCTGGATTGGACGCGGTTAGGTAACCGTAGAGATAGATTTTTAACAGTACAGCGGGGTGATACGCGGGGCGACCCCTTGCATGGGGATCAACACCTTTGAAACCCTGCTTTGTATAGACGCTTCGACCTCCCCACTTTCTGAGAACTGTCAGCGTACTGACCATGAAGCTACTGGGTAAATAAGTCGCCCGTCCTTTCGAATTGGCCCAGTGACAGTTCCGCCGCTGTCACGGCAAAGCTGAAATTCGGAAAAATTGATGTTGGGCAAGGGCAGACGCTTGTGATGGCCTACAATTTAACGGTCAGGTTGCCTCGAAATGAACTTCAAAGGCGGGTGCAATGAACAACAGGTCTCCTCCGCAGAATCATGAGCACCTTATTGACACGCCGGGATGTGAGCGAATCGGCACCTTTGAGCTGGATGAGTTCAACGAAGATCTGTATTGGAGCGAACGTGTGACCATTGAATTGATGGATCACACCGCACGGCGTAGGGGGCGCGGCTGGCTGCTGTGGCTAGTCTCCATTCGTCTTGCTGGGGACGCTGCCTACATCCATTCACTCAGGGCCGTGCGCAATGAGTTGAGGCTGCATGGCCTGTCTGAAAAAGTTGTATTAGACCCTTTTTCTGACCAGGAAGCCTTTGAGTATGTCGCGAGGCTTGAGCCTGCCCTGACCCAAGAATCTTTTGTACGTAAACTCTATAAGCGAACTGCTGGTCTACCACTTTTCGTGGCACATGTCGTGAGCAACCTCATCACTCGCAAAGCAGGAAGTCACCACCGTTCGGCCGGCGAACTTTTGCCTGATGACGTCATCTCGGAGGAAATAGCAGAATTCATCGGTCATTATAACGAACGGCTTTCGACTGTTCAGCGTGCGTTGTTCGAAGCGGCAGCCGTGTGCGGCTTGCGATTTCAAGTGAACACCTTGACGGCTGTTCTCGATAAAGATGCCGCCAGCGCTCTGCTGGCCCGCCAACTGGGTGCCGATGCGTTATTACTCCTGACAGATGTGGATGCCATCGATCGCGATTTCGGAATGGACACCGCTGAACCGACTCATGAACTGACTCTTGCTGAAGCCAGAGAACTTGACCTCCCGACCGGCTCCATGGGTCCTGAAATGGCGGCAGCGAGCCACTTCGCTGAAAGCGGTGGTGTCAGTGGCATTGGTAGGCTGAGGGATGCACTCGCAATTCTTGAGCGCCGGGCAGGTACTTATGCTGTCTGAAAATAACTTACCCCAGCAATCTCCAGAACAGCCCTGGCACTCCGTAAATGCCTTCGGTATCAGAGAGTTACTGGAAGCAACAGCGCCCCTTAGTGGTGAGGAAGCCGTCGCGCGGCTTGACGTCTATGGCCCTAATCGTCTACCGGAAGGTAAGGCAAACGGGCCCCTTGCTAGGCTCACTCGCCAACTCCGCAACGTCCTGATATACGTTCTGTTGACTGCGGCGGCCATTACAGGAGCACTCGGCCACTGGGTGGATGCCGGGGTGATCATGGCAGTGGTGGTGATCCAGACGTTGGTGGGCTTTATCCAGGAAGGCAAGGCTGAGCAGGCACTGTCCGCCATTGGACATATGCTGGCACCGAAGGCACGTGTAGTTCGTGAGGATGGCCAGCATCAAATTAACGCCGCTGACCTTGTGCCCGGAGACACGGTGCTACTGGAACCCGGCGACCGGGTACCGGCGGATACCCGCCTGGAAAAATGCCATAACTTGAAGATCGAGGAAGCCATCCTTACGGGTGAATCCGTAGCGGTAGAGAAATCCCCGGAACCGGTGGAGAAAGAGGCGGCGCTGGGTGACCAAACCAGCATGGCGTTTTCCGGCACCATGGTATCTACGGGTACCGGGCGTGGAGTGGTGGTTCGCACCGGAGCAGCGACGGAGATTGGTCGTATCTCTGGTTTGTTGGCAAGGACCACGTCTCTGAAAACGCCCTTGGTAGAAAAGATGGACCGCTTTGCCAAAATTTTGTCCATCATTATAGTCATTGCCGCTGCTGCCGTATTTGCTGGCGGCCTGGTCTTCAGTGACCTGTCTTTCCAAGAGCTGTTCATGGCCGTTGTAGGGCTGACGGTGGCCGCTATTCCAGAGGGATTGCCAGCCATACTGACCATCACCTTGGCGATAGGCGTGCGCCAGATGGCGAAACGTCAGGCGGTGGTACGTCGAATGCCCGTCCTTGAATCACTGGGGGCAGTATCAGTGATTTGTTCAGACAAAACCGGCACACTCACCCGCAATGAAATGGTGGTGACCACAGCAGTGGTGGGCCGACAGCGCATGGACATATCCGGAGAGGGTTATGAACTTGAGGGTGCCGTTTACCAGGGTAGCCACCCCGTGGATGTCACTGTCTTGTTGGTGGATCTGGCCCGGGCTGCTGGCCTTTGCAACGATGCCCACCTTGATTTTCGAGAAAAGCAGCCGCGTATTCAGGGCGATCCTATGGAGGCTGCGCTGAAAGTGTTTGCTCACAAGGCAGCGTTTGATATTGAAGGTAGTGCGCATGATTGGCCCCGCAGGGATGAAATCCCCTTCGACACCCAGACCCGGTTTATGGCCACTCTCAACCATGATCACCATGGCCACAGCATGGTGTACGTCAAGGGTGCTCCGGAGCGCATCCTGGATATGTGCGAGGCGGAGGTGACGGAAAACGGTGGTACCTCTGCCCTGGAGCGTTACTGGTGGGATCAGATAATTACCGATCTGGCATCGGATGGTTTAAGGGTACTGGCCTTGGCCCGGAAACCGGTTTCCAGGGATACGACCGATCTCGCTGTGGAGGATCTTGACACTGGCGTAGAATTGCTGGGCTTAGTGGGACTGCTGGATCCACCCCGGCAAGAAGCAATCCGCGCTATCTTCGACTGCCATACGGCGGGTATCCAGGTAAAGATGATTACCGGGGACCATGCTCTGACGGCAGGAGCCATTGCTCGGAAACTGGGGCTGCGAAACAGCGAGCGGGTTTTGACCGGAAAGGACTTGGATGGTCTCAGTGCTGAAGCGTTGCAACAACTAGCGACTGAAGTAGATGTGTTCGCACGCACCAGCCCGGAGCATAAACTGAGACTGGTGGAAGCCCTGCAGGCACAGCATGGGGTTGTCGCCATGACCGGAGACGGTGTCAATGATGCGCCGGCCCTGAAGCGGGCCGATGTGGGAATTGCCATGGGTGTAAAGGGGTCAGAGGCGGCGCGGGAGGCCTCATCCGTGGTGTTACTGGACGATAATTTTGCCAGCATAGTTGCGGCCGTCCGCGAGGGGCGTACGGTTTACTCTAATCTGAAAAAGGGCATTGCGTTCCTGCTGCCAATTAATGGCGGTGAGTCCATCAGTCTTATCACCGCTTTACTGCTGGGACTAGCTTTACCGATTTCACCGCTGCAGATTCTCTGGGTCAACATGGTCAGCGCTGTTGTGTTGGCAATGACCCTGGCTTTTGAACCACCAGAGCCGGATGTGATGAAACGCCCGCCCCTGCCGAGAGAACAGTCCTTGCTGCAGGGATTTCTGGTCTGGCGGGTATTTTTTGTGTCACTACTGTTTCTAACAGGCATTTTCGGGGCCTGGTTCTGGGCCATGCACCACTATGACGACCAAAACATAGCTCGCACCCTGGCCGTCAATACTTTAGTAGCCATGGAGGTGTTTTATCTGTTCGCTGTGCGCTATCTCGACACACCGTCTATTACGCTTCGTGGTGTGCTGGGCACTCCGATTGTGTTACTTGCAGTGGCGACAATCGTAATTCTGCAACTTCTGTTTACTTATCTGCCTTGGTTTCATAACACTTTTGAAACTAGTGCCTTATCCCTGGAAATGCTGGCCCTAGCCTGCCTAGCCGGAGTGGCGGTGCTAGTGATATTGGAAATCGAAACCTGGATTCGCAGGCGCCTATGGCCGACCAGGTTAAACGAGATAAGAAAGCGCCAACAAAAGCACATGTAACAATAAAATGAAGTTTAGAGTAACAGTGTTAATTTTTACTACGTTTTAAACCTCATTCGAAGGATCAAAGTCCCGCTCAATAACACCACCCTACTCGACTGCCACGAACCCTACGATGAGGCTATCTAAAACGTGACGAGCAAGTATGTACTTATCGAATCTGCAAGGGACAAATCGTTACGAGGTGTCAAGGACCACTGCATGGAGGTGGTCTTCAGAAGGAAGGCTGCCAAAGCCAATTCGTTTAATCCCTGGCTACACTCGCTGGCACCTGGAAATGCCGGAGGATTTTGAAGCTAACATTGAGAATGTTAATTAGGTAATTTTGTAATGATTCATTCTATTCCTCTACAGAATTTTAAGCATATGGCCGACATCCCTGGTTTAGATACCGGACATTCATGGCGACGTTTTTGACTTTTTTGAAGTTGAACACCATTATAGCCGATATCGCACCATTCTCGGACAGCCTCCTAGGCCAACCGTCTGGAACTGGAACAGAAAGGCTCTACTCCTCCTTCTTGAGCGACTTCGTCCAACGCTGCCGCGCGTACTTGCGAAGGTTGGCGACATTGTCGGTCTCATCGACGATGTCCTGGCCAAGGATAGTCTCGATGATATCTTCCAAGGTGATAATGCCTACCCAAGTACCAAGATCGTCATACACCACACAGATGTGCTGACGATCCAAGACCATCATGGTGAACACCTGCTCGACATTGTCTTCGGCGACCACCGATTTGACTGGATGCATCAGCGACTTGAGGTTGATGTCACCCTCGGCGTGATAAGTATCCGCCTTGTGCACATAGCCCAGCGCCTGTTCACCACCGTCCATCACCGGGAAACGGGTGAAGGGCGAGCGGCCAAGCTCCTGGTCGAACTCGTCTACCAGCATGCTGGGATGTACGGTGACCGAGACAGTACGCGGGGTCATCACGTTTTTCACCAGGATGTCATGGAGGTTAAGGATGTTGATGATGACCCTGGTCTCATCAGGGTCTAGCGCTTTTTCCTCCTGGCCGATCTGAGCCAGCGCTTTGATCTCTCCACGCATGTCGGTCTCGTGAACATCCTTGCCGATACGCTTGGTAATTTTCTCGGAGAGCCAGATAAGCGGTTTCAAAATCCATATCATGCCTTCGAGCATGGGAGCCAACACCGTAGAGAGCTGCCGCCAGTAGGTGGCACCGATGGTCTTAGGAATGATCTCGGAGAGGAAGAGGATCAGCAGTGTCATCACTGCAGAGGCAAGACCCAACCATGCTTCACCAAATACCACCGTGACCTGGGCGCCGACGCCAGTGGCACCCACTGTGTGGGCGACGGTATTGAGCGTTAAAATAGCAGCGAGCGGCTGGTCAATATTGCGCTTCAGGCGGTTGAGCCGCTCGTAAAGCTTGGGACGTGACTCTTTCAGCTGCGCCACATAGCTAGGAGTCAGGGAAAGGAGAGCCGCTTCAAGCAGTGAGCAGAGAAACGAAACGGCAATGGATAGAGTCGCGAAGGCAATAAGCAGATACATGAGGTCTCGTTTGATGGCCAAGGGGTGACGCGCAAAAGGTAGAAGCATCTTCGCCGAAGCACCCACGTTACCGCAAGATATTCCCGGCTTGATCGATCGCTATTCGTACCTTTTCTTTATAGAAAAACAGCTCTCCAGGGCATCGTTGAGGACTGGGCGCTGTGTAAAAAAACGACCGTTTTATATGCTATCCAGTAAAACCAAATATGGCTCGATGGGTTTATCAAGATGCCATCTACGTCAGCCAGGCTATGCGCGACTTTATCAGTATCGACCTGGCCATCAAGAGCGTACCCCATGCCACAACGCTAATCCCGCTTTATTCATCACGCCCGCGGTAGCGTCATTATTTAGCGCTTTACGACTACGTAATCCGAGCTTTGTGGCTATCTGACGTCTTCTTGACGGGGTAACGATGCAATATTGTTTTTTAGCACTCCTTTTTTACAATGGTTCGGACAGTTTCATGACGCAATAGCGCCGTAATGGCACATCTCATCAAAGTCGGGTCGGGATTTTATGTCATTGAAGTCCAGACCCAAGTAGGAAGAAAAGCGTTCCAGCAGG
>NZ_QPIJ01000006.1 GCF_003336665.1 Vreelandella rituensis | reverse complement strand
GCATTTCCAGAAACTGGAACTGGTCATCAACAACGTCAAGTTCCAGGACGGAGAGCAAGTAATCGATCAGTCAGACAGGAACGCCGCCTGACCGTCGTACACCAGATTTGACAATAACTCGAGCTCATCTGCGTGGGTGGTGCCGGGCGTAAGGCCTTCCAGCAGCAGGGTTTCCCAGTCATCATTTCCAATTGGATCAAAGGGTTGCTCATAATTGCGTACTGAGCCTTTCAGCTTGTTCAGCGCTTTATCATTGTCAGCTTTATTAAAATCCTTAGACTGTAGATCGTTTTGACCCATAACTCTCTCCTACAAAAATAAGTTAACGACAGTTTACCTTCTCCAATAGCTGAATATTTATGATTGTCCAGTAAATAGGGCATAGAGTGCAAAGAAAACGACCGTTTGTTGAACGACGCCGCCATGCCCTCAAAAAGCCTCAATCCGCTTGTTTTAGTGATCGTAAACCCGTACAACTATCTATGAACAGTTTAGGTACCTTTTCTTATGATCATCGGTTATGCACGGGTCAGTACCCAGGATCAGCACGCGGAGCTTCAGCTAGATGCTCTGAGCGAGGCCGGCTGCGAGCAAGTATTTGAAGAAAAGTTCACGGGTAAGCTCAGGGAGCGCCCCCAGCTAACGCAGTGTTTATCCACCCTGCGCAAAGGCGATACCCTTGTTGTCTGGAAGTTGGATCGACTGGCCCGATCCCTTAAAGACCTGGTTGAAATCATCGAAGACCTTCAGCAACGCGGCATAGGGTTTCGCTCACTGACGGAAGCGATTGATACGACCAATGCGGGCGGCAAGCTGGTGTTTCACATTTTCGGTGCGCTGGCCGAGTTCGAACACAGTCTGATTACCGAACGCACCAAGGCGGGTCTCGCTGCCGCACGTGCGCGTGGTCGCAAAGGTGGCAGGCGACCGGCGATGACGCCATCTGATACGAAAAAAGCAGCTGCAATGCTAGCTGACCCGATGATGACAAAGGCTGAAGTTGCCGAGCATTTTAAAGTAAGCCGAACAACATTGAATGCCTCGCTGAAACGTGAAGGCTTCTCTTTGTAATGCCTATCCCAAGAGAGAGTTTATGAACACCACGGAACAGCAATTCCTCAAGGAGCTGGACGACAAGCTCTGGAAGGCGGCGGACAAGCTCAGAGCCAACCTCGACGCGGCGAACTACAAGCACGTGGTACTGGGGCTAATCTTCCTGAAGTACGTCTCCGACGCCTTCGAGGAACGCCAGCGTGAGCTGCGCGAGCTGTTCCAGCACGACAGCGACGACAACATCTACCATTTGCCGCGTGAAGACTTCGACAGTGACAACGAGTACCAGCAGGCAATGGATGAAGAGCTGGAGGTGCTCGACTACTACCGCGAAGCCAACGTGTTCTGGGTGCCCAAGGAGGCGCGATGGAATACGCTCAAATCGAAGGTGGCGCTGCCTACCGGCTCCGTGCTCTGGCAGGATGCCAACGGCAATGACGTCAAGCTGCGCTCGGTGTCGTGGTTGATCGACAATGCGCTGGAAGCAATCGAGCACTCCAACCCCAAGCTCAAGGGCATCTTGAACAGCATCAGCCGTTTTCAGGTTGAGGATGACAAGCTGATCGGCCTGATCAATTCATTTTCCAACACCTCGTTCTCCACGCCTGAGTACCAAGGACAAAAGCTCAGCCTGCAAAGCAAGGACATTCTCGGCCACGTCTACGAATACTTCCTCGGGCAGTTCGCCTTGGCCGAAGGCAAGCAAGGCGGGCAGTATTACACGCCGAAGAGCATCGTTTCGCTGATCGTGGAAATGCTCGAACCCTACAGCGGACGCGTGTATGACCCGGCCATGGGCTCGGGGGGCTTTTTCGTTTCCAATGACAAGTTCATCGAGGAACACGCCAAAGAATGGCACTACGACGCTGCTGAGCAGCGCAAGCACATCTCGGTTTACGGGCAGGAGTCAAACCCCACCACGTGGCGTTTGGCGGCCATGAACATGGCCATTCGGGGGCTCGATTTCAATTTCGGCAAGAAAAACGCCGACACCTTCCTGAACGATCAGCATCCCGACCTGCGCGCTGACTTTGTGATGGCTAACCCCCCATTCAACATGAAGGACTGGTGGAGCGAATCGCTCGCTGACGATGCGCGCTGGAAGTACGGCACGCCGCCGAAAAATAACGCCAACTTCGCCTGGCTGCAGCACATGCTGTACCACCTGCGTCCAGCGGGCAGCATGGCACTGCTGTTGTCCAACGGATCCATGAGTTCCAATACCAACAACGAAGGCGAGATCCGCAAGCGGCTGGTGGAAGAGGATCTGGTGGAATGCATGGTCGCGCTACCGGGCCAGCTGTTCACCAACACGCAAATCCCCGCGTGTATCTGGTTCCTGACCAAGGATAAGACTGGCGGGTTATCGCCTAACGGCGTGAAAAAGCGCTCCCGCAAGGGTGAGGTATTGTTCATCGACGCTCGCCAACTGGGCTACATGAAGGACCGCGTGATACGCGACTTCACCGCCGATGACATCGCCAAGGTCGCGGACACCTTCCACGCGTGGCAGCGTGACGAGAACTATGAAGACGTCGCCGGGTACTGCAAGTCCGCCACGCTCGCCGAGATCCAGAAGCACGACTTCGTGCTAACGCCGGGGCGCTACGTGGGTGCAGCGGAACTTGAAGACGACGGAGTGCCCTTCGCAGACAAAATGGCACTGCTGACCGAGCAGCTACGTGAGCAGTTCAACGAAAGCGACCGGCTGGAAGCAGAGATCAAACGCAACCTTGGGGGGCTAGGTTATGAGGTTTAAGCCTTTCTCGGACTTGCTGGACGTACCACTTCGTAACGGACTTACAAAGCCTAAAAAAATTCGCGGCGAGGGCATAAAAATGGTCAATATGGGGGAGCTTTTTAAGCACCCTCGCATTGATAACGTCCCGATGGATCGAGCTCCGCTTACCGATAAGGAACTAGCCATTTCCTTGCTTCAAAAAGGTGACTTACTTTTTGCTCGACAGTCCCTTGTACGTGAAGGCGCGGGTAAATGCTCTATATTTTTGGATGACAAAGAGCCTGTATGTTTTGAGTCTCACCTGATTCGCTGCAGGCTCAACCATAACGATTATAACCCCTTGTTTTATTTTTACTATTTCGATAGCCCCTTAGGGAAGCAGGCTATGGATACCATAATAGAGCAAGGGGCCGGTGCGGCTGGTATCAGAGGCTCTGACCTAGCAAACCTACAGGTCCCTGTATATTCGATTGATTTTCAAAACGCGGTAGCGACCATACTTGATGGCTTAGAGAGAAAAATCCAGCTCAACCATCAGATCAACCAAACCCTTGAAAAGATGGCCCAAACCCTGTTCAAAAGTTGGTTTGTCGACTTTGAGCCGGTGAAGGCCAAGGTCGCTGCGCTGGAAGCGGGCGGCAGCGAAGAGGATGCACTGCTCGCTGCCATGGAGACAGTGTCAGGCAAAACGGCGGACCAGCTGGCCACACTAAGCATCGAGCAGTCCGAGCGCCACGCCGAGCTTCGTGCCACTGCTGAGCTATTCCCCTCAGCGATGCAGGACAGCGAGCTGAACGAGATACCGGAGGGGTGGGAGTCAGGCTACCTGAGTGACATTTGCGACTTCCAGAATGGCTATGCATTTAAAAGTAAAGACTGGTCAGATTCTGGGTTCCCAGTAGTCAAAATAGGTTCAGTAAAACCTGCATTTGTGGACACTCAATCTTGCAGCTACGTACAAGAAGAAACGGTCGCTGGCCTCGAACGATTTGAGCTCTACGGTGGTGACTTGCTGATTGGCATGACCGGTTATCCTGGTGAAACAGGACTAGTCCCAATTACAGAGAACAGGATGTTTCTGAATCAACGAGTGGGCCGACTAAAACCCAAGCAGTACTATCAAAAGGCTCTACTCTACTGCAATGCGCGAGACTCCGCTTTCAAACAGTATGTTGAAGGGCAGGCACATGGTAGCGCTCAGGCTAATGTCAGTGGTAAGGCAATCTCCCAATATCCACTGACGATTCCGATCGACTCAATAGTTCAACGATTCTCAGAACTTATTGAACCATTACTACAGCAAAAGCTAATTCTCCATTCGGAATCTTCATCTCTATCTAGTACAAGGGACATACTATTGCCCAAGCTCCTTTCCGGTGAGCTGACACTGCCAGACGTCAACGACGAGGCGCATGCCGAACCGCAGGATGTGGCCCACTTTCACGATGTCGACCAGATTATCCCTGCACCTAATCTCACCGATTCCATGGTCATCAAGAAAGCCAAAAAGCAAAGCGCTGACACCCAGCAAACACATCGACCCACCTTGCGTTTAATGTTCTGGGAAAAGGTGCTGGACGCCTTCAGCAACTGCAGCAGTTCGTTGTACAACAATGTAAGGCCGTCCAAAATTCACTGGTTGAGTATGGATTCCGGCATTAAAGGAATAGCTTATCACCTGATTTTTGACAAAAACGAGATCGGCGTCGGTTTGTGCCTTCAGAAAAACGAAGAAGAGGCCAATAACTATGTATATGAACGCTTAAATGAGCAAAAAAATGAGATCGAGGCATCCTATGGCTACCCATTGGTCTGGTGGCAATTGAACTGCAGATTAGCATTCCGACTTCAGCACACAAGGGACATAGATAGTTATGACAGGGCTAACTGGCCAGAAATGATCGACTGGATGGTTACCCACATGACAAAGCTAGAAAACGCCCTACACGTCCCCCTGAAAGCCATCAACCAGCACTTCAATGATGTAAAAGCTCGAAGGCGCCAGAATGCCTTGAAACTAAGTAGCGGAAACGAATAAGGGATGTAGGCGAAAGAGCGTGGAAGTAAAGCCGAAGCCACAAAACAGGGAGCAAGGAATGACCGAGGACCAACTGGAGCAGGCGTGCCTCGAATGGTTCGCCGATAACGGCTGGGAAGTCGCCAACGGGCCGGACATTGCCCCTGACGGGGTGCAACCGGAGCGCCGTGATTACCGGCAGGTGCTGCTGCCAGGCGACGTCGAACAGGCCGTGAAGCGTATCAACCCTCATCTACCCGAGGATGCGCTGGAACAGGTGATCGCTCAGGTCAGCAAACCCGAAAGCCTTGACCTCATCATTAGCAACCGCGCTTTCCACCGTTTGCTGCTCGATGGCGTGCCGGTGAAGTATAAAGATGGCGATGACGAGGTGCATGACCGGGCGTTTTTGATCGACTTCACCCATATCGGTGAAAATCGCTTCCGCGCGATCAATCAGTTCACCATTGAAGGCACCAAACAACTACGTCGGCCTGACGTCGTGTGCTTCATCAACGGCCTGCCGCTCGCGGTGTTGGAGCTGAAAAGCCCCAATGCGGAAAACGTCGATATCTGGGATGCCTACAACCAGATTCAGACCTACAAGGACGAGGTCAGCGAGCTGTTTGTGTACAACGAAGCCACCGTGATCAGCGACGGCTTCAATGCGCGTGTTGGCTCATTGACCGCCAGTCAAGAACGCTACATGCCATGGCGCACCATCAAGCACGAAGACGACAAGCCACTGCTGGAGTGGGAGTTGGAAACCATGGTGCGCGGTTTTTTCGACCGCGAGCGGCTGCTGGATTACATCCGCTACTTCGTGCTGTTTGAAACCGACGCTGACCGGCTCATTAAGAAAATCGCCGGGTACCACCAGTTCCATGCCGTGCGCGAAGCCGTGCGTGCCACCGTGATCGCGGCTGAAGCACCAAAGGACAATACACAGGGCGAGAAGCGCGCGTCCTACGGCGATGAAGTGGTACCGGGTAGCAAGAAAGCCGGGGTTGTCTGGCACACACAAGGTTCCGGCAAGAGCATTTCCATGTGCTGCTACGCCGGGAAACTGTTGCAGCAGCCGGAAATGCACAACCCGACGCTGCTTATCGTCACGGACAGAAACGATCTCGACGGCCAGCTATTTGCCACGTTCAGCAACGCCAAGGAACTGCTGAAGCAGACACCGGTTCAGGCCCACGACCGGGATGAGCTGCGCCAAATGCTTGCCGAGCGCGAGTCGGGGGGTATTATTTTTACCACCGTGCAGAAATTCGCGCTGCTAGAAGGAGAAGTTGGGCACCCCATCCTCAACGACCGCCACAACATCGTGGTGATCTCCGACGAAGCCCACCGCAGCCAGTACGGCTTGAAGGCTACGCTCAAAAAGGACGGCAGCTACAAATTCGGCTATGCCAAGCACATGCGTGACGCCGTACCTAACGCGTCGTTCATTGGCTTTACCGGCACACCCATCGCGAGCGAAGACAAGGATACCCGCGCGGTGTTCGGCGACTACGTCTCAGTCTACGACATACAAGACGCCGTCGATGACGGGGCAACGGTACCGATTTACTACGAGTCGCGCTTGGCCAAGCTGGACATCAACCGCGAAGATATCGAAGCGCTGTCGGACCAAGTCGAAGAGGTCTTCGAGGATGAGGAAGACGTTGGCTCGCGTGAGCGCGCCAAAGGCATGTGGAGCCAGCTGGAGAAGCTGGTCGGCGCCGAACCGCGCTTAAAAGAGATCGCCGCTGACCTGGTCAATCACTTCGAGACGCGCAGTGCGTCTATCGAAGGCAAAGCCATGATCGTGGCCATGAGCCGGGACATTTGCGCTCACTTGTACAACGAAATCACCGCACTTAGGCCCGAGTGGCACGACGCCGACCCGGAAAAAGGCGCTATCAAGATCGTCATGACCGGCTCGGCGTCGGATAAACCCCTGATACAGCCGCATATTTACAACAAGCAGACCAAGAAGCGGCTGGAGAAGCGTTTTAAAAACCCTGATGACCCGCTCAAGCTAGTGATTGTGCGGGATATGTGGCTGACCGGTTTCGACGCACCTTGCTGCCATACCATGTACATCGACAAGCCCATGAAGGGCCATAACTTGATGCAGGCCATTGCCCGCGTGAACCGAGTGTTCAAGAACAAGCCGGGCGGCTTGGTGGTCGACTACATCGGTATTGCCAATGAGCTGAAACAGGCGCTGAAGACCTACACCGATGCCAAAGGCAAAGGTCAGCCCGCCCACAGCGCGGAAGAGGCCTATGCCGTGCTATTGGAGAAGCTCGACATCATCCACGGCATGTTTGCCAAAGGTCCGAAGGGCGAAGGATTCGACTACAGCAGCTTTGAAGAGCACCCCAACAAGCTGCTGGTACCGGCAGCCAACTACATACTGGGACTGGAAGATGGCAAGAAACGTTTCCTCGACACCGTGCTGGCCATGAACAAGGCTTACTCCTTGTGCAGCACCCTCGACGAAGCTCGTGACCTGCACAAAGAGATCGCCTTCCTCTCCGCCATGAAGGCCGCCATTACCAAGTTCACCAGCGTTGACCGCAAGCTCACCGAGGAAGAAAAGAACACGGCACTCAAGCAAATTCTGGACAACGCACTGGTTTCCGAAGGTGTCACTGACGTGTTTGCGCTGTGTGGTCTCCACAAGCCCAACATCGGCCTGCTATCCGACGAGTTTCTCGAAGACGTCCGCCAAATGCCCTACAAAAATTTCGCGGTCGAGCTGCTGGAAAAACTGTTGAAAGACGACATCAAGGCCAAGACCCGCAGCAACGTTGTACAAGAGAAGAAGTACGGCGACCGACTGCAGGAAACGCTGCGCAGGTACAACAACCGGGGTATCGAGACTGCCCAGGTGATCGAAGAGCTGATCGCCATGGCCAAGCAGTTCCAAGCGGAACTGGAACGCGACGCGGCTTTGGGCCTGACCCCGGACGAGGTCGCCTTCTACGATGCGCTGGCCAATAACGAAAGCGCCGTACGTGAACTCGGCGACGATACCCTGAAAAAGATCGCGGTCGAAATCACCGACAAGCTACGCAAGTCCACCACAGTCGACTGGCAGGTACGCGAAAGCGTGCGCGCGAAGCTGCGCATTCTGGTACGGCGCACGCTGCAACGCTACAAGTACCCGCCTGACAAGGCCATAGAGGCGGTGGAGTTGATACTCAAGCAAGCCGAGGTGCTGTCGAACGGGTGGAGTCAGTAATTCATACCTTTAGTTGCGCATCTCGGCGACTTACAGGTCTGCTTGTCTCAAGAAGAGGTAGGTTCTTCTGAGGTCATTAACTAACTGGTCTCAAGCAAGGGCAGGTTACGAATACGCTCGTAGCCAAAGCCTTTGTCAGTCACCAGCGTTCCACCGTAAGGCAGAGCGTCAAATAGTATCTGTGCCTTCCGAATCTGGCTGTATAGTTGTAACTGTACAAATGGTGCCTGCTTTTTATCTGTTGTACACTGCACAAAATACCTTATCTATACTTGGGTCTGTATCTATTGAGTCCGTTTTGGCTAGGGGAGAGGCGGGATCGCTTACCTAATGGGCTCTGCAACTAACCCACCCAGAAGGAGAGCAGGATTTGGTATACACTTGACTTTTAGTCAGCACCTTTTGAAAAAGTGCCCATGATTGCTAACCACTAGGATGCGCTTGTGAAGCTGTTGATTCTGGATGCCGGCCATTGTCTGAGTCTGGCCTTGGCCCGAGAAGCCAGTCGACGTTCGGATACTGAGCTTGTGATCGAGTCCGGGATGTCGCTAGATAGCGATAGGCTGAAAACGATCGCACCGGATGCGGTGATCATTCCTCCCTTGGCTCATCCCTTGAATATGGCGCCGGCGGCGGTCATGGCGCATGCCGATGCCGTGGAAGCTTGCTTGGAGATTTGCCTTGCCCAAGGAGTCGCTCTGGTCTGGTGTGTGTCCGACCAGCTTTATGAAGATGGCTTCGAGGTGGCGATTGACGAGCATCTGGTGCCGGCCCCACGCGATGAATCATTGCGACGCCTGGTGCTGGTGGGGGATCGGATCCGGGCCGAATATCATCGGCACTTGATCGTGCGTCTGGGGCCGTTGTTTGCGCTGGAAGGCAGCCATGCCTGGCTCAACGAGATCATCGATAGTTTGGTCATGGGGCAGGAAGTGCGCGCCACGGAAGACGTTATCTTCTGTCCCACCTCGGCGGATGCAGTCGCTCGGGCGTTGGTGGGCATGCTGCTTCAGCAGCAATGTGGCGCCGATTCCTGGGGGGCCTATCACCTTGCCGGCACTGAACCGGTAAGTGCCTTCACGTTCACCTCGATGGTGCGCACACAGTTGGCCACTCATCTGGAAGGGCGTGGTGAAGAGGTGGCATTAGGGGACGTCAAGGCGCTCAATCACCATCACGACCAGAAACTGCGTCGTGTACTCAACTGTCGGCGTGTATTGGACGTCTTCGGTGTACATCAGAAAGCCTGGCGGCTGGAAGTAGGGCGAATGCTGGATGCTTGGTGTCTGGTCCGTGACAATGCGTCGGAAGAAGGCAAAAGCGAGTCGACATCTTGATCAACGTGTTGCGCAGTGTGTTGTTTTACGTGGGCTATTTTGTGGCCCTATTGGCATCAGGTCTTTTTTTGTTGCCCGTTGCACCGTTTCTACCGCTTGAGCGGCGCTACGGGCTGCTCAATTTATATAACCACTTTCTGATGAGGTGGTTCCGCTGGACATGCGGTGTGCGTTACGACATCCAGGGGCAGGAAAACCTGCCTGAAGGGCCATGCGTCATCCAGGCCAATCATCAGTGCGAGTGGGAAACCGTTTTTCTACAGATAATGAAGCCGCCGGTATGCACCGTGCTCAAGCAGGAACTCTTGCGTATTCCCATCTTCGGTTGGGCGCTTCGGTTGCTGAAGCCGATTAGCCTGGACCGTTCAAGACCCGCTCGAGCCATGAAACAGGTGTTGACCCAGGGCGTTACGCGTCTGGAGGGCGGGCTCTCGGTGCTGATCTTTCCCGAAGGCACCCGAGTCGACCCGGGCGTTCGCAAGCGCTACAACAAAAGTGGTGCTGTGATCGCCTGTCGAGCCGGGGTACCGGTGTTACCGGTGGCACATAATGCCGGAGAGCGTTGGCCTGGGCGCCACTGGGTGAAAAATCCCGGTGTGCTGCGCGTGCGTATCGGTGCGCCGATAGACACCCAAGGGCGGCTTCCCGATGAAGTACTCAAGGAAGTTGAAGCCTGGATTGAAGAGCAACTCGAGGAAATTTCCGAAGTGCCACGCCCAAAGGTGTCCTGACACTGCGTAACGAAAGTGCCTGTTTTCTGGCTGGATAACTGGTTCTGAATGATTGGTTCTGAATAATTGGTTCTGGACAGCTAGCCGCAAGCCACAACAAACGGCGCCCCTTGGGGCGCCGTTTGTTGTGGTAGTGCTAAAACGATGGGTCTTGACTCGTTCAGCTCTGGTAGCGCTGGAACACGAGGCAGGCGTTGGTGCCGCCGAAACCGAAGCTGTTGGACAATACCCGTTCGAGTTTGACGTTATCCCGCCGAGTGGTAACGATATCGAAACCGTGGGCCTGCTCATCGAGTTGATCGATATTGGCCGAGGCGGTGACGAAGTCGTTTTCCATCATCAATATCGAGTAGATGGCTTCCTGTACGCCAGTGGCACCCAGTGAATGCCCCGTCAATGATTTGGTCGAACTCATTGCCGGAGGCGAGTCTCCGAAGACTTCACGTACTGCCTTGAGCTCGGCAACGTCACCTACGGGGGTGGAGGTGCCGTGGGTATTGATGTAGTCGATATCGCCTTCTACCGTGGCCATGGCCTGACGCATGCAACGCACGGCACCTTCGCCGGACGGTGCCACCATGTCGTGTCCATCGGACGTGGCACCATAACCGACCAGCTCAGCGTAGATTGTTGCGCCACGGGCCTTGGCGTGCTCGAGTTCCTCAAGTACCAGCATGCCACCGCCGCCGGCGATCACGAAGCCATCGCGCGCCTGATCATAAGGCCGTGAGGCTTTTTCCGGGGTGTCGTTGTAGTGGGTCGAGAGGGCGCCCATGGCGTCGAACAGACAGGACAATGTCCAGTGCTCTTCCTCGCCACCCCCGGCAAACACCACATCCTGCTTGCCCAGCTGGATCTGCTCCATGGCACTGCCGATACAATGCGCGGACGTGGCACAGGCGGAAGAGATGGAGTAATTGACGCCCTTGATACGGAACGGTGTGGCTAGGCACGCCGATACCGTACTGCCCATGGTGCGTGTGACCCGGTAAGGGCCTACCCGGCGCAAGCCTTTTTCACGCAGCACGTCGGCGGCTTCGACCTGGTTGGCACTGGAGGCGCCGCCGGAGCCGGCGATCAAGCCGGTACGTTCATTGGAAACCTGGTCTTCCGAAAGGCCGGCATCTTCAATGGCTTGCGCCATGGAGACATAGGCATAGGCCGCTGCATCGCCCATGAAACGGCGCAGCTTACGGTCGATCAAGGCATCCAGGTCAATGTCGACACTGCCGGCCACATGGCTACGAAAGCCGCGTTCGGCGTATTCTTCCTTGAAACGGATACCGCTACGGCCGCTCTTGAGCGCTTCGAGAACCTGCTGCTGGTCATTGCCCAGACAGGACACAATGCCGAGCCCAGTGACTACCACTCGTCGCATGGGAGCCTCCTGTTAAAAATTTGCTGTGGAGGTGAATAGGCCAACACGCAGATCATTAGCCTGATAAATGTCGCGTCCATCGACGCAAACCGTACCATCGGCAATTCCCAGGATAAGGCGCCGTGTGATTATCCGCTTGATATTGATGCGGTAGGTCACTTTATCCGCCTCGGGAAGAATTTGCCCGGAAAACTTGACCTCACCACAGCCGAGCGCTCTTCCACGGCCGGGGTGGCCTAGCCATCCCAGGTAAAAACCGACCAGTTGCCACATGGCATCCAGCCCTAGACAACCGGGCATTACCGGGTCACCAGGGAAGTGGCAGTCAAAGAACCACAAGTCTGGGGTGATATCCAGCTCAGCAATCAACTCACCCTTGCTGTGGTCGCCGCCCTCTTCATGAATATGGATGATGCGGTCAAGCATCAGCATGTTGGGTGCCGGAAGCTGAGCGTTTCCGGGGCCGAACAGCTCGCCGCGCGAGCATGCCAGCAGTTCTTTGCGATCAAAGGAATGTTGCTTGGTCACTGAATCGTTCCGAGAGTCGAGATAGTGGTTTGCCGTTTACGGCGCGTATTCCCGGGTAGCGTAGCGAGTACGGCCCGCGAGACGTTTTGCCTAGTCTACTTCCCGAAACCCATGAATGCACGTTGCCTGAGCCTTGAGCGACCAATGACTACAGTTTGAGCCTCAACAGCCGATAAATCCTTTAATATCCGTTCTTGGGTCAACTGTTCTTGTTCTATAGAACTGGCCGTCGCAAAATACGGCATTGTATACTTAGAGTGTCGTGTTTGTGATTCAGGGTTATCGTTCAGTAATCCCGTTACAGCCAAAGGCTAGGTTTCAGGCGCCGACGAGAGGCATAAAGTAAGGCGACATCATTTCTTTATTGGGGGTAAAACGACTTACATGTGGCCTTCTGCTTCTTTGAACCGACCCTTGGTATGGATGGGGTTGATTGCCCTGCCCGCCTGTATCTGGCTTCCCGACACAATGCTGCGCATCGTGGCTGCCAGCCTGGTTGCGGTGAGCATGACGGATGCCTGGCGTCAGGTGCGCAAGCAGCAGCAACGCCTGAGTCTGGCCGAAGCCGCCGTGGGCCTGGCGGGGGATGCGATCGTGATCAGCGACGCTCGCAACCATGTGATGGCCGTGAATCCCGCCTTTACCGAAATTACCGGTTATGAGAGTGGTGAAATACGCGATCGTAGTCTGGAAACATTAGCGGCACCGCGCCATGACAAAGCCTTTTTTCAGGTGTTCTGGAGTGCCCTGAAAAATACCGGACGCTGGGAAGGGGAAATGTGGAACCGGCGCAAACACGGCGATGAATACCCCGAATGGCTGAAAGTTCGCGCAGTGACCGACAACCGTGGCCGAATTACCCACTACATTAGCTTGTTTTCCGATATTTCAGCGCAAAAAGCCCGGGAGCAGGATCTGCGGCGTATCGGTTATGAAGACCCTTTGACCGGGTTACCCAACCGCAGGCGACTGCATGACCTGCTCGGGTCGAGGTTGCGCCATTTGCGTGCCGGGGAAAGCCTGGACATGGCGTTGATCGACATTGACGGGCTCAAGTCGGTCAATGACAGTCTCGGGGTGGAACAAGGTGACAAACTGCTGGCGCGCTTCGCTCAGCGCCTGACCAGCTACGCGGCGGGTGGCGTGGTCGGGCGCCTGGGGGGTGATGAATTCATGGTGATTCGTACCACCACCTTCGATGACCACAGTGAGTGGATCAGCAACTTGCGCGACCATCTCAGCCATCCCTTCGACATTAACGATCAACCCTTGCGGCTGGGAATGACGATCGGCAGCTGCCGTACACCGGAAGATGGGCGTGACTCCGGCGTCTTGTTCCAGCGGCTGGAGTCCGCGCTGTATAGCGCCAAGCGCTTGGGGGGCAATCAGAGCCTGCGTTTTCGCCCGGCGCTGGACAAACAGGATAACCCCCAGCTGGCCCTGGTCAGCGACTTACGCTCGGCGCTGGTTTCCGGAGACCAGCTGGAATTGCATTACCAGACCCAGCACCACCCCAAGAGCAAGGAGTTGGTGGGAATGGAGGCCTTGTTGCGCTGGCGTCACCCGCGCGACGGCATGATCTCGCCGGGCGACTTCATTCCGCTGGCCGAACGTCATGGGTTAATGGCACAGCTGGGAACCTGGGTCATTGAAAAAGCCTGCGCTCAGCAGGCCCACTGGATGAACAGTGGCATGCCCAAGGTCACCATCTGGATCAATATTTCCGCCTTGCAGCTGTTCCAGGGAGATCTGGAGGCGCAGTTGGCCGGTTGCCTCAAACGCTTCGGCCTCAAGGCATCGCAAATCGGCCTGGAGTTGACCGAGTCGGTGCTTCTGGATGAACGCGCTGGGGATATGTCGCCACGGCTGGAAGCCCTGCATACGCAGGGCCACCCGATTGCCATCGATGATTTCGGTACCGGCTACTCGTCACTTGCCTACCTCAAGCGCTTGACGGTTGACAAGGTCAAGCTGGATCGCGCCTTTATCCGTGCGCTGCCGGATGACCGTGCCGATGCGGCGATTGTGACCGCCGTACTCGCCATGGCCAAAGGCATGGGACTTGAGGTGATTGCCGAGGGCGTCGAAACCGAAGAACAGCGTAAATTCTTGATAGATGCCGGCTGCACCATGATTCAAGGCTTCCTGTTTGCCCGTCCGCTGCCCCCGGAAGAGCTTGAGAAACGCTGGCTGCCGGTAGATACGTCTTTGCGTGAGCCGGAAGAAGCGTTACAGCAGCCGAGTTAACGCTATCTTCCTGTTCCTATCTCCAGCTTCTTCCCGGCTCGCATGGTTCTCAAAGGGCACCGGTAAGGGGAGCACGCTTGGCGCCGGGCTTGGCCATCAGCACGTGGCAAGTACCGATACTGCGTTCCAGGAAGCCACCTTCGCAGTAGCACAGGTAGTAGCGCCACATGCGAATGAAACGCTCGTCGTAACCCATCTTTTGCACCTGCTCCAGACTGGCCTCGAAGCGCTTGCGCCATTCGCGCAGCGTACGGGCATAATGCGTACCGATTTCATCCAGCGCCAACAGATTGAACGATGTCTTGCGCCTGATGCTATCCAGAATCGCGTGATGCGAGGGCAGGAAGCCGCCGGGGAAGATATAACGCTTGATGAAATCCATTTCGCGTTTGGCCGCCTCGAAACGCTGATCCCGAATGGTGATCGCTTGAAGCATGGCGATACCGTCTGGCTTGAGTAAGCTGTCGAGCTTGGCCAGGTAGGTATCCAGGTAATGATGGCCTACCGCCTCGATCATCTCTACCGAAATCAAACGATCGTAATGGCCGTCGAGTTCACGGTAATCCTGCTTGAGTAGCGTAATGCGCGACTCCAGGCCTTCCTCGCGGATGCGTTTGGCGGTGTGGGCATGCTGAGCCTCGGAAATGGTGGTCGTGGTGACATGACAACCCCGTGTCTTGGCGGCATGAATGGCCAGGCCACCCCAGCCGGTGCCGATTTCCAGGAGGTGATGTTCAGGACGCACGTCGAGCTTTTCCAGCATCAGGTCGAGCTTGTAGGTCGAGGCCTGCTCCAGACTCGCCTCAGGAGAGGGAAACACCGCACTCGAATACATCCAGTGCTCACGATCCAGAAAAGTGGAAAACAGGTCGTTGCCCAGATCGTAGTGGGCGGCAATGTTGCGCTTGGCGCCATCCCTGCTGTTGCGTTGAAAGCGATAAGCCGCCCCCAGCAACCAGCGCGCCAGGCGTGCACTGCCGTTTTCCATGGTTCCGTTGACATGCTCCAGGTTGGCGGCGAACAAGCGTACCAGCACGACCAGGTCATCCGTGTCCCAGTCACCGTCCATGTAGGACTCCGCTGCGCCCACCGTGCCGCCCAGCGCCATGCGTTTCCAAGCGCGCGAATTGAGAATCACCACCTTGGCTTCCAAGGGGCCACCTTGGCCTAGATGGTGGCATTCGTTGCCTTCCAACAGCGTGATACTGCCTTGTTCAAAGGTATCCAGCTGAGCCAGCAGGCGCGGTTTCAAAAAACGCGTGAGACGATCCTGCTGCAAGTCAGGCGCCTGTGGCGTAGAGGTGCGGGAGCTGGAATGCGGTAGAGACGAAGGCGGAACAGGACGCAGGGTGCTCATTAAGAAGTCTCCTTGCGCTTGGCATGAGAGTGGATCGGAACGCGCTTGAGCCACAGGCGCAGCGCTTGGTAATGAATACCGGCAACCGTTTTCAGGCTCATCCAGGGATGGCGCCTGAGGACGCGTAACAGCTGCTTGCGGGTGGCGGGTACGGCATCGAGTGTCAAGGTGGAATCGAAATGGCAGTGTTCTTCCTTCCAGTTTTCCATGTGTAGCAGTAACCGTTCATCGGGCGTGTTGAAACGCCAGTGATAAGTCATGTCCATGGGATTGAAGGGAGAAACATGCATGTTCTTGGTAAAGCTTGCACGATGGCTATGGCGCTCAGGGGTTACCTGACAGGCATACTGGGTGCGCTCTTGCCAGGGGGTGTTGGTCACTTCGCTGAGTACGGCTGCCAGGCGGCCGTATTGGTCATAGGCGTAATACAGCGTAATCGGATTGAATATCATGCCCAGGGTACGCAGCTGGGTGAGGACATAGATTCGGCCATCCGGTGCAGTGCCTAGATGGCGAATCAGCGCTTCACGCACGGCGGTCTTCAGCGGGCGGTCAGTGGGACCGAGGTAATCCTCACGCTTGAACCGAATCAACGCCGGGCCTCGGGCACTGAAGCCCGGCACGCCGTCAAAGAGTTCGGGCAATTCGTCCAGATCCAACCATGCCATCCAGACTTGATAAGAAAAGGCATGTTTGTGCGGTGTGAAACGCCGATGACGCAACACACCCCGATAAATGCGCGAGCGAGGAGCCTTGATCATCCCAGCCCCTCCGTATGATTGGGCGTCAACAGATCCTGGGCGGCGGGCAGCGCGGGCTCGGGACGAGGAAGTTCGCAAGGCTCGTCACAGCCTAATGTGCGTGCTATACGAAGCGCGCTCCAGACGCCATCTTCATGGAAGCCGTTGCGCCAATATGCCCCACAGAAATGCGTGCGTCGAGCAGGGCTGGAGATATCCGAGTGGCGTGCTTGAGCGGCCTGGCCCGCCAGGGTGAACTGAGGATGCGCATAGGTGTAGCGCCCGAGCACCTGGCTTGGGTCGATGCTTTGGCTGTCGTTGAGCGTGACGCAGAAAGTAGGTACCTTTTCGCAGAGCCGTTGAAGAATATTCATGTTGTAGGTGACCGATACCCGAGCCTGTTCATCGCGCTTGTCCAAGCGGTAGTTCCAGCTGGCCCAGGCTCTGCGCCTGCGCGGCAACAGCTGGGTGTCGGTATGCAGCACCACCTCGTTGTCCTGGTAAGGCATGGCCGAGAGAACGTCCTGTTCTTCGACCGTGGCATCTTGCAGCAGCTTGAGTGCCTGGTCGGCATGGCAGGCCAGCACCACCTGATCGAACCGTTCCTGGCCTGACGCGGTAGTCAGCGTGACGCCCGTCGCATCGCGCCTGAGCGCAGTGACCGGCGTATTCAGGCGAATGCGCTCACGATAAGGCGCCGTCAAGGCGGGGATGTAGGATCTCGAACCTCCCACCAGGGTGTACCACTGCGGACGGTTGCTGATCGAAAGCAGACCGTGATTGCGGAAAAAACGCACGAAAAAAGTCAGCGGAAAAGTACGCAAATCTTCGATACTGGCCGACCAGATGGCAGCTCCCATGGGCAATAGATAGCGGCGTTGAAAAGCAGCGCTATAGCCATGAGCGTCCAGGTAGTCGCCGAGTGTCATCGCGTCCGCCAGACGCTGTTGGGCCAGGTCCCGAGTTGCTTCGCGATTGAAGCGCAGAATCTCGCCCAGCAGGCGGTAAAAGGCCGGGCGCAGAAGGTTGCGTCGTTGGGCAAAAAGCGATCCCAGCGTATGGCCGTTATATTCGAAGTCGACATCGGTCTCGTGCACGGAAAAGCTCATTTCCGTGGCCTGGATGGGGACGTCCAGATGGGCCAGAAGGCGCAGGAAATGCGGGTAGGTCCAATCATTGAAGACGATGAAGCCGGTGTCGATGGCGTAATCCTGTCCCGCTACGCTGACATCCATGGTAGCGGTGTGACCGCCCAGGCGAGTATCGGCTTCGAACAGCGTGACCTCATGCTGCGCAGAAAGGTACCAGCCGGCAGCCATTCCACTGATGCCGCTGCCGATCACAGCAATGCGTTGACGAGCGGGGGTGCTCATGAGCGCTTCTCCTGGGTAGAGCTTGTGTCACGCACCATGCGCAATCCGATACGTAAGCGAAGCGTTGCCGGCAAGATGCCTAGCAGCTTGACGAGGTAGGTGAAACGGCGTGGAAAGTGAATGTCCAGACGCCCACGCGCCAGACCTGCAAGAATCGCCTCGGCGGCCTGTTCCGGGCTGATACGCATGGGCATCGGAAAGTCATTGCGATCGCTCAGCGGGGTTTTGACAAAGCCTGGGTGAATCACACTGACCGCGATGCCTTCCCCATGCAGATCCAGACGCAGCGATTCCAGAAAATGGCCCAGCGCTGCCTTGGAGGCCCCGTAAGCTTCGGCACGCGGCAAAGGTAGATAGGCGGAAGCACTCGAAACCGCCGCCAGGCGTGCCGGGTGGCCTTCGCCCCGGGCCCGGCGCAGTAGCGGAAGGGCGGCCTCCACGCAATACAAGGTGCCGTATACGTTAGGGGTGAAAACGCGCTCTATCAGTGCCATATCGAAGTTTTGCGCGTCGAGATATTCACAGGTGCCGGCGTTGAACAAGGCCAGATCCAGCGCGCCGAAGCGTGCTTCGATACGCCTGCCGGCGGCGAGCACCGCCTGGTGGTCGCTGATATCCAGCGGCAAGACCAGAGCGTCCGGAAAACCTTCACTCAGCTCGGCCAAGGCATCGGCATTGCGCGCGCTCAATGCCAGCTGATGCCCTTCGGCCAACAGCCTGGTGGCCAGTGCCTTACCGATACCGGAAGTGGCGCCGGTCAGCCAGATGCGTTGTGGCGTACTCCAAGTGCTCATGAAGCTCTCCTGCGGCCTGTTCCGTCGCTCTGTCCAAAGTCAGTTCAAGCGTCGTTTCAGCCAACGTATGGTGCCGCCCATTAGCGGCAAATGTTCGTAAAGCATGGCCCCGGCGTCGAAGTAGTCTCGGTGGCGGGTTACTCGGCCACTGCCGTCATCCGCAAACTGCAGCCGACTACAGCCCTCTACTTCGATGCGTTTCCCCCCACCCAGGCGTGGATGGGAAAAATGCATGGTCCAGGTCACGAAGGCGCTGTCGCCCTGGCAGAGCTTCTGGTGGAACGTAAAACCGCATTCCTGGACGTTGTCATAAAGGGTGGCAAAGTAACTCTTGAGTGCTTCGCGTCCTTCGATGTGATGCAAGGGGTCTACAAAAATAACGTCCTCAGTATATACCTCGTAAATATCATCTGTACATGTTTTGTCTAGTTTTTTAAAGAAGGCGCAAAAGGCCTCCAGGGCAGCATGAGACATGACGAAATCCTCAATGAAGCTTTCTCGCTGAATCTACTGAAGCGAGCTCAGTTGCCGTTAAGAGCTTAGAAGTTGAGAGATTAAGGGTTGAGGGCTTTAAAGGCGTCCAGCGCCCGCTGTCTGGCGAATTTGTGCTCCACGATGGGTGCCGGGTAATCGAGTTGGCTCAATAGATCACGCGGGGGTGCATGGCGCGCCTTGGCCGGAAGCTGGGCAAGTTCCGGTATCCATCGGGCAAGAAACTCCCCCTGGGGGTCGAAACGGGTGGATTGGGTGGTCGGGTTGAAGATGCGAAAGTAGGGAGCGGCATCGGTGCCGGTGGAGGCCGCCCACTGCCAGCCACCGTTATTGGCACAGAACTCGCCATCGACGAGATGGTGCAGAAAAAATGCCTCGCCACGGCGCCAGTCGATCAGCAGGTGCTTGGACAGGAACATGGCGCTGACCATGCGCAAGCGGTTATGCATCCAGCCGGTTTCGACTAGCTGGTGCATGGCGGCATCCACCAGGGGGTAGCCGGTGCGCCCCTCGCACCAGGCAGCAAAACTTTTCTCATCCTCCCGCCAGGCAAGGGCTTGGGTATGGTCTTGAAACGGCTGGCGACGGCATACCTTGGGGAAACCTACGGCCACGTGCTGGTAGAACTCCCGCCAGATGAGTTCGTTGACCCAAGTGGTCAGCCCCGCATCGCCCTCGGCGAGAGAGCCGTCGTTGTGCGCCAGTACTGCCTGCAGGCACTGACGATAGGAGATCATCCCCAGCGCCAAGTAGGGGGAAAGTTCACTGGTGCCGCGAATGGCGGGAACGTCACGCTGCTGGTGGTAATGACGCCCGCGAAAATGCAGGAAACGCTCCAGGCGGTCTGCGGCGGCCTCTTCCCCGGCGGGCCACTGCCGGGCGTCGACAGCCGGCTTTTCATGGGTGGGCGGCTCGGGCATGGCGTCACTGACAATGCTCAGGCGCTGCTGTGGCGAGGGTGTGTCGCGCAATGCCAACTGCTCGGGTTGCAGCTGTTTATGCCAGGCCTTGGCGAAAGGCGTGAAAACGCCGTAATAATCGCCCTTGCCGGTGCGCAAACTGCCGGGAGCAAAGGCGATGCTGTCGTGATAGCCGGTAGCACGGCGAGAATCCTGAACGAAAGCCGCCATCACGGCCTGGTCGCGCTGGCTTTCGTTGAGTGGATATTCATGATTGAAGTGCAAGTGCTCGATGCCCTGTTCCCGAGCGATGGCTAACAAGGCGGCTGGCGCCTGGTCGAAGCTGTCGATATCGCACTGCAACAGCGGAATGTTAAGCCCCTCCAGGGCATCTTTCAGAGCGGCGACGCCGCGCATCCAGAAATCCAGCTTGTTGGTGCCATGCCCATGAACCCGCCATTGGGCGAGACTGCGCAGGAACACCGCCACCACCGGGCCATTTTCGGCTGCGGCGGCAAGGGCGCTATTGTCATGAATGCGTAGATCGCTGCGTAGCCAGATCAACTGCAGGGCCATGGTGTCTCGAGCTCGATGTTAGTGAATTGGCCGGTGCGTTACAGCACGCCGGACTCACGCAATAAGGGGCGCAGGCGGGAAATGGCCTGGGTCAGGTCATTGCCAAGAACGTGCACCTCACTGTCCTGCAAGTCGGCGGCACGCAGCCGGGCGACCTCACCACAAATCCCTAACGGGACTTTCAACCCGGCAGCGGCCTGGGGTAACGCCTGCTGAATGAAGGTTGAATCTTCCGCTTGGCCACTGGCCAGCAGCACCAGGGAAACATGCAACCGCGAAACGGCCCGCGGTAGCTCATCCAGTGCCAGGGGAGCATCCAGCAGTTGGACCCGATAACCTTGTTCGCTGGCCATCAAGGCGGCCATCAACATCCACAGGGGACCAGGGTCGTCAGGCATTGTGCTGAGCAGTATCAACGGACCGCGAGTTGCCTGGTTAGCGTAATAAAGGCGCATGCCCACCTGGCTGCGCAGGAAGGCTTCCAGGGTGCGCCGTACCAGGTCGTCAGGCTGGGCCTTCCATTGGGCTTCCAGGCTATGAATCACCGGTTGCCACAGCTCGTTGATACTGATGCTGAGAGGATACAGCGCTAGACTCTGGTGATAGAGCGCTTCCAACTTGAGCATATCCAGCGACTGAATGGCGGCTTGCAGCTGTAGGCGTTGGCTATTCCAGTCACTGGCGTTGCTTGTGGGTGTGTCCGGTGCGGTGGGTTGATCGAGCAGGTCCACCACCTGGCTGACCGGAACGCCACGATTGAGCCATTGCAGGATACGTTCGATGCGCTGGATATCATCCTGCGCATACAAACGATGACCCTTGGGGGTGCGTTGGGGGCGAATCAAACCATAACGACGCTCCCAGGCGCGTAGGGTGACCGAATTCACACCCGTTATCCGGGAAACTTCCCGAATGGGGTAAAGCGGGGTATCGGGTGGATGGGTCGCCTTGTTGCTCATGGGCGCCAGTGCCTCTTAAGTTGTCTGTGCTACTTGGTGAAATATCTAACAGTTGTCGGTAAGCCGAATCTTTATGCAACGTCACTGCAATAGCATGTTGGACAAAGATACTTTGTACAACCTGTGCTTTGCCATCGCAACTGTCCATCACAACCAGCCGTTGCGTATCTCTATCCAGCTTCCCCGGCCTGTTCAGCAATCACCGCCGCCAGGGCGTCGACAAAGGCGGGATGCTCTCCTACGGGAGGCAGCAGGGTTAATGCCAGGCCGGGGTGGAGGCGGGTGAGTGCCTCGATCTGGCCGGGTACGTCCTTGCGCAGGTGGCGTCCGGCGGCAAAGAACAGCGGCAGAACCTCCACCTTGTGGGCCCCCTGAGCTTCGAGTGCGGCCACTGTGGTTTCCAGCGAGGGCTCGCTGAGCTCCATGTACGCCAGATGTACCGGGGTGCTCAAGCGCTGGCGTAGGCTGTGATGGAAGCTTTCGAAAGGCTCGCGCCACTTGGGGTCGCTGGAACCATGCGCAAGCAATACCAGATGATAGGCCATGTAAGGCGCTCCTTGAGATGAAAGGGAGAGTGGCTCATGTCTTGGCTAAGACCTGGCCCAGGTGATGGCCGGAAAGCCAGGCATCTTCCACGCGGCCACCTCGACAGCCATCACCGCATAATGCCAGGCCGTTGCTTTCCAGATAAAAGTCAGTCAAGTGCTTTGGATCTTGAGTCGACGCAAACTCGGCGGGTTGCGCATAGCGCCAGCGGTGAGCGCCCAGATCCTTGATGTCGGGAAGATGCGTGGGTGAGGGGAATACGCTGCGCAAGGCATCCAGCAGAAAGTTTGCCACTTCGTCGGCAGAGGATTCCAGGTGCACTTCGCTCCAGTCGAGGTGAGCGATCAGGCTCAGGCTTTCGCCCTGTTCTTCCCGGCCGGGCTTGGTCTGGTTACGCGAAATCAGGCGCAGGGCGGGATGCGCCAAGCGCGCTATTTGCCAGGTTTCCGGTACACCGGGTAACACCGGCAGCGGCTGGGTAAAGGTTACCCAGCCTGCCCAGCAGGCGCGCTGGGGCGTTGCGCGGCAAATTTCACTCAGCCGTGGCGCCCATTCTCCCAGCAATACCTGGGCCTGGGGCGCTGGTGTACTGATCACTACCTGGGCGAAAGGCCCATGCCGCCGGGCGTTACTATCGATCAGCCACCATTGGCTGCCGTCACGCTCAAGGGTCTCGATAGGTGTCTTTGAGTGGATAGTCAGCCCTTGGGCGAGGTGGCGAGGCAGGGCGCTCATGCGGGGTTTTCCGGCGTAGCGCAATTGACCGTCATGTCGGGCCTCCCAGCCCAAGGGACTCGCTTGCCAGAGCCTTTCCGGCCATGGCGCGATACAACCGGCTTGCTGCCAGCGTGCCACTGCCTCTTGAAACTCGGCGTCTCTGGCCGTGAAGTACTGGGCTCCCAGATCGACTATCGCTTGCGGACGACGTTTGCTGGACATGCGTCCCCCAGGGCCGCGAGCCTTTTCGAATAGCTGCACGGCCTTGCCGGCGGTGTTGAGCCGCTGAGCGCAAGCCAGTCCGGCAATACCTGCCCCGATAATCGCGGTAGCCGCTGTAGAGGGCGTGCGTGAGTGTGTGTTAGGCATACACTGTTCACATGGTTAGTGGAAAATGAGTTGGAATCGTTTAGTTTCCTCTAGACTAGCAGATGCGTACAATATCTGTATAACATAAATCCGTCTCACTCTGGCGGTTTAACGGCAGCAGGAGAGAAATGACGATGCGCATATTGATAACCGGAGGCAGTGGGTTTGTCGGGCAACGCCTGTGCCGACGCCTTGTCGAGCAAGGTCATGAGGTGCAGGTGGTGTCACGTGACCCGGAAGGCGTCCGCGACCGTCTGCCGAATAATTGTGATATCCGCGACAGTGTGATGGCGTTCATTGATACGCCACCCGACGCACTGATCAACCTGGCCGGTGAATCGATTGCCGGTAAGCGTTGGAGTTCGGAGCAAAAAGCCAAGCTGATCGAGTCACGGGTGGGTATCACCCAGGATCTAGTATCGCTGTGCGCTGCCTTGCGCGACAAGGGAGAAGCCGTGCCCAAGGTGATGATCTCGGGTTCCGCCATGGGCTACTACGGCGACCAGGGTGACCGGGTGGTCACCGAAGCGACGCCGCCTCACGACGAGTTTGCCCATCGGCTGTGTCAACGCTGGGAGAAAACCGCACAAGAGGTGGAAGCCTACGGGGTACGCCTGGCAATTGTGCGCATTGGCCTGGTGCTGGATGAGGGCGGTGGTGCGCTGCAGAAAATGTTGCCGCCGTTCAAGCTCGGCCTCGGAGGGCGCTTCGGCAATGGCAAGCAGTACATGCCATGGATTCATCGTGAGGATCTGGTACGAGCGATGCTTTTCCTGCTGGAGGGTGATGATCTCGAAGGTGCTTTCAACGGCAGTGCGCCTAATCCGGTGACCAATGCGGAATTCACCCAGACCTTGGCGCATAAGCTCAAGCGTCCCGCCATGCTTCCGGTACCCGCCATCGCCTTGGAAACCATATTCGGCGAGATGTCGCGGCTATTGCTTACCGGGGCCGACATGCGCCCGCGGCGCCTGGAAGACGCCGGGTTCAGCTTCAATTTCCCCACCCTGGATAAGGCGTTAGCCGATATTCTCTAAGCTGCTTAGCGTCCTTTGGGATCCGCAGTAATGATCACCCGCACGCTATCCAGGCGTAGGCGGGTGACTTCCATGGCATCGGACAATGCCTGGCGCTCCCGGCTCAGGGCGTCGATTTCGACGTCACGTACCGCCGGATTGTGCTCGGCCAAGGCCTGAAGGCGCGCCAGTTCCCCGTCGAGTTGCTCGCGCATGCGCTTTTCACCGGCTTCGATAATGCTGGGTAATTCGCATTCGGCCTCGCTTTCACCCTGGGTGAGCAATTCACGTAGCTGGTCGTGGCGGCTCTTGATCAGGTCGCGGGCCAACGATTTGTTGACCTTCTGCAGGTTCTGGGAAAGCCCAGTGAACGAAATCTTGCCGGTCAGGTTGGCACCCGACTCATCGAGCAGCACCCGCACGGCGGTCGGTGGCAAGAAGCGGTTCAGGTGCAGCGAGCGAGGGGCCGGGCAGTGGGTGCGAAACACCAGCTCAGCCATCAGGCGCCCGCTGGAAATCGCGGGATGGCGCAACAGGGCCAATGCCGTGTTGCCCATGGTGCCGTCGAGGATCCTGCCCATCATTTCGCGGGTGAGCGGATGCTCCCAGGAGAGGCGCTGAATATCGTCACGGCTCAGCGCCCGCGCCCGGTCGAAGGTGGCTGAAAAGCCTTCTTCGCCCTTGACCAGTCCCGGTAGTCCATCAAGCATCTGCGGGCTGGGTTGAAGGTGCATGATCCCCGCCCCCAGTTCCTGGCTATCTACCCCGAAAATATCCAGGGCGCGTTCGATATAACGCGGCAGAGCGGTGTCATGGTCGAGCTCGCTGATGGCCTCGATGACCGCTTCGGCCTTGACCGGGCGGCAGGCATTGAGTTCCAGCAGGCGGTTGCGTCCGGCATCCTGCTCCGCCAGGCGGGCGCTAAACAGGGTGCGGGTTTCGGCGATGATCTCGTTCAGGCTGTCATCGTCGAGCAGGGCATCGGCCAGGGCGTCGCCAAAGGCCTCGAACAGATCGCTGCCCACGCCATGCGGGGCACTGAACGCATCCATGCCTTCGTGGTACCAGCGTAAAAGGCGCTCGCCAGGGCTGCCTGCGAAGGTGGGTACGTGCAGTTCGATGGCGTGTTTCTGGCCGATACGGTCAAGTCGGCCGATACGCTGTTCCAGCTGGTCGGGATGTTGAGGCAGATCGAACATCACCAGGTGGCGACAGAACTGGAAGTTACGTCCTTCCGAACCGATTTCCGAACACACCAGTACCTGAGAACCGTCCTCCTCGTCGGCGAACGCCGCGGCGGCACGGTCACGCTCGATAAGGGAAAGCCCTTCATGGAACACCGGGGCATGAATGCCGCCGAGTACCCGCAACCCCTCGGCCAGGCCCAGGGCGGTGTCGCGGTGATGAGCGATGATCAGTACCTTGTCGTTGGCGAAGCCTTCCTCGCCATCGTCGCTGAGTCGTTCAAGCAGCCAGTTGATGCGCCTGTCGATGTGCCACCAGGGCTCCACATTGAGCGGGTCGTTCGACAGCGCCCGGTACATGGCGTCGGGGTAGATCAGCACATCGGGATAATCCATTTCGCTTTCGATCAGCAGCTCGTCAAGGTAATCCTCGTCGCGCTCCAGCCTGCGCACCACGCGGCGGTAGGCCGGCGGCATCTCCAGTGACACCCTGTGCAGACGACGTTCGGGAAAGCCGCCCACATGACGGCGACTGTTGCGAAACATCACCCGCCCGGTGCCATGGCGGTCAAGCAGTGCCTCGCGCAGCTGGCCGCGAGCGCTTTCGTGCTGGGCTGCGTCGGCTTCGGGGTTGGCCAGGGTGGCCAGCAGCGCCTGACTATCGCGATCGTCCACCACGGCATTGATGGCTTCCCGGGCATCGGCATCGCCGGGCAGGCGTTCCAGGGCATCGATGGCACCGGCCACTTCGCCGTAGTGCTGCTCTTCTTCCTTGAACCGTGCAAAGTCGTGGTAGCGTTCGGGGTCGAGCAGGCGCAGGCGGGCAAAATGGCTGGCCAGGCCCATCTGTTCGGGCGTGGCGGTGAGCAGCAACAATCCGGGTATCTTTGATGACAGGCGTTCGACGCACTGGTAGCTGGCGCCGCTTTCTTCTTCCGACCAGGCCAGATGATGGGCTTCGTCGACGATCAGCAGGTCGAACTGGCTGGCCTCGGCCTGCTCCTGGCGGTGAGGATTAGCGAACAGCCAGTCCTGGCTTGCGAGCACCAGCTGAGCGGTTTCAAAGGGATTGGCGAGGCCGTGCGCCTGGCTCTGGGTTTCATTGAGCAGCCGGACATCCAGCGAGAAGCGTCGCAGCAGTTCCACCAGCCATTGATGGGTAAGGCTGTCCGGTACCAGGATCAAGGCGCGCTCGATACGTCCGTTGAGCAACAGACGGTGGAGAATCAGGCCCGCCTCGATGGTCTTGCCCAGACCGACCTCGTCGGCGAGCAATACCCGGGGAGCATGGCGGCGCGAGACTTCGTCAGCGATATACAGCTGATGGGGAATCAGGTCGATACGTGGGCCGGAAAGCCCCAGCGCCGGATGCCGTTCGATGCGCTGAAAATGGTGCAGGGTGCGAAAGCGCAGATCGAACCAGTCATTGCGGTCGACCTGCCCGGTCAGGAGACGGTCACGCGCCTGATCGAATTGCATGGTGTCGGCGAGCTTGGCTTCCGGCAGTTCACGCGGGTTGCCATGTTCGTCCTCCCCGACATAGGTGATGAGGCCTTGGCTTTCGCGGCTCTCGTCGACGATCATTTTCCAGCCGTCTGCGGAAAGAACACGGTCGCCGCTACCGAACATGACCCGCGTCAGCGGTGCCTGACGGGTATTGTAAGTCCGGGTTTCCTGACTGGCGCTGAACAAGATGGTGACACTGCGGAAATCGTTGCTAAGCACGGTGCCAAGCCCAAGTTCGGCCTCGCCGTCGCTGATCCAGCGTTGGCCGGGAGAAAAATCGCTCATGATGCCTCGGGATACGGAAAACGGTGCGCGCACCGCCGGAGGTTAGCCACCGACGGCAACAGGGCGGGCGATTCTAACCCAAAGGAGCGGGAGGATTAAGCTGTGATTGGCTCAATCGTTCAGCCAGCTGTCGAGCTGAGCAGGAGTAAGCTCACCCACATGCTGCTCGATGGCCCGCCCCTGGGCGTCAAACAGCAGCGTCGTCGGCAATCCCGGCGATTCGAATAAAGCCATCAATTGCTGACGCGGGTCGCGCAGCGCGTAACCAAACTCAAGCTGCTGTTCGTCCAGATAACGCACAATGGGCAAGAGATCTTCCCCCTGGTTGACGATCACCACCGTAACGTCTTCCCGCTGGGCAGCTTGTTCGAGTAACGGCATTTCGCGCAGGCAGGGCGGGCACCAGGTAGCCCACAGGTTGACGATGATACGCTGATCACCCTGAATCAGGGCGGGCAGATGGACCTCCCGGCCCTCGATATCTTCCAGGGTAATGTCCGGCAGTTCACCGACGGGAAGCTGCCCTCCTAGCGGTGACAGCATTACCAGCACCAGCCATAACGTCGAACTGCCCACTACCAGGGCCAAGGCGCCGCCCATGGCCAGGGGTCGGTGGCGCAAGGTCCAGGCGGTCCAGGCCAGAGCGGCCGCCATGCCCCAAAGGCCGTGATAGCCGGGTTGCCAGAATTTCAGGGCATCCAGCGGAGCATCCGCATAACTTTCAAACTGCATGACCACATGACCCAGGCGCGCGCCCACCAGCCACACGACCACCAGCCCATTGAACCAGCGGCCATGTTGGTGGCGAGGCAGGCCCAGGAGGTAACGGCTGGCCAGGAGCAGTGCCAGCGCGCAGCCGATAGCATACAGGCGGGGAAGGGAAATCAGTACAGGGCCAAGAGCGATCGCATTCATGAGAGACTCAGGTGTTGGTGACGGCCTTGGAACAAGGCACGGCGCAGCGGGTACACTAGGCAAAACGATTTTCGACAAGCCTACTGTCGCCGGCCTGCGCTGTCATCCATTGCGTACCGGCAGGAGTGATGCATGCCCCACAAGAACTTCGATATGTTGCGCGCCCTGGCGATTGCTTCCCAGGCGCTGGGCCTGACCTTGATCATCACATTGGAAACCGTGATGAGGGATACTGCCCGGCCGTGGCAAGGCGTGGTATTGGGCGCCATGGTGGCCGCCGCCTTGCTCATTGCCCTGGCTCGGCTGTACCGGCGAAACAAGCAGCGCAAACGCTGGGACCAGCGCGTGAGCGACCCCGACGATGAACCTCGCCAGTCTTGAAGAGCTTGAGTGAAGGCCCTGAGCCATGAAAAGGAAGCATGATGCTGCAATCGGATGACGCTCAGAAGAGTGACGCCGCCCGCTGGGAACGAATAACGATCACTGTCGGCCTATTGGCCGGGCCGCTGCTCGCGGTTGCCCTGCTGGGGATGGGCGCGCCAGCCGAGATGCCGCCCATGGCATGGAAGGTGCTCGTCCTGACCGCCTGGATGGCGCTGTGGTGGATACTCGAGCCGGTACCCATAGCGGTGACTGCCTTGTTGCCCGTGGCGGTGTTGCCGCTGCTGGAAGTGACGCCCATCAACGAGGCCGCCGCTCCCTATGCCAATCCGTTGATTTTTCTGTTTCTGGGCGGTTTCATGCTGGCCGAGGCGATTCAGCGCTGGAACTTGCATCGGCGCATCGCGCTAGGGGTGCTCAGGGTGGCTGGCAAGCGGCCCGATTATTTGGTGGGAGGCTTCATGGCGGCAACGGCGTTTCTCAGCATGTGGGTGAGCAATACCGCGACCGCCGCCTTGATGGTGCCTATCGGGCTGTCCGTGCTGGCTCTGCTGGAGCGGGAAGACAGCATGGGGCCGAATCGCAGCATGGCGCTGTGCTTGCTGCTGGGAATTGCTCTGGCGGCCAATATTGGCGGCATGGGTACCTTGATCGGAACCCCGCCCAATGCCTTGTTGGCGGGGTTCATGGCCGACAATTATGCCATCCAGATCGGCTTCGCCCAGTGGATGCTGGTTGCGGTGCCACCCGCGCTTGTATTGCTGGCGCTGGCCTGGTGGTTGCTGACCCGACTGGTGTATCCAGTGCCCCGTAATGAAATCCAGGGGATTTCTCACATGCTTGAACTGCAGTCACGGGATCTGGGAAAAATGGCCTCCCCCGAGCGCCGGGTGGCGGTGGTGTTCGCTTTGGTGGCCCTGGCGTGGGTGACGCGTCCGCTACTCGAGCGTTGGCTGGGAATCCAGCTCAGTGACGGAGGCATCGCGGTGATTGGCGCCTTGCTGCTGTTCGTGGTACCGGCACGCTGGAAGCAACGCCAGTTCTTGATGGACTGGGACACGGCGCGCAACCTGCCTTGGGGGGTGCTGATTCTGGTGGGTGGTGGTTTGAGCCTGGGTGCCGCTATCGAAAGTTCAGGGCTTGCGGAAGTCGTCGCCAATGCCTTGGCGGGGTTTGGCGGTTGGCCGACCTGGGCCATGGTGGTGATGGTCGTCACGGTGGTGATGCTGATGAGCCATGTGACCAGCAATACCGCAACGGCGGCCGCGATTCTACCCTTGACCGCCGCGCTCACGGTCAGCCTGAATGCCAGTCCCTTGCTGTTGGCAGTGCCGGTGGCCATGGCCGCCTCTTGTGCCTTCATGCTGCCGGTGGCAACACCGCCGAATGCCGTGGTGTTCGCCAGTGGACGTTTGAAGGTCATCGACATGATGCGTGCCGGGGCGTTGATCAGTGTCGTGGCCATCTTCATGATCAGCCTGGCCGTGTTTGCTCTAGCCATGCCGATACTCGGATTTGGCTGGAAGACAGAGTGACGGTAAGCCTAGCGTTAAAAGCGCCACTTGTGTTTTTGCGCAATGGGTTCCAAATTGACCCTATACCCTGAGTCAGGGCATGGCTTATTTTTTCACTGGCAGAGCGATACAACATGATGAAAAAGCGCGCACTCGCCGTCGCTATAGCGACTTCTTCACTGGCCTTCGCGGGCATGGCACAAGCAGAAGTCAAGGTTGGCTTTCTGGGGGGCTTTACCGGAGGGATTGAAAGCCTCACCCCGCCCATCTTCGATGGCGCACAACTGGCGGTACAGCAGGTCAACGAGCAGGGCGGCATTCTCGGCGGCCAGGAACTGGTGATGGCCAGCGGTGACACCACCTGCAGTGATGCTTCGGCTGCATCGAACGCTGCAGACCGCATGGTCAATACCGAGCAGGTTACCGCCATTGTGGGAGCGTTATGCACCGGGGCCACCATTGCCGCGGCCAACAATGCGGCCATCCCGGGGGGTGTGCTCATGGTCTCCCCGGCATCGACGGCGCCGGCGGTGACCGACCTGGACGATAATGACCTGGTGTTCCGTACCGTGCCTTCGGATGCTTTCCAGGGTGAGATGCTGGCCAAGTTGTTATTGCAGAAAGGCATCGATGAAGTGGTGGTCACCTACGTCAATAATGACTACGGTCGTGGCCTGTCGGAGGCCTTTGCCGAAGCCTTTACCCAGGGCGGCGGTACTGTGGAGAAGAATCTGGCACATGAGGATAACCGTGCCGATTACCGCTCCGAACTGGGCTCACTTGCCACCACCGGTGTCCCCAACCTGGTGGTGCTGGCTTATGCCGATACGTCGGGTCAGACCGTGCTGCGTCAAGCATTTGAAAGCGGCATGTTCACCCAGTATGTGGGCGCCGACGGTATGGTCGGCGATAGCCTGGTCGAAGCGATTGGTGCCGATGTGCTCGAAGGCATGATCGCTACTCGTCCGGGAAGCCCGGATCTGCCAGGCACCGACATGTTCGGCGAGCAGGCCGAAGCAGCGGGTATCGACCCCAGTGCAGTGTTTGCGGCGCAAGCCTACGATGCCGCCTTCCTGTTGGCGTTGGCCATCGAACAAAATGGCAGCGCTGAGCGCGAGGGCCTCAACGAGGCGCTGCGCAGCGTGGCGATGGAGCCCGGCGAGGTTGTCCTGCCCGGCGAATGGGAGAAGGCGAAGGAGCTGATAGCTGCCGGCACCGAGATCAACTACGAGGGCGCTTCCGGTACCCACGAGTTCGACGATAATGGCGATGTCCCTGGCGTGGTGGTCGAGATGGTGGTGGAAGACGGAAGCTTCGTCAGCAAGGGATTGGTCGATCTCTGAGCGAGAATGCTTTATTGACAAGATACTCCATTGAAAAGTAACGCTTGAGCGATGAAAAAGCCCCGACGGTTATCCGTCGGGGCTTTTTTTCGCCAATCAATGCAGACGGCTCAGCCGTGGTGCTTGATCTTTTCCGGCAAGAGCCCCTTGGGCGCAAAGCGCAGTACCAGCGTGATCAATAAGCCGATCACGAAGACTCGCGCCTGAAGCGCTCGGCTTTCCATGTTGGCGGGAAAGTCCCAGCCGAACACGCCTTCCCCCAGGCTGACCGCCAGTTGCATCAGAAATAATGCCAGCGGCTCGGACATGATCCAGATGATGTACACCGCCACGGCACCGAAGATGGTGCCCAGGTTATTGCCCGGTCCGCCCAGAATCACCATCACCAGGACCAGGAAGGTATGGTTGAGCGGCAAGTAACCCTGGGGGTCGAACAAGCTGTTGAACGTGGTCATTACCCCGCCCCCGATACCCATCAGGATGCAGCCCAGCACGAAGATTTCCAGGCGTCGCCGGTTGATGTCCTTGCCCATGGCGGCACTCGAGATTTCGTTATCCCGGATGGCGCGAATCATGCGTCCCCAGGGGGCGTGATAGGCCCGGTGCAGAAGAAAGAAGATGACCGCAATGATGAGGGCGGTAACCGATAGATACAGCGCACGCGCTAGGGTAAACCCCAGTTCCGCGGGGCCGGGAGTGGGCCAGGGCAGCGGCGAGACGGTCGCGGTTCCGCGGGTCAGCCAGTCGGAATTCTTGAGAAAGGCCTTGATGATCTCGGCGATGCCCAGGGTGGCGATGGCCAGATAGTCGCTGCGTAACCCCAGGCATACATGGCCGATAAAGTAACCGACGCCCCCGGCCAGCGCCCCGCCGACTATCCAGCCTACCCAGGCGGGCAGCCCCAGCCCGCCGATGAAACCGGCGCGTGATTCGATCTCGCCGGTGACGCCGCGCAATGCACTGATGACCACCATGTAAAGCACCACGGCGACAATCACCGTCAGCACGCTGCGCAGTTTCTTGGGGACACCGAGGCGGTCGAGCTTGCTGACGCTCACGACCACCAGCACAGCGCCGATCAGGTACAGCAGTACCCGACCCAGCTCGCCGGGAAGCTCGGTATTCCAGAACGCATCGTTTACTGGAATGCTGAAGAACATGGCGCAGAACCCCCCGAGCGCCACGAACCCCATGACCCCGGCATTGAACTGGCCGGCATAGCCCCACTGAATGGTCAGGCCCAGGGCCAGAATCGCATAAGAGGCGGCTTCCACCAGCATGCGGGTGCTGTAGGCGGCACCCATGAGGGCATAGACCCCCAACACGGCCACCAGCAAGATGGCAAAGAGCACCACTTCGCGTAGAGGAAAGCGGCGGGGAGCGGCGATTTCATTGGGAGATGCAGTTGGCGTATTCATCAGATCACCTTGCCCTTGAAGATGCCGGTCGGACGCCAGATTAAGATGGCGACCAGGATGAAGAAGGGCACCACGATCTTGTACTCGGTGCCGACGAAGGCCAGGTTAGTGGGTAATTCAAGCCAGTCGGGAAAGCTGTCGCGATAAGGACGCAGCAATATATTCCAGTTGAACACCGCCAGCGTCTCGGCAAAGCCGACCACGAAGCCCCCGGCAATCGCGCCATAAGGATGGCCTACACCCCCCACAATGGCGGCGGCAAAGATCGGCAATAGCAGAAAGAAGCTCAAATCAGGCTTGAAGGTTACATCCAGCGACAGCAAGGTACCGGCGATTGCCGCCAGGGAGCCGGCAATTACCCAGGTAACCGCCACGATGGTGTTGGTGTTGATTCCCGATGCCTGGGCCAACTCCGGGTTGTCTGACATGGCGCGCATGGCCTTGCCCAGCCGTGAGCGGTTGAGGAATAGATGCAGCGCCACCACCGACAGGAGGGTGAGGATGAACAGATAAAGCTGCGGTTCGGTAATCACCACCGGCACCCGGACCCCTTCGAGGGGCAGCACCATGCGAAAGATTTCTTTGCGATCGTCCACGTAGAGGTTCTGCCCGCCGGTACCGGCAAACAGGCGGATCACCCCTTGCAGCATCAGAGTGACGCCCAGCGAGCCGATCACCAGCACGATCGGTTTGACGCCATGGGCACGCAGCGGTTTGTAAAAAGCCTTGTCGATCCCCACGGCCAAAAGCGCCGTCAACGCCATGGCAATGGGGAGCATCACAACGGCTGTAGGCATCCCGAGACTCGCTCCCGCCGCCGGGAAGGCGGTGGTCAGCGCCAGTACCATGAAAGCACCGAAGGTCATCATGTCGGCATGGGCAAAATGAGCGAAGCGCATGATACTGAATACCAGCGTGACGCCCACTGCACCAATCGCATAGATCGACCCGGATACACTGCCGGCAATCAAGACGTTATTGATGAAAAACATGAATTCATTCAAGACGAGATTCTCCAGATACGGGCTCTAGCCACCGAGAAAGCTTTTGGCGACGTCGGGGTCGGCAAGCAGGGCGGCGCCGGTGTCAGTGAAACGATTCTGGCCCGCCGCCAGCACGAAGCCCTTGTCGGCGATGGCCAGCGCCTGCTTGGCGTTCTGTTCCACCATCAGAATGCCCACCCCGATGGCGTTGATTTCTTTGATGCGGGCGAAGATCTCGTTCATGTAAAGGGGGGACAACCCAGCGGTGGGTTCATCCAGCAACAGCACGCTGGGCTCGGCCATCAAGGCACGCCCCATGGCCACCATTTGGCGCTGACCACCGGAAAGCTCACCGGCGCGCTGATGGCGCTTGTCATAAAGCGGCGGAAACGCCTCGTAGACCTGCTTGAGCATGGGCTTGACGCTGTCGGGTTTGAGGAAAGCGCCCATTTCCAGGTTTTCCTGAACCGTCATGCTGGGAAAGGTGTTGTTTTCCTGAGGCACAAAGCCCATGCCTTTCTGCACCAGTTTATTGGGCGGCAGGTTATGGATCGGCTCGCCACGTAACAATATCTCGCCTTGATTGACGAGGAGCAGGCCGAAAATCGCCTTGAGCATGGTCGATTTCCCGGCCCCGTTGGGGCCGACGATGACCCCGACTTCATCGGCTTCAAGCGTCATGTTGATCCCGTTGAGGATATTCATGCCGCCATAGCCGCCGTGCACGTCACGTGCCTCGAGTAATGGCATGGTGGTTCCCAGGCAATGAGCTTGAACTTGTTTTTAATTACGGTTTTTAAGTGCAGTTTTTAAGTACATTTTAAGTGCAATTTTTTAAGTACGGTTTGTTTTTATGTCCGATTTATTTTCAAGTACGAGCCGTCAAGCGGCGCCTGCGCCGAAATAGGCTTCTATCACGGCCGGGTTGTTCTGTATCTCCTCGATACTGCCTTCCACCATGACGCTGCCCTGTGCCAGGACGATCACCGGATCGCATAACCGGGCGATCATATCCATGTCGTGTTCAATGACCAGGAACGTATACCCCATTTCTCGATTGAGGCGCTCGATATTGCCGACCAAATCACCCAGGAGAGTGCGGTTGACCCCGGCGGCGATTTCATCCAGCAGCACCACCTTGGCGTCGGTCATCATGGTGCGCCCCAACTCGAGAAGCTTTTTTTGACCGCCGGAGAGGTTGCCCGCAAGCTCGTTGCGCACATGGTGCAAGCCGATGAAATCGATCACCTCGAGCGCCCGACGCCGCACCTTAGTTTCCTCCTCGCGAACACGGGCAGGCTTGAACCAGGCATTGAACAAGCTTTCACCGGCTTGATCAGGGGGTACCATCATCAAATTTTCCAGGGCGCTCATATGGCTGAACTCATGAGCGATCTGAAAGGTACGCAGCAGCCCCTTTTGAAAACGCTGGTTGGGGCTGAGTGTGGTGATATCTTCACCGTTGAAAAATACTTGGCCACTGTCCGGCGCCAAGGCACCGGCAATAAGATTGAACAAGGTTGACTTGCCGGCCCCATTGGGGCCGATCATGCCGGTGATAGAGCCTTCTTCGACATGGATCGAGCAGTCGTTGATGACCTGCATCCCACCGAATGCCTTGTTGATGTGTCGGACGTCAATGATGGCTGTCATGAGCAATTCCTGTCAGGCCTTGGCAGGCTGCCTCAGGCGTTAGTGTTATTTTTCCTGACTGTTTTCCATCAGAAAGGTGCGCCCGGCGGCAAAGGCACCGACAAGTAGCACTGCCCCTATAGCTGGAATCAGGTAGCCGTCGACTTGTGGGATGGTGCGCAGGAAGACGAACGCCACCGCTGCTGGCGCAATGAAGCGCACCAGAAAGCGCCAGATGCTGAACCAGGTTTCGTTGGTGCGCATTTCCTTCATCACCTCGGAGTGGGTCAGCGCCCAACCAGCGAACAGTGCAATCAATATCCCGCCCAGAGGCATGAAGATATTGGTCAGCAGCTCGATGAAATCAAAGGCGCTGCGCCCGAACAGGGTATGGAAGATGGTGCCTTCGGCATAGATGTTGAAACTGACCACGGTGAGCAGCCCCAGTGCCCAGCTGGCAATCACCATCAGGGTGACGGCCTGAGGGCGCGTCATGTCGAAACGCTCTACCAGAAAGGCCGCTACCGGTTCGATCAGCGATATCGAGGAGCTGATCGCCGCGCCCAGCACCAGAATGAAGAACACCCCTCCCACCAATCCGCCCAAAGGCATTTCGGCAAAGGCCAGGGGCAGCGTCACGAACATCAGCCCCGGTCCTTGGCCGGTTTCCAACCCCGCGCCGAATACCAGTGAGAAGATGGCAAGCCCGGCGACCATGGCCACGGCGGTATCCACAGCGGCCACGGCAATCGCGGTACGCGTGAGAGAGGCGGTGCTGGACATGTAAGCGCCATACGCCATGATCGCACCCATCCCCAGGCTCAGGGTGAAAAACGATTGCCCCACGGCCTGCAACCAGCCTTCCAGGCTCAATTCAGCAAGGTTGAAGGTGAACAGGAAACTTGCCGCCGCGGCGATATCGCCGTGCATCACGCTATACGCCAGCACCAGCAGCAAGATGGCGAACAGGGCCGGCATGATGATGCGCAGGCCGGACTCGATGCCCCTATGGATGCCCATGCCCACGATCAGACCGGAGGCGATAATGAACAAGGTGTGATAAAGCGTCAAAAGGCCCGGTGAGGCGAGCAGGGCGTCGAAACCATCGCTAATGGCCTGCGCATCGGCGCCGACCAGCGAGCCGGTCAGCATCAGCCAGGTGTAATGGATTGCCCAGCCGGCGATCACCGAGTAGAAACTCAAGATCAGAAATGCCGAGACAGCACCCAGCCAGCCAATCGTTTCCCAAGCTCTCGAGGTGTTGTGAGTCTTGGTCAGGTGGCGCATGCCCATGATCGGGCTTTGCCGACTGGCCCGCCCAAGCATGATTTCAGCGATCAAGATGGGAATGCCCACGGCGAAGATAGTCACTGCATACACCAGAATAAAGGCGCCACCGCCATTTTCACCGGTGAGGTAAGGAAACCGCCAAAGGTTACCCAGGCCTACCGCCGAGCCGACCGCAGCCAACAGGAAGGTGCCTTTATGTGTCCAGACGTTGTGACCACTCATGAGTCAGAATCCGTATCGATGGCTTGAAAAGGGGAGGCATGCAAACATACTTGGCAGGTTAGCTGAAACGATGTCGACACTGTGCGTCACAAGCCGTCGGTTTTCCAGTCGCCTAGCGTTAAGGCTGCGTTGGCCGATGGTGCTTACTAATGTGGCTTGAGGCTGTGAGGCCAGGATGAGCGCATACCAATCGGGCCCGCACATGGCGGGCCCGATTGGTACACTGAGGAAGCGTATCGCTTATTTCTTGCTGGAACGCTTGCGCTCGTTTTCCTTGAGTAGCTTCTTGCGCAGCCGGATATGGTGCGGTGTCACCTCGACCAGCTCATCGGTGTCAAGAAACTCAATGGCTTGTTCCAGGCTGAACTTCACCGGCGGGGTCAGGACGATGTTTTCGTCGTTACCCGTGGAGCGCATGTTGTCGAGCTTCTTGCCCTTGGTCGGGTTGACGACCATGTCATTGGCACGGTTGCTGATCCCGATCAGCATGCCTTCATAAACTTCGGTAGCGTGATCGATGATCAGCTTGCCGCGTTCCTGAAGCGCAAACAGCGCATAGGCCAACGCCTTGCCGTCGACCATCGACACCAGCACGCCGTTGCGACGTTCGATGGAGGCATCGGGCTTGAGCTCGCCGTAGTGGTCGAAGCGACTGGTGAGGATGCCGGTACCGGAGGTCAAGGTCAGGAACTGGCCGCGAAAGCCGATCAAGCCGCGTGCCGGGATGATGAAGTCCAGGCGCACACGGCCCTTGCCGTCCGGGTGCATGTTGGTCATCTCACCCTTGCGATAACCCAGCTCTTCCATGATCGCGCCCTGGTGCTGTTCTTCGCAATCGATGATCACCTCTTCGTACGGCTCCTGCTTCTCGCCGTCGATCTCTCTGATGATCACTTCGGGGCGGCCCACGGCAAGCTCGAAGCCTTCACGACGCATGGTTTCGATCAACACCGAAAGGTGCAGCTCACCACGGCCGGATACCTTGAATTTCTCCGGGGTTTCGCCTTGCTCGACACGCAGCGCCACGTTGTGGATCAGTTCCTGGTCGAGACGATCCTTGATGTTGCGGCTGGTGACGAATTTGCCATCCTTGCCCGCGAACGGAGAATCATTGACCTGGAAGGACATGGAGACGGTGGGTTCATCCACCGATAGTGGCGGCAATGCCTCGACCCTGGACGGGTCGCACAACGTATCGGAGATGGAGAGGTCGTCGATGCCAGTCACGCAGACGATATCGCCGGCGGTAGCCTCGTTGGTCTGCACGCGCTCCAGGCCCATGTGAGTCATCACCTGACCGATCTTGCCCTTGCGCACCTTGCCATCCACGCCGATCACGCTGATCTGCTGGTTGGGCTTGACCGCGCCGCGCTTGATGCGGCCCAGGCCGATAACGCCGACATAGCTGTTGTAGTCCAGCGCCGAGATCTGCATCTGGAAGGGGCCGTCGAGTTCAACCTTGGGCGGCTCGACGATGTCGACGATGGACTGAAGCATCGGTGTCATGTCGTCGGCCAGTTCTTCCGGGTCCATGCCGGCAACGCCATTCAGCGCCGAGCAATAGATGATCGGAAAATCGAGCTGCTCATCGGTCGCGCCGAGGTTATCGAACAGGTCGAAAATCTGGTCGATGACCCAGTCGGGCCGAGCGCCGGGACGGTCGATCTTGTTGACCACCACGATTGGCTTCAGCCCTTGAGCGAAGGCCTTCTGGGTCACGAAGCGAGTCTGCGGCATGGGGCCATCGACCGCATCGACCAATAGCAGCACGGAGTCGACCATCGACATCACGCGCTCGACTTCACCACCGAAATCGGCGTGTCCCGGCGTATCGACGATATTGATGTGGTAATCCTGGCCGGATTGGTCCTGCCATTGAATGGCAGTGTTCTTGGCCAGAATGGTAATGCCGCGCTCTTTCTCCTGATCACTGGAGTCCATGACGCGCTCCTGGCCTTCGGCTTTGCGGTCAAGCGTGCCGGACTGGCTCAGGAGTTTATCGACCAGAGTGGTCTTGCCGTGGTCAACGTGAGCAATAATGGCGACATTGCGCAGGTTATTGACTGCGCTAGGATTTTGCTGATTTTGCATGCTGGGAGATAACTCTTGTGAACACCCGTTCGTCCACGGGTCGGAAAATGCGGGGCGCAAGGTTGGGCAGATGCCGACCGCCTTGGCTCGGGGCTTGCGTCCAGCGGGTATTCTAGCATGACCTGGCCGTGGCTGATATTGCTCGCCGCAGGATTCCTTATCTCGCGCCATTACCGGCAGCGCTCGCGGGTGGCTTTTCGTCCATTAGGCGGGAATGTTTTCGGTGTAGAGCCGCATCCGCTAGAATGGCATTTTTCCCAGCTGGGGCAAGAGCATGACCATCGGTAACCTGATGCGCTTGTTGAGTGATGGCAAGGTCCATTCCGGCGAGCAGCTGGGTGAGGCACTCGGCATTTCCCGCGCCGCGGTATGGAAACAATTGAAAAAACTCGAGGGGTTGGGTATCGAGTTGCAGGCCGTCAAGGGTCGGGGCTATTCGTTGGTGCAGCGGCTGGAGCCGCTGGAGGGTGCCGATATCGTGTCGCGCCTGCCATCCGAGGCGCGTCGTCATCTAGTGCGCCTGTTCGTGGAAGACCAGTTGCCGTCAAGCAACGAATACCTTCGCCAGCGCTTCACCCAGGGCGCAGGGCACGGCGAAGTCTGCCTGGTGGAATGGCAGACCGCTGGGCGTGGCCGGCGTGGACGAGCCTGGACGACTCCTTGGGGGCAAAGCCTGATGCTTTCGCTGGGGTGGCGCTTTGAAGGCGGCGTGACGGCGCTTGAAGGCTTGAGCCTGGCGGTGGGTGTGGCCGTTGCCCAGGTGCTGGAAAGTCATGGGGTTTTCCCTAAGTTGAAGTGGCCCAATGATGTGCTCTTGCCCGACGCCGAAGGGCGTCTGGCCAAGCTGGCGGGTATCTTGATCGAGGTGGTCGGGGATGCCGCCGGCCCCTGCGAGGTGGTGGTGGGAATGGGCATGAACCTTTCATTGCCCGAATCGCTACGGGCGAGTATCGAGCAGCCTGTAACGGCCTTGCATGATCATCTGCCGATGCTTTCGCGCAACCAGCTGGCGGCCGAGGTGCTGGCGGCATTGCTGGCGTTGTTGGCTGACTTTGAGGCGTCGGGCTTTGCCGGCTGGCAACAAGCATGGAATCAGCGTCACGCCTACGCCGACGTGCCGGTGAAAGTGATTCAGGGAGCGCAAGTGACCGAGGCGGTAGCCGGAGACGTGGATGAGACCGGTAACCTCTGGGTCAATGAAGGAGGGCGAGAAAGACGCCTGGCGGGCGGTGAGATCAGCGTGCGTGGCGCCTTATGATACTTGATCTGGATATCGGAAATACCTTGTCGAAATGGCGTCTCAAGGATGCCGATAGCAGTGAGATACGTTCCCGGGGGGCGGTGTGGACCCGTGAGGAGTGGCGACCGGGGGCGGACATTCCCGACTTGGATGTCGTCGAGGCGGTGCGTATCTCAAGCGTGGCGCGCGCCGCCGTGCTCGATGATACGGTCAAGTTGTTGCGCCATCGAGTAGGTGCCGTGCATGTGGCGCGCTCCACCGCAGAAGCGCTCGGGGTGCTAAATGGTTATGAGGAGCCGGGCAAACTGGGCGTCGACCGGTGGATGGGCGCATTGGCAGGTTATCAATTGGCGGGAGGTTGCTGCGCGGTAGATTGCGGTAGTGCGATTACCGTTGATTTCGTGCTGCCCGGTGGCATACATCTGGGAGGGTACATCCTTCCGGGGTTGCGCTTGATGAAGGAAAGCCTGAAGTTGGGTACCCGCAACGTTGCCATCGATCCCGACAGCGAAGCCGAAGAATTGCTTGAGCCTGGTCGTCGTACCGTTGAAGCCGTCAACCACGGCATCTACATGGCGGCGGTGAGCGCTATCAACCGGATCTATTGCGAAGTGTGCGACCAGCATGGCGTGGCGCTTCCTATGCTGCTTACCGGTGGTGATGCGCGGGTTATTTCACGCGGTGTGCAGGTGCCCCATGCTGTCTGGCCGGATATGGTTTATGGCGGGCTTGAAGCCTCTTTTCCACTGACGCTCGCGGAGCGGGCGGGGAAAATGGCCGGTGCTCCCAAGGTGGTCAAGCCGGTGTCGTTGGAAAAAATTCACGCAGGTCTTGCATTTTCAATGCTGCTTTGAAAGAATGCAGCGCGTTCCGAGGTGCTCGGCAAGACAACCCGTTTTCGTTTCAGGTTAGAATTGTCGAATAAAATCAAGCTAAAAGCAGGTATCGCTTGACAGGAATTTCGGGGCTGGCATAATGTGCCGCCACAGCTGGAGGGATTCCCGAGTGGCCAAAGGGAGCAGACTGTAAATCTGCCGCGAAAGCTTCGAAGGTTCGAATCCTTCTCCCTCCACCAGATTGAAAGGCAGTGATTCGCGTCAGTGTCTCGAAAGAAACCGGTAAGCGGGCGTTGCCCATTGGGCTTCCGTCAGCTAAAAGAGTTTGCGTAGGGTGTGGTGTGTTAAGCTCACTTCTTGCAGATGCGGTTATGCGGGCATAGTTCAACGGTAGAACCTCAGCCTTCCAAGCTGATGGTGCGGGTTCGATTCCCGCTGCCCGCTCCAGTTAAGTTGTGCTCATGTAGCTCAGGGGTAGAGCACACCCTTGGTAAGGGTGAGGTCGACGGTTCAAATCCGTCCATGAGCTCCATATTGCAAAAAGGCGAGCGAAGCTCGCCTTTTTTGTCTTTACTGCTTTTTGAATGTGTGTCGGCTGGCAATCTGGTCGTAATCATGAAAAGCAGCGAGGAAAGGGGTTGCCAGGCGGTTTTTTGCTCGCTACAATGGCGCCCGCTATTGTGTAGGCTTTCGCAAAGATAGCAAGCGCAGTCAGTGCTAGCGATAGATGAATGATGTTAGCGGTAAAAATACAGGCCAGTAGCTCAATTGGCAGAGCAGCGGTCTCCAAAACCGCAGGTTGGGGGTTCGATTCCCTCCTGGCCTGCCAATCTTCCCCAGATTGGTAGAGCTTCAAGACTTAAATCTTCAAAGAATTCCTTATTCGATTGCCGTACCCTGAGGAGTCTCGTTTTCATGAAACATAACGCCGAGGTGCAGCAGCCGCGCCGCGACGGGCTCAAGTGGGCGGTAGTTGCGACTCTTCTTGTGGTAGCCGTCGTAGGTAATACGTACTTTGCCGATGTCGCCCTGCTCTACCGAGTGTTGGGTGTTGTTGTGCTGTGTGCGGGCGCTGGGTTAATTGCGCTTACCACGACCAAAGGGCGTGACCTTGTCGAGCTGGCGGTAAGCGCCAAGAAAGAGATTCAGCGCGTCATCTGGCCGACCCGGGCGGAAACCGTGCAGACCACTGCTATCGTATTGGTCGCCGTATTGGTGGTCGGTTTGATGCTGTGGTTGATCGATACCCTTCTTGGCTGGGCAATGTCCGGCGTCATTGGTTAGGAGTTTTCATGTCCAAGCGTTGGTACGTCATTCACGCTTATTCCGGTTTTGAAAAGCACGTCATGCGCTCATTGATCGAGCGCGTGAAGATGTACGCCATGGAAGACCGCTTTGGCGAGATCCTGGTGCCGACCGAAGAAGTCGTTGAAATGCGTGACGGCAAACGCCGCAAGAGTGAACGTAAATTCTATCCCGGCTATGTTTTGATCGAGATGGAAATGGACGATGAGACCTGGCACCTAGTCAATGAAACGCCACGTGTCATGGGCTTTATCGGTGGCACCAAGGAAAAGCCGGCACCTATCACGCAAAAAGAAGCCGACGCTATCCTGCATCGTGTCAAGGAAGGCGTCGACAAGCCGCGACCAAAGACCATGTTCGAGCCGGGTCAGTCGGTGCGTGTCACCGATGGGCCGTTCGCGGATTTCAATGGTGTGGTGGAAGAAGTCAACTATGAGAAGAGCCGTCTGCATGTCAGCGTGCTGATATTTGGTCGCTCAACACCTGTCGAGCTCGAGTTCGCCCAGGTGGAAAAAGAGTAGTCAGCAAGAAATGGCCCGTAAGTAAGAAGTAGTCCGTAAAGATAGTTTGTTCGAAAATAGTTTGTTCAGTAGCACTCAATTCATGGAGGGTCGGCAACCGATGCCGGCCCGATGTTACCGGGGAGCCGCAAGGCGCTTGAACCCAACTGGAGCATAACGATGGCCAAGAAAGTAAAGGCTTATATCAAGCTGCAAGTTGCAGCCGGTAAAGCCAACCCGAGTCCGCCCGTAGGTCCCGCCCTCGGTCAGCACGGTGTCAACATCATGGAATTCTGCAAGGCGTTCAATGCCGCGACTCAAGAAATTGAGCCGGGCTTGCCGACGCCTGTCGTGATTACCGTGTATTCCGACCGTAGCTTCACGTTCGTCACCAAGACCCCGCCTGCTGCCGTGCTGCTGAAAAAAGCTGCCGGCATCAAGTCTGGCTCCGGTGAGCCGAACAAGAAGAAGGTCGGTACCGTGACTCGCGAGCAGCTCGAAGAGATCGCCAAGACCAAAGAGCCGGATATGACGGCTGGCAACCTCGACGCCGCAGTGCGTACCATTGCTGGTAGTGCCCGCAGTATGGGCCTTAACGTGGAGGGTCTCTGATCATGGCTAAATTATCCAAGCGCGCCCAGCTGATCAAGGAAAAGGTCGATACTAACAAGGCCTATCCGCTGGAAGAGGCCGTGGCACTGCTCAGCGCTCTGTCCACTGTCAAGTTCAATGAATCTCTGGATGTCGCGATCAACCTGGGTGTTGACCCGCGTAAATCCGACCAGGTCGTGCGTGGCGCCACCGTCATGCCCAATGGTACTGGCAAGGACGTGCGCGTTGCCGTCTTTACCCAGGGTGCCAATGCCGACGCCGCGAAAGAAGCCGGTGCCGACATCGTGGGCATGGAAGACCTGGCTGACCAGGTCAAGAAAGGCGTGATGGACTTCGACGTGGTTATCGCCTCGCCGGACGCCATGCGTGTGGTTGGCCAGCTGGGCCAGATCCTCGGTCCGCGCGGTCTGATGCCGAACCCCAAGGTCGGTACCGTGACCCCAGATGTCGCCACCGCGGTGAAGAATGCCAAAGCGGGTCAGGTGCGTTTCCGTACCGACAAGAACGGCATCATTCATACCACATTGGGCAAGGTCGACTTTGACGCCGCCGCCATCCAGGGCAACCTGGAAGCGCTGGTTGCCGACCTGAAGCGTCTCAAGCCGAGCACGTCCAAAGGTATTTATCTCCAGAAAGTGACCCTGTCCTCTACCATGGGCCCGGGTTTGACCCTCGACCATTCCGCACTGGTGTAAATCAGGCTGGGTCGAGTAACAGGCAATAACTTTGCGGTCCCCGTGCCATTCGTTCGGGGCGCCGTCAAAGACCGCAGGTGCCGCTCTTCGTTTTGAACGAGCGGCTTAATCGCCCCAGGCGCCTGCGCAGATGGTGTCGCCTCCAGTTAGCCAAGGCTGGTGGGCACCATCCCCAAGGCTTCCCGTCGGTGTGTGCGGTACGCGTACGACGCCACAGCACAGGCGGGAAGAGATGGTAACCACCGGAGCCTTCCTACCAAGGTTCCGGCACGAAGGAGTGATCATTGTGCCACTAGCACTTGAAGGCAAGAAAGCAATTGTTGCCGAGGTCAGTGAAGCGGCCAAGGGCGCTCTCTCCGTCGTAGTTGCCGATTCTCGTGGTGTTACGGTCGGCAAGATGACCGACCTGCGCAAGCAGGCCCGTGAGAATGGTGTCCAGATCCGTGTTGTGCGCAACACCCTGGCACGCCGCGCCCTGTCAGGCACCCAGTGGGAATGCCTGAACGATAGCTTCGTGGGCCCGACTCTGTTGGCGTTTTCCACTGATCATCCGGGCGCTGCCGCTCGTTTGTTCAAGGAATTCTCCAAGGATGAGAAGAGCTTCGAAGTCAAGGCGCTGGCCTACGAAGGCGAGCTGATCCCGGCAAGCGACATTGACCGTCTGGCAACACTGCCGACGTACGATGAAGCTATCGCCAAGCTGATGTCGGTAATGAAAGAAGCCTCCGCCGGCAAGCTGGTTCGGACCTTGGCCGCCTTGCGCGACCAGAAGCAGGAAGCAGCCGCTTAAATCGGTACCTGCGTGGGTGGTTTTGAACCGCCCGAGCCGAACATTGAATCCTTGAGTTTTCGCGTTGTCGAAACTCCCGCAAAGTTTAGGAAATGAAAATGGCACTGACCAAAGACGATATCATTACCGCTGTTGCCGACATGTCCGTAATGGAAGTTGTCGAGCTGATCGAGGCAATGGAAGAGAAGTTCGGCGTTTCTGCCGCTGCGGCCGTGGTTGCAGGCCCGGGTGGCGAAGCTGCTGTTGAAGAAGAACAGACTGAATTCGACCTGGTGCTGACCGCTACCGGTGACAAGAAAGTCAACGTGATCAAGGCTGTTCGCGAAATCACTGGTCTGGGCCTGAAGGAAGCCAAGGGTGCCGTTGACGGCGCACCGGCTACCATCAAGGAAGCCATGTCCAAGGATGACGCTGAAGAAGCCAAGAAGAAACTGGAAGACGCCGGCGCGACCGTCGAGCTCAAGTAATTATTGTGCTCACGGCTTCACGCGCTGCGTAAGCTTCCACGGCTGGCGGCGGGAAATCCCGCTGTCGGCCTTTTTCTGTTGTTAAAGATATATCGTTCAAGAATTACGACGGCGAGCTGCCCCACAGGGAGCTTGCCGTCAGTGCCTGACGAAGCCCGCCGGGCAGCGATGACTACGCATCGGTCACCCATGGTGAACAAGCTGGGGAATACAGATGGCTTACTCATATACTGAGAAAAAACGCATCCGCAAGGATTTCGGCAAACTGCCCCAAGTGATGGATGTGCCTTACTTGCTGGCGATCCAGCTTGATTCCTATTACGACTTTCTCCAGCAGGATCGTTCGCCCGACGAGCGCCATGAAATTGGCCTGCACGCGGCGTTCAAATCCGTGTTCCCGATCGAGAGCTTCTCCGGTAGCGCAGGGCTGGAATATGTCAGCTATCGCTTTGGTACGCCAGCATTCGATGTCAAGGAATGCCAGTTGCGCGGCGTGACTTATTCGGCACCGCTGCGCGTGAAGGTTCGTTTGATCATCTACGATCGCGACTCTTCCAACAAGGCGATCAAGGATATCAAGGAGCAGGAAGTCTACATGGGGGAAATGCCCCTGATGACCGAGAACGGCACCTTTGTAATCAATGGTACCGAGCGTGTCATCGTTTCCCAGCTGCACCGCTCGCCCGGTGTGTTCTTTGATCACGACAAGGGCAAGAGCCACTCCTCGGGGAAGCTTTTATACTCCGCTCGAGTGATTCCTTACCGTGGCTCCTGGCTGGACTTCGAATTCGATCCCAAAGACAACGTTTTTGTGCGTATCGACCGTCGCCGCAAGCTGCCGGCAAGCGTACTGATGCGTGCCCTGGGAATGAGCACCGAGGAAATTCTCGGAGAATTCTTCGAAACCAGCATCTTCCATGTGGAGAAATCCGGTTTCTCTGTCGTGCTGGTGCCTTCGCGCCTGCGCGGTGAAACTGCCACCTTCGATATTCAGGATGCCGATGGCAACGTGATTGTCGAAGAAGGTCGACGTATCACCCAGAAGCATATCCGCCAGTTGGAAAAAACTGGCCTTGAGCGCCTGAACGTGCCGATGGAGTACCTGTTCGGCAAAACGTTGGCCAAGGATCAGGTAGACCCCAGCACCGGTGAGCTGATCTGCCCATGTAATACCGAAATCACCCCGGAATTGCTGGAGCGTCTGGGTCAGGCGAAGATTACCCAACTGGAAACGTTGTACACCAACGATCTGGATTGCGGTTCGTTCATCTCCGATACCCTCAAGCTGGACACCACCAACTCAGCACTTGAAGCGTTGGTGGAGATTTATCGCATGATGCGTCCCGGCGAGCCGCCTACCAAGGAAGCCGCCGAAACGCTGTTCCACAACCTGTTCTTTACTGAAGATCGTTACGACCTGTCGGGCGTTGGACGCATGAAGTTCAATCGTCGCCTGCGCCGCGATACCGATACCGGTTCCGGTGTGCTCGACCGTCGCGATATTCTGGATGTGCTCAAGGAATTGATCAGCATCCGTAACGGCTTCGGCAATGTCGACGATATCGACCATCTGGGCAACCGTCGTATTCGCTGTGTCGGCGAAATGGCCGAAAACCAGTTCCGCGTGGGCTTGGTACGTGTCGAGCGTGCGGTCAAGGAGCGCCTCTCGATGGCCGAGAGCGAAGGCCTGATGCCGCAGGATTTGATCAATGCCAAGCCGGTGGCGGCGGCGGTCAAGGAGTTCTTCGGTTCCAGTCAGCTCTCGCAGTTCATGGACCAGAACAATCCGCTTTCCGAGGTGACGCACAAACGGCGTGTCTCGGCGCTTGGCCCGGGTGGTTTGACCCGTGAACGTGCCGGCTTCGAAGTGCGTGACGTTCACGCCACGCACTACGGCCGTCTATGCCCGATCGAAACACCGGAAGGGCCGAACATCGGCCTGATCAACTCTCTGGCCACCTATAGTCACACCAACAGCTACGGCTTCCTCGAGACGCCGTACCGCAAGGTGATAGACCGCCAGCTGAACGATGAAATCGTCCATCTCTCGGCAATCGAGGAAGGTGATTACGTCATCGCTCAGGCATCGGCTGCCGTGGATGAATCCGGCAAGCTCAGCGATGATCTGGTGCAGGTGCGTCATAAGGGTGAAACCACCTTCATGCGTCCCGAGCAGGTCACGCTGATGGATGTGTCGCCGCGCCAGGTGGTATCCGTAGCCGCGGCCCTGATTCCGTTCCTCGAGCACGATGACGCCAACCGTGCCCTGATGGGTTCCAACATGCAGCGTCAGGCGGTGCCGACCCTGCGTGCCGAGAAGCCGTTGGTGGGTACCGGCATGGAACGTTTCGTGGCGCGTGACTCCGGCGTCTGCGCCGTGGCACGGCGTGGCGGGGTGATCGACTCGGTGGATGCGCGCCGGGTTGTGGTACGGGTCAACGAAGATGAAATCATCGGCGGTGAAGCCGGGGTGGATATCTACAACCTGACCAAGTACACCCGTTCCAACCAGAACACCTGCATGAACCAGCGCCCCATCGTGCGCCCCGGTGATGTAGTGGCACGTGACGATATTCTGGCCGATGGTCCGTCTATCGACATGGGCGATCTGGCCCTGGGCCAGAACATGCGCATGGCCTTCATGCCCTGGAACGGCTACAACTTCGAGGATTCCATCCTGCTTTCCGAGCGGGTGGTCCAGGAAGACCGCTTCACTACCATCCATATCCAGGAGCTGACCTGCGTGTCGCGGGACACCAAGTTGGGCTCTGAAGAAATCACCGCCGATATTCCCAACGTGGGCGAGTCGGCGCTATCCAAACTGGATGAAGCGGGCGTGGTGTATATCGGTGCTGAAGTCGGCCCCGGGGATATTCTGGTCGGTAAGGTGACGCCCAAGGGTGAAACCCAGCTGACACCGGAAGAAAAGTTGTTGCGTGCCATCTTCGGTGAGAAGGCGAGTGATGTGAAAGATACCTCACTGCGCGCTCCGACCGGCATCAAGGGCACCATCATCGATGTCCAGGTCTTCACTCGTGATGGGGTGGAAAAGGATTCCCGCGCGCTTGTTATCGAACGCATGCAGCTCGATGAAGTGCGCAAGGATCTCCAGGAAACCTACCGTATTGCTGAAGATGCGACGTTCGAGCGTCTCAAGCGTACCCTGGAAGGCCAGGTGGTCAACGGTGGTCCTGCGCTTGGCAAAGGCGACGTGCTTACCGATGAGTATCTGGACGAACTGCCGCGCCAGCAGTGGTTCAAGTTGCGCCTCCAGGATGAAGCGTTCAATGAGCTGCTGGCTCAGGCTGACGAGCAGCTAGAAAATCGTCGCAAGGAAATGGACGAGCGCTTCGAAGACAAGAAGCGCAAGCTGACCCAGGGCGATGATCTCGCACCGGGCGTGCTCAAGATCGTCAAGGTGTATATGGCGGTCAAGCGTCGTATTCAGCCGGGCGACAAGATGGCCGGCCGTCACGGTAACAAGGGTGTCATCTCGGCCATCATGCCGATCGAAGACATGCCGTTCGACGATAACGGTGAGCCGGTCGACGTGGTCCTCAACCCCTTGGGTGTACCGTCACGTATGAACGTGGGTCAGATTCTCGAGACTCACCTGGGCATGGCCGCACGTGGGTTGGGCATGAAAATCGACGCCATGCTGCGTGATGCACGTGGTCAGCAGGTCGCCGAAATTCGTGACTTCCTGGGGCAGGTCTACAACACGCCGGGAACGCGGATCGAAGATCTGGATTCGCTGACCGACGACGAAATCATCGCCCTGGCCAAGAACTTGAAAGGCGGTGTTCCCATGGCCACGCCGGTATTTGACGGTGCCAAGGAACACGAGATCAAACACCTGTTGAAGCTTGCCGATCTGCCGGAATCCGGGCAAATGGCACTTTACGACGGGCGTAGCGGGGATCTCTTTGACCGTCCGGTGACAGTGGGCTACATGTACATGCTCAAGCTCAACCACCTGGTCGATGACAAGATGCACGCCCGTTCCACCGGCTCTTATTCGCTGGTAACGCAGCAGCCGCTGGGTGGTAAGGCACAGTTTGGTGGTCAGCGCTTCGGTGAGATGGAGGTCTGGGCACTGGAAGCTTACGGTGCGGCCTATACGCTTCAAGAAATGCTCACGGTCAAGTCCGATGATGTGGAAGGTCGCACCAAGATGTACAAGAACATCGTGGACGGCGATCACACCATGCAGGCAGGCATGCCGGAATCCTTCAATGTGTTGGTGAAGGAAATCCGCTCGCTGGGCATCGATATCGAGTTAGAGAGCTAGGAGCCTCCGAATGAAAGATTTGGTGAAAGTCCTCAAATCGCAGTCTCAGTCCGAAGAGTTTGACGCGATCAAGATTACCCTGGCGTCTCCGGACATGATTCGCTCCTGGTCCTTCGGCGAGGTGAAGAAGCCTGAGACCATCAACTACCGCACCTTCAAGCCGGAGCGGGACGGCCTGTTCTGCGCCAAGATCTTCGGCCCGGTGAAGGACTACGAATGCCTGTGCGGCAAATACAAGCGCATGAAGCATCGTGGCATCATCTGCGAAAAGTGTGGCGTTGAAGTGACCAAGGCCGCCGTGCGCCGCGAGCGCATGGGGCACATCGAGCTGGCCTCGCCGGTTGCGCACATCTGGTTTCTGAAGTCGCTGCCGTCACGTATCGGCATGTTCCTCGACATGACCCTGCGCGACATCGAGCGTGTGCTGTATTTCGAAAGCTTCGTGGTCATCGACCCGGGCATGACCACGCTTGAGCGTGGTCAGTTGCTCAACGACGAGCAGTACTTCGAAGCGCTGGAAGAATTCGGCGACGACTTCGATGCCCGCATGGGTGCCGAAGCGGTGCAGGAATTGCTCAAGGACATCGATCTCGAAGAAGAGATCAATCACTTGCGCGAAGAAATTCCGCAGACCAATTCCGAAACCAAGATCAAGAAGCTCTCCAAGCGCCTGAAGCTTTTGGAAGCTTTCTACCACTCCGGCAATGCGCCGGCGTGGATGGTCATGGAAGTGCTGCCGGTGCTGCCGCCGGACCTGCGTCCGCTGGTACCGCTGGACGGCGGCCGCTTTGCGACCTCGGATCTCAACGACCTTTATCGTCGTGTGATCAACCGTAACAACCGCCTGAAGCGTCTGCTCGATCTCAATGCGCCGGATATCATTGTGCGCAACGAGAAGCGCATGCTCCAGGAAGCGGTCGATGCGCTGCTGGATAACGGCCGTCGCGGTCGTGCGATTACCGGTTCCAACAAGCGCCCGCTGAAATCGCTCGCCGACATGATCAAGGGTAAGCAGGGGCGCTTCCGTCAGAACCTGCTGGGCAAGCGTGTCGATTACTCCGGCCGCTCGGTAATCACCGTGGGTCCGACCCTGCGTCTGCACCAGTGTGGTCTGCCCAAGAAAATGGCGCTGGAGCTGTTCAAGCCGTTCATCTATTCCAAGCTGCAGTCGTTGGGCTACGCCTCAACGATCAAGGCCGCCAAGAAGATGGTCGAGCGCGAGCTGCCGGAAGTATGGGACATCCTTGCCGATGTTATCCGTGAACACCCGGTACTGCTCAACCGCGCACCGACGCTGCACCGCCTGGGCATCCAGGCGTTCGAGCCGCTGTTGATCGAAGGCAAGGCGATCCAGCTGCACCCGCTGGTGTGTGCTGCCTATAACGCCGACTTCGACGGTGACCAGATGGCGGTCCACGTACCGCTGACCTTGGAAGCCCAGCTCGAAGCGCGGGCGCTGATGATGGCCACTAACAACGTGCTGTCACCGGCCAATGGTGAGCCGATCATCGTACCGTCCCAGGATGTGGTCTTGGGTCTGTATTACATGACCCGCGAAAAGATCAACGCCAAGGGCGAGGGCATGGTGTTCTCGAACCTCAATGAGGTCGAGCGCGCTTTCGGCACCCAGAACGTTTCGCTGCACGCTCGGGTCAAGGTCCGTCTGGAAGAAGTGGACGTCGACGAAGAGACCGGTGAGCGCACTGACCATCGTCGCATCTACGACACCACAGTGGGTCGTGCGATGCTGTTCCGCATCCTGCCAGAAGGTGTGCCCTTCGCGCTGATCGATCAGCCGATGAAGAAGAAGGCCATCTCCAAACTGATCAATGAAGTCTATCGCCGTGCCGGCCTCAAGCCGACGGTGATCTTCGCTGACCAATTGATGTACACCGGCTTTCGTCTGGCAACCTGGTCGGGTGCCTCCATCGGCGTCAATGACTTCGTTATTCCGAAAGCGAAAACCGAGATTGTCGACGCCGCCGAAGCAGAAGTTAAAGAGATCGAAGACCAGTTCTCTTCTGGCCTGGTGACCGCCGGTGAGAAGTACAACAAGGTCATCGATATCTGGTCCAAGGCCAACGATAAAGTGGCCAAGGCGATGATGGCGGGTATTTCCAAGGAAACGGTGATCGACCGCGATGGCAACGAAGTCGAACAGGACTCGTTCAACAGCGTGTTTATCATGGCCGACTCCGGCGCCCGTGGTTCTGCCGCCCAGATCCGTCAGCTGGCGGGTATGCGCGGCTTGATGGCCAAGCCTGACGGCTCGATCATCGAAACACCGATCGTGGCCAACTTCCGTGAAGGTTTGAACGTACTTCAGTATTTCATCTCGACACACGGTGCGCGTAAAGGTTTGGCGGATACCGCTCTCAAGACGGCCAACTCCGGTTACCTTACGCGTCGCTTGGTTGACGTTGCTCAGGACTTGGTGATCACCGAGATTGACTGTGGCACCGATAAAGGTTTGACGCTGCACCCGATCATCGAGGGTGGCGACATCATCGTGCCGCTGTCCCAGCGTGTGCTGGGGCGTGTGGTTGCTCAAGACGTCATCGATCCGGTTTCGCAGGAAGTGTTGCTCGCCCGCGGCACCTTGCTCGATGAGAAATGGTGCGCCGAGCTCGATACCATGGGTGTCGATGAGATCATCGTGCGTAGCACCATTACCTGTGAGACCGCTCACGGCGTCTGTGCGTCCTGCTACGGGCGTGATCTGGCGCGTGGCCACCAGGTCAATATCGGCGAATCGGTGGGTGTCATTGCGGCACAGTCCATCGGTGAGCCGGGTACTCAGCTGACCATGCGTACCTTCCACATCGGCGGCGCGGCCTCGCGTTCCTCGGCGGTGGATAGCGTTCAGGTCAAGCATGGTGGTACGGTGCGTCTGCACAACATCAAGCACGTGGAGCGTGGCGACGGCAAGCTGGTGGTGGTCTCTCGTTCGAGCGCCTTGGCGGTTGCCGACGATCATGGTCGCGAGCGCGAATATTATAAGTTGCCCTACGGTGCCGAGCTTTCGGCGAAGGACGGCGATTACATCGAAGCCGGCCAGACCGTGGCCAAGTGGGACCCGCACACTCACCCGATCATTGCCGAAGTCGAAGGTAGGGCACAGTACATCGATCTTGACGAAGGCGTGACCATGCACCGTACCGTCGATGAGATGACCGGTCTGTCGTCCATCGAAGTGATCGAGTCTGCGGCACGGCCGATGGCTGGGCGTGACAAGCGCCCGATGATCATGCTGCAGGACAGCGCCGGCGAATACGTGTCGGTATCCGGCTCCAACACGCCGGTTCAGTACCTGCTGCCAGGTCGTTCCATCATCTCCACCGAAAATGGCGCGACCATCGGTGTGGGTGAAGTCGTGGCGCGTATTCCGGTGGAAGCATCGGCCAACAAGGACATCACCGGTGGTCTGCCGCGTGTGGCGGATCTGTTTGAAGCGCGTAAGCCCAAGGAACCGGCTATTCTGGCCGAAATCGACGGCGTGATCAGCTTCGGCAAGGAAACCAAGGGCAAGCGTCGCTTGACGATTACCCCGGAATCCGGTGATCCGTTCGAACTGCTGATTCCCAAGTGGCGTCAGATTGCGGTCTTCGAAGGGGAAGCGGTAGAGAAGGGCGAAGTGATTTCCCACGGCCCGAGTAGCCCGCACGATATTCTGCGTCTGCTGGGGGTTGCGGAACTGGCCAAGTACATCACCGCCGAGGTTCAGGAAGTTTATCGTCTCCAGGGCGTGGGCATTAACGACAAGCACATCGAAGTCATCGTGCGTCAGATGCTGCGCAAGGTCGAGATTACCGATTCCGGTGATTCCGACTTCATTACCGGCGATCAAGCCGAACTGGTGCGTGTGCTGGAACAGAATGCCCGCCTGGAAAAGGAAGACAAATTTCCGGCCAAGTATCAGCGTATGCTGTTGGGTATCACCAAGGCCAGCCTGGCCACGGAGTCGTTCATTTCCGCGGCTTCGTTCCAGGAAACCACGCGGGTACTGACCGAAGCTGCAGTCACCGGCAAGCGCGATTACTTGCGTGGCCTGAAAGAAAACGTGGTGGTGGGACGTTTGATCCCGGCCGGTACCGGCTTGACTCACCACGCCGAACGTCGTCGCAGACGCGAAGGCGTCGAACAGGAGATTCGTCCCTCGGCTACCGAGGTGGAGCAGGAGTTGGGAGCGCAGTTGACTGCGCTGGACTCCGACGACGAAGCGCTTTAAGCATAAACCCTGACCTGACGGTCGTTGGTTGCCGGCATATAACCTGCCGGCAACGCTTGACGACCGGTATCGTCAGCCATTAGAATGCGCAGCCTTTAACAGTGGGGTGGGTACGCCCGCATCTGCTAGAAGGCAAGGCAACCATTGGAGTCAGCTACACACCATGGCAACAATCAATCAGCTAGTGCGCAAGCCGCGCAAGCGCCCTGTCACCAAGAGTGATGTCCCGGCGCTTCAGGCCTGCCCGCAAAAACGCGGCGTTTGCACCCGCGTATATACCACTACCCCCAAGAAGCCGAACTCGGCGTTGCGTAAGGTTTGCCGTGTGCGCCTGACCAACGGTTTCGAGGTGTCTTCCTACATTGGTGGTGAAGGTCACAATCTTCAGGAACACTCCGTGGTTCTGATTCGCGGCGGTAGGGTCAAGGATTTGCCCGGTGTGCGCTATCACACCGTGCGCGGCGCCTTGGATACCTCTGGCGTGCAGGGCCGTAAGCAGGGCCGTTCCAAGTACGGTACCAAACGCCCGAAATCCTGATGATATATGGCCAGCGGCAAGCGGTTAACGTCGCTTGATGCCGGTAACTCGTCGTTACGTACATGACGGTCTGATAAGAGTAAGGTCGGGCGGCATAGCATAAGCGCTATCGCTAAGTTCCGGGTTTACCTGAAGGATCCTTAATTGAGGGCTTATCATGCCTAGAAGAAGAATTGTAGCCAAACGCGAAATCCTCCCGGATCCTAAGTTCGGAAGTGAGCGCCTGGCAAAGTTCATGAACCATTTGATGGTGAGTGGCAAGAAATCAGTCGCGGAAAGCATCGTCTATGGTGCGCTTGACAAGGTTGCCGAGCGCAGCAAGGAAGAGCCGCTGGAAATCTTCGACAAGGCATTGGAAACCATCCAGCCCATGGTCGAAGTGAAGTCGCGCCGCGTAGGCGGTGCGACTTACCAGGTGCCGGTTGAAGTGCGTCCGTCTCGCCGTCAGGCTCTGGCCATGCGTTGGCTGGTGGACGCGGCGCGTCGTCGCGGTGAAAAGACCATGGTGCAGCGTCTGGCAGGTGAAATGCTCGACGCCGCCGAAGGTAAAGGTTCTGCGGTGAAGAAGCGTGAAGACGTGCATCGTATGGCGGAAGCCAACAAGGCCTTCTCTCACTATCGTTTCTAAGAGCAGCGTTTTTCAGGGGTCGCGTTTCTAATGAAAGCGATTTTCCAAATGCAGCGCTTTTCAAGCTGCAGGCGTCGAGAATCTGCTTCTGCCGTCATCGCCAGGCGATGACGGCTGCTGACTAGAAACGCATCGCTTCACAACGCATCGCCAACCAACGGGAGTTTCACCGTGGCTCGCAAGACACCACTTGACCGTTATCGCAATATCGGGATCGTTGCTCACGTCGACGCTGGTAAAACCACTACGACCGAGCGCGTCCTGTTTTATACCGGCCTTTCCCACAAGGTCGGTGAAGTTCATGATGGTGCTGCCACCATGGACTGGATGGAGCAGGAGCAGGAGCGTGGTATCACTATCACCTCCGCGGCAACGACCTGTTTCTGGCAGGGTATGAACAAGCAGTTCCCCGAGCACCGCATTAACATCATCGACACTCCTGGGCACGTTGACTTCACTATCGAAGTCGAACGTTCCCTGCGCGTGCTCGATGGTGCCGTGGTGGTGCTGTGTGGCTCCTCCGGCGTGCAGCCGCAGACCGAAACGGTATGGCGCCAGGCCAACAAGTACGAAGTGCCGCGCATGGTGTTCGTCAACAAGATGGACCGTACCGGTGCTGACTTCTTCATGGTTGTCGAGCAGCTCAAGGAGCGTCTCGGTGCCAAGGCCGTGCCGATCCAGATCAACTGGGGCACGGAAGAAGACTTCAAGGGCGTTATCGATCTGATCCAGATGAAGGGTATTCTCTGGAATGAAGACGACAAGGGTATGACCTATGATCTGGTCGATATTCCTGCCGAACTTCAGGCCACCGCTGAGAAGTACCGCGAAGAAATGGTCGAAGCTGCCGCTGAAGGCACTGATGAACTGATGGACAAGTATCTAGAAGGCGTAGAGCTGACCGTCGAGGAAATCAAGTCCGGCCTGCGTGCGCGTACTCTGGCCAACGATGTGGTTCTGGTGACCTGCGGCAGCGCCTTCAAGAACAAGGGCGTGCAAGCCGTTCTGGATGGCGTGATTGAGTACATGCCGTCGCCGACCGAAGTCAAGCCCATCGAAGGTGAGCTGGACGATAAGGACGGCACCATCGAGACCCGTGAAGCGAACGACGAGGCGCCATTTGCCGCCCTGGCGTTCAAGATCGCCACGGATCCCTTCGTGGGTACTCTGACCTTTATTCGCGTCTATTCCGGGGTGCTTAACTCGGGCGACGGCGTCTTCAATTCGGTCAAGAGCAAGAAAGAGCGTGTCGGTCGTATCGTTCAGATGCATGCCAACTCGCGTGAAGAGATCAAGGAAGTGCGTGCCGGCGATATCGCCGCCTGTATCGGTATGAAAGATGTCACCACCGGCGATACGCTGTGTGACATCAATCACAAGATCGTCCTTGAACGTATGGAATTCCCTGATCCGGTGATCTCGGTTGCCGTCGAGCCGAAGTCCAAGGCTGACCAGGAAAAGATGGGTGTGGCGCTGGGCAAGCTCGCTCAGGAAGACCCCTCCTTCCAGGTCAAGACCGACGAAGAAACCGGGCAGACCATCATCTCCGGTATGGGTGAGCTGCACCTGGATATCCTCGTCGACCGTATGCGTCGCGAGTTCAAGGTCGAAGCCAATATTGGTAAGCCGCAGGTTGCTTACCGCGAAACCATTCGCGGTAGCATCGAGCAGGAAGGCAAGTTCGTTCGTCAGTCCGGTGGTCGCGGCCAGTATGGTCACGTGCACCTGCGCATCGAACCGCTTACCTATGCCGAGAAAGGCGAGGGAGAGGACGAAATCTTCTTCAAGTTCGTCAACGAAATCGTCGGTGGTGTGGTTCCCAAGGAATACATCCCGGCTGTTGAAAAAGGGGCTTACGAGCAGCTGAAGAACGGGGTCATCGCGGGTTACCCGATGATCGACGTCAAGGTCACGCTGTACGATGGTTCCTTCCATGACGTGGACTCCAACGAGACCGCGTTCAAGATTGCTTCTTCCATGGCGGTCAAAGAAGGTGCCAGGAAAGCCAAGGCCGTGCTGCTGGAACCGGTGATGAAGGTCGAGGTCGTGACCCCCGAAGAATTTATGGGTGACGTCATGGGTGACCTGAGCCGTCGTCGCGGTCTGGTGCAGGGCATGGATGACTCCTCTGCTGGTAAAGTCATCCGCGCAACGGTGCCGCTGGGCGAGATGTTCGGTTACGCAACCGACCTGCGTTCTCAGTCCCAGGGCCGTGCGAGCTACTCTATGGAGTTCGCGAAGTACGACGAGGCGCCCTCCAGCGTCGTAGAAGCCGTCATCAACCAAAACGGTTAACCGTTAGCAACGTAAAGAGGTTATAGCAGTGGCTAAGGAAAAATTTGAACGTTCCAAACCGCACGTCAACGTCGGTACCATCGGTCACGTTGACCACGGTAAAACGACACTGACAGCGGCCCTGACTCGTGTTTCCGCCGAAGTTTTCGGTGGCAAATGGAGTGAGTTCGACGCCATCGACAACGCACCGGAAGAGCGTGAGCGCGGTATCACCATCGCTACCTCTCACGTCGAGTACCAGTCCGAGGCGCGTCACTACGCGCACGTCGACTGCCCGGGGCACGCCGACTACGTCAAGAACATGATCACCGGTGCCGCCCAGATGGACGGCGCTATCCTGGTCTGTTCCGCTGCTGACGGCCCGATGCCGCAGACGCGCGAGCACATCCTGCTGTCTCGCCAGGTCGGCGTACCGTACATCGTTGTGTTCCTGAACAAGGCGGACATGGTCGATGACGAAGAGCTGCTCGAGCTGGTCGAAATGGAAGTTCGTGAGCTTCTCGATCAGTACGACTTCCCGGGTGACGACACACCGATCATCACTGGTTCCGCGCTGATGGCGCTGAATGGTGAAGATGAGAATGGCATGGGCACCACCGCTGTTGCCAATCTGATCAAGGCCCTGGATGACTACATTCCGGAGCCGGAGCGTGCTATCGACCAGCCGTTCCTGATGCCGATCGAAGACGTGTTCTCCATCTCCGGCCGCGGTACCGTGGTAACCGGTCGTGTTGAGCGCGGTGTAGTCAAGGCCGGTGAAGAAGTGGAAATCGTGGGTATTCGCGACACCACCAAAACCGTCGTGACCGGTGTCGAAATGTTCCGCAAGCTGCTCGACGAAGGTCGTGCGGGTGAGAACGTTGGCGCCCTGTTGCGCGGCACCAAGCGTGATGATGTCGAGCGTGGCCAGGTTCTGGCCAAGCCGGGCAGCATCAATCCGCACACAGTCTTCGAAGCTGAAGTCTATGTGTTGTCCAAGGAAGAAGGTGGTCGTCATACGCCTTTCTTCAAGGGCTACCGTCCGCAGTTCTACTTCCGTACCACCGATGTAACCGGTACTTGTGAACTGCCGGAAGGCGTGGAAATGGTCATGCCGGGTGACAACGTTCAGATGGTTGTTACCTTGATCGCTCCGATCGCTATGGATGATGGTCTGCGCTTCGCTATTCGTGAAGGCGGTCGTACCGTCGGTGCGGGCGTTGTAGCCAAGATCATCAAGTAAGACCGTTGCTTGAATGATCAAGGGGGCTCAGCTGAGCCCCCTTTTCTGCGCACCGGTAGTGAAGTGTTTGACACTCACTTCTGGCGTGCCTATAATGCGCATCCTTTGAATGCGTGGGTAGACGGCTCGCGCCGTCAACATCCATGGGAGTTTAGGGCAAATGCAGAACCAGAAGATTCGCATTCGGTTGAAAGCATTCGACCATCGCCTGATCGATCAGTCCACGGCGGAGATCGTAGAAACCGCCAAGCGTACTGGTGCTCAGGTTCGTGGTCCGATACCGCTACCGACCAATCGCGAGCGTTTTACCATTCTGATTTCACCGCACGTCAACAAGGATGCGCGTGATCAGTATGAGATTCGTACTCATAAGCGTGTGCTCGACATTGTCGAACCCACTGAAAAGACTGTCGATGCATTGATGAAGCTCGATCTCGCCGCTGGCGTAGACGTTCAAATCAAACTCGACTAACCACACTAGACACTCGCGGCCCAGCGCCTGGCATCAGTACGCCAAGCAGCAGCCGCCACGCCGAGACGGCGCCATACAATGTGCTAGTGGAATGCTCTGGAAAGGGCAGCCATAGCGGGTGACAGCCCCGTACACTATAGGAGACTGAACATGACTATCGGTTTAGTCGGTAAGAAGGCGGGCATGACTCGTGTCTTCACCGAAGATGGCGCATCCGTGCCTGTAACCGTTATTGAAGTTGAGCCTAACCGCATCACTTGCGTGAAATCGGTCGAATCCGATGGTTACGCCGCGGTTCAGGTAACAACTGGCTCCCGCAAAGCCAAGCACCTTACCAAAGCCAGGGCAGGTCTATTTGCCAAGGCGGGTGTGGAGGCTGGTCGTTCGCTGAAGGAGTTCCGCCTGACAGAAGGTGACGAAACTCCCCAGGTGGGCGGCGAATTCACTGTATCCCTCTTCGAAGCTGGTCAGATGGTCGACGTGACCGGCACCTCCAAGGGTAAAGGTTTCCAGGGTGCTGTTAAGCGCTGGAACTTCCGTACCCAGGACATGACCCACGGTAACTCTCTGTCGCATCGCGCGCCGGGTTCCATCGGCATGTGTCAAACACCAGGTCGCGTTTTCAAGGGCAAGAAAATGGCCGGTCAGATGGGCAACGTCCGCTGCACCGTTCAGAGCCTCGAAATCGTCCGTGTTGACGCCGAGCGTAATCTGTTGCTGATCAAAGGCGCCGTACCGGGAGCAACCGGTAGTGACGTCATCGTGCGCAGCGCCGTGAAAGCAGGCTGAAGGGGATAATTACCAATGAATCTGAATCTTGCTGCAGGCGCGGGTACCGTTGAAGTAGCCGACGCCACTTTTGGCAAAGAATTCAACGAGGCACTGGTTCACCAGGTCGTCACCGCCTATTTGGCTGGTGGCCGTCAGGGGACTCGTGCCCAGAAAAACCGTTCTGATGTTCGCGGTGGTGGTAAGAAGCCGTGGCGTCAGAAGGGCACCGGCCGTGCACGTGCCGGCACTATCCGTTCTCCGCTGTGGCGCAGCGGCGGCGTGACCTTCGCGGCACGTCCGCAGGATCACAGCCAGAAGGTCAATCGCAAGATGTACCGTGCGGCAATGCGTTCGATCCTGTCTGAGCTGGTGCGTCAAGAGCGTCTGGTCGTCATCGAAGAGTTCACAGTTGATGCGCCCAAGACCAAGCAGGTTGCTGCCAAGCTGAAAGAGCTGAACCTTGAAAAGGTGTTGATCGTCACTGAAGACGTCAACGAGACGCTCTATCTGGCCGCCCGTAACCTTCCCCATGTAGATGTGGTGGATGTTGCGGCAGCTGACCCGGTGAGCCTGGTTGCCTTCGACAAGGTGCTGGTCACCGTCTCCGCCCTACGTAAATTCGAGGAGAAGCTGGCATGAACCAGGAACGCGTATTCAAGGTTCTGCTTGGACCACACGTGACCGAAAAGGCCGCGATGGCCGCCGAGCGTAACCAGTACGTTTTCAAGGTGGCAACTGATGCCACCAAGCCCGAGATCAAGAAAGCCGTAGAAATTCTATTCGGCAAGAAGGTCAGTGGCGTTCAGGTATTGAACGTCAAGGGTAAAACCAAGCGTACTGCAAACGGCATCGGCCAACGCAAGGGTTACCGCAAGGCGTATGTGACCCTGGCCGCGGGCGAAACGCTCGAAGACTTCTCTGGCGCCGAATAAGGGCAGGAGTACGGATAATGGCAATCGTCAAGACCAAACCCACATCCGCCGGTCGTCGTCACGTCGTCAAGATCGTTGGCGATGGGCTGTACAAGGGCCGCGCTTATGCGCCGTTGCTCGAAAAACAGTCCAAGTCCGGTGGCCGTAACAACAACGGTCGCATCACCACCCGCCACGTGGGCGGTGGTCACCGTCAGCACTATCGGATTGTTGATTTCAAGCGTATCAAGGATGGCATTCCCGCCACCGTTGAGCGTCTGGAATACGACCCGAACCGTAGTGCTAACATTGCGCTGCTCAAGTATGCCGATGGCGAGCGTCGTTACATCATTGCGCCCAAGGGCGTAGTGGCAGGCGACAAGCTGGAATCCGGTGTTAACGCCGCCATCAAGAAAGGCAATGCCTTGCCGCTGCGTAATATCCCGCTGGGTTCCACGGTGCATTGCATCGAGCTCAAACCGGGCAAGGGCGCGCAAATCGCTCGCAGTGCCGGCACCAGCGCTCAGCTCGTAGCGCGTGAAGGTAATTACGCCACCCTGCGTTTACGCTCCGGCGAAATGCGCAAGATCCTGGCTGAATGCCGCGCGACCTTGGGTGAAGTGGGCAATTCCGAGCACAGCCTGCGTCAACTTGGCAAGGCCGGTGCGAAGCGTTGGAGAGGTGTGCGTCCGACAGTTCGCGGTGTTGCGATGAACCCGGTAGATCACCCGCATGGTGGTGGTGAAGGCCGTTCAAGCGGTGGCCGTCACCCGGTATCACCCTGGGGTGTCCCGACCAAGGGTCACAAGACTCGCAAGAACAAGCGCACCGACAAGCTTATCATTCGTCGCCGCAAGTCCAAGTAACAGACATTTAAGGGGTAACGGCTGTGCCACGTTCACTAAAGAAAGGTCCTTTCATTGACCTTCATCTTTTAAAGAAGGTTGAGGTTGCAGTGGAGAAGAGCGATCGCAAACCGATCAAGACCTGGTCGCGTCGCTCCATGATTCTACCGAACATGGTAGGTCTCACCATTGCAGTCCATAACGGTCGCCAACACGTCCCGGTGCACGTCTCCGAGGAAATGGTTGGCCACAAGCTGGGCGAATTCGCTGCCACCCGCACTTACCGTGGGCATGCGGCGGACAAGAAAGCCAAACGGTAAGCCAAAGAGGATTGAGAGATGGAAGTCACAGCTAAGCTGCGTGGCGCTCGTTTATCCGCCCAGAAGGCCCGTTTGGTGGCTGACCAGGTGCGCGGTAAACCGGTCGCCCAAGCACTCGACCTGCTGACCTTCTCACCGAAGAAGGCCGCCAAGCTAGTCAAGAAAGTGCTTCAGTCCGCCATTGCAAACGCGGAAGAAAACGACGGCATGGATATCGACGAGCTGCGTGTCTCGACCATCTGCGTCGATGAGGGTATGACGCTCAAGCGCATCCGTCCGCGCGCCAAGGGCCGTGCGGATCGCATTCTGAAGCGCACTTGCCACATCACCGTCAAGGTAGCCGAGAAGTAGGAGTCGACCAGATGGGTCAAAAAGTCAATCCAACAGGCATCCGACTAGGCATTGTGAAAGACCATGCTTCTGTCTGGTATGCTGAGCGCGGCGCTTACGCCGATAAGCTCAATAACGATCTCGTAGTGCGCAGCTTTCTGGAGGAGCGTCTAAAAAACGCCTCCGTGAGCCGTATTCACATCGAGCGTCCGGCGAACAATGCTCGCATCACCATTCACACCGCCCGTCCGGGTATTGTGATCGGCAAGAAGGGCGAAGATGTCGATCGTCTGCGCCGTGACCTTACCCAGATGATGGGTGTGCCGGTGCATGTGAACATTGAAGAAGTTCGCAAGCCGGAGCTGGATGCCAAGCTAGTCGCTGCTAACGTAGCGGGTCAGCTTGAGCGTCGCGTCATGTTCCGTCGTGCGATGAAGCGCGCGGTGCAGAACGCCATGCGTCTGGGTGCCGGTGGCATCAAGATTCAGCTGTCTGGTCGTCTTGGTGGTGCTGAAATCGCACGTACCGAATGGTACCGCGAAGGTCGTGTTCCGCTGCATACTCTGCGTGCGGATATCGACTACGCCACTTACGAAGCTCACACCACCTATGGCGTTATCGGCGTCAAAGTGTGGATCTTCAAGGGTGAAATCCTCGGTGGTATCGAGGAAGTACGTGCCAAGGCCAAACAGCCTGCCGGCAACGCGCCCAAGAAGAAAGGTTCCAGGTAAGGGGAGAGCGAGTCGATGTTACAGCCCAAGCGCATGAAATTCCGCAAGATGATGAAAGGCCGCAACCGTGGTCTGGCGCATCGCGGAAGCAAGATCAGCTTCGGGGAATACGGCCTCAAGGCTACCGGTCGCGGCCGCGTTACTGCGCGCCAGATCGAAGCCGGCCGTCGTGCGATCACCCGTCACGTTAAGCGTGGCGGCAAGATTTGGATCCGCGTCTTCCCTGATAAGCCGATTTCCAAGAAGCCGCTCGAAGTTCGTATGGGTAAAGGGAAAGGCTCGGTCGAGTACTGGGTAGCCCAGATCCAGCCGGGTCGGGTCCTGTATGAGATCGAAGGTGTTTCGGAAGAGTTGGCGCGTGAAGCGTTCACTCTCGCTGCACAGAAGATGCCCATATCCACCACCTTTGCGAAACGGACGGTGATGTGATGATAGCCAACGAAATTCGTGAAAAGTCAGTCGGCGAACTGCGTGAGCAGCTCCTCGAACTCCTCCGCGAGCAGTTCAACCTGCGCATGCAGAAGGCCACCGGCCAACTCAGCCAGACTCATCTGCTCAAGCAGGTCCGTCGGGATATCGCCCGCGTGAAGACTGTGCTTAACGAGAAGGCAGGGGACTGAGATGGCCGAAGAGAAAAAAACCCGGACGCTCACCGGCAAGGTGGTGAGCGACAAGATGGACAAGTCCATCGTTGTAATGATCGAGCGTCGTGAGCGTCACCCGATCTACGGAAAATACGTAAAGCGCTCCACCAAGCTGCACGCCCATGATGAAACGAACCAGGCGAAGGCAGGCGATACGGTTTCCATACAGGAATGCCGTCCGCTTTCCAAGAAAAAAGCTTGGTCGCTCGTCGAGGTGGTTGAGCAGGCGAAGGGCTAACGCCCAGGTCTGTGAAACCAGTGCAGTCAGATTAGGTTTGGAGAAAACCGATGATTCAGACTCAGACAATGCTGGATGTCGCCGACAACAGCGGAGCGCGCCGGGTGCAATGCATCAAGGTGTTAGGCGGTTCACACCGTCGCTACGCTCGTATTGGTGATGTCATCAAAGTAACGGTGAAGGAAGCTATTCCGCGCGGCAAGGTCAAAAAAGGCCAAGTGCTGAAAGCGGTAGTGGTTCGGACCCGTAGTGGCGTCCGTCGTCCAGACGGTTCGCTGATCCGTTTCGATGGAAATGCGGCTGTTTTGTTGAACAACACCAACGAACAACCGATCGGTACCCGTATCTTCGGGCCGGTAACTCGTGAACTTCGCAATGAAAAGTTCATGAAGATCATTTCCTTGGCGCCTGAAGTGCTGTAAGGAGCGAGGCGGATATGCAAAAAATCAAACGTGACGATGAAGTCATCGTCATCGCCGGGAAGGATAAAGGCAAGCGTGGCACGATCAAGCGGGTATTGGAAAACCGCTTTGTCGTGTCCGGTGTGAACATGATTAAACGTCACACCAAGCCGAATCCCATGGCGGGAAATCAGGGCGGTATCGTCGAGCGCGAGGCTCCGATTCACGCGTCCAACGTGGCCATCTTCAATTCGGAGACCGGTAAGGCGGATCGCGTCGGCTTCCAAGTGAAGGAAGACGGTACCAAGGTACGTATCTACAAGTCGACGCAGACGCAGATCGACGCCTAACGCGAGTCGGGTAGCAAAATGGCGAACTTGAAAGAACGTTATCAAAACGAGGTAGTAGCTCAACTCCGTGAGCAGTTTAGCTACGCCAACGTGATGCAGGTACCCCGGGTCACGAAAGTGACACTGAACATGGGTATCGGCGACGCGGTCAGCGATAAAAAGCTGATCGACAATGCCATCGGTGACCTGGAAAAGCTTTCCGGTCAAAAGCCGTTGGTGACGAAGGCACGCAAGTCCATCGCGGGCTTCAAGGTGCGTGAAGGTTGGCCAATCGGCATCAAGGTGACCCTGCGCGCTGAGCGCATGTGGGACTTCCTGGACCGCTTGGTGAACATCGCGATACCTCGCGTGCGTGACTTCCGTGGTCTCAACCCGAAGTCCTTCGACGGTCGCGGCAATTACTCCATGGGGGTGCGTGAGCAGATCATCTTCCCGGAGATCGAGTATGATAAAATCGATCGCATTCGGGGGCTGGACGTCACCATCACCACTACAGCCAACACCGACGAGGAAGGTCGCGCATTACTTACCGCGCTGAACTTCCCGTTCAAGAAATAAGGTTGGGATCATGGCAAAGAAAAGCATGGTAGAGCGTGAGCTCAAGCGTACGCAGTTGGTGGCAAAGTATGCCACCAAGCGTGCCGAGCTCAAGAAAATCATCTTGGATGTGAATACTTCTGAGGAAGACCGTTTCGAGGCGACGCTGAAGCTACAGCAGCTACCGCGCGACTCGAGCCCGGTACGCCAGCGTAACCGCTGTCGTATCACCGGTCGTCCGCACGGCTTTTACACCAAGTTCGGCCTCGGCCGTAACAAGTTGCGTGAAGCCGCCATGCGTGGCGATGTCCCTGGGCTGAAGAAGTCCAGCTGGTAACCGTCACGTAGCATTATCAGGAGCGCACATTAAATGAGCATGCAAGATACTCTGGCGGATATGTTGACTCGTATCCGCAATGCGCAGATGGCCACCAAGGAGACGGTCACCATGCCGTCCTCCAAGCTGAAGGTCGAGGTGGCCCAAGTGCTGAAAAACGAGGGCTACATCACCGACCTCGCGGTAAGCGAAGGCGTCAAGCCCGAGCTGACCGTGACTCTCAAGTACTTTGAGGGCAAGCCGGTAATCGAACATCTGCAACGGGTTTCCAAGCCTTCTTTGCGCCGCTATAAGGGCAAAGACGATTTGCCCAAGGTCGCCGATGGTCTGGGTATCGCGATTGTCACTACCTCCAACGGGGTAATGACCGATCGCGCCGCACGTCAGGCGGGTGTCGGTGGCGAAGTCATCTGCACCGTATTCTAGGAGGCTGATATGTCCCGTATAGCCAAATATCCGGTTAAAGTGCCTACCGGTGTCGACATCAAGATTGATGGCGACAAGCTGACCGTCAAAGGCGGCCAGGGCACGCTGTCCATGACCATTCACCAAGATGTGGTGATCGGTCAGGAAGACGGCAAGCTGACCTTCGCCCCAAGCGAAAGCGCCAAGAGCTGGGCGATGGCCGGTACTACCCGCGCCTTGGTTCAGAACCTGGTCACGGGCGTATCCGAGGGCTTTACCAAGTCGCTCGAAATCATCGGCGTCGGTTATCGTGCCCAGGCCAAGGGCCAGACGCTCAACCTTTCACTGGGCTTCTCGCACCCGGTCGACTACGAACTGCCTAAAGGTGTTACAGCGGAAACGCCGAAAAACACCCTTATCGTGCTGAAAAGCGCCGATAAGCAGGCACTCGGTCAGTGCGCCGCGGAAATCCGCGCCTTCCGTCCGCCTGAGCCCTATAAGGGCAAGGGTGTTCGGTACGTCGACGAGCAGGTGCGTCGCAAAGAAGCCAAGAAGAAGTAAGGCAGGGTTATGAACGCGAAGAAAGAATCTCGTCTCCGTCGTGCCCGCCGCGCTCGCGCCAAGATCCGCGAGCTGGGCGTGTATCGCCTGTGCGTCAACCGTACCCCGCGTCACATCTATGCGCAGATTATCTCGCCGGATGGTGGCAAGGTGCTGGCCAGCGCTTCTACGCTGGACAAGACGCTGCGCGAAGGTGCGACCGGTAATTCAGAGGCAGCCACGAAAGTGGGCGCCCTGATCGCCGAACGTGCTAAAGAAGCAGGCATCACCCAGGTGGCCTTCGACCGTGCTGGTTTCAAATATCACGGTCGCGTCAAGGCTCTGGCCGACGCCGCTCGTGAAGGCGGCCTGGAATTCTAAAGGGTTTTACGATGGCGAAGAACGAACAGAACAACGGCGATCTGCAAGAAAAATTAGTGCAGGTCAACCGTGTCGCCAAGGTGGTCAAGGGTGGTCGTATTTTCGGCTTCACCGCTTTGACTGTCGTTGGTGATGGTAAAGGTCGTGTCGGTTTCGGTCGTGGCAAGGCGCGTGAAGTGCCTATCGCGATTCAGAAAGCGATGGATCAGGCCCGTCGCAACATGGTCAAGGTCAACCTCAGCGGCCATACGCTGCAGTACCCGGTAAAGGCCCGTCACGGCGCCTCCAAGGTGTACATGCAGCCGGCTTCTGAAGGTACCGGGATCATTGCCGGTGGCGCCATGCGCTCCGTGCTTGAACTGGCTGGCGTCCATGACGTCCTGGCCAAATGCTACGGTTCCACCAACCCGGTGAACGTGGTACGGGCGACTGTAAAAGGTCTCGCGTCCATGCAAGGGCCGGAAGACGTGGCCGCCAAGCGCGGTCTGTCAGTCGAAGCGATCACGGGGTAAACACCATGGCAGCAACGATCAAGGTTACCCAGATCCGCAGTACCATCGGCATCTTGCCCAAGCACAAGGCCACAATGAAAGGCCTGGGTCTGCGTCGCATCGGTCACACGGTTGAGCTGGAAGACACCCCTGCCGTGCGCGGCATGGTCCACAAGGTGACTTACCTTGTGCGCGTTGAGGGAGAGTAATCCATGAAACTCAATACTTTGAGCCCGGCACCGGGCTCCAAACACGCCGCAAAGCGGGTTGGTCGTGGTATCGGCTCCGGTCTGGGTAAGACCGGCGGCCGTGGTCACAAAGGGCAAAAAGCCCGGAGTGGCGGAAGCGTCAAGCCTGGTTTTGAAGGCGGTCAGATGCCTTTGCAGCGTCGTTTGCCGAAATTCGGCTTCTCGTCTGCGAAATCGCGTGTATCTGAAGAAGTCCGTCTGGATGAGCTTGCCAAGGTTGCCGGTGACGATGTCACTCTGGAAACCCTGAAGCAGGCAAATGTGCTGAAGGATGCCACGCTGCATGCGAAAATCATCCTTTCCGGCGAACTGAACAAGGCGGTTACAGTGCGCGGTATCAAGGTCACCCAGGGTGCCCGTACCGCAATCGAAGCCGCCGGTGGCAAGGTAGAGGACTAAATGGCCAAGTCAGGAAACATGCCGGCGACAGGCAGCGGTCTGAGTGAACTGTGGGCGCGTTTGCGCTTCGTGCTCCTCGCCATCGTGGTGTACCGTATCGGTGCCCACATCCCCGTGCCCGGTATCAATCCTGACCAGCTTGCTGCCTTGTTCAGGGAGCAACAGGGCACCATCCTGGGCATGTTCAACATGTTCTCGGGTGGTGCGCTGGAGCGCATGAGTGTTCTCGCCTTGGGCATCATGCCTTATATCTCGGCGTCGATCATCATGCAGCTATTGACTGCGGTTTCACCCCATCTTGAGCAGCTCAAGAAGGAAGGTGAGGCTGGCCGCCGCAAGATCAGCCAGTACACGCGCTACGGCACAGTATTGCTGGCGTTCGTGCAAGCCACCGGCATGTCGGTCGGGCTGGCGAGCCAAGGCATTGCTTATAGTGCTGACTTCAGCTTCTTCTTCACCGCGGTCGTGACGTTTGTCTCGGGTGCGGTGTTCATGATGTGGCTGGGGGAGCAGATTACCGAGAAGGGAATCGGCAACGGTATTTCGCTGCTGATTTTCGCCGGTATCGTCGCCGGGTTGCCCAGCGCCGTGGGTCAGGCTTTCGAGCTTGCCCGCAACGAAGGTGCCTGGAACGTGCTCCCGCTGTTGGCACTGACTGTGCTAGGTGTCGCCACCGTGGCCTTCGTGGTATTCATTGAACGCGGCCAACGCCGTCTGAAAGTGAATTATCCACGGCGCCAGGTTGGCAACAAGATGTATGCGGGACAAAGCAGTTATCTTCCTCTGAAGGTCAATATGGCCGGGGTTATTCCCGCCATCTTCGCTTCCAGTATTCTGCTGTTTCCAGCCTCTATCGGTCAGTGGGTAGGTGCTGGTGAAGGCATGGAGTGGTTGCAGCGTGCCTCTCAGGCTCTCGGGCCCGGGCAGCCGCTTTACATCTTGCTTTTCGCGGCGGCAGTGGTATTCTTCTGCTTCTTTTACACAGCGCTGGTCTTCAACCCCAAGGATGTGGCTGACAATCTCAAAAAGTCAGGTGCCTTCCTGCCGGGTATTCGCCCCGGCGAGCAGACCGCTCGTTATATCGACAAGGTCATGACTCGTCTGACCTTGTTCGGTGCCTTGTATATCACTGCGGTTTCCCTGATGCCCCAGTTTTTGATCGTGGCGTGGAACGTACCGTTTTTCTTCGGTGGTACGTCGCTTCTGATCGTGGTGGTGGTCATCATGGACTTCATGGCCCAGGTGCAATCGCATCTCATGTCGAATCAATATGACTCGGTGATGAAGAAGTCCAACCTGAAAGGCTACGGTAGCGGCGGCATCATGCGCTGAAAGCGCCGCAGGCCGATTGGAGAGAACGATGAAAGTTCGAGCTTCCGTAAAGAAAATGTGCCGTAACTGCAAGATCATTCGTCGCAATGGCGCTGTCCGCGTCATCTGCATCGAACCGCGGCACAAGCAGCGTCAGGGCTGAGCCCTACACTGTTTTAAGCGGGCGCCGGCATGCCTCTTGCCTCAAGGTGAGTTAAGGGGTATGCTGTTGCGCCTTTTGTAGATGAACAATCGAGCAAGCCGCTCAAATTTCGGAGTAAGCTGATGGCCCGTATTGCAGGCGTCAATATCCCGGACAACAAGCATGCGGCGATCTCGCTGACCTATATCTTCGGGATTGGCCGTACTCGCGCACAGGCACTATGTGTTGCGACCGGCATCGCGCCGACCACCAAGATCCAGGAACTTTCCAGCGAAGAGCTGGACACCCTGCGTTCTGAAGTCGGCAAGTATACCGTTGAAGGTGACCTTCGTCGTGATGTGACGCTTAATATCAAGCGTCTCATGGACTTGGGTTGCTACCGTGGTCTGCGTCATCGTCGTAGTCTTCCGCTGCGTGGTCAGCGGACCAAGACTAACGCGCGTACCCGTAAGGGCCCGCGTAAGCCGATCCGCAAATAACACGCACGTTCTGGCGTAAAGACAGGAATAGACATCAACATGGCTAACCCGCGCAGTAACCGTAAAAAGGTTAAAAAGCAGGTAGTGGATGCGGTTGCGCATATCCATGCCTCTTTTAACAACACGATCGTGACGATCACAGACCGCCAGGGCAATGCTCTTTCTTGGGCAACTGCCGGTGGTTCGGGTTTTCGTGGTTCTCGCAAGAGCACCCCGTTCGCTGCTCAAGTAGCAAGTGAACGTGCAGCTACCGCTGCAGCCGAGTATGGTGTGAAAAACGTCGACGTGCTGGTCAAAGGCCCAGGTCCTGGCCGTGAATCCGCCGTGCGCGCACTGAATGCCGCCGGCTTCCGCGTGCAAAGCATCACCGACGCGACGCCCATTCCCCATAATGGCTGCCGTCCGCCGAAGAAACGCCGCGTTTAAGGAGACAGATTCATGGCTCGTTATATTGGACCCAAGTGCAAACTGTCTCGTCGGGAAGGTACCGATCTCTTTCTCAAGAGTGGTGTAACTCCCTTCGAGAAGAAGTGCAAATCCGAGCAGATTCCGGGTGTGCACGGCCAGCGTCGTCAGCGTCTTTCCGACTACGGCTTGCAGCTTCGCGAGAAGCAGAAAGTACGTCGTATGTATGGCGTACTCGAAAAGCAGTTCCGCAACTACTACAAAGAAGCCGCTCGCCTGAAAGGCGCCACCGGTGAAGTGTTGTTGCAGCTGCTTGAATCCCGACTGGACAACGTCGTCTACCGCATGGGCTTCGGCTCGACTCGCTCTGAATCGCGTCAGCTGGTCAGTCACAAGGCGATCTCCGTCAACGGACGCACCGTCAACGTGGCTTCCTATCAGGTTAAGCCCGGCGATGTAGTTTCCGTTCGCGAGAAGGCGAAGAACCAGGTCCGCATTCAAAGCGCATTGTCCATCTCGGCCAATCGTGGTGATGTGGTCTGGATCGAAATCGACGCCAAGAAGATGGAAGGCACTTTCAAGGCTCTGCCTGAACGCGGTGACCTGTCTGCCGACATCAACGAAAACCTGATCGTCGAGCTGTACTCCAAGTAAGCAGTTTTCTGCTTCTTGTTGACCTGGCGGTACATGATTTGTATCCGTCGGGTCATCTCCGAGTACCAAGTATCCGTTTGGCAGCCTGAAAGGTGTTCATATGCAGCGTTCAGTGACAGAGTTTCTCCGTCCGCGCGACATCAAGGTCGAAGAAATCAGCGCACATCACGCCAAAATCGTGCTCGAGCCTTTCGAGCGTGGCTTTGGCCACACCCTGGGGAATGCACTGCGTCGCATTCTGCTCTCGTCCATGCCCGGCTGTGCCGTGGTGGAAGCCGAGATTGCGGGTGTCGAGCACGAGTACAGTGCGATTGAAGGGGTGCAGGAAGATGTTATTGAAATCCTCCTGAACCTGAAAGATGTCGCGATCAAGATGCACAGCCGCGACGAGGCGGTGCTCTCGCTGAACAAGCAGGGCCCGGCCGTCGTGACTGCGGGTGATATCACGCTTGATCATAGCGTCGAAATCGTTAACCCGGATCACGTCATTGCCCACGTCAACGAAGGTGCCGAGCTCAAGATTCAGCTCAAGGTCGCCTTGGGTCGTGGTTACGAGCCGGCTGATACTCGCGGTTCCGATGAGGAAACCCGAGCGATTGGTCGCCTGCAGCTGGATGCCACCTTCAGTCCTGTCCGTCGTGTTTCCTATTCCGTGGAAGCTGCCCGTGTCGAGCAACGTACCGACCTGGACAAGCTGATCATTGATCTGGAAACCGATGGAACCTTGGATCCGGAAGAGGCTATCCGTCGGAGTGCGACCATCCTGCAAGAGCAGCTGGCCGCGTTCGTCGATCTGGAAGCCGACAAGGAACAGGAAGTCGAAGAGGAAGAGGATCATGTCGATCCCATCCTGCTGCGCCCCGTAGACGATCTCGAGTTGACCGTTCGCAGTGCCAACTGTCTGAAGGCCGAGAATATTTATTACATCGGCGATCTGATCCAGCGTACAGAAGTAGAGCTGTTGAAGACGCCGAACCTCGGCAAGAAGTCCTTGAATGAAATCAAGGATGTGTTGGCAGCGCGTGGTCTGTCCCTAGGCATGCGGCTGGAAAACTGGCCGCCGGCTAGCCTGAAGGACGACAAGGCCTCCGCGTGAGCGTCGACTTGAGTCCCAGTTTGGTAAGGAATCACAACCATGCGTCATCGTAAGAGTGGTCGTCATCTGAATCGCACCAGCTCGCACCGCAAGGCCATGTTCAAGAACATGTCCGTGTCTCTGGTCGAGCATGAAGTAATCAGAACAACCCTGCCCAAGGCCAAGGAACTGCGTCGTCACCTCGAGCCGCTGATCACCCTGGCCAAGCAGGATAGCATCGCCAACCGTCGTTTGGCATTTGCTCGCACGCGTTCCAAGGAAGCGGTGGGTAAATTGTTCAACGAATTGGGACCGCGTTATGCAGAGCGTCCGGGTGGTTACATCCGTATTCTCAAATGCGGCTTCCGCACCGGCGATAATGCCCCTATGGCATACGTCGAGCTGGTTGACCGTCCGGTTGTCGAAGAAGCTGCTGCAGAAGAATAACTCTGCGGGGCCTCACCGGCACCTATCGAAAACCGACCTTCCGGGGTCGGTTTTTTTATGCCTGAAAAGCTGGATTTTTCTAACATAAGGCTTGTGCTGGGTGGCTAATATGGCAAGGTAAGACAGTAACGTTATCCACAGGACTGTACGCGCAGCCGAATACCTTCATAATGGCCGCATGTTGGCTTGCTGTGGTTATTCGCTTGTGTAGAACATTGTTCTGTTTACTATGCTTTTGAAAACACGCTTTACCAAAAACAAGGCGCTACCAGCGCTGCCGCGATATCTTGATCCAAGGGAAACTCATGAAACCTTTTCTTGCACGCTCCCAGCCTGGCTGTACTGCTCTGCTACTCATGTTGGTTTTTTTGTTCGGATCCTTGGCGGAAGCTAATCCGCGTTATGCCGGTATCGTGGTGGACCTGGATAACGGTGAAGTGCTTTATGCCGAAAATGCCGATGCGCGGCGCTATCCAGCTTCGCTGAGCAAAATGATGACTTTGTATCTGGTGTTCGAAGCTCTTGAACGGGGCAACCTCAAGCTGAATCAGCCTTTGTCAGTTTCCAGCCAGGCGGCGGCCATGCCGGCGGTCAAGCTATGGCTGGCGGCAGGTAGCTCGATTGAAGTGGATGATGCGATTCGAGCATTGACGGTGCGCTCCGCCAATGATGTGGCGGTGGTGGTGGCGGAAGCCTTGGCGGGCAGTGAACGCCAGTTTGCCCGTCTCATGACGCAGAAAGCCCGTGAGCTGGGAATGCAGGCCACGACGTTTCGCAATGCCTCCGGGCTGCCCGACAATGCTCAGGTCTCCTCCGCACGCGATATGCTGACGCTTGCGGTTCGGGTAAAGCAGGATTTTCCTGAGTACTTCCATTATTTCGCCCTTCAGGAGTTCACTTACCGTGGAACCCGGCATACCAGTCACAACCGTCTGGTAAGCAATTACCCGGGAGCGGATGGCATGAAAACCGGCTTCATTCGGGCCTCTGGATTCAATGTGGCGACCACCGCCCAGCGTGGAAGCCGTCGGTTAATGGCCATCGTGATGGGAGGCCTTACCGCCCAGTCACGCGATGCTCACATGGCGGACCTTCTTGATCGCGGTTTTCTACGCGCCTCGTTACGTGATCGGCGTACTTGGCTTGCCAGTGCCAGTATCTCTACTGAATACATGAGCTTTCCTGCTTACCAGCCGGCTGACAACAGTCCTTCCACGCAACCGCTGATGGCCGCGGTAGAGGCTACTTCAGCGCCTGTTGCTTTCCCTTCTACGGTGGAGAATAACGCTGCCGACAGAGCGATAGCCTCCGTGTCTGCCGCTACAGCAAACCAGAATGCGCCGGTACAGGAAATGGGCTCTGCGGATGACCCAGTGGCCCGTTTCATTCAACGTGAGCGTGAGATGGCCACCAATGCCGCCTCCGGCCAATGGGGTATTCAGGTGGGTGCTTTCAGCCAGGCCGCTCATGCACGGCAATCGGCCCAGCAAGCGGCACAACGTTTGACTCAGGAATTCCACCAGGCTCGAGTCACTGTGGAGACACGGGAAGGTGGCCAGCCGATGTTCCGGGCGCGTCTCGTCGATTTCCAGGAAGATCAGGCGCGCCAGGCATGCATGCAACTTCAAGCGGGAGGCATGGACTGCATGGTAGTTAACGCCAGCCTTTAATAACCGCTTGTTTTTCACACACCCCGCCGGTTGCAAGATCGGCGGGGTGTGCGTTTCTGCCAAGAGCCATAAGGAAAAAAATGGAGTCGTCGTCGCTTAAGGGAATCGGTTGCATGTGCTTGGGGGTTTTGTTTCTGGCCTTGGGCGATGCGGTATCCAAGTGGCTGGGAGAAACCCATTCGCCCGTGCAGATTATCTTTTTTCGTACGTTGGTCTCGTTACCGCTGATCGCCTTGCTGGCCCATTTCGGGGGTGGGTTGCGCAAGCTGCGTACCCTGCGACCGGGCGTCCATTTGATACGCGGGCTTATCTATACCGGGACCATGGGATGTTTCGTGCTCGGTTTGACGTTATTGCCGCTTGCGGAAGCCACGGCGATAGCCTTCGTGGCACCATTGTTCGTGACACTGCTTTCGGTGCCGTTGCTGGGTGAGCGCATCGCGCCCCCGGTATTGGTCGCCTCGTTGGTCGGGTTTCTCGGTGTGCTGATCGTGGTGCGTCCGGGTGGTGATGCCTTTGGTCTTGGGGCACTGGCATTGATTGGTGCCGCTGTCTTTTATGCGCTGATGATGATTACCGCCCGGCGGTATGGTGCCCGTGAACACCTCTGGGCCATGGTGTTCTACATGACCCTGGTCCCGCTGATAATTACTGCCGCCATCTTGCCCTGGGTATGGCAGGCGCCGTTACCCTGGCATTGGTTGGGGTTTCTCGGGGCGGGCATATTCGGGGTAGGGGCCACCGCTTTCATCACCTTGGCGTTTCGCTTCGCCCCGGCCGCCATTGCGGCGCCGTTTGATTACACCGCCATGCTTTGGGCGGTTGGCCTGGGATGGTGGTTCTGGGGAGAAATTCCAGATGTATGGGTATTGCTGGGCAGCATCCTGATTATCGGCAGCGGCCTGGCGATTGCCTACCATGACCGCCGGACCACACTCAAACGTCGCCCCAGTGCTTAAATGGCGCTCCAGTGCTTGAGCAGCTGCCTCGCCGAAGCTTCAGGGTCGGGCTGGCCACAGAGGGCGCTCACTATTGCAGCGCCATCCACTCCCGCCTCTCGTGCATCTTGCATATGCTGGGCTTTCAGTCCCCCGATAGCCACACAGCGTAGCGGGCTTGCTTCAACCAATGCCCTGAGCCCTGCGAACCCCAGCGGTTGAGCATGATCGCGCTTGCTCCGCGTTGCGAACACCGGCCCCATGCCCAGGTAATCCAGCAGCTCGATGGGTGCCTTTTCAAGTTGCTCCGGCGTATTGATGGAAAGCCCGATGATCGCCTCTGGACCCAGTGCCGCCCGGGCTTGCTGGGCTGCGGTGTCGCTTTGCCCCACATGCAGGCCATCCGCGCCGCTGGCTAACGCCACGTTCAAACGATCGTTGATGATCAAGGGCACGCCGGTACCTGCCAATACCTCTTTTAAGCGTTTGGCCTGGTCTATCATCTCGGCATCGCTGGCGTGCTTATCGCGCAGTTGAACAATAGTGACACCGCCTTTTACTGCCGCTGCAACGGTTTCTTCCAGGCCATAGCCACGGCAGAGCGAGGCATCAGTTACTAAATAGAGCGATAGATCAAACGGCATGGATTGCCTCCATCTGTGCATGCGTGGTGAGTTCGTCAGGTGTGAGTTGATACAATGCATCCAGCAGGGCGATCTGGAAGCTACCAGGGCCTTGGGCGTTGCTGCCCGCACGCTCACCTGCGACGGCAAAGCAGGTCAGCGCAGCGCTTGCTGCACCCAGTGGCGCTTCACGATTGGCAGCCACAAATGCCGCGACGAGCGCGCTCAGCCCGCAGCCTAGCGTTGTCACACGAGGCATTAAGGGGTGGCCGCCGTTAATACGGTAGTGCTGTGCGCCATCTGTCACCCAGTCGCTTTCGCCGGTCATCGCGACAATGCAGCCGTGTTTTTGAGCCAACGCTATCGCTGCGTCCACGGCTTGGCAGATGTCGGCTGTCGAGTCCGCGCCGCGCCCTTGGCTATCTAACCCGCAAAGGGCGAGAATTTCTGAGGCGTTGCCGCGAATCACGCAAGGTTTGAAGGCAAGCAGCTTCGCACAAAGCGTTTGGCGGTAACGCGTTGCCCCAACCGCGACGGGATCTAATACCCAGGGAATAGCGTGCTGGTTGGCGGTCTTCGTGGCGGTCAACATGGCATCCGCCCAGTGGGAAGAAATAGTGCCGATGTTAATCGAAAGCCCCGCGGAAATAGCGGTGAACTCAGCCACTTCTTCAGGGGCGTGCAGCATGGCGGGCGATGCGCCGGTGGCTAACAGCAGGTTGGCGGTGCTGTTCATGGCGACATAGTTGGTGATGCAGTGAACTAGCGGCGTCTCTGCACGAAGTGCATTTAGGTAATCGCCAAACGGGCGTAAGGGCATAGTTTCCTCCCGGCAGGGAGGTGGTGAGAAGCACCACGACTCCCTACGCCGGCGTTATCCAGTTCAGGTTCAACAAACATGCGGCCGGATTCCCCCGTCTCAACGGGGCGTCAGCCAGTGATGCGTGGGAGGAAGGCCGCGACGTGGTAAGGGTTTGCTTGACCAGAAACCTGACGCGGGTCTGGTTGTGATGTAATCGCTCCAGTGTCGACAACGATACTTGCTTGTAGCTTTTACCCGGAGAGGTGATGTAACGACCATCTTTCCCTCGGACGAAAGCCATCGATGTGCCGTTGAATCCGCTGAGATAGCCTACCTGGCCCTGGAAGCGCACCGTATCCAGCCGCTTGAAGCCCTTGAGACTGACGACGTTCTTGCCGTTTCGCTTCTGCTCGCGGTTGGACTGTTTACGGCCTCGGCGGGGCGTGGCTTCATGGAGCGAACGCTTGCGTCCGCCCAGGCAGATTGTCTTGATCAGGATGCTTTTCGGCAAAACGCCCACCTGAGCGATGACCACCGCATCGTTGGCGTGGATCTTGTCGATGCCCTGGTGCTTGCGATGATGGGCCGTGAGATAGCCGAAAGTGGTCTGCACCGGTGCCAGCGTTTCCAGTTGTGCTTGCAGGTAATATTTACCTTGCTGGACGTGGGCCGCCGAGCGGAAGGACACATTCTTCTGGCGGGGCAGTACCAGGCCGTTCTTGTGGTGATCGTCGTGGCAATCACGGCAGAGGGTCATCAGGTTGCTCAGTTTGTCGCTGCCGCCGTTCGTGCGATGGATAAGGTGATGCACTTGAAGGTAGTCCTCAGTGCTACAAACGCGACAGCGATGCTTGTCCCGCGTCTTGCAGGCTGACTTGACATTCTTGTCGTATAGCAACGGCCCTTGCTGGTACGCCGTCCCGGTAATGTCCGGGTTCTCGATGGCCTGGATATCGAAGTAGGCATCCTCCAGACGGATCAGAGCCGGTGCCGGCAACGGCATTTGCGCCACGGCGCGCAGGATAGCCCCCTTCTTCGAGCGGATGGACGGGGGCAGGCGGCCTTTCTTATGAGAGGCACTGCGGTTATCAAAACGCGGCGTACGATAGCGGGTCTTGCGATGCCGACGCCCCTGGCGGTAGCTGCGCCGTGTGTCCATCTTGATCTTGATGTCCGTGCGTAGATGAATTTCTTCCTGGTAGACCACCTCATCGTTGGCCACGGCAGCGATCCCCACCACGACATTGCCATCGTCAATACCGAGAACGACCGGCTGGCCATGTTCGGTAGCAGCGTAGGTCAACTGGATGGCGAACGGCGTCCGCCGGATCACCTGGGCCTTGCCTAGCCTGAGCATCCAACGAGCCTTCGCCGGATGGGTGGGCATCAGCCAATCGCCTTGCTGACTTTTGACATAGACCCTCATGCATGACCCTCTGTCGGTCGATTGGTAAGAACGCACTGTGACATCACAGTGGTAAGGTTCGCTTCGGCCAGGTTAATCGGGCTTGTCATGCCAGGTTGACGGCCCCTTCCCCTCAGGACTGGTTACAACAAGGCGACAGAGCAAGGGACTAGCGAAACATCCCAGGGTGTCATGACCCGACTAACGTAGTGTGCCCAGAAGGCACCCTTGGCCTAGTCAACCAGGAATTGCACATCGTCCTGCAAGCCCCGCATCCATCAGCGCTGCTGATGATGCGTGGGTGATTGACAGGGTGCTTCTCAGCCCACCGTTAACGCGGGCGCCCCTGTCGAGTGATTACTATCCTTGCCTGAGGTAGCCCTGTAAAGCTCCAAATGTGGGACAACGGCACTCTAGCGAAAAGCAATCCGGGTGCCGTAGGTGAGCATTTCGTTGGGTGTAATCGCTTTGCCCTGTACGCCGATCATTTCATCACCGCACTGGTCAGTAAAGGTAAGAACCCCGTGGGTCAGGCCAAGCTGGCCGAGCGTATCGCGTATTTCATCGGTGCCCAAAAAGGTGCTGACTTTTCCTTCTGCATCTGGGGGCTAGGTGCTTGTAAGGGCTAGCATTATAGCGATAAAGCCCTCATGGTAAGCAGCATATGGACTCAATGATCAACATCAGCGACAGGAGAGCGTGATGAGTTTTCAAGGTGAGCAATATCCTGGCGTCGAAAACCCCGCACCTCAAACCCAAGGTTTTCGCTTGAATCACAGCATGTTGCGAGTCAAGGACCCGCAAAAGGCATTGGCGTTCTATTCGAAAATCCTGGGCATGCGAGTCTTGCGGCGGCTGGACTTCGAGGAAATGCAATTCTCGCTGTATTTCCTGGCGAACCTGGAAAATGCCGACCAGGTTCCCGAAGACACGGCGCAGCGCAGTGTCTGGACGTTCAATCAGAAAGGCCTGCTCGAGCTGACCCACAACTGGGGAACCGAGACGCAGGAAGATTTTTCCTACCACGATGGCAATGCCGAGCCCCAGGGCTTTGGCCATATCTGTTTCTCGGTGCCGGACCTGGAGGCCGCTCAGGCGTGGTTCGATGGGAACGACGTGGAATTCATCAAGCGTGCCGACCAAGGCAAGATGAAGGATGTCATCTTCATCAAGGATGTCGACGGTTACTGGATCGAGGTTGTCGAAGCGGCGCGAATGGGTGCCATGGGCGACTAGCCTAGGCGTGAATGGGGAGTCCTAATGGCTAAGCTTTTGTTTCGCCTGCATAACGTCACGGATGAAGAAGCCGGTGAGGTGCGCGATCTGCTGATGTCTCATGGCTTTGACACCTATGAAACCCATGCCGGATTTTTTCGCATGGGGGTGGAGGCGATCTGGCTGCGAGATGAACGCCAACTCGACCAGGCGCGTGAAGTGCTCGACGACTACCAGCAGGCACGCGGCACGCGAGTGCGGGCCGAGCACCAGGACGCCCTGGCCAAGGGGGAAGCACCTACCCTGTGGCGTCGCTTGGCCGCTCATCCCGTTCAGGTCCTGCTGGTGTTGATTGCCGTGGCATTGATCGGCGCAATTTCATTGCTGCCGTTCATGACCATGCTCGGCGATTGAGCTTCAATCGAGAGTGGGGCGTAAATGGCCGCGTTTCACATAAAACACCACGCCATCATCGCCGGCACTGAGCGTGGGGGTGGCGTCATCGGGCCAGCGTAGCCAGCTACCGCTGGGGTAATGAGTGAGGCCGGCGGTGTCCTGCGTATTTAGCTGGCCTTCCAATACCAGAATCTCCAGGCCTCCCTTGAGCGGGGTAAAGCTGATTTTTGTGCCGGCTTCCCAGCGCTCCAGGCTGACACTTTCATTCTTGTGAGTATGCAGCACCTTGTAGGCCACTCCGGGTTGCCGGTCGGGCTGCCAAGGCGAAAGCGCGCAATTGCGGGCAAAGTGCAGTGTGTCGCTGGGGTCGAACTGATGCAGCTTGACGAAAATCAAGGCACCGCTGTCGCCTACCGCCGGTGTGTGCGAGGTGCCAATCGGGTTGCGCAGGTAACTGCCGGCAGGATAACGGCCGTGTTCGTCGGCAAACTCGCCTTCCAGAACCAGGATTTCTTCTCCGCCTGGGTGCGTATGGGGCGAAAAATGGCTGTTGGGAGGGTAACGCACCAGGGAGGTCGCGCGGGCGACTTCTTCGCCTATGCGGTCGAGCCGCATGCGCTCCACTCCGGGTGAAGGGGAATCTACCCAGTGATACTCAGCGGGCGTCACGCTGGCAAAATGAGAAAAATCGGCGTTTAGACGCATGGTGGCAGAGTCTCCGTGACCACAGCGGGAGCGTCAGTTTCCTTCAAGCGGTATCCTCGATGCAACCCCCTGATATAGCGCGACATCGATACCTTGCCGACAAAAACGCCGCCCGAAGGCGGCGTTAACGCTTGTCACTGGCTCAGTGGCTGTGACCATGCTGATCGTCGTGATCGTCGTGATCGTCGTGATCGTCGTGATCGTCGTGATCGTCGTGATCCGGGTCAGCCAGCGCAGTATTAAGCATTTGGGCATTATGGCGCATCATGCCCAGATAAGTGCTGGCTTCTCCTTCGCTGGTCAAGGCGTCGGTATAGAGCGTGCCAGCAACCGGCAGACCGGTTTCCTCGGCCAATTGATTGAGCACGGAGGGACTGGTCATGTTTTCGTGAAACAACGCCTGCACATTCTGCTCGCGAATCACATCGATCAGCTGTGCCATGTTGGTGGCGCTGGCTTCCGAGGCACTGGAAAGCCCGGCCGGTGACAAGAAGCGTACGCCGTAGGCAGAGGAGAAGTAGCCGAAGGAGTCGTGCCCGGTAACCACGCTTGTCGAGTCGGGTATCTCACCGATCAAGCGGCGAATTTCCTCATCGGTGGCTTCCAGTTGATTGATGTAACGCTCGGCATTCTCGTGGTAGACGTCGGCATTTTCGGGGCTGGCTTCGACCAGCCCGTCCCGAATGTTAGTGACGTAGATTTTGCCCAAGGCCAGGTCCTGCCAGGCGTGAGGGTCGTCGTCACCATGGGCATGATCGTCGTGGCCGCCATGGCCGTGGTCGTCTTGGTCGTCGTCGTGAACATCAGCCTCCGCTGTATCGATACCTGCCGTCGCGGTCACCAGGGGGCCGCTGTAATCGCTGGCTTCGATCAACCTCTCCATCCAGCCTTCGAACTGCAGGCCGTTGAAGACCACCAGGTCAGCTTCCGAGAGTGCGCGGGCATCGCCGGGGCTGGGCGAATACGCATGGGTGTCGCTATCCGGGCCGACCAGCGATGTCACCTCGACATGCTCGCCGCCTACGTTCTTCACCATGTCGGCAAGAATACTGAAGCTGGTGGTTACCTGGACGCGTTCAGCCGCGATGGCCGCCGGCAGGGCAAGCATGGCGGAAACACCGACCAGCCAGCGTGAAGAGCAAAGGGAAAGCATGTGTTTCTCCTGAAAGGGATGAGCTTAATGGGTGTCTTCCGCGCCAAGCGGAATGACACGGCGACGAAACTTGGCGGCCAGGCTGTGATGACGTCCCACCAAGGCTGAAGCGATATAGCCGATGCCCGCCAGCAGAATAATGCTCGGCCCGGAAGGCAGGTTGAAGTGATACGACACCAACAGCCCACCGGTGCTGGCGAGCATCGCCCACACCACCGCAATGCCGATCAGCCCTTCCAGGCGCTTGCTCCAGAAACGGGCGGTGGTGGCGGGCAGCATCATGAGACCCACCGCCATCAAGGTGCCCAGCGTCTGGAAACCGGCGGTCAGGTTGAGTACCACCAAGCCGAGGAATACCCCCTGTATCACGCCGCCGCGTATTCCCTGGCCGCGTAGAAACAAGGGGTCGAGGCATTCCACCACCATGGCGCGAAACAAGGTAGCTATCAGCACCACGATCAAGCTACTGATGCTCACGATCAGGATCAGCGCGGTGGTATTGACCGCCAGGATCGAACCAAACAGCACATGCGTCAGATCCACACTGCTGCCGCCGAGCGAGATCAACATCACCCCGGCCGCCAACGACATGATGAAAAAACTGGCCATGGCGGAATCTTCACGCTGGCCGGTCATCTGCGACACACTACCGGCGAGTAGCGCCACCAACAGGCCGAACATGACCCCGCCCAGGCTCATCACCGGCAGCGAAAATCCCGCCAGCAAGAAACCCAGGGCGATGCCGGGCAATATCGCGTGAGCCATGGCATCGCCGATCAGGCTCATGCCGCGCAATACCAGAAAGACACCCAGCGGCGGAGCCGCCAGGGAAAGCGCCAGGCTGGCCACCAATGCCCGGCGCATGAAACCGTATTCGAAAGGGCTGATAAACCAGCTATCAAGCAGAGCCAACATGAATGCTATCCGGGAAGGTGAGAGGCAGGCGCGGTGCCTTGGCGGGTTGGCCGGCATAGCGGCCAAGAATTTCCTTGGGTGATGCCCAGCGACCGTGCCCGCCCGCCAGCATCAATACTTCATCGGCCAGGCGTGAAAGCTGCTCCATGTCGTGCAGCACCACCACCAGGGTGGCACCGTCCTTGGCCATGTCGTGGAAGACGTCGATCAACACATCCACGGTTTCGATATCCACGTTAGCGAAGGGCTCATCCAGCAACAGAAGCTCGGCGCCTTGCATCAAGGTACGGCCGATCAGCGCCCGCTGGCGCTGGCCGCCGGAAAGCTCACCCAACGGCCGGTGAGCCAGGTGGGAAATGCCCAGCCGCGCCATGATCTCGCGACCCTGGCGGTAATGTGCCGCGCAGTAACCCTTCAATGCGCCGTGGCTGGGCCAGGTGCCGGTCATGATCAGCTCTTCCACGCTCATGGGGAAGGTCAGGTCCAGCGCCAGTTGCTGCGGCAGCCAGGCGCGCCGCTCCTTGGGAACGTCGCATATTACCTTGCCCCCCACGGGGCGAAGCTCACCCATGATGGCTTGAATCAAGGTGCTCTTGCCCGCCCCATTGGCCCCGATCAAGGCGGTGATCGCGCCATCCAGAAAGCGACCGTCCAGATGCTCGATCACCATTCGCCCGCTCTGTGCCAGCTGAAGGTCGTGCAGCCGTAGACGTGAGTTGTTTGCTTGCATCACGGCCACCATCCGTTAGCCCAGCCCACCAGCAACCACAGCATGGCCAAGGGGATCAGCGCTAACATCAGGCGGCGCGTGGCAGACAACGACATCAAGGAAAAATGGCAAGGGCCTTCCTCCCGGTGTCGGTGGGCACGGTGAGCCATGGGAAGCATCCTCGTTCAGGGGGAGTAGGTTATAACATAACATTTGGAGCGATCCAAACCCCGCTATTTTATCGCGCCACGATGAACGGGCATAGAGTGCAAGGGTTGGTTGATGTGCGTCAGTAGTAATTAAGAAAACTGAGTGGTTAGATGGTCCTAGCCTTAGTGAGTAGGCCATATAAGGAGACTAGTATTAGCCGGGCTGTAAGCTCATGGCATCTTTAAAGCTATACAGGCACTGCTCGGGAAAATCCTGAGGTTCCCAGTCTATCTCGATTGCCGCCGCGCGGCGCGCATCGTCATAAGCCTCGTCCATCAGCTCCGGCAGAGATGCTTTCAGGCTGGGCTGTCTTTCAACAACCGGTTGGCTTTGGTTTGGGCATCCTGAATGGTCAGCCGCCAACTGCGCGAGCGCCTCTCGGGCTGGTGATCCCATTTCAGCAGGTGTGCCAGCAAGCTGGCCAGTTGGCTAACCAAGGCGCGTCGCTCACTTTTCCCTACGCTTTCAATTTCCTCCGCGAGATGCTCAATATCCAGTTGTTGCAGCTTTCCGGCCCGCAAAAGCCCAGCCTGCTCAAGCGCCAAAGCATAGGTATCCTGCTTGTAATGAATCGCCATGTTGCTTTGCCTCCCAAGCTGTTGACTCACCTTATGCGTATTCAGTTTAAACGCACCGGCCTTGCTGGTCATCAAGCAAAAAAACCCATAGCTATGAGGATGATTTGCAGTTCACGCCATAAAGAGCGCCCAAACAACACAAAAAAGACCGCCGGTCAGGGCGGTCGTGGCGAAGAAGGCGTGTGGCCGGGTGGATGAAAGTGCAAGGGCGCTTTGAGAGGTACGTTAATGCTCTGAATGCGCGTGGGGCAGGTTTGTAGACGTTGAAGTAAATCGTGGAGAGCGTCGTGGTCCAGCTCCGGATCAAAACCACCGATTTTCTCCAGCCAACTGCGAGTGACGGCAAAGTAGGGGGGGAGCAAAAGGGTCTTGTTGAAAAAACGTTGCAGTAATCGTTCAAACAGGTCCAGGTGAGGCATGCCGATCATCAACACATCCAGTTTATGGGTGTTCAGCCGGGAAATGATTTTCGGCCAGGCAGCCGAGGTGGGGCAGCTTGGCTGGCAAGCAAATACAAACCAGTCGGCCTGGCTGCTCAGGGCGGCGTGGTTCAAGCGTCCGCCCAGGGTAAACTCAGGCATAAGCAAGCACCGTGCCTGATAGCGGCTTTCCAGTAGTGAAAGTCGCGGGTCGGGCTGCGAGGACGTCACCAAAAGCTGCACGTGAGGGCTCTCGAGCCCTACTGCGTGCAACGCCCCTAGATGACGAGGAAGCATGGCGCCAGTCACTAGGGCATCGGCGATAAAACATAGGGAACCCATTGTGGCTGACTCCATATGGGAAGGCTTGGGCGCAGATACGCTCTAGCGTAATCAATTGTAGTATTTGGTTTATTTGAGTATCAAGTTAAAGTTTTCCCGGGTTTGTCATCATCGAGAGTTTTTTATTCGGCACTGTTTTGGTGCAGCATGAGTTATTGCTGAGATCTTTTGGTGCATTGATAGGAAAAGATGAGGGAATTAAATGCGCTAAAAGAGGGCGGAAAGCGTGGTAAAAATGACTGTTTTATTTGTTTAAATGCTTTAAAATCATTTATTTAAAATTGCTTTAGACGGCATTGGTGCATTTTTGGCACGAACCGTGCATTACTAAAGGCAGCCGCTCAGCGCTCATAGTCAAGTGACTTGTGGCGTGCTAAAACAAGGGCCGATTTCTAATTGCCGTCGATTTCTAATCACTGATAGTTTCCTGGCAAGATTGCGCAGACGCTGCGGTGAGATTGAACGATACCGATTCAACGAGTTGATTTGCTGAAAGCCACGCTCATACCGGAGAACACTATGTCAGCCAAGACCCTCGCGCTAATTGAAGAAAATGAGATCAAGTGGGTAGATCTGCGTTTTACCGACACACGCGGTAAGGAACAGCACGTAACGATCCCCGCTCGCGATGTGGATGAAGAGTTTTTCGAGAACGGCCAGATGTTTGATGGGTCTTCCATCTCCGGCTGGAAGGGTATCAATGAGTCGGACATGATTCTGCGTCCGGAAGATGGTACTGCCTTCCTCGACCCCTTCACCGAAGATGCGACCCTGGTGCTGCGCTGCGACATCATCGAGCCGACCACCATGCAGGGCTACGAGCGCGACCCGCGTTCCATCGCCAAGCGTGCTGAAGCTTACCTGCAGTCTACCGGTATGGGCGACACCGCCTTTTTCGGCCCGGAGCCTGAGTTCTTCATCTTCGATGAGGTGCATTGGAAGTCCGATATCGAAGGCTCCATGTACAAGATCACCTCTGAAGAAGGTGCCTGGTCGACGGATCGCACTATCGAAGGCGGCAACCTCGGCCACCGCCCGCGCCTTAAAGGCGGCTACTTCCCGGTTCCGCCCGTGGATAGCTTCCATGACCTGCGCGGCGCCATGTGTAACACCCTGGAAGCCATTGGTCAGACGGTGGAAGTGCATCACCACGAAGTGTCCAACGCCGGCCAGAACGAAATCGGTGTCAAGTTCAACACCTTGGTGAAGAAGGCCGACGAAGTTCAGGAAATGAAGTATGTGATCCACAACGTGGCACACGCCTACGGCAAGACCGCTACCTTCATGCCCAAGCCGCTGGTGGGTGACAACGGTTCCGGTATGCACGTTCACCAGTCGTTCTGGAAAGATGGCGTGAACCAGTTCGCCGGTGATGAGTACGCGGGCCTCTCCGAAATGGCGCTGTATTATATTGGTGGTGTCATCAAGCACGCCCGTGCCTTGAACGCCTTTACCAACGCCTCCACCAACTCCTACAAGCGTCTGGTGGCGGGTTTTGAAGCACCGGTCATGCTGGCTTACAGTGCGCGTAACCGCTCTGCGTCAATTCGCATTCCGTACACGGCAAGCCCCAAGGGGAAGCGCGTCGAAACGCGCTTCCCCGACCCGACCGCCAACCCTTACCTGGCGTTTGCGGCTCTGCTGATGGCGGGTATCGACGGCATCAAGAACAAGATTCATCCTGGCGATGCCATGGACAAGAATCTTTATGACCTGCCCCCGGAAGAAGGCAAGAAGGTGCCGACCGTGGCCTCGAGCCTGGATCAGGCGCTGGAAGCGCTGGACGCCGACCGTGCCTTCTTGACCGAAGGCGGTGTGTTCACCGATGACATGATCGATGCCTACATCGAGCTTCTGACCGAGGATGTGGAACGCCTGCGCATGGCGACACACCCGCTCGAGTTCGACATGTACTACAGCTGCTAATTTTTATCGCTATCGCTGCTGTTTCAAGACCCTGCTTCGGCAGGGTCTTTTCGTTAGGATGCACTGTTATGGTGCGAGGGCTCAGCGGAGTGGATTGCTTCAGTGGCCAATATGGCCCGTCGTTTAAATAAATAGGCCCGTCGTTTAAACAAATTAGGTCTTTTGTTTAAACAAAACAGTGCTCAGCCCGTGGCCTACAGTTTAGTTGGCGTATTTTTTGCAGTCTTATTGTCAGGATCTCTATTATCAGGACATCCGTTGCCGGTTTGGCATCGGCTTATTTCTCGTTAACCGAACGGTATTGCCATGACTCACCATGGGGACACTTCCCCCGGCACGTCTCAGCCGACACTGCTTGGCGCGAGTGATATGTACAAACGCTTGCTGGATCACCTGACCACGGCGGTGTTGCTGCTTGACGGCAAACTGCAGGTTCGCTGGATGAACCCGGCGGCTGAAGCCTTGCTGGCGGTGAGCTTGAGCCGCGTTTCGGGTTTCAGCCTGGACACGTTGCTGGGCAACGACGACAGCATCGATACGGTGCTGGCCAAGGCACGTGATGCCTTCCACCCCTTCACCCAGCGTGAAGCACGGCTGCGGCCACTCAATGGCGAGCCGTTGACCGTCGATTATACGGTGACGCCCTTATCGGAAGATGAATTGTTGCTCGAGCTCGAGCCACGCGATCGCTTGATGCAGATTTCCCGTGAAGAAGCGCTGATGACCCGCCAGGAAACGATCAAGGTGCTGGCGCGAGGGCTGGCTCACGAGGTCAAGAATCCCCTGGGGGGAATTCGTGGGGCGGCGCAACTGCTCGAGCGCGACCTGCACGAGCCGGGATTGCGTGAATACACCCACATCATCGTGGAAGAAGTCGACCGGCTACGGGATCTGGTGGATTCGATGCTCGGGCCTACTTACGTGATCAAGCACAGCCCCCTCAATATTCACAAGGTGCTTGAGCGGGTGCGTTCGCTGCTGCACGCCGAATACCCGAAAGTAGATATCCGTCGCGACTATGACCCCAGCCTGCCGGATCTTTCCGGCGATGAATCGCAGATGATCCAGGCGTTGCTGAATGTGGCACGGAACGCCGTTCAAGCGATGACCGATGCCGAAATGACCGCTCCCGAGCTGACGCTGCGTACCCGTGCTCGGCGCCAGTTCACCCTGGGGGCCGAACGCCATCGGCTAGTCTGTGAAGTGGGGGTGGTCGATAACGGCCCCGGGGTACCGGAAAGCCTGCGAGAGACGCTTTTCTATCCCATGGTCTCGGGGCGCGCCGAAGGCAGCGGGCTGGGGCTTTCCATCGCTCAATCCATTCTGCATCAACATCAGGGGTTGATCGAATGCGAGTCGCATCCCGGGCATACCGAATTTCGTTTATTGATTCCGTTGGAGAAGCACCATGACTGAGGTGGCAGGCACTGATGTAGCCCGGGTAGTGATCGTGGACGATGATCGTGCTATTCGCTGGGTGCTGGAGCGCGCCTTGGCGCAACCGGACCTTGAGGTGGAATGCATTGCGCGGGCGGACACCTCCCTGACGCGGTTGATCGAGGATCCGCCGGATGTGCTGGTCACTGACATTCGCATGCCGGGCATCGATGGCCTGGGCTTGATGGCCCGCCTGCGCCAAGCGCATCCGGATCTGCCGGTCATCGTGATGACGGCTCACTCGGACCTGGACAGCGCCGTGGCCTCCTATCAAGGCGGTGCCTTTGAGTACCTGCCCAAACCGTTCGATGTCGACGAAGCCTTGGCACTGGTACGCCGGGCGGTGGCTCATGCCCGCGAACGCCGGCGTCCGATTACGGTACCGGAAGGCTTGAATACCGAAATCATCGGCGAAGCACCGGCCATGCAGGAAGTCTTTCGTGCCATCGGGCGGCTGTCGCATTCGCATATTACCGTCTTGATCAACGGTGAATCGGGTACCGGCAAGGAGCGCGTGGCTCAGGCACTGCACCAGCATAGCCCGCGGGCCGGCAAGCCGTTCATTGCCCTGAACATGGCGGCGATTCCGCGTGACCTGATCGAATCCGAGCTGTTCGGGCACGAAAAGGGGGCCTTCACCGGGGCCACCGCCCAGCGCCAGGGGCGGTTCGAGCAGGCCAATGGCGGCACCTTGTTTCTGGATGAGATCGGCGATATGCCGGCGGAGACGCAAACCCGCTTGCTACGTGTACTGGCTGACGGCGAATTCTATCGGGTGGGCGGGCATATCTCGGTCAAGGTGGACGTGCGCATCATTGCCGCCACTCACCAGAACCTGGAAACCCTGGTCAATGAAGGCCGCTTTCGTGAAGACCTCTTCCATCGGCTTAACGTCATTCGTATTCACCTGCCCAAGTTGGCGGAGCGCCGCGAGGATATACCGCGTCTCACGCGGCATTTTCTGGCGGAAGCCGCCACCGAGCTTTCCACCGAGGTCAAGGTGCTGACTGCGGATGCCGAGGCGCATCTCACCCGGTTGCCCTGGCCGGGAAACGTACGCCAGCTGGAAAACACCTGCCGTTGGCTCACGGTAATGGCCTCCGGACGAGAAGTGCTGGTGGAAGACCTGCCGCCGGAGCTACGCGCCTCAAACCATAGCGAAGGGGTTCAAGGTGACTGGCGCAATGCTTTTCGAGAATGGGCCGACCATGCCCTGGCCGAAGGCCATACGCATCTATTGGAAGAAGCGGTGCCGGATTTCGAACGTATTCTGATCGAAACCGCACTCAAGCATACCGGGGGGCGCAAAGGGGAAGCAGCCGAGCTACTGGGCTGGGGGCGCAATACGCTGACCCGTAAGCTCAAGACGTTATTGCCCGCCTTGGCGGATGAATGAGAATGAATGGCTCAGTGAGTGAAGGAAAATTGACTAACCTCAAGGGTTGAGGAAAGTAATCGCGTAAGCTGATTTCTTTAAAAGTGGCGAGCTGTCAGTAAATGAAACGCACGCTGCCTTTGTATTTATCACGTCTCACTTGCCACTGGAGCCATGAGCGTTGCCATGTCTGGTAAAAAAATAAGTCAAACAATGTCTGCCACTCACGAAGAGCGACGCAACCAGCCCGATGAGAAACCCAGCCCAGAATCTTCGCCCGTCAGTACGGCGCTGAGCTCTTTTTGGGATACGTTATCCTCGCGTCATCACAGCCGTGATTTCATCTTCGCTCACGCTCATTATCTGCGTAGCCGGGTACTGGCAGTGGGTATGATCTTTGCCGTCATGTCGCCGCTCTGGATCTTCATCGATGGCATCATGTTGCCCGCTGAACTGCAGGTCTATACCCGCATGGGGCGTCTATTGATGACGTTAGGGTTTGTAGGGGTGTTATGGCTGGCTTGGAGCAGCGTGGACCGAATCGGCCGAATACGTTTGAGCGCGGGCCTATTGCTGGCTCAGCCCGCAGCCTTCTATGCATTGGTGCTTTTCCTGATGCCTCAGGGGGGCACGTATGAGCTGATTGGTTACAGCTTCATTCCCTTCCTTCTGGTCGCTACGCTGAGTATTTTCCCGTTCACCCTGCTTGAGTCTCTGGCCGCCGGTGTGACCATGCATGTCCTGCTGAGCTTTGCTCAAAAAGTGGATGGCAGCTGGTTGACCCCGATGGGATTGCAGTCGCAGTGGTTACTGGCCACGCTCTTGATTGTGGCGCTGACCGCCAATCATTTTCAGCTGAGCCTGTTGTTGCGCCTTTATCGCCAGGCCACGCATGATGCCCTGACCGGTTTGCTCAATCGCGGTGCACTGGAGCGCCGCCTGAAGGACATCGAGCGCACTGAAGAAGGGCAAGTGTATAGCTTGTTGATGATGGACATCGACCACTTCAAGAAGGTCAACGATACCCATGGCCATTCAGTAGGCGACAAGGTGTTGCGCGAGTTTGCCCGCTTGCTGGCGCTTCAGGTGCGAGCCGGCGACTACGTGGCGCGTTATGGCGGTGAAGAATTCGTGGTGATTCTGGTGGGTACCGGTCGTGAAGCTGCCGGAATGGTGGCGGAGCGCATTCGCGAAGCGATCCAGGCAGCCACGTTATTCGACCATGACGGACATCCTGTACCGGTCACCACCAGCGTGGGTGTGGCGACGCACGCACCCGGCGAAACGGCGGAAGATACCCTGAAACGAGCCGATGTTTACCTGTACGATGCCAAGTCGACGGGGCGCAATCGTGTCTGTCTGGGATGAGTGTCTGGGCTGAGGCGGCGCACTACTCCAGAATATAAATGCCATCGGCAAGGCTTGCATCGGGCGGCTGACAGTCGTTGATGGCCAAGGGTAAAAGTGCCATTTGTCGGCTGATGCCCAAGTCTTGCAGTTGGTGGGGAACGCCATCGCCGTAAATGACATGGCCGTAACCCATCAAACCTACCGCCAGAGAGCCGTTCTGTGCCGCCGTTGCCAAGCCATCGGCCATGGCTCTGTCCCAGGCCAGCTGGGCCTGAATGAAAGTCTCCAGGGCGGCGTGGTTGCTGTCCTGCGCTTTTCCTTGCTGCGCCTCCTTTTCTGTCCGTTCCTCTTCTTCTGGAGCAAGATGGTGTTGGAAGATTTGCGTCAACCGTTCTCGGTAGGCCGGGGTTGCGGCGTCGGGCGCGGTTATTGCGTGGCGCTCGGAGGAGGCCACAGCCTGCCATCCTTCCCGGGCCAGACGTTGGCGCAGCGCCGGTTGGATATTCAGAGCGACCAGCGGGACTTGCTGCATACGGGCGAAATGCAGGATAGGCAGATAAAGCTCGGCGTCGATTCCCCACACCTCGTTCCAGTTGCTTCGGCGAACGAACGCCTCTTCGTCAAGCTCGCCCGCTACCCAGGCATCCAGCACCGGCTGTGCCTCGCGGGGGAGCATTTCCAGGCCGATAACCATGTCGGAACGGTGCGCATGTAGCCCGGCCAAGGTGTGCAGCTGCCAACGGTGATGGGCTTTCTCATCATGGCGCTCCCCGAGCATCACCACCTCTTGCCGAGCGGCAGTGGCCAGCAATGTTTCGGGGGGCGTCAGGGCACCATCCTTGAACCATTGGCCCGGTGCCGGGCAGCTGTCATTGTCGGCCATGGCAGCGCCTGGCAAAACAGCGAGCATGGCGAGCATCCATACCGCGGTGGCTCGCCTGGGTATGCGAAAGTGAACGCGATGGGGCATGGGGATTCCTGACTCAGGATTTTTCCAACGACTGAATCTTGCTCAACAGAGCGTTGGCCTCTTCAGTGAGTGTCGCATTGGCACGCATATCGCCGTTGCGCGATGCTTCCATGGCGGCCTGTAGTTTGCGTTCGTAGGCTTGTTGAAGCTTTTTCTTCGGGTCACGTTTGAAAATACTTAACATGAGTTACTTCCTCTCAATGAATAACGTGCGATGTATACTCTTTGTAGAGGATTTTTGAGTGTTTGTCTAACAGTGGTTCATGTTTTTGACGTTTCGCTTGCGGCCGGTTCCAGGCAGGTGGTTAAAAAATGCCGGAAGTCATCGAGTATCGTCTTCAGGCTGGCATGCAGACGATGGTCATCATTCAGCATGCGCAAGGGAAAACGATAGGCTTGAGCGTAGTCGATGATCGGTCCGGGGGGCACGACGTCGTCATTCCAGCCATGGATGATCCAGGTATGTTGCGCCTGGACGACCGGCGAGGATTCCGGGTAGCGATCCAGCCCCAATGCCGGAGCCAGCAGAAAGCAGCCCAGCAATGGATGCCTGACGCTAGCCGCGGCACTCACCCAACCACCCAGGCTGGAGCCGGCCATGATGCACTCTGCGGGGTCGGCGTGGCGCTGCTCCAGGGTAGCCAGCAGATGTTGCAGCCGTTCGCTTGGGGAGGACATGCCGCGATAGTCCATCACTACCGCCTCGCAACCGCCCAGGGCTTCCACCACTTCCTTCATGGCTTGCATTTTCATGGCGCCCGGGCCGCTTTCCAGGCCGTGCGAGAGATATACCGTGGTCATGTCGCGCTCCAGGTGGGTTGTTGCGAGAGTAGTCGTTGTTGCAAGAGTACTCGATCCTAGCCACTTTTTCGTGTCGGCAAAAGCCTTGAGTCAACGGCAGCCTTGAACCCACAGCCGTGGGCTGGGCATGATTTCAGTGATAGGGTGCCGAAGGCGGACGTTCGCTTTCAGGTAAGGAATTTTGATGAAACAGACCCTCGAGCTTCTTGACCGGCTGGTGGCATTTGACACCACTTCCAGCGAATCCAACCTGGCGCTGGTGAATTTCGTTGAGCAATATCTGGCCGAGCACGGCATTCAGGCGGACCGGGTAATGAGTCCCTGCGGCAACAAAGCCAACCTGGTGGCGCGTATCGGCCCCCGGGCGCCGGGCGGCGTGATGCTTTCCGGCCATACGGATGTGGTGCCGGTGAAAGGGCAGCCCTGGTCGACCGACCCCTTTCGCCTGCACGACGGCAATGACGGGCGACTGTACGGGCGCGGTACCTGCGACATGAAAGGCTTCATCGCCTGTGTGCTGGCGATGGTCCCGACATGGTCGCAAGCTGCACTCAAGCAACCGATTTATCTGGGTTTTTCCTATGACGAGGAAGTCGGCTGCCTGGGCGCGCCGGACTTGATTCGGCATTTCTGTCAGAACTACTCCACCAGTGCCCAGGTGATCGTCGGCGAGCCGACCGAGATGCAGCCGGTGGTGGCTCAGAAGGGCGCCACTAACCTGCGCACCCGGGTGGTGGGCCGTGAAGCCCACAGCAGCCAGGTCAATCAGGGCACCTCGGCGGTTCACGTTGCTGCCCGTCTGGTCACTTATATCGAAGACATCATGCAAATGCTGGTGCAAGAAGGGCGGGTGGACCCGGCGTTCAACGTACCGCATACCAGTTTGCATGTGGGCAAGATTGCCGGGGGTACGGCGATCAATATCATGGCCCGGGAATGTCAGTTCGACTGGGAAATCCGGCATCTGCCCACCGACACCTTCGAAGCCGTCTTCGAACGCTTTCAGGCTTATTGCCGCGACATCGAAATCGGCTTGCGCGACCAGGGCAAGCAGGTCGAGATCAGTACCGAACTGCTCAATACCACCGTGCCGGGGCTGGTGGATCGGGATAACGCCAGGGTGATGACGCTGGCCAGACGGCACCTGCCGGAAGAGTCAGCCGGCTGCCGCCATGCGGTGGCCTACGCCACCGAAGCCGGGCAATTCCAGGCAGGCGGGATGCAGACGATCATTCTGGGGCCGGGGAGTATCGCTCAGGCACATCAGCCGGATGAATATGTTGAACTCGAGCAGTTGCAGCATTGTGTGGCGTTCTTGCAGCGCTTGGGCAAGGATCTTGAGCAGCCTCTTGAGTAAGCCCTTGAAAATAAGCAGCGGCCTGAACGAAAACACCCCATTCAGCAAAGCCTGAATGGGGTGCAATGACAATTTAACTGCTGTCTATCCAAGGACGTGTCACTTGTTGCGTTATTCACTAGCTGCTTTACCTGCTGACTGCCTGTTTTACCAACTGCCAGTTTTAACAACTGAAAGCGTCAACCCTCAACGCTGGGCTAAGCCTCAATGTTGATAGTCTTCCTCGAAAAGGTCTGCTTTTGCATGACGCATGACATCTTCGCAGGCAGCTTGATGAGCGAGTTGCGTGAGCAGCCCCTGGGTGACTTCAAACCCTTTACCCAGGCAGGTATCGACTTCCTGGCGGCTCACATAGGGGCTTACATTGCAGTCAATCTTGATCGTTCTTCCGCCACTGTCCAGCTTGTCTGCGAATTCCCGCAGGCGCCAGGCGATACGCTCTTTCCAGCTGGCTGATTCTTCCGCGCCTTCGTTTACGCTAAACGTGCACTGCCATTCAGGCTTGTATACCTTCATGAGAACCTCCTGTGCTTGCTTGGAAAGAATGATCAATCGTGGTTTTGACTCCGTCATTGAATGTCCTGCTCCGCCACTATACAGCAACCTTGCAACAACCGGGATGGCTTTCAGCGTCCGTTTGGAGCGCTGGCTTGCTCAATAACCTGTCATTTCAAGATAACCTACCCCCAACGGCTCATCACTTGCGTAATCGGTGACGTTTACCTCGCCCTCCCAGTAAGGCACCGAGGTGGTCATCCAGCGATCAGCAAAAGGGGCCTTGATGGCCAGGTCAAGCCTGTGTCTCGGCACCTGGAGGCGCCACTGGGTTGGCACATCGCGCCCAGCCACTCTATTGCTGACCAGCGGCTCCATCACAAGTTCACTGGAAGAGAGCGCCGTGGCGTTACCTTCAGGGGTGATCCAGGTGCCGGCGCGATAATCCCCGCCGTCTTCTCCGCCACCGCGCAGCTGAAAGGCCATCAGTTTGTGGCCATCTTCAAGGTGCAGGGAAAACCAGTCCCAGCCACGTTGCTGGGGGCTGAGCAACTGGCTGCTCCATTCCCTGTCGAGCCAGCCATGCCCGCTCACCGCTCGGGTGGTGCCGTCCAGGGTTACTTCGCCCTCGACACGCCAGAACGGCTGACTGTAGTACATCGACCCTTGGCCATCGGCGGCCTTGCGACTGAAGCCTTCCTCGCCGTGAAGCACCAACGGACCTTCAGCGGTCAACTGCAGGCGATAACTGAAACTGCCTTCGGGAGTGCTTTCTTCGGCACTGACTTCCAGGCGCTCGAAGGTATTCTCCTCGGGGGCTTCTACCCGGGTTGCCAGCTGCCAATCATCCAGCCAGGCACGAAAGGGTAGCGCTTGAGCACCGGCCTGACCTTGCTCGAGTACCGCGCTATTACTTCGTGCAAAACGCTCGGCGACACGGTGTTCTTCTCCTTGGGAAAGCGCAGCATGGGCCATCCATAGCTGGTCTGTGCCCCAAGGGCCGGGGTCGGCTGGGCGCTTTTCAGGCGGCAGCAGGGCCTGGCGAAAAAGCGTCCACTGAATGCCTAGCGGCATACCGTTCTCGTCTTGCAGATTGGCGGTCAGGTACCACCATTCGATGCGGCTGTCGGGATGCGCCGCGTGATCCTCGGGAAAGGAAAGCGTCATGCCAGGCCTGGCTTGAGCATAGCCTTGGGCATCTGCGCCCAGCCCGGCAAAGCCCTGGCTGGTGGCTGTCGCTGATGGCTTTTCGTCTTCCAAGAGCCATAGCGAGAGCCCCAGCAGTAGCGCAACACTTCCCAGCCCCAGCCAGAGAAGTAGGCGGCGAGGGTGACGGTTGGCTGGGTTCATGGATATCGCCTCATAAAGTCGCCTCAGGTGGTTTCAAACTGGCTAAGCAGTTCTCGGGGTGGGGTTCGCCATAGGCTCAAGACAGGCAGCAGCGCGGCCAATGCCGCCACGCCCACCGCGACGCCTACCGTCAGCAAGATTTCCCCGGGAAATAGGTGCAAGGGCAGGCGCCAACCGAAGGCCGCGACATTGATCACCGAGACCAGACAGGCGGTCAGCGCGATGCCCAACGGCACGGCCAGCAAGGCCGTTACCAGGGCGGCAGCGCACAGCTGGGATAACTGAAGCCCCGCCAATCGCGAACGCGTCACGCCCAGCGCCCAGAGTGGGGCCAGTTGTCGGCGCCGTTCGCGGGACTGGGCCAGCAGTGTCGCCAAGAGCGCCAAGGCAGCAACGCCCAAGGTGAGAGCATTCAGTGCTCGGGTAATGCTGAAAGTGCGCTCGAAGATGCCCGTGGCGATCCGCTTGACCTCTTGCTGGTCGGTCAGGGTTTCCACCCCGGTCGATGCTTCCCGGCGCCCGAATTGCTCGACAAGCGCATTTTGCAAACTGGTTGTATTCGCGCCTGCGTGCAGCGCAATACCCAAGGAACTTGGCGGAGCCGCAAAGCGCTTGGTTAGCTGCGATGTCGCCAAGGCTACCTCGCCACGGGGATTGCCGTAATCCGGATAAACGCCAACCACCTGAAGCGTTTGAGGCCCGGTCGGCGAACTCAGCCTGAGCTGGTCTCCCGGTGCGATGCTCTGGGCGATGGCCAGCTGTTCGTTGATCAACGCCTGGCCGTCGGTGATAGCGGCCCAGGCGGCGTCACGTCCGGCCAAGGTATCCAGTAGCGGCCAATGCGCTCTTAGCCGTTCGCCGGGCGTGATGCCGAAAATACTCACTGGAACAGCGAGCGTCCGGACCGGGCCGTTGGCGGGTAACGCCTCGACCAGAGTGGTTTCGCCACTGCCGGTGGGTAAAATCTCCGCGACTTCAGGGCGCGCCAGCAGCCAGTCGCTGATCTCCTCGAAATAGTCAGGGGTCGGTTGCATGTACAATTCTGCCGCCAGGCGCTGGTCCAGCCAGTCGAGAAACGTCAGACGAAACCCGCCGACCATGCTGCTGACCCCCAGGTTGGCGGAAAGCGCGATCAGCAATGCCATCATCGCCAGCGCCAGGCGCGGCAATTGCAGCTGCAGGTCTGCCAGCGCCCATTGGGCGAGCGGCCTTTTTTTAGCCAGCCGGGCCAAACCGGCCAGCACCAAGGCCAGTAACGGCGGCAAGCATAGGGCGCTGGCGAGAAGCAGCATGGTTACCAGACCGAAGCCTGCCAGCAAGCCCTCACCGGCAGGCAGGCGGGTGAGCCACAGCCATAATCCCAGTGCCATCAAGCCACCCAAAGCGCCGGCGATACTCATTATACGCAGCTGTCGATGAAATCCCGCCCGCCACGCCTGGGCCTGCCCCAAGCCGAGCACACTGAGTCGCCCGGCTCGCCAGAGCATCCCCGTCCCTGCGATAAACAGCCCGCCCAAGGTCACGCCCAGCCCACCCAGCCAGTAGTGCCAGGGTAGGCTCAGCTCTGCAGCGACCCCCGCGCCGTACAGGCTACCCAGGGTCGCCGCGACATCGGGCAGCAGCGCCTGTGCCAGCCACACACCGCTGACGATACCCAGCAGGGCACCGGCGCCGCCTAACAGCAGTAACTCCAAGGCCAGAAGGCCCACCAGCGTACGGCCCGGTACGCCCAGGGCGCGCAGGGTGCGCAGCATGCCCAGTCGCTGCTCCAGCGCCAGGCCGAGAGCGGCGTGAACGATGAACAGCCCTACCACCAGGGCCAGCAGTGCCAAGGCGGTCAGGTTGAGGTGAAAGCTTTCGGTGAGCTGCCCAGGCGATACCAGGGTGGCGGCGGGGGTCAATAGCAGTGCTTCGGGCACATCGCTGATCTCCCCCGGCCTAGCCACTAGCCGAGTGAAGGTGCCGTTGGTCTCAAGCAGCCTGGACGCGGCGGCGATATCCATCAGCAGGGTGTCGGGTGGCAGGTTCGGCGTAAGGACCAGTGGCGGCAATTGATGGCCGTTAGCCAGTCGCGGACGGGCATTCGCTACGTCTTGCTGAGCCAGCCCCAACGCTTCCAAGGTATTCGGCGCCAGTTGGGTTTGATAGGGCGGCGTCATGAAAGCGACCAGGGCGTCACCGCTTCCGGCGCTGGCAAAGCCGCTATCGCCGGGCAGGGTCAAGGGGTCGATACCCAGTACGCTGAGTCGCACACCTTCAGTGCTTTCGACATTGCCTTCCAGTAATGGCGAGACCTCCAGGCCGCTGCGGCGAAGCTCGATGTAAGTCTCCCGGCTCAGCGGAGCACCGTCACGGCGGGTCAGGCTATCCAGATTTTGGGTGAATAACGATTCCGCACGCGCATAACTATCGCGGGCCGATGCATTGATCGCCTGAACGCCGCTCCATAGGGCGCTTGCCACCCATAACCCCAGCAGCAGCATCAGCAACTGACCGGGGTGCCGCCGGTAATGCGAAAGCAGCGTCTTCATTGTGGTGGCTATCATGCGGCAGGCTCCGCCAGATGGCCTCGAGTAAGCTTCAAACAACGGTCCAGCGGGGCGGCGACCTGTGGGCTATGAGTGACCAGAAGCAGGGCGCTACCGCTTTCCTGCACCAGTTCGAGCATCAGCATCAGCACTTCCTTGGCGCTGGTTTCATCCAGATTGCCGGTGGGCTCGTCGGCCAGCAACAGCGCAGGGCGTGGCGCCAGGGCGCGGCCGATCGCCAGACGCTGCTGCTGGCCGCCGGAAAGTTGTTCCGGGTAACGTTGCTCAAGCCCGCTAAGTCCCAGCCGCTCGACGAGATGGCGCGTCCAGGCGGGGTCCTCGCGACCGGCCAGGCGTGCCTGAAGCCGCAGGTTGTCCGAGGCATTCAAACTCGGCACCAGGTGGAACTGCTGGAATACCAGACCCAGCGACTGACGGCGCAAACGGGCTCGGCCTGGCTCATCCAGCGTTGCGATGGAGGTTCCCTGGAAAGTTATCTTCCCTGCATCCGGCAAGTCCAGCCCAGCGGCCAGGTGTAGCAACGTCGACTTGCCGCTGCCTGACTCACCCATCAGCGCCAGACTTTGGCCTTTCTCCAACGTCATATCGACACCGTCCAGCACCCTAAGAGGCCCCTGTGGGGTGGCATAGGCTTTATATACCTGATGAAAGTTCAACATGGGGCCTCCTTGGAAATATTTTTCAATACTTCATTTTAAATGAAAATCAATAACTTTAGGGGGAAAAAGCCGGTAGGGCGAGCCTTCCTCACTAAAATTATGCTGCGTTGCAGCAAAAATGCGCCTATGTTGGGTAGGTATGGTTTATCAGGAGTAACCTAAATGACGAATTCACAACTGCAATATCATTCTCACGATACGTATGTGTTGAAATTCTGGGCCAACCAGGCACGGATACAGCGCGAAGCCCATGATGCCATAGAACACCACTTCGACTGCGCGCAAGGTAATGGCAAAAACCAGTAAGGTGGTTTATTAAGAGCAGTAATAGCGGTCGGCACTTTGCCGGCCGTTTTTTATGGGGAATCGTCAGGAAAGTTTAAACTATAAATTTGGTAGGGACTCAGCACTTTGATATTTGTAAAAGGCTAAGGAAAAGCTCGGTTAGTCAGTAGCAGAGAAACGATTGCTTATACTGAATTGATTATTCCAGCGCCACATGTGGTGACGCTGGAGCTCAATCAGATTTTTCCAATGTATTGCATGTCTTCTTTAAATTCCGCCGGAACGTCTTCCAACAAAACCAGGGTGATTTCGCTATTACCTTGATCGCTCGTAGCGACACTTTCACCCAGTGTGGTATTCAATGTATCGGGAGAAAGGTTGTACATAGAGCCTGTCAGTGGGTCCACAATCAGCCAGCCAATCAAACCACCGAAGATTAGATTGCCGCCAATATACCAACCGTTTGGCGTTGCGTTGATCATCATGGTCCGGCTCTCATAGCCATTCTTGCTGATCTCAACGGTATAGCTCTTGCCACCGAAATAAGAGCCATCCGATTTTTTCAGTTGCACGGTAGTCGGTGTCTGGCCTGAATGAACTTGCAAGCTGCGCTCATCGGTAATCATCACCTCAGCATTAGAGGGAGTGCTGTTAATGGTGACCGTTTGCTCTTTTTCTCCCACGATGCTGGCACAGCCAGTCATTATGGCGAGACTGCTTACGGCAGCGGCAATTTTTAGCATTTTCATGTTTCGTTCCCTTGTCGATCTTGAAGTCCAGCATTGACCACAAAAAGACCGAGGCACGCGCTGTGCTCCGTCATTTTCAAGGTTCTGCTAGTTTGCGAAGCTCGCGAAGCGTAAAGAAAAAGCACTTTGCTGTATGTAAGCCATGTCTTACATGATTGTCAGACATTTACCTGCTAACGCTCGTCCTAGAGATATCCCGCTTTTTGCGAGGCGGGACGAGTTTGTCCTAACCTGAAGTTTCACCGAGGTGTCAGCCAGTCTCATTGAACGAAGGGAGGTCATGTGAGCGATAGCGACCTGGGAATGATGAATGCTCAGTGCCTGCGTGAGCTTTTCGAGTCACGCGAAGCTTCTCCGCTCGAAGTCGCGCGGGCAGCACTTGAGCGTATCGACCGCTACAACGACAAGGTCAATGCCTACGTGCATGTCGACCGTGAAGGGGCGCAAGCCGCAGCGCATGCGTCGGCTCGGCGCTGGGGGTAAGGGCGGCCATTGAGCCCCATTGATGGGGTGCCGGTATCGCTCAAGGACTTGACCGAAGTCGCCGGGATGCCGGCACGCCAAGGCTCTCTGACCGTGCCGGACACGCCTTGTGAACGGGATGCGCCACCCGCCAGGATGTTACGAGAAGCGGGGGCGGTAATTCTGGGGAAGACCAATACCTCGGAGTTCGGCTGGAAAGGGGTGACCGATAACCGAGTCTTCGGGGCTACCGCCAACCCTTGGGATACCCGCTTGACGGCAGGCGGCTCTTCCGGTGGGGCAGCTGTGGCGGCGGCTCTCAATATGGGTGTGCTGCATCAAGGAGGCGATTCGGGTGGCTCGATTCGAATACCCGCGGCTTTTAGCGGGGTGTTCGGGTTCAAACCCACCTATGGCTGGACGCCTCAATGGCCACCGGCCAAGGAGCCTACTCTTTCGCATATCGGTCCTTTGACCCGCACCGTGGGCGATGCGGTAAGCATGCTCAATGTGATCGGGCGTTACGACTACCGCGACCCCTATGCAATGCGCGGGCAGCCCGACGATTGGGGCGAAGAGATCAGTAGGGGGCTGCGCGGCCTGCGTATCGCCTATTCGCCGACCTTGGGGTACGCCCGGGTGGATAAGCAGGTCGCCGCCCGCGTCCGCGAGGCTGCCGACAAACTGGCGGCGCTCGGGGCCGAGGTGGTGGAGGTGACCCCCGAGTTCGAGATATCACCGCTGGATACCTTCCGCAAGCTTTGGTACACCGCTTCGCTTGTCATGTGGGAAGAGCTAGACGAAAAGGCGCGCCAACAACTCGACCCCGGCATGATCACCGATGCACGCCGAGCGCAGGAGTGGGGCGCGGGGGATTTGTTTCGCGCCTTGCGCGCCCGGGCGCGGTTGACCGAACAGCTCGAGCACTTCAACCAGAAGTACCACCTTCTGATGACACCCTCTGTGGCGATCGAACCTTTCGAGCTCAATCATAATGTGCCGCCCGGCAGCGACATGCAGGGCTGGGAAGAGTGGGCGCCGTTTTCCTATCCTTTCAACTTGAGTCAGCAACCGGCGGCATCGGTACCTTGCGGCTTCACCGATACCGGCCTTCCGGTGGGCTTTCAACTGGCTGGCGGCAAGCATGACGATGTGCGCGTCCTGCGTGCCTGCCATGCATTCATGCAAGCCCATCCAGCGCGTTTCCCTACGGTACCTGACCCCTATCAATCGGTCTGACGCTACCGGAGTGGATGGAAACGCCTATACCAACAGCCTGCTCCAGCTGCCGTAGCGGCCATGGATCGGCCCGCAACGCACGCTCAGCGCAATGACCGCAACCCCGCAGACAAGGCTATTGATCAACGCAGCTGTGCTGGCGTCATGCAGGAAGGGCACCAGGCACAGCATGGCGCCTAACGCAATCAACAGCCAGCGTATCGGGCGCGCCGACTCCGCCAAGGCGATGATCGACACGGTAATGATCAGGGCGCCGAGCAAGTGATCCCAGTTGGCTAGGCCGCCTTCATTGCCGAGGGTCAGCCGGGTAAACATCAGCCAGATGCCGATCGCAATGGCTAGCCCTAGGTTCCAGGGGAGGGTGACCCCGGTTTGCAGGGCATCCCGAGCGATAGCCAGCGGGCTGCGGTGAAAGTCGTCTTGCATGGGTTCGCGCTCACCTTCGTCGGTATCGCCGGTAAAGAATATCTTGAGCATCGGTGCCCCGGCACGATAACGCCGCTTGAGAAACTCGCCGGTTGCGACGAATTCATTGAAGGCATAGGCGATCTGCAACAGCATCGCCCCGGCCTGTATCAGGCATAGCGTGCACCAAGTGCCGATGAGGATCGGCTGAATGATGATGAAGGTCACCGAGACCACACCTAACGGCACGATCAAGACACCGAACGAGGCAACGACCCAGGGCATGGTGCGCCAGCGCTGACTGGTGCCGATAAGCCCGATAAGGATTTCCAGCATGTAGACGATGCCACCCAGGCCGGCATCGGGAATCGGCCAGGCCTTTGAAGCCGATGAGGTGATGATGTCTTCGGTTCCGTTGAGCCCTTCCCGAGTGCCGGCAAAGAACGGGTCCCAGACGGCATCGATGTGCCCCAGCTGATAAGCCGCCAGGTAACGCGAGATGAAGAACCCCACCAAGGCCAGCAAGATGATCGGCATGCGCTGGAACCAGCTGGAAGGATTATTGTTCCAGCCGGGTGGCATGGTGGGGCCTGTGGTGGCCGCCGCCGGTGAAATGCCGGGAGAGGGTCGCACCACGGCGGAAAAGCCGATCGCCAGCATCCCGGTCACAGTGCCGTTGAGATAAGCCGCCGCGCTTTCGGTCCAGAAGAGAAGCGGCGCGAACAGCAGCCATACCCCCACCACCGCGCATACCCAGCGAGCCCAGCTGTGACGCCAGGAGAGTGACATAAAGCCGAATATCACCAACAGAAGCCCTGCGGCCATGTCGCTGAAGCTCATGGCGCTGCTGGTATAGCCGAGTATCGAAGGAGAGGTGACCAGCCAGGCGCCCAGGCCCATGTTGAAAAAATGCGCCCAGAGCGTGCGGAAATGCTCGCGCTGGTACTGCTGCTGATGCTGTTCGAGTACGGTCTCGGCGTTGCGGCCCTTTTCGCTGGCTTCCTCCATCCAGTCCGGTGGCGTGATGCCGTTGGCCTCGTACCAGCCACGCGGGTCCTTCAGCAGGTTGGCAACGATATCCTCGAGCTTGTCGTATAACTCATGGCGCGGCTCCCAGCCGAGCTGCTTGCGCGCACGATTGATGTTCAACTCATAGTGATCGTCAGCCATATCGATCATGAAGGGCCGTATGAACGGCTTCTCACCCTTGTCGAAATCGTCCGGTATCAAGGGCTCGCTTTTTTCCTCGAGCAAGGCGCCGGTCTTGGCGAGCGGCTTTGGCACTGAAAGGGTCTTCCAGTGTTCCTTGCCGTGAATCAGCTCGCCAATCCGGTTCTGCAGCGCCTCGTAACTCACGCAATGCGGCTCACCGACGAGAATCTCGTTCTCCCGGGGCAGGTCGTGGCGCCTGTCGATGGTGCGGCGGAAGGCATCGATCATGTCTTCCTGGTGGATACATGCCTGGCCGGCGCCGGTGTTGCCTGAGTAGAGGTGACTTTTAAAGGAGTCTTCGTAAATGCGCGCAATCTGATGCGACAAGGTGGGTACGCAGTGGCTTTCATCGTACATCCCGGCCAGTCGCAGCAGGGTGTAGGGCATGTCGCCCGCCTGTTCGCGTATGACCGCTTCGGTGTCGGCCTTCGATTTCGGGTAGGCCCAGGTAGGCGCAATGGGGGTGTGCTCGGTGATCTTTCTGCCGGGTATCTGAGGCTTGTGAACCAGCATGGTGCTGGAGTAGATGAACCTGTCCACGTTCATGTCTTGCAGAGCCGTCAAGAGGTTGCTGGTACCCTGCACATTGACCTTGTCATAGAGAGGCGACTCTTCACCGGTAAAGTCGAAGTAGGCCGCCAGATGCACGACCGCGGCGATGTCCCTGCCGTGACGGTCGGCTATCTTGTCCATGGCCTCCTTGATGGAATCCAGCGAGGTAAGGTCGAATTCATGGCTTTCGTCCGCCTCTTCAGCCTCTTTCATGTCCAGCCCGATGATCCGGTAGTCGCGCTTCAAACTGTGGGTCAGGGCGGTTCCGATGCCACCGGCAGCACCGGTGATGATAACGATGGGCCTGTGTTGAGTCGTGTTTCTCTTATCCTGCATGAGTAGAGATCCTTTATGTCGTAAGGCGAGAAGACATCCCACACCAATGACAAACTGACCTTTAACCTAGTCGGGAAAACATTGATTCAGCAAACACCCATTCGAGTGTGGCACAGGGAAATGTGTGTGGCAGAGCGCGGCAATGAAACGGCGCTATTTGTCGCAACCCCTTGGCTGGCCTGGCGGCAAGCCGTAAGCTCGGATTTCCAAAACAATTTTTTCGAGCCAGTCGCATGCACCCACAGCGCGAACGTTTGCACAATGAACTGCACGCCCGGCCCTCGGTTCGTTTTTCAGCACCGGCCCACCTGCATCACTATGCTTTTCTCGACAACCAAGGGGTGGGTGACGCTATTCTCGCCCATCTCGGTGAGTTGACCGGTACCCCGCTGGACATTGAGGCAGCTCAGGAAATCATCGAGTTCGAAGGCAATACGCTCAAATGGGAACGGCATACCGAGTTCTTCACCCTGACGTTGCTGGTGCCCCGCCGGTCCGATTCGCCGCAATGGCCTGCGCCGCCGTCGCTGCTGGCTGATATTGCCCAGATGCATCAGGCGGAATTGATAAACGCCAGCCTGATCCTGGTAGAAGCGGAAGAGCAATGGGAAGGCAAGCCGAAGGCCTATGGCTTTGGCGACCCTGCCGGCTCCCTGGTGGGCGGCGGCGACGCTACCGTATGGAGTGATTTCCGGCTGACAGCGGAAGGGGTCAATCATTTACTGCTGGTGAACCGCAGGCTCAACGACTTTCGATTGGGACGCATGACCCGAAGGCTGCTGGAGATCGAGACCTATCGCATGATGGCGTCGCTTTCCTTGCCCTTGGCCAAGGAGTTGAGCGTCGAGCTGCATGATTACGAGATTGAACTGGGGAAACTGTCGGATCGTAATACTGAGGGTGACGCCACTAGCCCAAAGCCGCTGCTGGCAGCCATTTCCAGACTTTCCGACCGGCTCGAGCGTTCCGGCGCCCGTTCGCGGCAACGTTTCAGTGCCACAGAGGCTTATGCGTTGCTCGTAAATACGCGCATTGAAGAGCTGCGCGAGGAGCGTCTTGATGGCCATCCTGCGTTGGGTACCTTTATTTTGCGCCGTTTCCGTCCCACCGTGCATTATTGTGCGGCGATCAATCGGCGTCAGGAGAGCCTGGCGGAGAGCGTCGCACGTTTCAACGACCTGCTGCGAACCCGTGCTCAGGTGGAAATCGAGGAGCAGAACTCGGCGATTCTGCAAAGCCTCAATGAACGCACCAGCAGTCAGCTCAAGATACAGAAGGCGGTCGAGGGGCTGTCGATCATCGTGATCAGTTACTACATTTTCAGTCTTTTCCAGCTGGGCTTGAAAAGTCTGGGTGCCTTGGGTGTGGTCATCCAGCCCATGCTGGCCGCCATGGTGTTGGGCCCGCTGGGATTGCTGATCATCGGTTTTCTTGCCTGGCGAATCTGGCGCGTCAAGAATCACTGATAAAAACGGCTTTTACGTCCAAGAGCTGAAAATCCAAGAATGGAACAAGCAAGTGGTCAACTACCTCGCCCTTAAAGGACGAGGCTTGTGAAAGCAAGCCCGGTTGACCAGGGAAAGCGGTAGCCAACCCGCTACGTTTGCAATAGGTCGTCAAGACCCACCGCCGAATGCTTCGCTCAGTTCGGCGCTCTGGAAGATCAGGATCATGCTGGCGAAAGGTAAAGCGCCGAAGGGTCTGGTCGCTACCGCAAGGTAGGAAATGGGATGGACCCGCCCCCCTGTGCCAAGATGAAGAAGTGCTTCATCTAACGGGCGCAGAACACTGACGGCATTCTGAGAGGAGGGTCCCTCCATGCACGAGATTAGCATTGTCGGTATTGACCTGGCGAAACACGTCTTTCAGCTGCACGCCGTGGACGTGCGTGGTCATAAGATCTTCAGCAAGCTGGTTCAGCGTGACCAGTTACGCATGGTGCTTTCCCAGCTTCCACCCTGCCGAGTGGCCATGGAGGCATGTGGTTCAGCGCACTACTGGGCGAGAGAAATCCGCGCCTTGGGACACGAGACAGAGTTGCTGCCACCCCAGGCCGTCAAGCCGTTCGTCCTCGGCCACAAGAATGATGCGCGCGATGCCGCCGCGATTGCCGAAGCCGCTGCGCGCCCCGCGACGCCTCG
>NZ_QPIJ01000059.1 GCF_003336665.1 Vreelandella rituensis | reverse complement strand
ACTGCCTGTCATCAGGCGTGGGCATACATGCGGTCGTCACGGTAAGCTCTCAGGCAAAAGAGACATCATTTTACGGCTTTATCCCTTTCGCGACACCCTCTTTAGGGCGAGGTAGTTGACTCCCTGCTCATCGGGTGATTAGCCGCCAAAACGCGATGTTTTGGTCTACCGTAAAAATAAGCGTTTAAATGGGTGAATTTCAGGAGAGCAATGATGAAACAGTTTCTACTGGCAGGGTTGATAGTATTCGCTTCGCTGACGTTCGGGGCGGTATTGGCGCAGCCTACCAAAGAACAGCAGTCACTAACCAGACAGGAGCAGCTCCAGGCAGAGGTGAAGGCCGCGCTGCGTGAGTTGCATCAGCATCAGGTCGAGCTGACCGCACTCGCCGAAGACCGGGCTGAACAGGACGCCATCCTCGAGTTGACCGACACTCTGCAGACAGACCACAAGCGTCTCTACGAAAGGTTGATGGATGTTGAAGAGGAAGACGCAAGCGTCGTTTCGGGAACCCGTATGCGCGATACACAAGCCTTCGAGGAGCTTAAACAGCAGGAAGGGGCTGAGTTCGATGCCGCCTATCTGCGCTATCAGGAAAGGCTGCACCTTGACGCACTCGAACTTCTAGAACGCAACCTTCCTGGTGAAGGGGAAGTATCCGAGTACGCCCGTTATGTTAAGGCAACCCATGAAACTCTGCGCCAGCACTTGGCCTTGATTCAGCAAAATCAACAGCGTGGGAACCGTGAGGCTGAAACGTGAACGCATGCTTTTGAGACAGGCCGGTTAAACCTTAGGTTGTGGGGTGAATGCGGGGCTGATAGCGCGTAAAATGGCGAACTTTTGCACTACGACTGGACCATTACGTGATCGCAACCGCCAATATCACCATGCAGTTCGGGGCCAAGCCCCTGTTTGAAAACGTCTCCGTCAAGTTCGGCAACGGCAATCGCTATGGTCTGATCGGGGCCAACGGCTGCGGTAAATCGACCTTCATGAAGATTCTTGGCGATGACCTGGAGCCGACTTCCGGGCAGGTGATGGTTGATTCCAGTGCACGGCTGGGCAAGCTGCGCCAGGATCAGTTCGCGTTCGAGTCAATGCGGGTCATCGACACCGTGATCATGGGCAACACCGAGCTTTGGCAGGTGGCGGCGGAACGTGAACGTATCTATTCGCTGCCGGAAATGAGCGAGGACGACGGCATGGCAGTCGCCGACCTGGAGGTTCGCTTTGCCGAACTCGACGGCTATACCGCCGAGTCGCGTGCCGGTGAATTGTTGCTCGGCCTGGGGATTCCCATCGAACAGCATTTCGGCCCCATGAGCGAGGTGTCGCCGGGCTGGAAGCTGCGGGTACTGCTGGCCCAGGCGCTGTTCTCCGACCCGGATGTATTGCTGCTCGACGAGCCGACCAACCACCTGGATATCAACACCATCCGTTGGCTGGAAGACATGCTCAAGGCGCGCAGCAGCACCATGATCATCATTTCCCACGATCGCCACTTTCTCAACAGCGTCTGCACTCACATGGCGGACCTGGATTACGGCGAGATCACCCTGTTCCCCGGCAACTACGACGACTACATGACCGCGGCCACCGCCGTGCGTGAACGTCAACATTCGGATAACAACAAGAAAAAAGCCCAGATCGCCGAACTGCAACAGTTCGTCAGCCGCTTCTCGGCCAACGCCTCCAAAGCCAAGCAGGCCACCTCGCGCGCGCGCCAGATCGACAAGATCAAGCTCGAGGACATCAAGCCCTCAAGCCGGGTGAGTCCTTTTATCCGTTTCGACCAGGCCAAGAAGATTCATCGCAATGCGGTTAATGTCGAGGCCATCACCAAGGGTTACAACGACACTCCCTTGTTCGAGCGGCTTTCCATGACCGTGGAGGCGGGCGAGCGCATCGCCATCATCGGCCCTAACGGCATCGGCAAGACCACGCTGCTCAAGACCTTGGCCGGAGAGCTTCATCCGGATGCGGGGGCGGTGAAGTGGACCGATAGCGCCGACCTGGGTGTTTTCGCCCAGGAGCATGGCGATGACTTCGCCTTCGATGCCACCTTGTTCGAATGGATGGCCCAGTGGACCCAGGGTGGCGAGCAGGTAGTGCGCGGTGCGCTAGGACGGATGCTGTTTTCCAGCGACGATATCGACAAGTCGGTAAAGGTCATTTCAGGGGGTGAGCAGGGCCGTATGCTGTTCGGTAAGTTGACGCTTACTCAGCCCAACGTTTTGCTGATGGACGAGCCGACCAATCACCTCGATATGGAATCCATCGAGGCGCTTAACCTGGCACTGGAAAACTATCCCGGCACGCTGTTTTTCGTCAGTCACGACCGTGAGTTCGTTTCATCGCTTGCCACCCGGGTGCTCGACATGAGCAACGACGGCATCGTCGATTTCAGCGGTAGCTACGATGACTATCTGCGCAGCCAGGGCGTGGTCTGATGTAGATAGTGGCTTGTAGAGAATAGATAGATAGCAGCCACGCAGCTAAGAGACATGGGTAAAAGAGCCGAGCAAACAAACCGAGGGCTGTCCCTCGGTTTTTATAAGCGTTGAATATCCACCAGATGGCCGATGATGGGATAACCGGCTTTCTTGGCGGCTTTCTCGGCCTCCATCTGCGCTTCCAGCCTGGAAATGCTTGAGGATTGATATTCGAACACCGTGTCTAGCGCAAGCCGTTTGGTGCGCACGGCGAGCTTCACTAGGTGCCCGGTCTTGTAACCCTGGCCCGACTGCCGCTCTCGCGAAGGCGCGGAAGAGCGAGGCGGGGTCGACTGACGGCGTTGATCCGGGTTCATGAAGGAATCGATTTCACGCTTCATGTTGTTTTCGAATTCATTTAATTTTGTATCCATGAGATCTCCAGTTAGCGATTTTCTAATTAATTAAATATGGAATTAATGTGTAGTCGAGAGAGTATGTCGTCATTTTTTTAGTCAGATTGATGCGCCAGACTCATCAGGTAAAGGGCGGCTGCCAGGGCGAGCGCAGAGACTGCCAAGTAAATAGCGTCAAGTGGTGTCGTGAATTGAATGTCCACCACGGCGCGGAAGAATTCAATGATTACTGCCAGTATCACGACGCGAACGATTTTGTCTTTTAGTTGATCAAATGACTGTACATTAAAGGGATGGTTTTTAGCATGCTGCTCAGATTGTTCTATTTGGGAGACAAATAGCCGGTAAACACCCAGGCCGAAAATCAACAATACAATAGCTATCAAATAAATATCAACGGCAACGATAATGTCTGTCACTACTGTGTCGTGAATATCCTCGACGTTAGCACCAGTGTAATATAGAACTGTATTGGCGACCACATTGATAATATCAAAGGTGCCTATAATGAAAAGTACGAGTGCGCCTAGAAGACTTGGGATAACCGCCAACATGACCAGAAAACGTGAACTCCAAAGCAGACGTTCAAAATTTTTCTCCCATTGGTCTTGGCGGTTTAAGCGCTTTTTAGGCTCGGCTGTTTCATGCTCAGATGCCATCGTAGTTCCTTTGGTTCAATTGTTTCGGTGAATATTTTTGTGAATGTTTCTGTGAAATATTAGCCGAGGATTCACTCGTAGGTTTTTCACCGGTGGGTTGATTCGTCGGGCGATCCCCAGCAAATGCTTCAGCCGTTCAGCCGTTCAGCAGTTGTTCGGTGTAGTGCCACTGATCCTTAACCGCCTGGGTGTAAATCTCATGAAGCTGGGCATAATCCTGCGGCATCTGGCTATCCATGCTGGTTTCCTCGAAACGGGTCAGGGTGCTGCGAGTTTCTTCGATTACCTTTGCGAGCTCATCGAGAATGTACTGGGTATCGTCGGAGGTCATAGGCACCTGATGAAAATAATATTAAAAAGGCATTTTGCGGCTTCCTGTCTGGAAAGCGTGCACCCGAGCGTAAATTTCCTGGGCGCGACTGATAGCATCGGCTTCCATTTCATCTGGCGATATTTGCGCCCCAGGTAGCCGGCCTTCCGAGCGGGTTACGGCATTGATTTCTTCCTGGTAGCGCTTGAGCAGATGCTCCAGGTTCATGTGGATAGCGTGGGTTTCCATTTGAAAACGCCGCTGTTGGTCCAGTCGCCTGGCCAGGTCCTCCGGCTGTTTGCTCACCTCGATCAGTGAATCCAGGGTGTTGTTCACCAGCCGCTGAGCGGAGTTGAGCCGCGGGATGATCGTGTACATCAAGTCGCGCACGGTGACAGAGGTTTCATTGTAATGCATAAGGACGTGAGCTCAGCTTGACGGTGTTTCAGGGCATTTTAAACAGCTTTGCAACAGATTTTCCACGCTGGCCTTGCCCATCGCCTGCATTTTTTGGATGTTTTTATCGGGTATCGCGGAGGTGTCTCCATAAGCATCGATGGCCTTATCCAGGCTCGCCTCTCTGAGAAGGTGCAGCATCGGGTAAGGGGAGCGATTGGTATAGTTGGAGACATCCGTTGGCTCTGTTTCGGCAAAACAGTAATCCGGATGAAAGGTGGCCAATTGATAAATGCCTTCATATTCTTGCTCAGCCAACATGGCTTCCGCCAGGTCAACGAAATCCAGGTAATGATGAAAGTCTCTGAACAAGGTGGGAAATATCAATAGCGTCGTTTCAGTTTCCTTGTGAGAATCCAGCCATTGAATTTCCATCATCAACTCTTCAAGCGCTACTTCAATTTTCTTGGAACGAACAACGCAGAGTCTCACGGACTCTTTTTCCACTTCACGCTTTGCAAAAGGACAAACATTAAGCTCTACAATAAATCGTTTCACCCAGTTCATGGTTTGTTGAGTGACGGTGCTGTCGGATAGTTGCATAACTGAATCTCTAACCTGTGACGATGATACGGTGTGGGTCGGACTACGTTATTGAGGGTCTTTTTTCAAAGAGGAAGGTTCACCGATAAAGGCTTCAATGCCTTCTTCATGAATAGCCGTTCTAGCTTCTTCAAGGGCAGCGCGGTCCGTGGTGAAGGTATTATCCCATGCCTCTGAATTACCGTATTCATCAACAATTTCCAGACTCCATTCAGAATCTTCGTCACTACGATAAATAGTCACTTTTACGCTTTTAGCACCTTGCACGATCGCTTGGCTCAAGTCGCTGTTTTCCAGCTTTTTTTTGGTGTTCATCGGGGTTCTCAAAATAGTACTGTCCAGAAGGGTGGTAGCCTGGTGGCAGAACATGCCAAGCATGGTTGGAGTCTAGCATGAAACCCCATGGCCCCAATGGGTAGCCAAGGGGTTAGGGGCTCATTGCTATGGATTAGCTAAGGCATAGGGAAAGGAGACGCGGACAGGGAACCCCGAGTCGTGCGGCGCACGACGCGCTATCCCTCCCGGCGCTAAAGCAACCGGGTTTCCCGCGCAAAACGATGGATTTTCTAGACCTACCTTTAAAAATTTTTAAAACTTGATCCATATCATAGGGGGAAAGAGCAGTACTCACCTACGCTGATTTGGAGAAGCGCTTGAAGGAAGGCTTCTTCTCCAACACATCAGGAGGTGTTGTCACCATGTCAAAGGCCACAGCCAATATAGCTTTTCTCACGTGCTTGCCCGGAGAGCAACTTGCTTTGATCGGGGCTCACGAAATTGAGGAAATGCACCGCTATCGCGGGTTCGCGCTAAGTTTTCTACCCATCAAGCCATGCGTTAGCCGACTGATGGTGGCCTTAGGTGTCGAATGCGAAAACCGAGTGGCTAGCTTGAGAAGTACTGCCGAAAAGATCCATCTGACGGAAGATTTCATGGCCGGTAATGAGGTGAGAGGGGATCGCTTGGCGGAACTTCGTCGGCAGCATTACTTCGTGGTCGATGATAATGTTGCTTGGCTGACGCTGGTTCAGGTCTTGGCGGCAGCTTACAACTCCTGGCAATTCCATGAGCTTATGCTGAATACCTGCAGCACCCCAGAGTTGCGCGCCCTACTTGTGCAGTTCGTTCAACAGAAGCGCGATGCCTGCCGAATCCTGGAAGACCTGCAAGACACCCTCCGATAAAAGCTTACATCCAGCGCTCAAACCATTGGGTGGCCAGTTGGGCAGCTTTTTCCAGGGTGCCGGCCTCCTCGAAAAGGTGAGTGGCGCCCGGAACAATCTCGATGTCGCAGTTAGCTTTCATGCGCGAACGTGCCTCCTTGTTAAGGTCAATGACCACAGGGTCATGGCCGCCCACGATCAAAAGGGTGGGTGCCTCGACGCCGGGTAATGCCTCCCCAGCCAAGTCCGGGCGACCACCACGAGAAACCACAGCACGAATCATGTCGCCTTGCTGAGCCGCTGCCTTCAAGGCGGCGCCTGCTCCGGTGCTGGCACCGAAATAACCTTGGGGAAGATTCGACAGCAAGGTTTCCCGGGCGGCCCATTGCGATGCCTGTATCAACCGTCGCGCCAGAAGGTCGATATCGAAACGGTTTTCGAATATGCGATCTTCCTCTTCGGTGAGCAGATCGAACAGCAGCGTGGCGAAGCCGGCATCCTGCAATACCTGGGCCACGTAGTTATTTCGGCCACTCAAGCGACTGCTGCCGCTGCCGTGGGCGAATATCACCAGGCCGGCGCAGGGTGAGGGTAAGGCAAGAATACCTTCATGGGGCTGGTCATCGAGTACCAGTTTTACCGTTTGTGCCTCATTGCGTTGCATGGTTGCCTCCCTGGCAGACGTTGGGCATGACGTTTTGAACAAAATCCTGCCGCATTCTGCGATTCGATTCTTTGAATGAATCGACAGTTAAGGCAGGGCAAGGCGTCAGCCTTGCTTGTTCTTATAGCTGGTTCAAGAACAGTAAAAAAGAACGTTAGTCGAGAGAAAGGGCGGTGACCACCACTCGTTCAGTTTGAACAATCGATGTGATCGGCTATACCTGTGAGTACTTGTTTATTTAATGCCACATCCTTACCTTTGAGCATTGTTAATCGTTCAGCTTTATTATGGAATAAATAACTTATACATCAGTTATTTATAGATCCGGCAAGGAGGAGCCAAAATGATTTTTACCGATCGTATTCATGCCGGTGCCGAGCTGGCTGCGGCGCTAGCGGATTATGCCGGACACGACAACACCATCCTGCTGGCCTTGCCTCGCGGCGGCGTGCCGGTCGCGGCCGAGATAAGTCGTGAATTGAACTTGCCGATGGATCTGATGCTGGTGCGTAAACTCGGGGTGCCCGGCCATGAAGAATTTGCCATGGGAGCCATTGCACCCGGCGATCATCGCGTACTTCATCAGGAAGTCATTGAAGCCCTCAGGTTGACCCCCGAACAGGTCGAGAAGGTGGCGGATCGAGAGAAAGCTGAGCTTGAGCGTCGTGACAGGGTGTATCGCGGTGAGGCGCCGGCACTCGACCTGACGGGCATGACGGTCATTCTGGTGGATGATGGCCTGGCCACCGGCGCCAGCATGGAGGCCGCGATCGCTGCTGCACGCCATGGTGCCGCCGGTGAAATCGTGGTCGCCGTTCCCGTTGCCGCCCTGGACACTTGTCGCAGGCTCGAACGCCAGGTGGACCGAGTGGTATGTCCGCATCAGCTTGCCGATTTTGGCGGGGTGGGGCGTTGGTACGTCAACTTTTCCCAAGTCGCGGATAGTGAGGTGATCGAGCTTCTGCGTCAGCACAGGCAAGAGGGGCAAGGTACCCAGGAGGGCCAGCTATGAAAGGTGATGATGACAAGCGTGCCGTGCAGGCCATCGAGGAAAATGCCTTGGAACTCAAGGGCACGGCTGAAGATTATGATGCGATTGTCGAGGCGGCACGGGGCAAGCGGTTCGTCATGATCGGCGAGGCCTCGCATGGCACCCAGGAGTTCTATCGAATTCGCGCGGAAATAACCCGTCGCCTGATCGAGGAAGAAGGCTTCGCGGCGGTCGCGGTGGAGGCCGACTGGCCGGATGCCTATGCCGTCAATCGTTATGTATGGAACCTTTCCTCGGCCACTAGCGCTGAACAAGCGCTCGACACCTTCAAGCGTTTTCCGGTATGGATGTGGGCCAATACCGAGGTGCGCGATTTCGCGCGCTGGCTGGCCTCGTTCAATGAAGCACGCAGCACCACCTCCGGCCAGGGCGAACGCCCGGTTGGCTTTTATGGACTCGATTTATACAGCATGGGCAATTCGGTGCATGCGGTGCTCGACTACCTCGACAAGCATGATCCGCCTGCCGCGAAGCGTGCCCGTGAACGCTATGCCTGTCTGGATCAGTTTCTCGATCAACCGCATCGCTACGGCAGGTCGATCGAACTGGGGCTGACTCTGTCGTGCGAACAGGCAATCATCGACCAGCTGATTGAGTTGCAGCATCAGATCCTGCCGCGTCTGAAAGGCGAGCATCAAATCGAAGAAGAGCACCGCTTTTGTGTCGAACAGAATGCCAAGGTGGTGCTCCATGCCGAAGAGTATTACCGCTCTATGTTCCAGGGCCGAGTCAGCTCCTGGAATCTGCGTGACGGGCATATGTTCGAGACGCTGGAAGCCTTGCAGGCGCATCTCAGTGAGAAATTGAACCGGCCTGCCGGTGTGGTGGTCTGGGCGCATAATTCGCATATCGGTAATGCCGCGGTTACCGACATGGGCCGTTGGGGGGAGTTCAATATCGGCCAGCTGGCCCGCGAGAAATATGCCGGAAATGCCTTGCTGGTGGGCTTTTCCACCGCCACCGGCGAGGTCACCGCTGCGACTAATTGGGATGAGCCGGGGGAGCGTAAAAGCGTACGCGAACCGCTGGAAGGCAGCTACGAACGGCTGTTCCACCAAGTGAAATACCAGCGCTTTCTGCTCGACCTGCGCCAGCGCAATGCGGCAACGGCGGTACTCGAAACACCCCGCTTGCACCGTGCCATCGGGGTGATCTACCGCCCGGAAACCGAGCGTCAGAGTCATTATTTCCACAGTACCTTGTCACAGCAGTACGATTTCATCCTGCATATCGACAGGACTCATGCCCTCGAGGCGTTAGCGGTGGTACCGCGTGCCGGAGACAACGAACCCGCCGATACCTATCCGAGCGGCTACTGAATGCTGCTGGATGAAGCCTGGGCAAGCTGTCGGCGAATCTCGGCGTAGGAGTGGCCTTCCAGGGCGGCGAAGCCTGGTAACTGCCTGGCCTTCATCCGGGTGAACAGCGGCGTGGTGATCCCGCACAAGAAGCGGGCCAGCAGATCGGGGGTGGCTGGATGACCATCGCCGCGCTGTTCCAGCTGAACGCGAAACTCACTGAGTAGCGCGGCAAGTTGCTGAGCTTCCAGCGCCGCCGAAGGCGCCTCGGCAGGCAAGTGCGCGGGCCGCCCACCACAGGCCGAGCAATGGCCGCAGTGGGTCGGGGCGCGGTCGTCACCGAACCACTCGGCCAGGCGACGGCTCAGGCAGTTATCACTTTCGAACAGCGCCAACATGGCATGCAACCGGGTGATTTCCGCAGCCTCCTTTTCATGAAAATAGCCGTGGAGTTCCTTGCAGAGTGCCTCGGCGTCGATGTCCGTTTTCAATACCGCATAGACCTCGGTCAACTGGCGGCTCTGTAGCTCAAGCCAGCCCTTTTCCACGAAGTAATCCAGAGCGGTAAGCACGCGTGGCCTGGCGGTATCCAGGCCACGCTCCCGGCCGAGCACCTCCAGGCTGGAAAAGTCCAGCTCGTACCAGGTGCGGGCACGCTTTGAGGCATCCAGAATCGCCTGAACGAACGCCCGGCGCTCGCCCTGGAAGCGCGCCACCAGCGCATCGGCGTCGCCCAGCAACTTGAAACGATAGTCGGCGAAATAGGCGTGGCTTGGTTCGATGATGCCGCGCAGTTCCAGCTGTACCAGCAGGGTCTTGAGCGGCAGTGGGCGGATATTGGTATGTTGCGACAGGGGCGTGAGAAGAAGCTCCCAGCGCGGCCCAGCGGCCTGAAGTTCGTCGATCAGGCGTTGAATGGCATGATATTCCGGGGTGTCGCCGTAAACGAAGGTTTCCAGCACGCCCAGGGTGTCGCGACCGGCCAGCATCAGGCAGGTCGAAGGGTTGCCGTCGCGACCGGCCCGGCCGATTTCCTGGCTGTAGTTCTCGATCGACTTGGGCAGGTCGAAATGCACCACATGGCGGATGTCGGCCTTGTCGATGCCCATGCCGAAGGCGATGGTCGCCACGATGCAATGGCAGCGACCCTGCATGAAATCCTGCTGGATGGCTTGGCGGGTCTCGCTTTTAAGCCCCGCGTGATAGGCCGTGGCCTGAATGCCCGCCTTGCTCAGGTAAGCCGCCAGCCGTTCGGCGCTCTGCTGCAGGGTCACATAAACAATGGTGGGAGCGGGCCCGTCGGCCAGCCGGGGTTGCAGCCATTCGACCAGGGCGCGAGGCCGGGCATCGGCCGGTGCCGGGGCCACTTCCAGATTCAGGTTAGGGCGGTAGAAGCCTGTAGCGGTCACGTCATCGGCCGCGATGGCAAAGCGGTTGCGCATATCCTCGATCACCCTTGGCGTGGCGGTGGCCGTCAGCAAGAGCGCCTGGGGGATGGCGAATTCACGCTGGTAGTCGGGCAGTTTCAGGTAGTCTGGGCGAAAGTTGTGCCCCCATTCCGAGATACAGTGCGCTTCATCGACCACCATCAGCGAAATTGGAATCCGGCGGATAAAGGCGCGAAACCGCTCGTTCTTGAGGCGTTCCACCGAGATCATCAGAATGCGGATATCGCCGCGCTCCACACCGTTCATCACTGCCGAGGTCTCTTCGCGGCTCTGGGCGGAATCGATACTTGCCGCCTGAATGCCGTGGCGCTCGAGAAACGCCAGTTGATCCTGCATCAGCGCCAGCAGCGGCGAAATAACCAGCGTCAGGTGAGGCAGGTGCAGGGCGGGTAACTGGTAGCACAGCGACTTGCCGGACCCGGTGGGAAAGATGGCCGCGGCCGAGCGACCCGCCACCACCGCCTCGATCACCGGGCGCTGGCCAAGGCGAAAATCGTCGTAGCCGAAAACTTGCTGGAGAGTGCGCTCGATCATGATAGTTTCCTGAGATATGGCATGCTCGCTCAGGGGCAGGCTTGATTTACCCTAAACGGCATAAGAAGGCATTTTTCGATGTGGTATCTGTACCTGCTGGAGTGCCGAGGCGGCAATACCTACGCCGGCATCACCAATGATGTACTCAGGCGTTATGCCGCTCATCAGGCTGGAAAGGGCGCGCGTTACACCCGTGCCAACCCGCCGGCCGCGATTCTCGGTGTGCAGCCTTTTACGGATCGTAGCAGCGCCAGCCGCGCCGAATACCAGCTCAAGCGAAAGACACCGGCCCATAAACGCCTTTGGGCGAGCAATTGGCCTTGGCAACCCGAGACAGGCGCTGTCGAATCGGAAGAGAAGCCCGAAACCTTAAGAAGAGGGATTACTACTGTTTGCAAAAGCCCAACAGTGCGCTAGCCAATGGGTCATGGGTGAGTTGATAGGCACGCTTTAGATGCGCCATGGCAACGTGCCGATCATTAGTTGCCATGGCGCAGATGCCAGCCGTCAGATAATACTGCGAGGCCTGCTCACTCTTGAGCAGCAACTCTAATTCCATACCACAGCGGCGACAAGTACTGCCTTCCCGGTAGCGGGCGCGGCAATTAGGGCAATGTTGCATCACGGCTCCTGCGATCAGCTTTCGAGATAAAAGATCAGGTCGCTCAGTTCATCCACTGCGTCGACGAGTGCTGCGTCGTCCTCGCGATTTAGCGCATCACGCACCCCCTCCATACAGTCCACCAAGTCTTCACTGTCTTCTGGCGATGCGTTTTCTAACAGCCGTTCCGCCTTCTCGATCAGTGCCTTAGCCTGCACTACATGGCGTTGCTCGGCCTGCCCGTCGATAATCTCGCCTTCAATCAGCGTTGACAGCCGCTCTCGAGCATCCTCAAGCGCCTCATCGGCAAAGCGCGCCGTGGCATTTTCGATCGTGATGCGCTTTTCTAGACCGGTACTTTTCTCGCGGGCGCTGACTTCTAAAATGCCGTTAATATCCAGCGTGAAGGTGGTCACGATAATGTTGCCTGCCGGCGCATCGCTGAGTCCTTCGATACGAAAATCACCGATCTGGGTATTATTTAGGGCATCCCGCTCTTCCCCTTGAAAGACCTTTACATCGATAACTTGCTGGCCGTCATGCACAGTGCTGAACGCCTCGCTTTTGGTCACGGGAATCGGTGTATTCTTGCGGATCAACGGCACATAAACGTAGGAGTAAAGTTCACCGTCGAGTTCGTCAATCGCGCTAGTACCGAACGTATAAGGCGTGACATCAACCAGCACGCGGGCCATGTTGTCACCGGCGATAAGAGCACCTTGAAGGGCGGCACCGCTGGCCACGCACAGATCCGGGTCGAGTTCTGCGCGGGGCGTCATACCCAGCGCTTCCTCAAGATGCCGTTGTACCAATGGTGTGCGCGTGGCACCGCCCACCAACAGCACTTCATCCAGGTCCGCAACGGTTAGCTTCGCCCCTTCCAGCGCGATATGTACCGCCTCAAGCGTGTCATTGACCAGAGGAGCAATCATGTCCTCATAGTCGTCGCGTGATAGCTCTAACGAAAGGTGTCTCGGCTGGCCGTTGTGCTCCAACAAGTATTCTTCGTCGATACGAGCATACGGCGCGTCGCTTAGGGTAATCTTGGCGGCTTCGGCCGCCCGAGAGATGCGTGCCATGGCAGCAGGGTTGTCGCTAGGATTGACCTGATGGACCGCTTTGAGATGTTCAACGAGATGCTTGACGATGCGCGTGTCAAAATCATCACCCCCAAGGCGGTTGTTGCCGTGGCTTGCGAGCACCTGGTTGATATCCTCAGCCAGACGCACGACCGAGACGTCAAACGTGCCGCCGCCGAGATCATAAACTAGCACATTTTTGGCCTCACTATGATGTGCTTCATAGGCGAGCACAGCGGCAGTGGGTTCGTTGATGATGCGCTTGACGTCCAGGTCTGCCAGCGCCCCCGCTTCGCGCGTGGCCTGACGCTGCGCATCAGAGAAGTACGCCGGCACCGTAATGACGGCTTGCGTCACGTCAATGCCGAGAAACGCTTCTGCCGCTGCCTTGAGGCGACGCAGGATCAATGCGGATATTTCCTGAGGTGTGTAATGCTGATCGCCCAGTGCAATGTTGACGTCTTCCCCCATGCGCCGCTTGATCGAGCGCAAGGTACGCTCTGGGCGCAACGCATACTGATTACGTGCGGTTTGCCCCACCAGCAAGGTGCCGTCATCGGCGAGACCCACAACCGAGGGCAGCAACGCTTGTCCATCGACCTCGATCATATGCACTTTGCCGTCGCGCACCACGGCCACTTCGGAGTTGGTTGTTCCCAGGTCGATACCGATAATAGGCGCTTTCACAGTGATGTTTCCTTAACGGGATGTATGGGTGTCAGAGACCTGCAGCTTATTCACGATGACCTCCGCCAGGCGCAGCAACCGCGTGCCATGCCAGTAACCAGGGCGCAACTCGTCAAGAACTTCGCCTTCAGGCCGACCCGCGTCGTAAGCGGTATCGGCGGCCTGCATGGTATGCGGATCAAAAGGCTGCCCCAGTGTGTCTATCCGGTGCACGTCTCGACGCGCCAAAATACTGTCCAGGCGCTCAAGGCTCATCGCCATGCCCTGTGCCATACCGCCAACGAAGGTCGCTGCACCGCCTTGCCGAGCCAGCCAGCCGGGGGCATAACGCTTTGCTTGCGTGTGTCCGCCCTGTAGACGATCGTGCAGTTCGACCAGCTCCAACAACAGGGAGCGTTCATGTTCGCGTTGTTGTGCCTGATGTTGTGCATTTTGCTGAGACAGCTGCTGTTCCAGCCGCGCCTTGTCCTGCTTAAGCGTATCGAATATCTCGCGGAATTGTTCTAGCGCGGCCTTGAACTGGCGCGACTCGATCTTCACCTCGCTTTTCAGTGCGGCGAGTTCGGCCAGCAGAGAAAACAGATCGGGCGCGTCCGGCGCCGGCTCGCTAGTGTCTGGCGCACCAGGCTCTTCCAGGTAGGCACGAAAGCGTTCCAGCAACTGGTCCTGTGACTCAGTATCCATGTATGTTCCTGTCCGTTGATTGCGCACCCCTGGCGTTAGGATTCTCCGCGCAGCAGCGGGTTGAAAAGTGCTCGCGGCGGGCGTTGTGGTGTCTTGATGGGGGATGCGCGATCAAGCAGATCTTCTGGTGTCGGCGGCTGGGCATCAAATAATTCAAAGGCTAAACGCTTACGTCGTGTGGCAGTCTTTTCATAGGCGGCTTGAGCCGCCTGAAAGCCCTGCGGGTCGCGTTCCGGTGAGTGTCGTTTGAGGGCCTCGCGATAGGCGCGCTCAATGGTGGCATCATCTGCCCTGGCGTCAACGCCCAATACCAGATAAGGATTTCTCACGACTTGTCCTCCCGTGTAATTATTTGCACATCACACATGAACCCAGCAACTGCTTCAAGCCCAAAATCACGATTCATTGCGCGCAGTATCTTGCGCACCTTGGCATCCAGACCCAGCTCGTCGCATAGTGCTTCCAGGCCGCGCTCACGCAGATCGGCGAGTACAGCGTCTTCTTCCGACGCTTGCCGGAACGGGCTATCAATCTCTTCCTCATCTTCGTGGAAGGCCATGGTAGGACCACCCAGAAAGCGAAAGGGCGCCAAAATCTCGCTCAAGCGCGTGGCCGTTCGGATGTCGCCGGCGTCGGTCGCACGCTCCTCGGCGGCATTGAGGCGATGCAGTTCTTTATCGTTCGCCAGCCAAGGTTTCTTTGGGTATTTGGCCTCAAAGGCGTGCAACTCGAATATCGGCGCCTTCCACTGCTTTACGCCTTCGCGGGCCACGGCCAGCCGGGGCGCCTGCCAGTCGCAGCGCTTGAGCAGTTCGCAGAGCTGTAACATGGCGTCGAAGGTCATCGGAAAATGCGCGGCTGTTTTTACTGGCATCTCGAAATGTCGCTTGATGGTGTCGGGCAACTTGCCGGCCGCTAACTGCACCTGCAGCCGCGCGACAAATGCCTCAATGTCGGCCGTGCCTTGCACGTGCGGTTTCTTGATGCCGAACCGCTGACCGATCTGCGCTGGAGGGATGCCCGCCGCTTCTAACTCCATCGCCATGTTGAAATGGGCGGCAAGCCCGCTGCCCTGGCGCTTGTACACCTCAGCAAGGCGTGCCGCGCCGATGGCGGGGTTGCGCTGTGCCTCGATCAGCGCGGCGATGATGTCGTGACGTTCGCCGAAGCGCTCCTGGGTATCCCACCGTGTGGCCTCAGTCAGCTCGTTATCCGCCAGGTCGGGGCGACTGGCACGCAGTTGCTTGGCCGCATGCGCCAAATGTGCTTTGACCAGCCGATCGCGAGCACTGCGGTTGATCGGGTCAATGGCCAGAATCTGATGGGCTAGCTTGGCCGCTTTCTTGAATGCTTGACTGTCCACTGCGGTATCCAACGCTGCGGTCAATACGCGCACATCGTCGGCCCAGCGACTTAATGCCGCTTCCTGAAAGCGCCGTGCCTGCTTGAGCTGCTTACCGCGTAAGTAGTAACCGTGAAGGCGTAAGTAAGCTTCAGGATCATCGGGATCGTACTTGAGACTTTCTTCGATTTGCGCAGCGACTAGGCTATCCAGGCACTCAGGGTCTTTAGAAGGCGTTTCGTCGAGTACGTGGAAGAGCGCATCTGTCCGTTTAAGTGTCAGTGCAATCCGTAGCGCATGATCACTACCGGGTGTGATCGGTAGCCATGACTGGAGTTCATCAGCCAATTTTTCTAGACCGTCGAGAATGTCCCAAGGGTCAGATTTGCTGCCTTCTAGATACCATGTCACTAAGCGCAACAGGTCGTAGTCGGGTGGCTTAACCGGGCGATGCTGCCGTAGCCATTCCACACTGTCGGGAAATTTCTCTACCAACAGGCGCAAGGCATATTCGTCCACCCATGTTTTTCCCAGCGTCTGCTGATGGCGGTACATCAGTTTCAGTAGCGCCCGGTGTGAAGGAGCTGGTCCTAGTCTGTGTAACGCCTGCTGCATCGTCTGTCGTGTCTGATCCCAGCCGCGCAGTGTGAGCACAAACCGACGCGTTGTCTCACCGACTTCCTGTAGATGGTTGGAGATGGCACTCTCTGGCAAACAGGCCAGCTCGGCGGCTTGCCGCAACAAGGAAAACGCCGAGTCGTCAGCGACCTTGGCCAGCCGCTTCTTCGCCTCTTCCGGCGCCTCGCCTAAGCGCTGAAGCGCCTTGAGAATCTGAGCCAGGTCGCGGCAAGGTGAACGAAACGGAATCGCAGCCAAGGCCTGTGTCAGCGTATCGTCATCGCCATTGCAGTAAGCATCAAGTGCTGTTTCTGCTGCCGTGAGATGCGCATGTAACGGGTCATCATCAGGCAGTGTGTCACGTATTCCCGTATCACCCGCCAAGCTGTGTGCAGCTAATTTAGCGCGTAGCTTATCGCGCTCGGCATGTGAAAGAACGTCAACGCCATCATCCAATAACGCCACTACCTCCTTGGCCTTCCCTAGGCGCAGTAGCACATCAGCGTAAGGCAAGCGCACAGGAGCCACATCAGCCCCTAATGCATGCCGATTATGCCATATCACCAAGGCTTCTTTATCCATACCCTTGTCGGCAAGGGCGATTGCACGCCCTTCATAGGCCTGGGCCAGACGCTGACGCACCTGCACCGTATCTTCCTGCTTCAAAAGCGCCTTGAAGTGGGCAATTGCCTCACGAAAACGCCCATCTTGGAGCGCTTGCTGGGCTTGTTGTGTCAACGTTTCACTGTCTTTGTGGTGGGGGATTGACGGTGATTTACCGCGCTGATGCCCCTTGCGCTTCTTTTTCGCCATAGTCGTTGTCACTTACCAAGTTCTGTTAGCGGTCAGGAGATAGGGGCTGCCCGTGATCTCGAGTCTTATTATAGTGTAACCAGCGCCAGGCATAGAGGGCTAGGGCTGGCGTGGGATGGCCAGGCAGCGTTTCACGTAGCCGCTGCTCCAGCACGATGGCAAGCTGGCCCGGCCGCTTGACCAAAACAACCCCGTAGTCACCGATTCGATTCTCTGGATGAATCACCGGAGGGTTCAAGTCTGACTTGAACGAGATCTGGCGCAACCGGGAATCGCACCTGGATGAAGTGCCGGGTTTCAAGAGCTTCCAGCTGTTGCAGGGGCCGACCCATGACGATCACACCCTGTTTGCCTCCCACAGCACCTGGGAATCGGAAGCAGCCTTCGTCGACTGGACCAAGTCGGAATCCTTCCACAAGGCCCATGCCAATGCCAAGGCCGCCAGTGGGGTGTATCTCAGCCCGCCGGTATTCGAAGGTTTTGACGTAGTGCTTTAGCGCGCCCTTGGGGTCAAGTCCTGCGCGGCTTGTTGCGCAACGCCTCGAAGCCAATGATGACGTCCAGCAGCTCGGTGGTGATGTCATCCTGACGAACCGATCTCAGTTGCCCTTTGACTTCGTCCAGGCGGTCGTCCACCGATTGTTCAGCCTGCTGCATCAGGGCAAGCCGCGCGGCATTTTCGGTGACCATGGCCTCCGCCGAGGCACGAAAGACACTGGCAAAGATATGGCTGCGCAACAACGCGGCAAACAGCGCGGGGGTCGGCATCGAGTAGTCGGGCAGGGAACGGGATTTCCAGGGCCGCTCGGCCAGCCCCGCCAGGAATGCCTGCCCAAGGGGCAGCAGCGGCATCAGCACCGGCTCATTCTGCCCGTGATCGGCGCGTTGGGTAAAGGCCAGCGTGACCTTCCGGTTGTGGGGTTCACCGCCCGCGATGTCGTCCAGCCGGGTCACGATGCTGCCCGCCAGGCGCCCGATCCCATCCGCCGAGGCCGGGGGCAGGAAAATGCTCTCGGGGCTGAGTCCCTGCCCCGCGAGGGCGTCATTCATCTGGGCGCCGACACACAGCACCCGACTACCCGAAGTTGCGGCGGTCATCGGCATGGTTTCGGCCTGGACTTTCTCAGCAAGTACCTCGTTGTAGTTTCCGCACAGGCCATGGTCGGAGCCGAATACCACCACGATGCTCTCGGCGGGTTCTCCTTGCGGCAAGGCGATGGGGCCGGTTCGGGCGACGAAGGCCCGGAGTCCGCTGCGCACCGTCCGATGATAGGCCTCGATGGAGCGGGCGGCGCGCTCATAGGGCACTGCGTTGATGGCGGAGATGGTTTTCATGGTGTGAACGATCCCGCGAATACTGGTCAGCGTTTCGTCGCGGCGGGTCAGGGCTTCAAGTGTCTGCATCACGGCCATCCTCCGACGCACCCAGGGCGGCACGCGCCACCCCCAGCAGAGAGGCGCGGTTATCTTCGTCCAGTGGCTGGTTCTGAGCGATACGCGTTGCGACCGCTGTCAAGGCGTCTCCCGCCGATGCCCTGACCTTTTCCATGGCGGCCACTACCTCTGTTTCCGACAGCCCGTCGAACATGCCGTCCATCGCCGCCAGCAACACCAGCAGCTGCTCTACCGCCGGCACCGGATCCCTCTCGGGCTGGCGCAATGCCGCCCGGACCGCAGCGCCCCGGCTCAGGCGAGCCCGGGTGGCATCATCCAGCCGGGTGCCAAAGCGGGCGAAGTCTTCCAGCTCCTCGAACTGGGACAAAGTGACGCGCAGGTTGCCGGCGACGTCCCGAAACGCGCGATGCTGAGCCTTGCCGCCCACCCGCGACACTGACACCCCGAGGTCCACCGCCGGGAACTGGTTTTTGCGCACCAGCCGCGGTGACAGGTAGATCTGGCCATCGGTGATCGAGATGAGGTTGGTCGGGATATAGGCCGACAGGTTTTCCGCCTGCGTTTCGACCACAGGCAGGGCGGTAATGGAACCACCCCCGGCTTCCGGAGCGAACTGGCCGGCTCGCTCGAGCAGTCTGGCATGCACATAGAAGATATCGCCGGGAAACGCCTCGCGCCCCGGCGGGCGCCGCAGCAATAGCGAGAGCTCACGGTATGAGCGGGCATGGTGGGTGAGGTCATCGAAGACGACCAGCACATCCCGGGCCTGGTCAGCGAAGTACTCCGCCATCGTCATCGCCGCATAGGGGGCGATGTAGGCGAGGCCCGGCGCGTCTTCATCACCGGCGACCACCACGATTGTCTTCGCCAGCTGCCCACTCGTCCTTAGCGTCTCGATGACTCTGGCCACCGCATCCCCGCGCTGGCCAATGGCGCAATAGATACTGAGGACATCCGACCGGGCCTGATTGAGGATGGTATCCACGGCGATGGATGTCTTGCCGGTCTGGCGATCACCGATGATCAGCTCTCGCTGCCCTAGGCCGACCGGCACCGCGGCATCGATCGCCTTGAGGCCTGTCGCCAGGGGGCGGGTGACGGCCGCGCGGCTGAGAATATCCGGTGCCCGGGCTTCCACCGGTCGCTCGGCCACGGCGGTCACCTTGCCCTTGCCGTCCCGAGGCTGGCCCGTGGCATCGACCACGCGCCCGACCAGGCCCGGCCCCACCGGCACGCTGATCACCTTGTGGGTGCGCCAGACATCCTCACCGGCGTTCACCTGCTCCGAAGGGCCCAGCAAGACGACGCCTAGCCGATCCGGTTCAAGGTCCAGCACCACGCCACGAACCCCCGAGGCAAACACCAGCAGCTCGTCCGCCAGGGCACGCCCCAGCCCAGCTACCACGGCGATCCCATCCCCCACCGCGGCAACCGTGCCCACCTCGGCCAGCACCGGCGAGGGTGCGGGACTGTCCAGCAGGACATCGATAAACCCCTGCACGTCAGGCAGTCGCGATTCATTCACCATGATCGCGCATCCTGCCCGACTCGCCACTTGCCAGGCGCTCTTCCAGCAAACCGACCAGCTCGTCGGTGTAGCTGTCGACTGTCCAGTCGAGCTGGGTGCTGCCGATGCGCAGGACCAGCCCGGGGGACTGGCTGTCATCCGTGGCAAAGCGCAAGGGAAGTCCGGGCACCAGGGCCTGCAGTGCGGCTTTCACCTCTTGTCGGGCGCCTTCCGGTAACGGGGCGTGGGTGGTGGCCACCGCTTCTTCGGCGTTGTCGGCCGCAGAGGCCAGTTCTTCCGAGAGCGGCGTCAGCTGGCTGACCACGTGCAGGGCAATGTGTTCCTCCAGGCGCTCGTCGGCCAGGTCGTGCAGGGCTCGGCCTGCCAGCTGGTAAAGCGTTTCGGCACTCGCCTTGTACAGCTCCGTCGTAAAGCGTTCCCGTTCGCGTGACAGGTGCGCCAAGGTATCCTGCCGTTCCTGCTCCAGCTTCTCACGAGCCTCGGTCAGCAGGGCGTCCCGTTGTTGCTCCGCTTTCTGGCGAACCTGTTCCACCAGGGCGGCCTGGCCGGCCAGTAGCTGCTGTTTCTGTGCCACGAAGTCCGCCTCGGCGGCGGCCGCCTTCTGCTGGGCGCGTGCCGCCTCGCTCATCTGTGCGGCAATCTCGGCCTCGCGGGAATCGATGCCATTCAGGATCGGCTTGTAAAGAAAGCGCTTGAGCAACCAGACCAGCACCAGAAAATTGGCGATCTGGGCGAGGACCGTAACCCAGTCAATCGACATGGTCTAGCCTGCTGCCGGTTGGGTGACTTGCATGAACTGATCCAGAAACGGGTTGGCGAACAACACGATCATCGCTACCACGAAACAGTAGATCGCGGTCGACTCGATCATGGCCAGGCTCACGAACAGGGTTCTCGACAGGGTGGAGGCCGAATCCGGTTGCTGGGCGATGGCGCTGAGGGCGGCCGCTGCGGCGCGCCCTTCTCCCAGCGCAGGGCCAATCGCGCCGAACGACACCGTCAGCCCTGCAGTGAAGATGGAAATGGCCGCAATAAAGGCTGCATCTGTCATCGATCTTCCTCCTTGTTTTCCGGTTTCTTGACGATGGCCGTTGCCGACGAGATATAGACGGTCGCCAGGATGGCGAAGATGTAGGCCTGGATCAGGCCGGTCAGCAGGCCCAGCACGTCCATCACCACGGGAAAGAAGAACGGCGCAATGCCCAGCAGTATGCCGGCAATGACCGCGCCGCTCATCACGTTGCCGTAGAGGCGGATGGCCAGCGAAATGCCCCGGGAGAACTCACTGATGATGTTGAAGGGCAGCATGATGACCGATGGCTGGATGTAGGTTTTCAGGTAGCCCGCGATGCCCTGTCGGGTAATGCCGAAAAGCGGGACGGCGATCAGCACCGCCAAGGCCAGAGCCGCCGTGGTCGACAGCGAGGACGTGGGCGGCGTGAAGCCCGGCACGACAAGCAACAGGTTCGATAACGCGATGAACAGAAACAGCGTTCCCGAAAAGTACAGGACGTGGCGCGACGACTGCGGCGAGATTTCCTCGATCTGCCGCTGGATCCCGGTGACGATCACTTCCAGAGTCGTTCGCCAGCGATTCGGCGGCACATCCGGCCGCAATTTCCGGGTCACGAGGATCGAGGCGCCGGTCAGCAGGGCCATGACGATCCACGTATTGACGACGGTTTCATTGATGCCGAGTCCCCAGAGGGTGAAGACCGTCGTTTCGTCGGGTGTCAGTTGCATCCGGCCTCCTTCACCCGGGGTAACCGGGCCATCAGAGTGGCGATAAAACGCACCAGAAAGAAGGCCAGCGCATAGCCGGCGAACGCCCAGCCCAAGGTTCCCCCATCAGTCACCAGCCACCCTGCCGACAGCAGCAGGCCGATCCGCAGCGCGGCACTGGGCAGCAGGACATAGATGGGCCGGGTCAGGCGCAGCGCCAGGCGGACACTCAGCGCCAGGCCTGCGAAGTACAGGATACTGACGGTGACACCGGTGCCGACGCCGGTGATCACGGCATGCCAGTCAATCGTCATGGTCACCCCCGTTTTCCTTGCTTTCCTTGCTGACCCAGGCCCAGGCAATGAAGCTGCCTAGGGCAACGCCGCCGAGAATCAGGGCGATGGTCCACTGAAAATCCTGTGGCATGTTGCGATCGAGCCACAGCCCGAGAAAGGCACCGCCCACGGTCGGTACCGCGACCGACCACCCGATCATGCCGAAGACACCCAGGCCCCGCAGCGGGCTCGCGCCGGGGTTATCCCGTGTCCTTTTCAGGCGCCGGGCACGACGGCCGATGTCATCCACCGGCGACTTCCGCCGCCGGGTCATGGCGTCTTGGGTCGCTGCAGGTCGGCAAACCGTCGCACGATGCCCGCCTCTAAGCGTGACAGAGCGGAGCGGGCCACGCGCTCATCTTCATCCACCTCGATGAAGCTTCTCTGCACGGTTTCCTTCAGTGAGGCCAGGTCCTCTCCCTGGACACCCCGCCGGATGGCGACATCCACGTGATGGCCCTTCTTCACCAGGATCCCCTCGTCGATGCCAAAGACCTGCTCGTCACCGTCTGCCAGGGTCAGAATCAACACCGAGGGCACCAGGGCGGTGACAAAATCGACATGATTCGGCAGCATCCCGAAGGCGCCGTTTTCCGCCTCGGCAAACAGCCGGCTTGCCGGACCTTGATGCAGGGTCCTGGTCGGCAGTCGCAAGGTCACCTGCATCTCCGTTGACTGGGTCATGCCACTGTCTCCAGATCTGAGAGTGCGCCGATCATGTAATAGTCGCCTTCGTTACGCTCGAAACGGGTCTGGGTCAGTATCGTTTCACAACCCTCCAGGGTATCGGCGGTGGTCACGCGCCGCCCCTCGGTGCCGGTGAACGAGCCCGTGGTGAAAAAGGGCTGGGTCAGAAAGCGCTCCAGCCGACGGGCGCGGGCAACGGTTGCCCGGTCAGCGGCCGACAGCTCCTCGATGCCCAGCATGGCGATGATATCCCGCAGTTCCTCGTATTCGGCCAGGGTACGGCGCACCGCTCGCGCAATGTCGTAATGACGCTGCCCCACCACTGAGGGCGTGAGCATGACCGAGGATGAGGCCAGTGGATCGATGGCCGGATACAGACCTTCACTGGCACGCTTGCGTGACAGCACGACCGAGCCTGAAAGGTGGGAAAAGATATGGGCGGCCGCAGGGTCGGTGAAGTCGTCGGCCGGTACATAGACGGCCTGAACCGAGGTGATGGCGGCCTGTCGGGTGGAGGTGATGCGTTCTTCCAGTTCCGCCAGTTCGGTCGCCAACGTCGGCTGATAGCCCACCCGCGAGGGCATGCGGCCCAGCAGCCCGGAGACCTCCGAGCCGGCTTGCACAAAGCGGAAGATATTGTCGATCAGCAGCAGCACATCCCGGTGTTGCTCGTCGCGGAAATACTCTGCCATGGTCAGGGCGGTCTTGCCGACCAGAAACCTCACCCCGGGCGCCTCGTTCATCTGGCCGAACAGCATCACGGTGTTGTCGCGCACGCCGGCCTCGCCCATTTCACGGTAGAGCTCCTCCGCCTCGCGGGAGCGTTCGCCGATGCCGCAGAACAGGCTCACGCCCTTGTATTGCTGCACCGTATTGTTGATCAGCTCGGTGATCAGCACGGTCTTGCCCACGCCAGCGCCACCGAACAAACCGGTCTTGCCACCTCGTTCGATGGGAGACAGCAGGTCGATGGCCTTGATGCCGGTCTCCAGTATCCTGCTGCGAACGACACGGTCTTCCAGCCGCGGCGGCGCCTGGTGGATGGCGCGGCGTTCCGCGGTCATCGGTGCGGGCTTGCGGTCGATAGGCGCACCGAACACGTTAAGCATGCGCCCCAGGACAGCGTCGCCGACCGGCACGCTGATCGGAGCGCCGGTGGCCCGCACCGGCATGCCCAGCCCGAGCCCCCTGACCGGCCCCAGCGCCATACAACGCACGATGCCCTTGTCCTCCAAGCCGGCAACCTCCAGGGCCGTCTTCCCGACATACAGAAGCTCCCGGATAGCGGGTACCGGCTTGGCAAACCTGACGTCCACGACACCCCCACGGATGGCAACGATGGTACCGGTGTCATTGTCAGGCTCGGCCCGAACGTGGGCTTCATGCTGCGTCATCATCGTTTTGCGCGGGAAACCCGGTTGCTTTAGCGCCGGGAGGGATAGCGCGTCGTGCGCCGCACGACTCGGGGTTCCCTGTCCGCGCCTCCTTTAGTGTTGAATGGAGGGTAGTGGGTGGTAGCCGTAGCCATCACCGCGTTGCAGCAGGGTGCAGTGGCGCCAGGAAATCCCCTGGACCGCGCCCTGTTCGGTCTGAATATTGAAACTGCCGGTCTTGCGAATCGCCACGCGCCCCGTGTGGCTGCCGGTCTTCTTGCCGGCCGGGACAATCGCCCTGACCCTATCGCCGGTCTGAAAGCCCTGCACTTGCTTTTGGCGCATCAGGTAGCCACGCGGAAAGCCGAACTTGTCGAGCCGCGTGCGCTGGTAGCTGCCGCGCCCCATGGCCTTGATGACCTGGGTGGGTACCCGCCAGCCTTTCACCCGCTTTATTCATCACGCCCGCGGTAGCGTCATTATTTAGCGCTTTACGACTACGTAATCCGAGCTTTGTGGCTATCTGACGTCTTCTTGACGGGGTAACGATGCAATATTGTTTTTTA
>NZ_QPIJ01000058.1 GCF_003336665.1 Vreelandella rituensis | reverse complement strand
CGGGTGTCAAACGCGAGTTTGCTTTGCATGCCCTGGCTTACAACCTGGCTCGCGCTGTAGCGCTGAGCCTTTATCATCGTCTCTGGGATCGGCTGTGGAGATGCCTGGGATTATCTTACCTAGCAACAAAGGAAATGATCGCGGCTGCCAGGGTGTGAGTGGTGATGTCGTCCAGCCTTCGACGTCGCTGAGCATCGGTTTAGTTATGAGTCGTTAGGAGATTTGCGACAACCTCTAAAGGACGAGGCTTGTGACAGCAAGCCCGGTTGACCAGGGAAAGCGGTAGCCAACTCGCTACGTTTGCAATAGGTCGTCAAGACCCACCGCCGAATGCTTCGCTCAGTTCGGCGCTCTGGAAGATCAGGATCATGCTGGCGAAAGGTAAAGCGCCGAAGGTTCTGATCGCTACCACAAGGTAGGAGCCGGTTGCAGACATTCCCGAGGGGAGACAGGTTGGAAGACCTGCGTCACCAGGCCCGTAAGAGCAATGTTTAGGAGGAGATCGCATGGCGGTGTTCGTATTGGGAAAGAACAAGCAGCCGTTGATGCCGTGTAGCGAAAAACGCGCACGGCTGCTGCTGGAGCGCGGACGGGCGGCGGTGGTGAACCTGACGCCTTTCGTGATCCGCCTGCGTGATCGCTGCCTGAGTGACTGCGCCTTGCAGCCGACGTTGCTGGGCATTGATCCGGGCAGCAAGGAAACCGGGCTGGCGCTGATGCGCCTGGAAGAAAACGCGACGGACGAGCAAGCCCCGGCAACCCGCCATGTGCTTTGCCTGTTTCAGTTGGTGCATCGGGGCTTTCAGATTCGCCAAGCCTTGGAGCAGCGTGCCGTTGGGCGCCGGTGACTCATCTGAACATGGAATTGGTGCGCTTCGATCTACAGAAGATGGAAAACCCGGAGATTTCCGGGGTCGAGTACCAGCAAGGCACCTTGCTTGGCTATGAGGTGCGTGAATACCTGCTGGAAAAATGGGGGCGTGAGTGTGCCTATTGCGGCACCGGTGATACGCCCCTGGAGATCGAGCATGTGGTAGCGAAATCTCGGGACGGCTCTAGCCGGGTGAGCAATTTGGCCATCGCCTGTCACGACTGCAACCAGGCCAAGGACAGCCAGTGGCTTGTTGATTTCTTTGCTGCCGACAAGGGACTCAAGAAACGATTGAAGGCTAATGGCCTGTCGGCCACCGTTCGGCTTGAGCGCGTCCAGCGCCAGCTCAAGTTGCCACTGCGGGACGTCACTGCTGTCAACGCCACGCGCTGGACGCTGTTTGGCACCATGAAAGCCACTGGCCTGCCCGTCGCCGTGGGCAGTGGTGGTCGCACCAAGTACAACCGTCAGCGGCTGGGCATTCCCAAGACCCATGCCCTGGATGCGGCCTGTGTCGGCAAGTTCGATACCCTGAAAGGCTGGCGGGTACCCACCCTAGTCATCAAGGCCATGGGCCGTGGCAGCTACCAGCGCACGCACCTCGACAAGTACGGCTTCCCACGGGGCTATTTGATGCGGCAGAAGCAAGTGCAGGGCTTTCAGACCGGCGATAGGGTCAGGGCGATTGTCCCGGCCGGCAAGAAGACCGGCAGCCACACGGGGCGCGTGGCGATTCGCAAGACCGGCAGTTTCAATATTCAGACCGAACAAGGCGCGGTCCAGGGGATTTCCTGGCGCCACTGCACCCTGCTGCAACGCGGTGATGGCTATGGCTACCACCCACTACCCTCCATTCAACACTAAAGGAGGCGCGGACAGGGAACCCCGCGTCGTGCGGCGCACGACGCGCTATCCCTCCCGGCGCTAAAGCAACCGGGTTTCCCGCGCAAAACGATGAAAGCAATTGATAAAGTTATTTCAGGAATCCAAACCTTGGATTTGGCTCGCGGCACAAGGCATTATCGTGAAATCACCCGAGGCGTTAATCGAGGAGGAAACATGCTGGCACTGGATAAACTGATGGCCGAGGTAGCGTCCATTGCCCAACGGGCGGGAGACGCCATCATGGCGGTTTACGCGCGTGACGACTTCGGCATTCAAAACAAGGCAGACGATAGCCCGCTCACCGAAGCCGATCTGGCGGCGCATGAGCTCATCGTCGCCGGCCTGCAAAAACTGCCGGAGCGTTTTCCCATCCTTTCCGAAGAAGATACCAGCCATTTTTCCGGCCCGGATGCCTCGGGTCGTTACTGGCTGGTCGACCCCCTGGACGGCACCAAGGAATTCATCAAACGCAACGGCGAGTTCACGGTCAACATTGCGCTTATCGAGCATGGCGAGCCCATACTCGGCGTGGTCGTCGCACCGGCACTCAAGACATGCTACCTGGGTGCGCGCAACCTAGGCGCTTTCAAGGCCGAGTCCAACGCCAAACCACAGCCAATACAGGTGGCGGGAAAACCGAAACAGGGCGAGCCGTGGCGTGTAGTATCTAGCCGATCTCACCCCAGTGATGCCTTGGCGAAGTGGCTTGAAGCGCTTGGCCCCCATGAACTGGTCTCCATGGGTAGCTCGCTGAAGCTTTGCCTGCTCGCCGAAGGCGCTGCAGACGTTTACCCTCGCTTCGGGCCGACCTGTCTATGGGACACGGCCGCCGCCCATGCGGTTCTCCAAGCGGCCGGGGGACGAGTGGAAACCTTTGACGGCCAATCGCTTGACTATGCCGACCCCAAGGACATTCTCAACCCCTATTTTCTGGCCCAAGGCCACTGAAGATACAGGCCAGCAGCACCGCCCCGCCCCGCCCATCCACTTGGTCACTGAGTGGTTTCTTTTCGACATGAAAAAACCCTTCTTGATAGAGTACCGTCACTTTATATTTTTGTATACAATGACTGTATTCAGCACATACAAAAGGAAAGAATAATGTCTAACACCCTACCCCCTCCTCGTCCTAGCGAACTGGAATTGGATGCCTTTCTGGCTCAGTACGGGGATATTTTTGAACACTCGCCCTGGGTGGCCGAAGGCGCCTGGAAACAAGGCTTTACGGCGCGGCATGACGATCCGGATGTCTTGGCGGACAGCATGGGAGCCATCCTGCAACAAGCCGATATCGATCAGCAGATTGCCGTGATTCGTGCCCACCCTGATCTGGCGGGAAAAGCAGCCCTGACAGGTGAGCTGACTCAAGACTCCACACGTGAACAAGCCGGTGCGGGGTTGGATCAATGCACCACCGCTGAATTCGAACGCTTTCAGAACCTGAACCAGGCCTATCAGGACAAGTTCGGTTTTCCGTTCGTGATCGCGGTAAAAGGGCTCGATCGGCACGCCATTCTGGATGCTTTCGAAAAACGTCTCGAAAACGACCTGGCCACTGAGCGACGCACCGCAATCGAACAGATCATCAAGATTGCGCGCTTCCGCCTGCATGTACGTGCGGGCGAGACACAGTAAGTGAGGGGATCAAGCCCGGGCTGATTTACCGCCAAGAATGGCCATCAGATCGGTATCCGCCACTCTAGGCGAGAGATCGAGCAAAGTTTCCAGGCTGTAAAGATGGTCATGTATGCAACGTCGAGCCGCTTCGGCATCACCGCAAGCCAGATGCGTCAACAGTTGGGCATGGTCGCCTTCCAGATAACAGGAAGCCAGGCTGGGGCGCTTATACAGGGCAATAACGATAGAGGTGCGTAACACCAGATCGGTAAGCATGGTGCCCAGGATACGGTTGGAGGCATGCTCGGCAAGCAGGTGATGAATGGTCAGGGAATGTTCGATGCGGGTGGGTTCGTCCCGCCGGTCATAGGCCTGTTTTTCAGCGGTGACCTGATGTTCCAACGCCGCTATGGTGGTGGCGCCGAGTTTACCGGCCTGCAGTGCCGCAATTTCACCCTCGATCAACCTGCGTGCCGAAAACGTCTCGCGGGTTTCTTCGATAGTGGGTGCCCGAACACGAGCGACCTGATTGGGGCGCTGATTGATGACATGTTCCGCAGCCAGCCGTGTCAGTGCCTTGCGCACCACTGAACGGCTGACACCGAATACCTCTCCCAGAGTGATTTCGGGCAATTTGGTATTCGGTGGCAGGCGCTGCATCAGTACCGCCGCTCGGATATGTTCAACGATGTCTTGATCGCTGACACGCCCACCCTCATTGGGTTTGCTCAGACGTTTGTTGTGCCAGCCAAGGTTCATGGTGACGCTCTCCAGATGATCCTCATCAAACTCTCGCATGTTTACCCCTGACTGACTACATCCGAGCAGTGCTTTCGAAGCGTGCTTTCGAACCATGCTTTCCAACAGCGCTTTAGCTACGCTGATGCTCGGGTTTCACATCCAGTATTTTCATGCTCCACCAGTTTTTCCAGAGCACGCAGGATGCCCGCATGATCCCAATCGGCAAGTATCGCATCTTGGGTGCCGTGCTTGACGGTTACCAGGGATTGATGCCCTATTCGATCTCTACCTGGATAGCCAGCGGATACTCAAGGCAATTGTTACCTTCACCGCCACGATCCACGACCAGAAACCAGCCTTCTCGCTCCAGAACCGATTGGATGGCATGCCAGGTACCGGCATGGTAATTGACCCCCTGGCGGCCGTCGGTCACAAAGGCGCGCACGTCTTGGCTATCGATCGCCTCACCCTTCGGCGCCACCACGATCACGAAGCGCTCTTCATGCAGCGGCATGAAGGCTTGGCTGCCCAGCGGATGGCATTCGAGAAAATCCAGCGCCAAGGGTATCTCGACCGGCTGGCTGACGAAGATATTGATCAGGGTACGCGCCTCTTCACCCAGCGTTTCGACAGGTGCCAAGTCATGATAACGACGCGTACGCCCGGCATTGATAGGAAAATAATCCGCTGTGCGCGTATCAATCACATCGCCGAAAGGCGCAAAGGCCTCCGGCGTCAATGGCTGTGCTTTCAATTCCAGCATGGGTGGCTCCTGTCTACGTATCGATGGCTTTATTGGCGACTTAGCGCGGTCCCACGCCACCCAGCTTCATGTGGCGGTTAACGTCCTTGTAGAGCAGGTAGCGAAACGGCCCTGGGCCACCGGCATAACAGGCCTGCGGGCAGAAAGCGCGCAACCACATGAAGTCGCCGGCCTCGACCTCCACCCAATCCTGATTCAGGTGATAGACCGCCTTGCCTTCGAGCACGTAAAGCCCGTGCTCCATGACATGGGTCTCATCGAAGGGGATGACCGCTCCAGGCTGGAAGGTGACAATATTGACATGCATGTCGTAGCGGACATCTTCCGGGTCGACGAAGCGCGTGGTCACCCACTTTTCATCGGTGCCCGGCATGGCCGTCGGTTCAATGTCGTTTTCATTGGTGACGAATGCCGCAGGTACCTCTATGCCTTCGACCCGCTCATAAGCCTTGCGCACCCAGTGAAAACGTACCGGCTCTTCAGACCGATTATGCGCCTGCCAGCTGGTTCCCGGGGGAAGAAAGGCATAACCGCCGGGCTGCATGAGGTGGGTTTCCCCTGCCAGGGTGAGGGTCAGTTCGCCTTCGACGATGAACAGCACACCTTCCGCCGTCGGGTCGGGTTCAGGCTTGTCGCTGCCTCCCTCGGGAGCCACTTCCATGATGTACTGGGAAAACGTTTCGGCAAACCCGGACAGCGGACGAGACAGCACCCACAGGCGGGTCTTGTCCCAGAACGGCAAGTTGCTGGTCACGATGTCGCGCATGACCCCCTTGGGGATCACGGCATAGGCTTCGGTAAACACGGCGCGATCCGACAGCAGCTGTGTCTGGGGCGGATGACCGCCTTGAGGGGCGTAATAGTTGCGCTTGGCCATCATCTTTCCTTTCCGTTCATTATTAGAAAGCATTACGTCAGAGAGCGGGATGGTGCTCGGCCCAATGACGGGCAATATCCACACGTCGCGTCACCCAGACACGCTCATGAGCCTCGATATGATCGAGAAAACGCTGCAGCGCGCGGAAGCGACCCGGGCGGCCGATCAACCGGCAATGCAAGCCGATGGAAAGCATCTTGGGTGCTTCTTCGCCTTCGGCGTACAGGACGTCGAAAGCATCGCGCAGATAACTGAAGAAGTGATCAGCGGTATTGAAGCCCTGTGGCGAGGCAAAGCGCATGTCGTTGGAGTCCAGCGTATAAGGCACCACCAGATGGGAGTGCGTCCGGCCCTGGCTGTCCTGGTCCCGCGTCCAGAACGGCAGGTCATCACCGTAATAGTCGCTGTCATACAAAAAGCCGCCCTGGTCGAGTACCAGGCGACGCGTATTGGGGCTGTCGCGGCCGGTATACCAACCCAGCGGCGTCTCGCCATAAAGGTTCTGGAATATCTCGATGGCACGCTGCATGTGCTGGCGCTCCACCGCTTCCGGCACTTCCTGATAGTTGATCCAGCGATAGCCGTGACAAGCGATCTCGTGGCCCAACTCCTTGAAGGCCTGAGCCACCTCGGGGTTACGTTCCAGGGCCATGGCCACGCCGAAGATGGTCAACGGCAAGCCGCGCCGTTCGAACTCGCGCAACACACGCCACACCCCGGCCCGTGAGCCATACTCATAGATGGATTCCATGCTCAGGTGACGGTCGGGGAAGGCGGGCGCCCCCAGTATCTCTGAAAGGAATTGCTCGGAACCGCTATCGCCGTGCAGCACCGAATTCTCTGCGCCTTCTTCATAATTCAGCACGAACTGCACGGCAATTTTCGCCTTGCCGGGCCAGTTGGCATGGGGAGGGGTGCGGCCATAGCCGATCAGGTCACGGGGGTAATCGGGCGAATGCATGTTGTAAGTTCCTTGTTGTTAAACCGCATGCCGGAGTGCATTTTGAGAAGTTCTACCGAATGCTTTGTATACAACAAGAAGATAAACTGCACTCATCTAACCTGCAAGTTTACGCGTAAGAATCGTTGACGTTGGGCAGGATCATCAAGAGTTCATGCCGAATATCTGATGCAGGTCGGGCGCTACCGCCTCTTCTTCGATGATGGAAAGCGAGGCTTCGATCTCCTCGAGATGATGATTCATGAACGCCCTGGCTTTTTCACCGTCGCCTTCGGTCAGGTAGTCGATCAGATCGTCATGGTCATGCGACTCACAACCTAGATGCCCGGCGCTCCCGTAAACCGCGAGAATCAACGATGAACGCGAGCAGAGCTGGCCGACGAATGCCGCCAGGGTAGCGTTGCCGGAAAGTTGCGCCAGACGCTCATGAAATGTCGCAGACAACTTGATCGCCGTGCTCTGCTCACCGGTTTTGAGCGCCTCCCGCTCGCGCTGGGCCATCTCGCGCAATTCGCTCACGTCCTGTGCGGTGATACGCCGCGCCACCTCCGGCATCAAGCCGCACTCGACCATTTGCCGGGCGGCGAAGACATCCCGCGCCTCACTGGCCGTCGGCCGTGTGACACTGGCGCCACGCCGCGGGGTAAGGGTTACCAGTTGCTCCAGCGCCAGGCGCTGCAAGATCTTGCGTATGCCCGTGCGGCTGATATTGAACACTTCCGTCAGGGCATCTTCTCGCAACCTGGCTCCCGGGCGCAGCTGTTGCTCGATGATGGCATCGCTGATCGATCGATAAATCACTTCATGACGCTCGGCGCCATCGCCGTTCTTGCCCATACGCCTGGGGCGCGCCTTGTTCTCCGCCTCATCCACCAGGTTCTTGTCTTGCTCCATGTCAGGCCCCCTTGTATGCCTTATTTAATCACCATTGTATACATATTGTAGGAGGACTAGCACCGAACGTCATGTGACGGAAAAATGGCCACCTCGGAAACGCACACAGCCCGCCTCATGGCGGGCTGTATGGGGTAACGACTGCAAAGAAACGTAAACGTTTTAGACGGTTACTCCGTCCAGGCTTGAATCACGGCACGCTCCTCTTCCGTCATGTTCGTCATGTTGCCCAGCGGCATGTAGCCACTCTCGACAACTTGTTGAATCCTGTCCTTCTGCAGCAGAATCTGCTCGATATCGTCGTACATCAGGCCGGCCGGCGGCGCCGAGAAACCCGGCTGTGTCGGCGACTGCGAATGACAGGCGACACAGTGCTGATCGATCAACGCCTTGACCTCGGTGATGTCCGGCCCACTTCCCGCCGTTTGGGCACCAGAGGGCGCCGAACTGGTAGCCGGCATGCCCGCCCAGAAAGCCACTAGAATCAGCGCGACACCCACCACCGGATAGGCAGGCCGTATCTTGCCCTGATGCATCAGGACGAAGTACTGACGAATCAAGGCGCCGGCAAAGATGAACAGCGTCATCAACACCCAGGCATGCTCATGGGAATAAGCGAAGGAGTAGTGGTTGCTGATCATCAGCAACACGACCGGCAAGGTGAAATAGGTATTATGTACCGATCGCTGCTTGCCACGCTTGCCGTCAAGCGGGTTGGGCGTTTCGCCCGCCTTCATCGCCTTTACCATGCGACGCTGACCCGGGATGATCCAGAAGAACACGTTGGCCGACATGGCGGTCGCCATCACGGCCCCGGTCAACAGGAAGGCGGCGCGTCCGGAGAACATCTGGGTGCTCAGGTAGGCCACCACCACCATCATGATCGCCACCGCGATACTCAAGAGGCCGTCACGTTCCATGTTGGGACTGATGCGCTTGCAGAGCTCGTTGTAAACGACCCAGCCCAGCAGCAGAAACGCCAGTGCCAGAAGATTTGCCTGCCACCCGGTCAGGTTGGCGGCCCATTCCCAGTCACTGCCGGGGTTTACCAGGTAGAAGCCCGGATTGACCATGTACAGGATGACGAATAGCGCGAAGCCGGTTAACCAGGTGGTGTAAGCCTTCCAGAATGACCAGTGCAGGTCGTTAGGCAGCTTGGCAGGTGCGGTGGCGTACTTTTGATTGTGATAGAACCCCCCACCGTGGACCGCCCACATCTCGCCGAAGACGCCTTTTTCACGGTCTTCAGCGGCCTTTGGGGGTCTCAAGCCGTTATCCAGCATCACAAAATAAATAGACTCGCCAATCCAGGCGATTGCCGCGATGACGTGCAGCCAGCGCAGCATGAAATTAGCAAATTCAATGAAATAGGCCTGCATGAGGGGAACCTCGCCTCGTTTGATTATTGCTGGACAGCCGGCCTTCAGCTACCGCGATACGTCGAGTAGGCGTAAGGCGATAGCAATAACGGCACATGATAATGCTGCGACGCATCATTGACCCCGAAGCGTAGCGGGATAACACTCAGAAAGCGCGGCTCCTCGCCTTTCACTCCCTGGCGCGCCAAGTAATCGCCTGCATGAAATACCAGTTCGTATTCACCGACTACCAGATCGTCACCTTCCAGTATCGGGGCATCGCAACGACCGTCATCATTGGTCTCGACCGTCTTGAGAAGGTGGCGCCGTTCAGCATCCAAACGATAAACCTCGATTTTAATGCCTTCTCCAGGGCGGCCCTGGGCGGTATCCAGAACATGAGTCGTAAGGCGTCCCATCGGTTTCTCCCGTGCTTGTCTGACGAAGCCACCATCGGCGGCGCATCATTGGTAACAAAGTTGTTGAGCATGCAACATAGCATTTCAATACATAATGACGACATTTTTATCTCTTTCATCACCACATTTCAAAGGTTTTTTGTATACATATCTTGTTATATTTTCTACTGAATTTTTGTGTACAGTATTATTACCATACAACAACAATGGAGAGACCTTCATGAGTAAAGCCTCAGCCTCTTCCGTCCAGCGGAAGCGAGTAAGCGAAAAGAATACCTCCCTGTTTGATTTTTATGGAAAACCGCGCTTTCTGAAGGCTCTCCCCCTCTCGCTTCAACACCTGCTGGCCATGATCGCCGGCGTGATCACGCCACCCATTATCGTGGCCGGTGTGGTGGGTGCGAGCATGGAAGAAAAACTGCTACTTATTCAGATTGCCGTCCTGGCATCTGGGGTATGTACCGTTTTCCACCTTTATGGGGTGTGGAAATTCGGGGCACGCCTGCCGGCCATCTTTGGTGTGGGCTTTGCCTATGTGCCGACGCTGGTCGCGGTGGGCGCGCAGTACGGTATTGAAGGGATACTCGGCGCCCAGCTGATCGGCGGAATGACCATGGTCGTGGTGGGCTACTTCATCCAGTATATCCGCCACCTTTTTCCGCCCGTCGTCGCCGGCACGGTGGTACTGGTCATCGGCTTGTCGCTTTACGACATTGCCATTCGCTACATGGCGGGCAGCGGCAACGTGAACGCGCCCAATTTTGGCGACCCCATCAACTGGATCGTGGCAGTGGTCACGCTGCTCACGGTATTGATCGCCGCTCAGTTCGGTAAAGGGGTGATCAAGCTTTCTGCGATCATCGTCGGCATCGTGGTGGGTTACCTGCTTGCACTCGCCCTGGGCATGGTCAGCTTCGGCAATGTGGCCAGTGCCCCCTGGATCGCCATTCCCCAGGTAATGCCTTTCGAGATGGAATTTCACGCGGCCGCCATCGCGTCGATGATCGTCATCTGCATCATCAACTCCGTACAGACCATCGGCGATTTGTCCGCCACGACCGTAGGCGGCATGAACCGTGAGCTAAAGACCAAGGAATTGACCGGCGGCTTGCTGGGCAACGGCCTGACCACCACCATCAGCTCTTTCTTCGGTGCGTTGCCGACCGCTACCTTCAGCCAGAACGTCGGTATCGTGGCGATGACCAAGGTCATCAGCCGCTACGTACTGGCGCTGGCGGGTATCTTCATGATCCTGGCCGGTCTTAGCCCGAAGTTCGGGGCCATCATGACCACCATTCCCTACCCTGTGCTGGGCGGCGCGACCATTACCGTATTTGGCATGATCACCATGACCGGCATCCAGTTACTGGTCAAAGATGAGATGTCCGCTCGCAACATGACCATCGTGGGTCTCGCCCTGGCACTGAGTCTGGGCATCGCTTCTGTCCCCTCGGCCATCGAGCAGTTCCCGGCCATGTTGAGAGACCTGATCGGCGGCGCCCCTATCGTGGTCGCTGCAATCACCGCCTTCACACTCAACATCGTATTGCCTAAGAAGTCGCTTTCGGACGAAGCAAAAGAGCGCGAGGCGATTGCCAAGGCGGATGAAGAAGCGGCCAAGGCGGAAAGCGACAAACTGAACCAGAAGCTTTCCCAAAACCAGAATCTCTCCCAAAGTAATGCCAATACCCATGCCGATTGAACCTCGAATAAGAAGCTTTAACGCTACTGCCAGCAACACCGTCAACAACAGCACCGTCAACGTCCTGAACGAAACGCGACCCAATTGGTTTTTCCCAATTGGGTCGCTTCAGTTAGAGAGATCATTTCCCGGTACGCAAGTATTCCGCATTGCATAGGCAACCTAAACACGGCATAAATGAACGCGACGCAACCTCCAGGATATGCCAATGTTTTCGCTGTTAGCATGGCCCATCAGGGTCTTGAGAGATTTTCGCCAAAGCATCGCCTATCTGACCAGCCTGATTATCCTGTTTTATCTGTCCTTGGGATTGTTTGCCGTTCTGTCACCAATAGACGAATCTCAGCTGCCCGGGTTTCTCAAACCGCTGACTTTCGACGACCCAGATACCGCCCGTACTCTGCTGGCAACCTTGGTTGGCGGCATGATCTCGCTGGTGGTATTCAGTTTCTCGATGGTCATGTCCGTTCTATCCCAGGCGGGGAGCAATTTTTCGCTGAAGTTAGTCTTTAGCCTGGTGACTGAGCGTCGTCATCAGCAGGTGCTCGGCCATTACCTGGGCACCATCCTGTTCATCCTGATTTTATTGATGGTGCCAATGGAGGGAGATACGCCGGATCTTTGGCGGTCGCTGGCGGTCAACCTGGGGGCGGGCATGGTCATTGGCTGTCTGGCCCTATTTGTGTATTTTATCCATAACGCCTCTCAGTCAGTCCAGATCAATGCCGTCACCCAAGGTTTGCACCGCTCCACGCGAGCCTCCATGGAGCGTCTCAAGACCAGACAACAGAACAAAAGCTGGCGCCACCTCTCCGCTTTTCCCGTTTCCGAAAAACCCTATCACTGGATTTATTCCGATCAGAGCGGTTATATCCAAAATGCCAATCTCGAGGAATTAGCCAAACTTGCCGAGGAAATCAACGCCGCTATACATTTGAATTTTTCCTTTGGTGATTACACGATAAAGGCGTTTCCCCTGCTCAAGGTCGAGGCCGACCAGACCCCCAGCGAGGCCTGGTGCACATCGGCATTGTCGCAGCTGGAATACGTGGAAGGAGAATCGGTCAAGAGTTTGTACGTGAACGGCCTGACGCAATTGATGGAGGTAGCCATCAAGGCGCTATCCCCAGGTATCAATGATCCTGGCACCGCCCGTTTGTGCATTCATCAAATCACTGAACTGCTGTGCCAACGCCTGTCGTTTCAGCCCAGCAACACCTTGACCGATGATCAGGGTCGCATTCGGGTAACCTGGCCGGAGGAGCGCTTCAACAGCTTGCTGTATAAGCTATTCACCCCGATTCTTTATTATGGACGCTCGGATGTGAGTATCTGTCTTTCCTTACTCAAGGCATTGAAGACACTCTCGTTGTTCGCCGAAAACGAGCAATTGGACGTCATTCAGGCCCACGCGGAGCGTGTCGTAAAAGCCCTGTCCGAGCTGCATAACGACTCCCTGGACCAGCAGTTTATTGCGGCGCGACTGAATAATGGCGAGCATCGGTTAACGTTACCCAAATCGCTCCCCCTGAACACTGCAAACTGATATTAATACTGAATACTGCGGGGCCGGTAGGCTCGATTGCCGCCTGACAGCCGGATAACCCGGCTGTCAGGTGAACAACGTCTGAAATCAAACTTCCTTGTACAGCTCCCGCCCTTGCTTCTTGAACTTCTCCGCCTGTTCCTCCATGCCTTTCATGACCGCTTCCTGGTCGCCGTCCAAGCCATGCTCCTTGGCGTAGTCACGGACTTCCTGGCTGATCTTCATCGAGCAGAATTTCGGCCCGCACATGGAACAGAAATGCGCCACCTTGGCCGAATCCTTGGGCAAGGTCTCGTCGTGGTATTCGCGGGCGGTGTCCGGATCCAGGCCCAGGTTGAACTGGTCTTCCCAGCGGAATTCGAAGCGGGCTTTCGACAGCGCATTGTCACGACGCTGGGCGGCCGGGTGGCCCTTGGCCAGGTCGGCGGCGTGGGCGGCGATCTTGTAGGTGATGATCCCGGTCTTGACGTCGTCCTTGTTGGGCAGGCCCAGGTGTTCCTTGGGGGTCACGTAGCACAGCATCGCGCAGCCGAACCAGCCGATCATCGCCGCACCGATGCCCGAGGTGATGTGGTCGTAGCCTGGGGCGATATCGGTGACCAGCGGGCCGAGGGTGTAGAACGGCGCTTCGTCGCAATACTCGAGCTGCTTGTCCATGTTCTCTTTGACCAGGTGCATGGGCACATGGCCGGGGCCTTCGATCATCACCTGAACATCGTGCTTCCAGGCAATGTGGGTTAGCTCGCCCAAGGTTTTCAGCTCGGCCATCTGGGCTTCGTCGTTGGCATCGGCGACCGAGCCCGGGCGCAGGCCGTCACCCAGCGAGAAGGCCACATCGTACTGCTTGCAGATCTCGCAGATTTCCTCGAAATGGGTGTAGAGGAAGCTTTCCTGATGGTGGAACAGGCACCACTTGGCCATGATCGAGCCGCCGCGCGAGACGATGCCGGTGACGCGCTTGGCGGTCAGCGGCACATAGCGCAACAGCACACCCGCATGAATGGTGAAGTAATCCACGCCCTGTTCGGCCTGCTCGATCAGGGTGTCGCGAAACACTTCCCAGGTCAGGTCTTCGGCAACGCCCTTGACCTTTTCCAGCGCCTGATAGATGGGCACCGTGCCGATGGGCACCGGGGCGTTACGAATGATCCACTCGCGGGTTTCATGGATATTCTGGCCGGTGGACAGGTCCATGACGGTATCCGACCCCCAGCGGATGCCCCAGGTCATCTTGTCGACTTCCTCTTCAATAGAGGAGGAAACCGCCGAGTTGCCCAGGTTACCGTTGATCTTGACCAGGAAGTTACGGCCGATGATCATCGGCTCGGATTCCGGATGATTGATATTGTTGGGAATAATCGCCCGGCCCACCGCCACTTCGGCGCGCACGAATTCTGGGGTGATCTCGTCGGGCAGGCGGGCGCCAAACCCCTGGCCGGGGTGCTGATGGCCCAGAATACGCTCGACTTCTGCGGTTCCCAATGTCTGGCGGCGCTGGTTTTCGCGAATGGCGATGAATTCCATCTCGGGGGTGATGATGCCTTGGCGAGCGTAATGCAGCTGGGTGACGTTCTTGCCCGGCTTGGCCCGGCGCGGGGTGCGCTTCAGGTCGAAACGTAACTGGGCGAGCATCGGGTCGTTGGCGCGGCGATTGCCGTATTCGCTGGTAAGGCCCTCGAGCAGCTCGGTGTCGTCACGCTCCTCGATCCAGGCCCGGCGCAGTGCCGGCAGGCCTTTGCGCAAATCGATGTTGGCGTCCGGGTCGGAGTAAGGGCCGGAGGTGTCATAGACCAGCAGCGGTGGATTCTCTTCATCGGCACCCGAGGTCTTGGTCGGTGATAGCGAAATCTCGCGAAACGGTACGCGGATATCCGGACGCGAGCCTTCGACGTAGAGCTTGCGTGAGCCGGGCAACGGCTGGATGGCGGCGCTATCGACCTGGGCGGTCTCGGCGAGAAAATTCTGGGTCTTGCTCATGGCGTCATCTCTCTTATGGTTGTGATTTCGAGGGTGAGGAATGCATCAATCGGCCTGATCCAGGCCCATTTGCCAGAAATCGATTTCCAGGCGAGTGGCATCGCGGAAGGTGGTGGATAATTCGGCAAAGCGTGCCGGCGTGACATCCGCCAAGCGTGCGTTCAACCACTCAAGCTCGGCATTCATCGCCGCCTGAAACTCATCGCTTGCGTACATGGCGATCCAGGCATCATAGGGGTTGCCCTCGCCACGCAGGGTAAATGGCTGCGCATTCAGCCAGTTGGCGATTTCGCCGTAGCCGACCAGGCAAGGGGCCAGCGCCACGTGCAAATCGAGCAGGTCGCCGCGGTTGCCGGTGTCCAGTACATAGCGCGTATAGGCAAGCGTTGCCCGGGCCTCGGGCAGCTGGGCCAGGTCATCTTCTGAAATGCCCCACTCGCGACAAAAACCCACGTGCAGGTCGAGCTCGATATCGACGATGGCCTTCAGCCCTTCGTGGGCTTGGCGCAGGTCGGCAAGCGTGCGGCTCTTGTAGGCCGCCAACGCATAGGCACGCGCAAAATGAATCAGGAACAGATAGTCCTGCTTGAGGTAATGACGAAAGGCGTTCTCGTCGAGGGAGCCGGCACCCAGAGCGCGCACGAAATCGTGCTGGAGGTAAGCCGTCCAGTCGTCTTGGCAAGCGGTAGTCAGGTCTGCGAAGCGGTAACACATGGTGCCTCCGGTTTAGATGAGATCCGGAGGTCGGGTAGGTACAAGAATGGCACGGAGGGGGAAAGAAAAGAGAGATAGGCCCGGCCAATGCTTGATCCCTACGCCGGTACCCTTCCCGAGAAGCGCTCAGGAAATTAGCCGGATCAGGTTCAACGGGACCAGCGCTTGTGGTGTGCGTATTCTTTGCAGCACACCTGCGCCATCTCAGCCGGATTCACCGGCACCCCGTCAAGCAGTTAGTCAACGCAGTGTAGGAGACGGGTGGGAGGAGATGCAACCTGCTGGTCATCTGCCCGCCGACAAACTCTGGGGCAGCCAGCTCTGGTCACCGTCCTACTGCGCCGTCAGTTGCGGGGGCGCACCGCGGGATATCGTGACGCAGTACATCACCGACCAGCAACGCCCCACCACCGAGCAAGGTGAACAACAATCGCGGCGGCTACGCCGCCGATAGCGGCCTTCCCTGGCCGAGCCGGCTTGACTCGAAGCTAAAGCAACCGAGATTGCGCCGGGGTTGGTTCAATGAAAACTTGAATACGCGAGAAATGCGTCATGACAGCTATCACAGCCACCGAGGCGCGCAGCAATCTATATCGGTTGATTGATGAAACCGCCGAGTCCCACAAACCCATCGTCATCATGGGCAAACGGAACAAGGCTGTTCTGGTGTCCGAGGAAGATTGGTCGGCCATCCAGGAAACGCTTTACCTCCTATCCGTGCCGGGTATGCGCGAGTCTATCCGTGAGGGGATGGATACCCCTGTGGATGAATGCGATGAGGAGCTGGACTGGTGGCATGGATGTTGGTTTACACCAAGCAAGCCCAGAAAGATGCAAAGAAATTGACCTCCAGCGGGCTCAAGCCAAAAGCCCGGGAATTGTTGGCGCTGATTGCGGAAGATCCCTACCGCAAGCCGCCTCCGTTTGAGAAGCTCATTGGTGATATTGCGCGGGCCTATTCACGTCGCATCAATATTCAGCACCGTGTGGTATATCAAGCGCTCGAAGAAGAGAGAGTGGTGAAAGTTCTCCGGCTTTGGAGCCACTACGAATGATGCTTGACCCGCCGCTGTTGCCGGACAATTTTTCCGCCGCTTTGTAGCTCCAAACCGACGCGTGAGCTGGACGTCAGCGCTGGTCGTAGTGCCCTCCAATGGCGAAAACATAAATGGATTTGTCGTCGAATCGGTAGATGAGCCTGTCTTTCTGTGAGATGCGCCTTGACCATAAGCCTGACAACGTGTGTTTAAGCGGTTCAGGTTTTCCGATGCCAGTTGCTGGGTCGTCAGAGCGGAGCATTTCTTTCAGCAGTTTGCAGAGTGCTTTGTGCAGCTTTTTATCGTTCTCTCGCATCTTTTCATAGGCTTCCCAAGTGCTGCCCTCAAATACCAGTGATCTCATTCATCTGCTCATCAGTAGGTTGGTATCCCTGGCCACTACCGTGAGTATCTAGAGAAGCCGCAATCTGTTGCATCAGGTCTCGGTTCTGAAGAACATGCAGGGTTTCTTGTTCTCTTTCCCAGTCCTCAGCGCTAATAACCACGAAAGCCTCTCCGGCCCGACGCGTTACCTTGAGGGGTTCGTGCCGACTAATCACTTGCTCTACAACACTTTTCAGATTGTCTCTGAATTTGTTTACACTGATGATATCCATAATTCCACCTTTACGTACGGAAACTCCGTACGACTATAGCGCCATCGCCCTGACAAGGCCAGTCAGTTCGATGCTCGCCTGTTTGACGGCTGATAGAATTTCTCAATGGCACCTATAGCCGCCCGAGAAGCCTCGGCACCTGACGCGATCTGGAATCGTCGACTAGACTGATTGTGAGTCCATCTAGTCCAGTCGAGGAGAATAATAACGTGTCCGATCAAAAGCCTACACGCCCGGAATGGGGCGCACGTACCACGCCACGCCTGCAGGGTAACGAGCACTGGTGGCCCGATCAGCTCAACCTCAACGTGCTGCACCAGAAGCACCCCGACGCTAGCCCCTTCGGTGCAGACTTCAGCTATGCCGAGGCGTTCTCGCAGCTTGACGTCGATGAACTCTCCACCGATGTCGATGCGTTGATGACCGACTCGCAGGAGTGGTGGCCCGCCGACTGGGGCCACTACGGGCCGTTCTTCATTCGCATGTCGTGGCACGCCGCCGGGACCTACCGGGCGCTTGACGGCCGTGGCGGCGGCGGCACCGGCGCGCAGCGCTTCGCTCCGCTCAACAGCTGGCCCGACAACGGCAACCTGGACAAGGCACGCCGTCTGCTCTGGCCGATCAAGAAGAAATACGGCGAGAAAATTTCCTGGGCCGACCTGATGGTCTTCGCCGGTAACCGCGCGCTGGAGACGATGGGCTTCAAGACCTTCGGTTTCGGGTTCGGCCGCTCGGACATCTGGGCGCCCGAGGACGACATCTACTGGGGTCCGGAGACCGAGTGGCTGGCGACCAACGACGAGCGCTACACCGGGAGTTGGGAGGATGGCAGTCGCGTGCTGGACAACCCGCTTGCAGCGGTCCAGATGGGGCTGATCTACGTCAACCCGGAAGGCCCCAATGGCATCCCGGACGCGATGAAGTCCGCACATGACGTCCGCGAGACCTTCGCGCGCATGGGGATGAACGACCGCGAGACCGTCGCGCTGACCGTCGGGGGTCACACCTTCGGCAAGATGCACGGCAACGGCCCCGCCGAAGCCGTCGGCGCAACGCCGGAGGAAGCCAAGGTCAACGAGATGGGGATCGGCTGGGCCAACAAGCACGAGACCGGCCTCGGTGAGTACACCATCACCTCTGGGCTCGAGGGCGCCTGGACCCCGACGCCCACCCAGTGGGACAACGCCTACCTGAACACCATCTTCGCCCATCAGTGGGAGGTCAAGAAGTCCCCCGCCGGCGCGAACCAGTGGGAGCCGGTCGAGGTCAAGGAAGGCTACTGGGTGCCCGACGCTCACGTCGAAGGCAAGAAGAACCCGCCGGTAATGACCACCGCCGACATGGCGATGATCACCGACCCCGCCTACCTCGAGATCTCCAAGGAATATCACGCGAACCCCGACGTGCTCGCCGATGCGTTTGCCCGTGCCTGGTACAAGCTGCTGCATCGCGACATGGGTCCACAAGCCCGCTATCTCGGCCCACAGGTGCCCGACGAGGTTCTCGTCTGGCAGGACCCGGTACCCAAGCACCAGGGGCCGCTGGTCAACGATGAACAGATCGCCACGCTCAAGCAGCAGATCGCCGACGCCGGCCTCACCGCCCAGCAGCTGGTGGGAACCGCCTGGGCCTCGGCCTGCACTTACCGCCAGACCGACCACCGCGGCGGGGCCAACGGTGCGCGCATTCGTCTCGAGCCGCAGGTCGGCTGGGACATCAACGTGCGCTCGGGTGTGGCGGAAGTGATCGACAAGCTCGATGAGATCAAGGACGCCTCCGAGGCGAACATCTCGCTTGCGGACATGATCGTGCTGGGCGGCAGCGTCGGGGTCGAGATGGCAGCCAAGGCGGCCGGGCATGACATCACGGTGCCGTTCACCCCGGGCCGCACCGACGCCAGCCAGGAAATGACCGAGGTCGATACCCACGCCTACCTCGAACCGAGGCACGATGCATTCCGCAACTACATGCAGGAGCAGACGACATCCATCCCCGCCGAGCACCTGATGATCGACCGGGCGTTCATGCTCAACCTCAGCGTACCGCAGATGACCGCGCTCCTCGGCGGCATGCGGGTCATCGGCACTAACGTCGGTAATAACGATGAAGGGGTTCTCACCGACCGTCCCGGCCAGCTGACCAACGACTTCTTCGTCAATCTTGTCGACATGGGCACCGTCTGGGCGCCGATCGACGAGAGCGAGGAGCGCTTCGAGGGCCGGGATCGTGCGACGGGCGAGAAGAAATGGAACGCGACACGCGTCGATCTCGTCTACGGTTCCAACTCGCAGCTGCGCGCCATCGCGGAGGAGTACGCCGCAAACGGTGGTGAGGAGAGAATGCTCGATCGCTTCGTCAAGGGCTGGGTCAAGGTCATGGAGAACGACCGCTTCGACCTGCACCGCTGAGTGTCAGGCCCGCGAGGGAACGCGGGCCGCTGCTTTTGAATTACACCCCGAAGGTTGGACGCCCCAACCTTCGGGGTGTTTTATGTTTTAGTCTAGCTAAAACACACTTCAATCCAGGCCCCCAAAACGCTGGTAAAAGCTGGACGTAGGCGCGGGCAAGGGGCCTTCGGCGGTTTCCAGGTGCTTGTCCAGCCAGCTTTCCGCTCGCTGATGAATCGCACGGTATATGTTTCGGCACAGCTGAAAGGCATTGCGCCCTTCCCAAGCGGCAGGGAGCAATTCGTCCGGAAGTTGAGGGTCGCGAAGCTGAACCTTGCGGTATTCATGAATCAACAGGATACGCGCGATAAAGCACTCTTCTTCACTCAGCGCATTATCTTCATTGGCCAGGGCACGCCATAAAGGACGAAACTTATCCAGAAAGACCTTATAGCTTTGCGATAAGTCATCGAGGTTCCAGCTTTCTCTAACCTGAAGCCTCAAGGGCTTTCTTACCATGGGCGTCAGCGGCTCGGTCTGCATGATAATGGTATCTTCGGCAGCCCCCATTTCCTGCAGTACCGCAATCGTTTCATTTCGGCTAAGCGTGGGATGCGCGAGAATCCCCGGACAAAAGCTGCCGAACCCGAGCCATTCCAGTTCATCACGCACTTTCTGACGTATCCCGGGCTCCAGCTGGGTCAGCATGGCCAATGTCCATTTACCCATCCATTGGATTTGCTGGCCGTGGTAAACCCGCTTGAAGGCTTGTTCGAAACGACGCCGTCCGGCATTGCTCAGGCTGTAGTAACTGCGCCGCCCGACCTTTTCGCCTTGCAGCCAGGTATCCTGGGTCAGCCGATAAACGGAGGTTCTTACCAGGCGTTCGTTAATGCCGATGGGTTCCAGCAGTTGATATAAACTACCCAGCCAGACAGTGCCTCCACGCGGGACAATCGCATCGCCGTAAACGGTAATGATCAGAGAGCCGGCGCGAATCGGGCGACGTGCCTGGAAGTTGCAGACGAGTTCCGCAACACAGTCAGAAGCAAGCGACATGGTGGTATTGAGCCCCTGTGCGGCAATTCCGTGGGTGTTGAACGTTGGCAGCAAAGGCGCACATGCTACACAAAGGAGATATATCACGCCATAAAAGGCGCCGTGACGCTCCCGCCGGTAAGCGGAAACGGCACGGCTCTTCCAGCGTCTAGTCTAGCTTGGCGCAGCGCTCCCCTCAGGGTAAATGGGAGCGCTTCGGCTAGGTGGCTCAGGAGGCCTGGCGACGCAGCCGCGGGCTGGCCAACTCGCCCACCAAGGTAATCAGCACCAGAAGCGCCAGCAGCCAAGGCCACTGGGTGGCTATCTGGAGTGTGGCAAGGCCCAGCGCATCGATGAAAATCAACACGATGCCCAACGGGCTGACGTAACGCACCATGAACAGCCACAGCGCATGCTGGGTGCGGCTGAGCCCCAACTCTTCCCGGAAGATTTCGTTACGCAGCAGAAAGCCTGCCATCAAGGCCATGCCCAGGCCACCCAACGGCATCATCCAGCGAGAGGTCAGGTAATCCAGCCAGTCGAAGAAGTTGCGCCCCGCCAGCGTCCAGTCGGCACCCAGGTTGAACGACAGCATCGCCAGGGTACTGACCAGCCACAGCACGATACCCACACCCCAGGAAGCTTTTTCCCGCGTCATGCCCTTGCTGTCAGTGAGCCAGGCCACCGTGGCTTCGATCATCGAAATCGAGGAGGTGAGTGCGGCCATCGCAAGCATCAAGAAGAACAGGATGCCGAACAAGGTGCCAAACGGCATCGCCTGGAAGGCCAGCGGCAGGCTCATGAAGATCAGCCCCGGCCCAGCACCCGGGCTCATTCCATTGGCGAAAATGATCGGGAAGATCGCCAGGCCCGCCATCAGCGCCACGACGGTATCGGCAATCGCCACGCTGAACGTGGTGCGCGCGATGGAGTGACCCGCCGGCAAGTAAGAGCCGTAGGTCAGGATCGCCCCGGACGCCAGCGACAGGGTGAAAAAGGCATGGCCCAGCGCCGCGAGCAGGCCTTCACTGCTCAGGCCTTCGGTGTTGAAGGAAAACAGGAACGACCACGCCTCGCCGAAGCCGCCGGAAAAGGCGCCGTAGCCGATCAGAATACCCAGCATGATCACCATGCCCGGCATCATCCAGCTGACGCTTCTCTCTATACCGGCTTGCACGCCCTTGCCCACGATCAGCATGGTCAACACCGTGACCAGCGTACTCCAGGCGCCCAGATTGAAGGGGTTGGCGTTATTGGCCGCGAAAATCGCCGCCATGTCATCGACGCTGGTACCCGCCAGCCCACCACTGAGCATTTTCCATAGATAGGAAAACGCCCAGCCGGCGACCACCACGTAGAAAGACAGGATCATGAAACCGCACAACATGGCCATCCAGCCGAAGATCGACCAGAAACTGCCATGGCCCGACTCATTCACCACACGGCGGATAGCGTCAACCGGGCTACCCCGGCCACGGCGACCGAAGCTGATTTCAGCCATCATGATGGGCACCCCTACCGCCAGAATGCAGGCCAGATAGACCAGCACGAAGGCACCGCCACCGAATTCACCGGTGATGTAGGGAAACTTCCAGATATTACCCAGACCCACTGCGGAACCAGTGGCAGCCAGCACAAACCCCCAGCGGCCCAGCCACAGCGTCTTGGTGGGCGTATTCGTCGTCGTCATCGGGAAAACCTTATAGATTTAATTGTTTTTTAGGTTATTTTTTCTAGACAGCAAAAACAACCAATAAAGAGCAGATTGGTTGCATGAAAAGACCGCCCTACCAAGGCGGTCCAGGCTTTTAATCGTTGAGCACACCACGGCGAATCTGGTCTTCCTCGATCGATTCGAACAGGGCCTTGAAGTTGCCTTCACCGAAGCCGTCGTTGCCCTTGCGTTGGATGATCTCGAAGAAGATCGGGCCAATCACCGTCTCGGTGAAGATCTGCAGCAGCACGCCCTCGTCGGGACCGCCGTCGACCAGCAGGCTCAGCTCGCGCAGGTCTTCCACGTTTTCCTCGTGGTTGGGCACGCGCTGATCGATCTTCTCGTAGTAGGTGTCCGGCGTGGACAGGAAGGTCACGCCATTTTCGCGCAGCGCACGCACCGTGGCGTAGATATCGTCGGTGGACATGGCCAGGTGCTGGATGCCCTCGCCGTTGTACTCGCGCAGGAATTCAGCGATCTGGGAGTTATCGTCGGCGGATTCGTTGATCGGGATGTGCATCTTGCCGCAGGGCGCGGTCATGGCACGGGAATGCAGGCCGGTCTTCTTGCCCTTGATATCGAAATAGCGGTTCTCGCGGAAGTTGGCGATATCGATGTAGAAGTTGGCCCAGACGTCCATCTGGCCGCGATCGACGTTGTGCGTCAGGTGATCGAGCACCTTGAGGCCGACGCTATTATCGCTGGGCGAACGACCGGGGATCGCCTCGAAGTCGATGTCATAGATGGTACGGCCCTGGTCGTCGACCTTGTTGTCGACGAAATACAGCAGCGAACCACCGATACCGCACACCGCGGGAATGCCTATCTCGCCGGGGCCGACCGGGTTCTCCACCGGCTCGGCGCCCTGGGCCACGGCATGCTCGAAGGCCTGCTGGGCATCCGCCACCTTCCAGGCCATGGCGCAGGCGCTGGGGCCGTGCACCTTGGCGAACGTCGCGGCATGGCTGTCCGGTTCGGCGTTGAGCACGAAGTTGACGCCGTCCTGCTGGAACAGAAAGACCTGCTTGGAACGGTGCTTGCGCGTTTCGGTGAACCCCATCTGGTTGAACAGCTTGCGCAGGTTCTCGATACCGTCGCTGGTCGGCGCGGTGTATTCAACGAACTCGAAACCGTTGGTGCCGATGGGGTTTTGCGTAGACAGGGGTGTGGTTGCTGGGGCGTTCATAATAAGCCTCTAGACGGATAATTGTTTTTCAAGAAGGCCGACCAACCGCGGTCAACCCAGTGGTAAAGAGTCTAGGGGGCTAGGCATGTGCCGGGAATGGGGTCAAAGCGCCTTCATGGCAGCGCCAGGCGTGCGGGCGCGCCACTATCGTAAAGAAAACGTTACACCTGAGACCGAGTGCTGAGCGATGGGTGCCAGGCGTTGCATTTTGCTGACACCCCGTAAAGAAAACGTGACGGGCAATTCAATCGTCCTGCCCACCAATGCCGTAACGCTTGAGCTTGTTGGCAATCGTGGTGTGCGAAACCCCTAACCGCTTCCCCAGCTGGCGGCTGGAAGGGTACTGCCGATACAGGGTACTCAGGACACGCTTTTCCACATCCCCCAGAATATCGCTCAGGCTTCCTTCCAGCGCAATGCCGGCAAGTTCAGGCACTTCTTCGCTTTGCGGAAGTCGCAGGTGAAGCGGCTGAATGACCTTCTCCTCGCACAGCGACACCGCCTGGAACAGGACGTTTTCCAGCTGGCGGACATTGCCCGGCCAATCGTAGTGAGCGAGCTTTTCCAGGGCCGCAGGCGAAAGGCCGGGCAAGGGGCAGCCGATCTGACGCGCGGCACGATCCAGAAAGTAGGCCGCCAGCTCCTCGATGCCGTCCAGGCATTCGCGTAACGGCGGCACCTGCAGCGAGAGCACATTGAGCCGATGGTAAAGATCGGGCCGAAACAGCCCTTCGGTGCAAAGTTGCGGCAAGTTCTGCTGAGTGGCGCAGATCACTCGCACATCGAGATAGGTTTCCTCGTCGCTGCCCACGCGACGAAAGCCGCCGTCCTGGAGAAAGCGCAGCAGCTTGGTCTGCAAGCGCGGGCTCATTTCGCCGACTTCATCGAGAAAGATGGTGCCGCCTTCGGTGAGTTCCAGAAGGCCCAACTTGCCTTCAGGCCGCGCCCCTTCGAAGGCGCCCGGGGCGTAACCGAACAATTCGGTCTCGGCCATCGACTCGGGAAGTCCTGCGCAGTTGAGCACCATGAACGGTGCCTGCCCACGCGGGCTTGCCAGATGGCAGGCCCTGGCGACCAGCTCTTTCCCGGTACCGGTTTCACCCACGATCAACAGGGGCGCATCCAGCGGCGCCATGCGCCGCGCCTCATGGATCAAGGCTTCCAGGCGTGGGCTCGACTGAAAGATCGCCTCGAAGCCGCGCAATTCCTGACGCTGTACCTGATAGATACGCGCGCCGATACGGTCGGCGCGGTGCAAGGTCATGACCGCCCCGGCCAGGGAAGCCACATCATTTTTTTCGCTATGCAACGGGGCGATATCGGCAAGGTAGGTATCGCCTTTCAACTTGATGCGCAGCCCGTTGATGCGTGAGTTGTTGCGCCGAATCAGGTCGGGAAGGTTCAGATCTTCCAGGTAACGATCCAGCGACAGCCCCGGCACTTCGTCGATGCGCACCCCCAGCATCTGTACGGCGGTGCGATTGGCGGCGACGATGCGCCCCTGCATGTCGATCGACATCACCGGATCGGAAAGCGACGAAAGCAGCGCATCCAATTCCAGGTGGCGACGCTCGCTGGGCATCAGGCTGACACGCTTGACGCCGAATACCCCGGGGATTGCGTCCAAAGCAGGCTTTAACGTGGCCAGCTGTGCATTGAGCAATTGCGGCACATACAGATAGATGGTGTTGCCGTGATCCCCACCCACTTCGCCCCGCGCCACATTGACGCGGTAATCGGCGAACTGGGCCACGATATCGCGAAGAATTCCGATTCGATTCTGGCAGTGAAACTTAAGGCGCATAGGTACCTCGAGGCGCAGGACGAGCGTGCGGCATTCGTGTAACGATATTTTGACACTTCACCGCGCCAAAGGCACACACCTATGCATCAGGTCCCGACCTAGGAGACTGTCGGATTAAGGGGCGCGAATCGCAGAAGCAGCGTCCCTTCGTTGGTTTTTCCGCAGGGTAGGCGATCCTGCGGTTGGAAAGGTGCTTTCGCCTTCTACAGCCTTGTCTTG
>NZ_QPIJ01000057.1 GCF_003336665.1 Vreelandella rituensis | reverse complement strand
TCTTGGCGAGGCCGGCCTTGTTCTTGTTGTACATGGCATTGATCGACTTGATCACCTTGCCCTTGATCAGAACAGGACGATAGTCCGGCTGATTGGAGACGAGAGCTACAAGGTTGTCGATACCGATATCAATGGAAAATGCACGACGCATGTCAAGCAAGGTGGTGGGGGTAGCCTCCTTTTCATAGCCGACTTCAATGCAGAACGATGTGCCCAGTGGAACGATTCGGATGTCGGTGACAACCGCCTTGTCCGCCTTTTCGTTGAACGCTTGATGCTGACAAACCGTGGTCTTGACCGGCTGGAAGCCAACTGCCTTGGCGCCGCTCAAGTGGATCATGCCGTCGACTATTTTATAGCCATTGCGATTGACGACATAGGTGCGTGCGCCCTTCGAGTAACCGGGAATTCTCGGGCGTGCCTTGTACTTGTGGGGGTTGATCTTGAAATCGTCTTTCGCCGCGAGCCAGCTTTTCCAGGCATCGCCGACTATCTGCGTCATCCGCTGAGACCCCGCCGAAGGGAGCAATTGATAAACGTCCTTGTGCTCTTTCTTCAGCCGCTTGTCGGCCTGGCTGGCACTGATCGGTGTCTCGGCGAACAGCGCCTGGCGCATGTGAAAGAGCGTGGCGTTCGCCACTTTTCTCGCGGCGGAACAATACCGATGGCAGGCCAGGTAGTTGGCGTGACCAGGGCGGATCATGATGCGTTCGACGCGACGGACAGGCATGGATTGCTCCCCTGTGACGATTGAACTAACATTAGTGGCAAAGGAGATTAGTGTCAATGTCAAAGACTAAGTCAAGATCACACCCACATTGTGTTTTTAATCTAAAATGCCATTTAGTGTTAGTGACCGCTTATCGGCGAGAGGTGATTACATCGGCGATCATGGAGGACCTGGAAATACACATCCGCCGCGTTTGCGAGATGTCCGACGTGGGGGTGCTGGAATTTTCGGGTGAAACGGATCATGTCCATATCCTGCTGGAACTTCACCCCTCCGTCATGCCAGCCAAGCTGGTCAACAGCATCAAGACCGTGACGAGCCGGCGGATCAGGAAAGACCATTGGGAAACCATCAAGACACAGCTCTGGGGCGGGCGCTTCTGGTCCCGGTCGTACTGCATGCTCAGCGTGGGCGATGGTGCGAACACGGAGATCATCAAGCGCTACATCCAGAACCAGACCAGGCCGTCCTGACGGACGGCGCGCTATCCATCCACGCCCAATGCGTGGCTTGGACGTGGAATTCCGCGCGAAATGTTAAAAGAGTCGATGATCATCCAGGGAGTGTCAACGTTACTGTCAACCTGAAAGCAATAAAGGCTATGCTGTAATCAAGCTAGTTTGTATGCGTGACTTTTCGTTTCACGCCTTTTTGTCAGATATCGAGTTGTTAGTTATCGAGGAGCCTCGACAGTGGCCGATATTAACCAAGTCATCGCTTTCTACGATCAACGCATGCTGGACCATGAGCCGAATATCGAAGCCGATTTTCTGAACGAGCGCATGGATCGACGCATCCGACTACTACTTTCCGGGCTCGGCGTGCCCTGGAAATATCCGGAACATCCCGGACGCTTGACTGCCATTCTCAACCTGCTGAACAGTGAACCGGTTCCGGGGCTCTGCTTTGAAGGTGGCCGTGCAGCCACACGCGAACAACTGGCCCGCGTACACACTACATCTTATCTACACGACATCTTCCAATTACGCGGAACCAATACATGGCTAGATGTCGATACCACAGCGGTATCCCCCGGCAGTATCGAGGCCGCCGAAGTTGCGGCCGGCACCGCCATTGCAGCCGTTGAAGCTGTGGTACAGGGGCGTACACGCAGCGCCTTCGCTCTGACAAGACCACCGGGACACCATGCCGAACCGGTTCGAGCCCGCGGCTTTTGCCTATTCAATAATGTCGCGGTGGCCGCTGCACACGCCAAGGAAGCGCTGGATTGCAAGCGCGTCTTGATCGTGGACTGGGATGCTCATCACGGCAACGGTACCCAGGAAATTTTCTGGGCCGACCCGGATGTCATGTTCTTCGACATTCATCGTGCGGCCCCCTTCTATCCCGGCTCCGGGCGGCTTGAAGATATCGGCGCCGGCCTGGGCGAAGGTACGACCATCAACGTACCCCTGCCGGCAGGGTCCGGAGATCAGGCGTATCTCAAAGCCTTCCACGAAATATTGACCCCAGCGGCTGAGGCGTTTCAACCGGATCTGATACTGGTATCTGCCGGCTTTGACCCCCATTGGCACGACCTGGCACTGAACGTTTCCTATGAAGGCTTCGGGGCGATGACCGGTATTCTGCAACAATTGGCTCAACGCCATTGCGATGGTCGCCTGGTATTTGTTCTTGAAGGAGGCTACAACCTGGAATCGCTGGCGAAAGGCACAAGAGCGGTGCTTTCGGTACTTGCCGGCCAAACTCCGCCCGAACCCGGCATTAGCGGCGTGGCGGAAGTCGAAACCGCTGCGGCCTTCCATCGCGATGCTTTCATCAGCCCCGAGACACCGGCGCCTCCTGAGAAGCCCGCCCACTGAGAGTCCAAGATAAATGTACTGCGAAAGGATGGGATTTCTCGCGTATGAAAAGATTACTGATAGTGGCTCATGCGCCCTCTCTCAACACCCTGAAACTGCGCGAGGCTGCGGAGCGTGGGGCGAGCCACCCGGATATCGAGGCAATGGAGGTCATCGTCAAGCCGCCGCTGGAAGCCGGACCGGAGGATGTGATGGCCTGCGATGCAATCCTTCTCGGCACCCCCGAAAACCTCGGCTACATGAGCGGGGCATTGAAAGACTTTTTCGACCGGGTCTTCTACCCAGTTCTGGAGGAAAAACAAGGCTTGCCATGCGCGCTCTACATTCGTGCAGGTCGTGATGGCACCGGCACCCAACGGGCGGTGCAAAGTATCGTCACTGGCTTGCGCTGGAAGTGGGCTCAAGAACCGTTGATCCTGCGCGGTGAATGGCAGGAAAGCTTCGTGGAGGAAGTCGAGGAGTTGGGGCTATATCTGGCGGCGGGCTTGGAAAGCGGGATTTTCTAAATAGCCAAGAAAGCCAGCCTCCCCGTGAGATTAACCCCGGGCAGGCTGGTCGATTGGCAAGGTGTTTATCGTACGCTGGGTTATTTCAAGCGTTCAAACACCGTAGCGACCCCTTGGCCCATACCGATACACATGGTGGCCAGCCCTAAGGTGGTATCACGCTGCTGCATCACATTGAGCAAGGTGGTGCAGATGCGCGAACCAGAACAGCCCAACGGATGACCCAAGGCAATCGCGCCGCCATTGAGATTGACCTTGTCGTCCAGTGCATCCAGGAAGCCGAGGTCCTTGAGTACCGGAATCCCTTGAGCGGCAAAGGCTTCGTTGAGTTCGACGGTCTGGATATCATCGCTGGTCAAACCGGCTGCCTTGAGCGCCTTCTTGGAGGCCGGCACCGGGCCGTAGCCCATGATGGAAGCATCACAGCCTGCCACGCCGGTGGAAAGCACCCGCGCAATCGGCTCCAGACCCAACGCTTGAGCGCGCTCGTAGCTCATCACCGCCATGCCCGAGGCGCCTACGGAAAGTGCCGAGGAGGTGCCGGCGGTCACGGTACCGTTACGGGGGTCGAACACCGGCTTGAGGTTAGCCATGGATTCCAGGCTGGAATCAGGCCGAATGACTTCGTCCTGCTTGAACATGACCTTGTAGCCACGCTGGTCATGCCCTTCGACCCCAATGATCTCGTTATCGAAGTAGCCTTTTTCCATCGCCGCCTGCGCCCGCTGATGGGAGCGAACACCGAACTTGTCCTGTTCCTCCCGCGAGACGCCGTTCATCTTGCCCAGCAACTCAGCGGTAAGGCCCATCATCATCGCAGCCTTGGCAACATGCTTGCTGGCCGAGGGGTTGATGTCCACGCCGTGCATCATGGAGACATGTTCCATATGCTCGACGCCGCCGATGATATAGAAATCGCCCATGCCCGCCTTGATATTGGCAGCGGCAATATGCAATGCACTCATCGAGGAGCCACACAGGCGGTTGACCGTTTGTGCCGGCACGCTATGCGGAATGCCGGTCATGATCGCGGCGTTACGCGCGATGTTATAGCCTTGCTCGAGGGTCTGGTTGACACAGCCCCAAATCACATCGTCGACTTCGGACGGGTCGAGATTGGGATTGCGTGTAAACAGCGACTGCATGACGGCCGCAGACAGGTTTTCCGCGCGCACATTACGGAAAGCGCCGTTTTTAGCTTTTGCCATGGCGGTACGGACACAATCGACCACCACGATATCTCTGGGATTCAAACTCATCTTTGCTTTCTCCTGGTCGCGGTGGATTAGGCGGAATAAAAACGTTCGCCGGAATCGGCCATCTGGCGCAACTTATCGGTCGGCGCATAGAGCGGGCCGAGTTCTTCGGCCAGGCTCTCGGCCAGCTTGACGAACTCGGCAATCCCCAACGCATCGATATAGCGCAGAGCACCACCGCGGAACGGCGGGAAGCCGATGCCATAGATCAAGGCCATATCCGCTTCCGCCGGGGAATCAACGATTCCGTCTTCCAGGCAGCGCACAGTCTCCAGACATAGCGGCACCATCATCCGGGCGATGATGTCATCATCGGAGAATTCCTTTTCCGCTTTCACGACCTGCTTGACCAGGGCGTTGGCCGCGTCATCGCTGACCTTTTTCGGCTTACCCTTCTTGTCTTCCTCGTAGGCGTAGAAACCCTTGGCGTTCTTCTGCCCCAGGCGCTCGTTATCGACCATGATTTGGATAATGGTCTTGTCATCGCGCGACATGCGCTCCGGAAAGCCTTCGGCCATTACCTCACCGGCATGCATGGCGATATCCATGCCCACCACATCCAGTAAATAAGCCGGGCCCATGGGCCAGCCGAACTTTTCCATCACCTTATCGACACGCTGGAAATCAGCCCCTTGCTCGACCAGCAGGTTGAAGCCGCCGAAATAAGGAAACAACACTCGATTGACCAAAAATCCCGGGCAGTCGTTGACCACAATGGGGGTTTTACCCATGGCGCGGGCGTACGCCACGGTAGCGGCGACGGCCGCATCAGAGGTCTTTTCGCCACGGATCACTTCCACCAGCGGCATGCGGTGTACCGGATTGAAGAAGTGCATGCCACAGAAATTTTCAGGCCGCTTCAGGTTTTCCGCCAGCCGAGTGATTGAAATGGTCGAGGTATTGGAGGTCAGAATAGCGCTTTCCTTGACCTGGCCTTCCACTTCGCTCAGCACATTCCCCTTGACCTTGGGATTCTCGACCACGGCTTCGATGATCAGGTCGACATCGCCGAAATCGCCATAGGAAAGCGTGGGCCGAATACTGGAAAGCTGTTCGGCCATCTTCTGGGGTGTGAGTTTCTTGCGCTCGACCTGCTTGGTGAATAGCTTACGGGCTTCCTTCAATCCAGCTTCCAGCGCCTCTTCCTTGATATCCTTCATCAAGATCGGCGTCCCCTTGGAAGCGCTCTGGTAAGCAATGCCGCCGCCCATGGTGCCTGCCCCCAACACCCCGGTCAGGGCGAGGGACTGGGCCTGTTTCTCGTATTTTCCCGCCTTCTTCTTGACCAACTGATCGCTCATGAACAGGCCGACCAGATTGAAGGCCACATCGCTCAGCGCCAGCTTGGCAAAGGCTTTAGCTTCGATCGCCTGAGCGCGGCTGCGTTGTTCCCCGGCGCCCTTCTGGATTACCTTGATCGCTTCGACTGGTGCCGGGTAATGCGGGCCTGCCTTACCTGCCACATACCCTTTGGCGGTCTCGAACGCCATCATCTGTTCGATGGGGTTAAGCTTGAGAGGCTGCTTCTTCTCGTCACGGCGGGTTTGGTAGTCGAGTTCGCCGCTATCGGCACGCGCCAGAATGTCGAGTGCCGCGGCTTCCAACTGGTCAGCAGGCACCACTGCATCCACAGCACCCATCTTCAGCGCTGCGGGTGCCTTATTTTCGATACCACCGGCAATCCACTCGATGGCATTATCAGCCCCAATCAGTCTCGGCAGGCGTACGCATCCGCCCCAGCCCGGCAGGATACCTAATTTGGTTTCCGGCAGACCGATCTTGGCGGATTCACTCATCACGCGAAAATCGGTGGTCAGCACCACTTCACAACCACCACCCAGCGCCAAGCCGTTGATAGCCGTCACGGTGGGAAATGGAAGGTCTTCGATCGCGTTGAAAATATCATGAACCTTGAGGTTCATTTCGACCAGGTAGTCTTCACCCTTGTCGAACAGACCATGGAATTCGGTGATATCGGCGCCCACGATAAACACGTCCTTGGCGCTTGCGATTACCAAGCCCTTGAGGCTCTTTTCATCTTGCAGCGCTTGCACCGCTTCGCCCAGCTCTGCCACCACTGCGCTTGAGAGCTTGTTGATCGACTCATTTTTCAAGTCGAAGGTGAGCGTGGCGATATCATCGCTACTGTTTCCAGCACCACGAGCCACCGTAATGGCATTACCTTGATAGATCATCCGCGATTCTCCACAAATTCATACTGGCCACACATTCATACGGTCGTTTGATTAAGATAGCTTGGTCGAGACGAGCAAGAACGTCAAGCCCTGAAATGGACCTAATCGACAAAACATCTTGTATTAGCTCACCTCAGAAAGCGTTCGGGCTGTTAGGATCACTTTTCACTTCAAACAAGGCGTTGGTCAATCATGCTCGTTTCCCCCAACGTCACCCCGCTTCAGCGTTTCCAACAGGGTGTCGAATGGTTCGTTCAACACCTTAAGCCATGGCGCTGGTTATGGCCGCCCATGGCCTTTTGTGCAGGTTTAGGCAGTTTTTTTCTGGTGGATCGCCAGCAATGGCTGGGAGCCATCCTGGCATTAGGCCTACTGCTTACCTGGGTGCTGCTGCTGCTGGAAAGTATGATCAGGCGCTTTCTGGTTCGCCGGGGGCATGCGAGCCTGCCGCAAGGAATAACCGCGTTTATCAGTCAGATGGTTCATCAGGAAACGTTGTTTTTTACTTTACCGTTCGTGCTGGTCACCACGGTATGGAGCAGCGGCCAGGTAGTGTTCACTCTAATGGTGGCGGGCATGGCGTTGCTTTCCATCCTTGATCCACTGTATTTTCGCCTCGCCGGGCGCTTTCGCAGCCTTTATTTTGTCTTTCATGCCCACTGCGTGTTTCTGGTGGTGCTGGTAACGCTACCGATAATGTTTCAGCTGAGTACCGGGCTGAGCCTGAAACTGGCGTTGCTTGCCATGGTGACCGTTACCCTCCCCACCTTTCTTCAATTACTTAGAGACCGCTCTACTCTGCAGGGGGTGATACTTTTCTGTTTAACCCTGCTCTTGGCGGGAGGCGCCTGGATGGGGCGTATCTGGGTGCCACCTACCGGCCTATGGATAACCGCCAGTGCACTGTCACCCTCCTTTGATGTCGAACGGCGTGAACCACAGGGCAGCATCGTCCTGACGCCGGAAAATCTCAGTCAACACGGCTTGTATGTGTATAGCGCCATTCGTGCGCCACGTGGATTGAGTGAAACCATCATTCATGAATGGCGCCATGAAAATGCAGTGATCGACCGAGTGGAGCTGGTCATTGCCGGGGGACGAGAACAGGGATATCGTGCCTGGAGCCACAAGCAAAACTTTCCCGAAGCATCCGAAGGTGAATGGCGAGTCGATATCATGACCAATAGCGGCCAACGTATCGGGTTAGTAAGCTTTACCATTTCGGATGACTCCCAAAAAGCCACTGTCGCGGACGGCCAGATTAAGCGAACGGGGCTTAGCAAGCTGAACCTGAAGCATTTTGTTCCTGGCCAATCCTTCTCAGTGGACGACTAGTCAAGCCACGAAGGCTTACATGACACTTCCCGCACAGGGTTTTAGTGCTTTCATTGCGCTCGCTCACGATAAGCCTGGCGTATTTTCGGCACACTGACAGCTCCTGGAACTCGGCTTATAATGCCGCTGTCATTTTTTACCATTATTATTCGGCGTAACGTGACCTATGGCTTCAAACATCGGCTTCAGACTTGCTCGTCTTCCTCACCTTTGGCGCTCGATTCTCGATCGTCGACTGGCACCACTGGGGTTGACGCAAACTCGCTGGGTAACGCTGTACCATCTTGGACGCATGGGTGACGGCCAGCCTCAGTGTGAACTGGCGCGTGCCATCGGCGTGGAGGCCCCTTCACTGGTGCGAACCCTGAGCCAACTGGAAGCGCAGGGTTTGGTGCAGCGACGCAGCTGCGAACATGATCGCCGCACCAAGCGCGTGTATCTAACCGAAGCGGCCACACCGTTGCTCGAGCAGATTGACAGCGTGGCCGCAGAGGCACGCAAGGAGATGCTGGCGGGGCTGGCGGATGAGGATATCGAGCAACTGAACACTTGGCTTGCACGCATTGAAGAAAACGGCATGGCCATCCAAACCCGAGAAGCATCCTCCTGAAAGAAATGTTTTTTACCCGGAATTAATTCAAGTATCTAAAGGTTTGTCGGGGCTGGCGGGGCGGGGTTGGTCACTATGACCTGCCAGCGCATCCCGCAGCGCTTGAAAGTCGTCAAGATACTTCAGGAAACGCTCGGCCCCTTGCGATTCCCACCACCAAATCGTCAAGGCTGAGCGATTCGACTCGACGATAACGACATCCTGGGGCAAACGCTCCAGCAAGGCGACAAGATGTCGTTCCGCCTGCTCAGGCAAGGGGCGCAGCGGTGCAACACGCCAGCGCCAGCCAGGCAAATAAACCTCCAATGCTTCGCTGGCATGAGTCTCACGTACCAGGACAAAATCCGGGCCCGGCGCCTGCTCGGGATACTTCCAACAATAGGCAGGCATCGTACCTTTGAAGTCATGTAACGGCGGCTTTTCCATCTTGATGGTAACCCCATGTTGGCGCAGCGTATTGCGCAAATGCACCAGACGCTTCTGGCGGGGGCTGGGCTTGAGCCACATCACCGGCGCCGCAACCATCATCAAGATAAAAACGATGATGAACCATTCCATTTTATTTTCCCCATTGCCTTGGTAGCGTTTATCCAACGTTTTCTCTGGAATACGATAAAATCTGACGCAGGTCGTTGTTACATATCCTCAACACGCCTAAAGTAAAAGAAAACCTGAAGGAAAAGAAAGCTTTCAGCTAGTGTTCTACCTTCGTTCCCCTGAGGAGATGTGTCATGAGCTATCACCATATTCTGGTCGCAGTGGATCTGACCAAGGATTCTCATAAAGTGCTTGAACGTGCCATTGGTATCGCCGAGCGCAACGAGAACGCCAAGATTTCCATCATGCATACCTTGGAACCCTTGGGGTTCGCCTATGGCGGCGACATCCCCATGGACCTTACCAGCATCCAGGATCAACTGGATGACCATGCCAAGAAACGGTTAGCGGAAATCGCCGAGCCCCATATCCCCAGCCAGGATCAGCATGTCGTCGTGGGTATGCCGGACACCGAAATTCATCGATTCGCCGAGGAGCACGACGTGGACCTTATCGTCGTCGGCTCTCATGGCCGTCACGGTTTTGCTCTCCTGCTAGGCTCCACTTCCACTGGGGTACTTCACGGTGCCGAGTGTGACGTACTGGCCGTGCGAGTCGGCAAGAAAGGCGAAAAAAGCGAAGAGTAGCATTTCAGCCAGGTGATTCTTTACAGACTCGAAGGCGCCTGGCGGCGCCTTTTTGCTGTCAGGCTTTTCTCTTGATTAGGCGCCTTATCCCTTATTAGGCACCTTATTCACCCGCCGCCATTGCCTCCAGCTCCATCCAGCGCTCCATGACAGCTTCCAGCGCATTCTGGCTTTCACTCAGCTTTTGCAAGGTGATGGTTACCGTCTCGCTATCCTGCTGGTAAAACGCAGGGTCAGCAATGTTCTGCTCCATTGCCTGTATCTCGCCTTCCAGACGTTCAATCTCCAAAGGCAAACTATCCAGCTCACGCTGTAACTTGTAAGAAAGCTTGACGGCTTTTTTCGCCGGTGCCGCTGCCTGGGGTTTTTTGGCAGCAGGCTCTGGCACTGAGGTCGGCTCGGTATTCTGACGAGCGGCGCCTTCCCAAGGCGCGGGGGGTAATGTGCCGCCCTGACGCACCCAATCGGTGTAACCGCCCACGTATTCACGCACACAACCCTCACCCTCAAACGCCAGAATACTGGTCACGACGTTATCCATGAACGCCCGGTCGTGGGAAACCAGCAATAAAGTACCGTCGAAATCCAGTAGTAACTCTTCGAGCAGCTCCAGGGTTTCCATGTCCAGATCGTTGGTTGGCTCATCGAGTACCAGGACGTTGGCCGGCTGGGTAAACAGCTTGGCTAGCAACAAGCGGTTGGATTCACCACCGGACAGCGCCTTGACCGGCTGACGAACCCGCTCCGGGGTAAACAGAAAATCCTGCAGGTAACTCATTACGTGGCGATCCTTGCCCCCCACCGTGACCCTATCGCTGCCTTGAGCAACATTGTCGTAGACGGTCTTGTTCGGCTCCAGCCCCGCCCGCAGTTGATCGAAGTACGCCACCTTCAGGTTGGTACCCAGGCGCACTTCGCCTTCGGTGGGCTCCAGTTGGCCCAGAAGGATCTTGAGCAGCGTGGTCTTGCCCGCGCCATTGCGCCCCAGAAAGCCGATCCGGTCGCCGCGTTGAATTTCCAGGCTGAGATTGTCGATAATGGTTTCTTCGCCGAAGCGCTGAGTGACCCCCTTGAGTTCCACCACACGCTTGCCGGTGCGCTCACCGCTATCCACCACCAGATTAGCCTGGCCCTGGCGTTCACGGCGCTGACTACGTTCCATGCGCATCTGCTCAAGCTCCCGCACCCGGCCTTCGTTACGGGTACGCCGCGCCTTGACCCCTTGGCGAATCCAGACTTCTTCCTGGGCCAGTTTCTTGTCAAACAGCGCATGTTCCCGAGCCTCAACTTCCAGCTCGTGTTGCTTGCGCTCCTGATATTCGACATAACTGCCTGGATAGCGCCCCAGCTTGCCTCGATCAAGCTCAAGGATGTTGGTAGCCAGCTTGGACAGGAAGGTACGGTCGTGGGTGATCAACAACACCGCACCATTGAACGCCAATAATTGCTCTTCAAGCCAGGCGATGGTGTCCAAGTCCAAGTGGTTGGTGGGCTCATCCAGCAATAGCAGGTCCGGCTCGGCAACCAGAGCGCGGGCCAGTGCCACGCGACGCCGCCAGCCACCCGAAAGCGCGTTCATTTCAGCTTCAGGCGGCAATCCCAGACGGGTCAGGATAACGTCGATGCGCTGGTGAAACGACCAGCCGTCAATGGCTTCCAGACGAGTCTGCAGCGTCGCCATGCGGTTCATGTCCGGCTCATCCTGATGGATCAGATGATTGTACTCGGCCAATATCTCACCCGCCTCCGGCAAACCCTGGGCGACCACATCAAAGATGGTCATGCCGGATGACTCGGGTAGTTCCTGAGCCAGCACCCCGATCTTCAACCCGGGGGCTCGCCAGATCATGCCTTCGTCAGGCAGGATTTCGCCCGCCACCAACTTCAGCAAAGTGGATTTGCCGGTACCGTTGCGCCCGACTAGCCCCAGCCGCTCGCCCTTTTCCACCGTCAAGTCGGCGCGGTTTAGCAGTACATGGGTGCCATAGGCGAGTTGAAGCTGTTCCAGTCGTAGCAAGGTCACGCAGTATCCTCCCGGTTTTCAATGCGCATAGTGTAACGCATGCCGGGGCTCAGGTGGTGGGGTGTAAACCAGCGTGATAACGTCGAGGATAACGATAGCTTCCCCATATCCGCTCCGCCAACCACAAGAGACCTTCCAGTGACGGTTACGGTTTCCATGCATTTCGTCAATGAGCTGTTTCGAGGGTTACCCAGAACGCCTCAGACTCAGGTGACCTACCTGAAACGTGCGGGTATATCCCCATTTCTACTCGAAGCGCCTCATGGGCGAGTCACGGTGGAACAGTTCGCCAAGCTGTACCGTTTACTGGTGGAAGCGCTGGATGGTCAACTACCTCGCCCTAAAGGACGAGGCTTGTGAAAGCAANTTGTGAAAGCAAGCCCGGTTGACCAGGGAAAGCGGTAGCCAACCCGCTACGTTTGCAATAGGTCGTCAAGACCCACCGCCGAATGCTTCGCTCAGTTCGGCGCTCTGGAAGATCAGGATCACGCTGGTGAAAGGTAAAGCGCCGAAGGTTCTGGTCGCTACCGCAAGGTAGGAGCCGGTTGCAGACATTCCCGAGGGGAGACAGGTTGGAAGACCTGCGTCACCAGGCCCGTAAGGGTTCTATTGAAGAAGGAGATCGCATGGCGGTGTTCGTATTGGGAAAGAACAAGCAGCCGTTGATGCCGTGTAGCGAAAAACGCGCACGGCTATTGCTGGAACGTGGTCGGGCGGTGGTGGTGAACCTGACGCCTTTCGTGATCCGGTTGCGGGATCGGTGCCTGAGTGACTGCGCCTTGCAGCCGACGTTGCTGGGCATTGATCCGGGCAGCAAGGAAACCGGCCTGGCGCTGATGCGGCTGGAAAACAACGCAACGGAAGAAAAGGCACCGGCAACCCGCCATGTGCTTTGCCTGTTTCAGTTGGTGCATCGGGGCTTCCAGATTCGCCAAGCCTTGGAGCAACGTGCCGGTTTTCGCAGCCGTCGTCGCAGCAAGAATCTGCGTTATCGTCAGCCGCGTTTTGATAACCGCACGCGCAAGAAGGGCTGGCTACCACCCAGCCTGCAACACCGGGTCGATACCACCATGGCTTGGGTGGACAAACTGTGCCGCTGGGCACCGGTCACGCACCTGAGCATGGAGCTGGTGCGCTTCGATTTACAGACGATGGAAAACCCCGAGATTTCCGGGGTCGAGTACCAGCAAGGCACCTTGTTTGGCTATGAGGTGCGTGAATACCTGCTCGAAAAATGGGGGCGTGAGTGTGCCTATTGCGGCACCAGTGATACACCGCTGGAGATCGAGCATGTGGTAGCGAAATCTCGGGACGGCTCTAGCCGGGTGAGCAATTTGACCATCGCCTGCCATGAGTGCAACCAGGCCAAGGACAACCAGTGGCTTGTTAATTTCTTTGCTGCCGACAAGGGACTCAAGAAACGATTGAAGGCTAATGGCCTGTCGGCCACCGTTCGGCTTGAGCGCGTCCAGCGCCAGCTCAAGTTGCCACTGCGGGACGCCACTGCTGTCAACGCCACGCGCTGGACGCTGTTTGGCATCATGAAAGCCACTGGCCTGCCCGTCGCCGTGGGCAGTGGTGGTCGCACCAAGTACAACCGTCAGCGGCTGGGCATTCCCAAGACCCATGCCCTGGATGCCGCCTGCGTCGGCAAGTTCGATACCCTGAAAGGCTGGCGGGTACCCACCCTAGTCATCAAGGCCATGGGCCGTGGCAGCTACCAGCGCACGCGCCTCGACAAGTACGGCTTCCCACGGGGCTATTTGATGCGGCAGAAGCAAGTGCAGGGCTTTCAGACCGGCGATAGGGTCAGGGCGGTGGTGCCCAGCGGCAAGAAGGCCGGGACACATACAGGGCGCGTGGCGATTCGCAAGACCGGCAGTTTCAATATTCAGACCGAACAAGGCGCGGTCCAGGGTATTTCCTGGCGCCACTGCACTCTGCTGCAACGCGGTGATGGCTACGGCTACCACCCACTACCCACCATTCAACACTAAAGGAGGCGCGGACAGGGAACCCCGAGTCGTGCGGCGCACGACGCGCTATCCCTCCCGGCGCTAAAGCAACCGGGTTTCCCGCGCAAAACGATGAAGAAAAACTGCGACCCAGTCTCACCCGCACGACCTTCACCACTTCCTGAACCCGCCAATAGCCGTAGGCTGATCGCCCCGGGTACAATGAGTCCTCTGTTACCAACAGGAGTTTACCGTGGCCGAGCCGGCTGATTGTTTTGATGACGTATTGCCCGAAGCGCTACGATTTCGCGCGCCAGCTCCGCTTGTCGATATCGGCGCCAACCTGACTCACGAAAGCTTCACCCGAGACATGGACGCCGTGCTGCAGCGGGCCCGAGCAGCCAATGTGGGCACCTTGATCGTGACCGGCACCGACCTTGAGCATGCGGAACAGGCCATCGAGTTGGCGCGCCGCCATCCTGGGGTGTATGCCACCGCTGGCGTTCACCCACATGATGCCAGCCGCTGGGATAACAACATGGCACGCGCCATGGCGGCACTCTATACAGAGCCGGAAGTGGTGGCAGTTGGCGAGTGCGGGCTGGATTTCAACCGTAACTTTTCCTCTCCCGAGGCTCAGGAGCGGGCTTTTGAAGCACAGCTCGGGCTCGCTGCGGAAAGTGGCTTGCCGTTGTTCATCCATGAACGTGACGCCGGCAAACGCATGCATGACATCCTGCATGCTTGGCGCGACGACATTTCCCAGGCGGTGATTCATTGCTTCACCGCCGACAGGGAGACGCTTTACCGCTACCGGGACCTTGACCTGCATATCGGCCTGACCGGCTGGTTGTGTGATGAACGTCGCGGGCATCACTTACGCGAGCTGGTGAGCGATATTCCACTGGATCGATTGATGGTGGAAACCGATTGTCCTTACCTGCTACCGCGCAACTTGCCGGCAAAACTCAAGGGCCGACGTCACGAGCCCGCTCTGCTGCCCTGGATCGTGCACGAGATTGCCTACTGGCGCGACATCAGTGAACAGGCGCTGGCCGCCGCTACCACGCAAACCGCCACGGCTTTCTTTCGATTGCCTGTCATCAAGGAGCCTCAAAATGGCTGATTACCCGGGATTTATTGCCATTGAAACCGGTGACGAAAACGGCTTACCGATTGCCATTGCCTGGTCATTGCCCGATGGACGCATCAAGCACACCTTGATTCAACCCGATGACAGTTGGCTGGAAGGCGACATGAACGCCCTGGGCGGCTACAGTATGGAAGAGCTGGAGAGCCTCGGCGTCAGCCCGCTGGACGTGATCCGCGAGATGGAAAACGACCATTTCTCCGACACCCTCTACACCAGCGACAATTTTGAAGACGAAGTGGCACTGACACGCCTGTTCGATCTTTATGGAATAGATCCTTTTGTCGAGCTGGCGCCAGCTGAAACCCTTTATGCCGATATATCCCCAGGCGAATGGCAGCGTAGCCGAGGTGAAGTTTTCAGTGAACTCGGCCTTGAACCGATGCGTTCTGAACATGAAATTGAAGTCATGCTCAACCTCCATCAGCGGCTGGCAAAAGACCAATAGACGTCATCAATGCACAGCCAGGATACGTTTGCATTTGCACGTCGGAAAAACCTCTGCTAGCCAACAAGTAGGCTATGTTTTAAAGACATGGCTTTGGAGACCGCCCAGTCTTAACGACGCAGCCATTCTTGTTCAGGAGGTGACACATGACGGATTATGTTGAGAAGGGAGATATCTATTTCTTCTACCGACCCAAGGTCGATACCCAAACGGTCCGGAACCTAGACGATGTCCAGCGCCTGCACTTGGTACTGGCACCGGACGACGAAGATAGCGCCCGGCTGTTCATCGTGGGTAAAAAACGGCTGCCGGAAATCACCCATGGCAAGCCAAAATCCACCGCACGCGAGTGGATGATGAACGACATGACGGGTAAGCCAAAGGAAATCGGCGAGGCGCTGGCCCCGCTCGAATACCAGACCAAGACCCGCGGCGAGCAGGAACAGGGCGAGGCCATTCCTGCTGGCGAAGGACGCTACGTAATCTTTGTGCGTGACAGCAGCTCGCGGCTGGCCTACCGACTTTCCAACCCGGACAAACCCGGCAAGGCGCAGGCGGAGCTAGGCATCCTTGCCGAGGCGAGTTATATCATTTCGGTACGCAACCCTTCTCTCGATGTGCCCGGCTTTCCGGATTCCAAGCCTGACTACCCCAAGTGCCTTCAGGATAAGTTCGCCGACAAGCGCTGGATCGATGTCGATGATGGCAAGCTGCTCGACTACGAGAGTACTCAGTTGCTGCTCATCGGCGCGCATGACGAACTGAGCGAGGAGCAGGTATCTATCAGCGGCAAGGCAGCCCTGTTCGAGACCCTAGGGCTGAAGAAGCGCGACTGGCCCACCGAAGCACTGGAGGGCGGCACGCTCACGGAACCGCAGATGCAGCCAGAAGCCAAGCCACCCGAGGGCGATCGCAGCAAGGGCGGCAAGCGTGGCGGCAAGGCGGCCACTGATACGGCATCGGCAGCAGGCATTGCCAAGGCGCTCAAGGGGACCGATTTCCCCTGCAGCAAGGATGACTTAATCAAACAAGCCAAAGCTAATCATGCCGAGCACGACGTCGTCGAGGTACTGAACGACTTTCCCAGCCGGCAGTACGAGACGATGGCGGATGTCCAGAAAGCAGTTGGGGAGATACGCTGATGGCACAGTTCACTTGCGAGATATGCGGTGCCGAGTTCGAGCAGAAGTCCCGCTACGAGCGGCATATGCTGACCTCTCACCCCAAACAGGCAGTATCTGCCGCTGATATCGAGAAAGCCCTGAAAGGAGTTGAGTTTCCGAAAACACGCAGCGAGCTGATCGATACGCTGAGCGGCGATGAGCAGGAAGTGCGCGCCATCATTAAGCAGCTACCGGACGATGAGTATCGCGACGCCGCCGAAGTCGCGCGTGCTTTTGGCGAGTTGCGCACCCACGAGAAGGCACCCGACAACCAGCCAAGCAAGACCGGCGGCGAGCGTGCCATGCAGGCGCCCTCTGCGGCGCGCTTCGCCAGCCTGTTCTCGGGCATGCGCTTTCCGGCCGATCGTCAACAGCTCATGGACCACGCACGCTCGGGCGCCAGTGAGCAGGAAATGCAGACGCTGAAGCAGTTCGGCGACCACAGCTATCACAGCATGGCTGATGTCACCAAGGAGTTGGAAAAGGTGAAGTGAAGGCTAATACTTTGAGCGCCAGATCAGAAGGCGAGCTCTATCGGGTCAAAGGAGAACTCGCCCTACCTTGCGATCTGCAGTATACCGTCGATGTACCAGCCCACTTCCCCGTACGAGGGGACACGCATACCCGCCTCTGATAGAAATCTCAACATAGTCGCGTACGCAGCAGCCTATCAAGCCCTTGAGCGATTGCGGTTTCACGCGCCAGCCCCTGTTGATAGTAAGCGTTCAAGGCATCACGAAAGACTTTGGCGCGAAGGGGCAAGCCTTCACGTTCATAGCGCTCTACGCGAGCCATGACGCGCTTCTGAAAGCCGTCACGATCCACTTGCGTATCGCCGCCTAGATTATCGACGCTGACATGAAAAGGCCGTCCGCAAGCTTGGGTAAACAGGTACTCTAATGCCTGAGGAGCAATCTCGGCGTTCTCAAAAGCGATTTGCTGTTCAGCATCACGTCCGTCCGGCAAATACCAGTAGCCGTAATCTTCGAGCTTACGGCGGTGTTTCCCGGCAATGCACCAGTGACTGATTTCATGCAGGGCACTGGCGTAAAAGCCACGAGCGAAAATCACCTGATGATAGGTATGGCCGTCATCTGCTGGCCGATAAAGCGGCTCCTCTGCACCGCGTATCAGCCGAGTGTTGAAGCGCTCGGCAAACAAGCCGTCGAACAATGCAACAAGGTCTGTCAGTGACCAACGAATTTCCTGATAACTCACCCTACCTCTCTTAGATCAACAGTCTGTCACAAGGATTGTATTAGCGGTGAAACAACAAAGCTAAACGTCATTATACTCGGCACAATCAGCGGGAATAAGGGGCAAACAAGCATAGAAAAATACCTCCTGCTAATATGAGCCTGCTTTGTCAGGTCATCACACCATTCTGGAGAGATTGTTTGGGCTCATTTTTTGGCGATTTACGCGCTAACCGCAGGCGCGAGACATACTCGTTAATACAGCTGGCACTACCGATTTGCGGAGCACAGCTCGCCCAGGCGGGCATGAGTGTGGTGGATGTAATGATGACCGGACGCCAAAGTGCCACGGCTTTGGCAGCTGTCTCGGTAGGCTCAAGCCTGTGGATGCCTTTGATGTTGTTCATGACCGGTACATTGATGGGGCTTACTCCGATCGTTGCGCACTTTCTCGGCGGACAACGTACCGCTAACGTGCGCCCTGCCGTGCAACAGGCCTTATGGGTCGCACTGGCCATGGGCATTGTCTCCGCCGTTATATTATGGCAAGCGGTCATGCCAATATTTCACTTGATGAACGTTCCTCTTCAAGTGGCGGAGCAGTCGGCGGCTTATCTGGCAGCAGTGGCGTTCGGCATGCCGGGCATCGCCCTGTTTCAGGCGCTTCGTGCCTTTTCAGACGGCATGAACCATACGCGTCCGGCACTATGGATCAGCTTAGTGGGTTTGGCAGTCAACATTCCCAGTAATTATGTGCTGATTTACGGAGGGGACGGATTAACCGCTCTGTTTGGCGACGTCCTGCCAGCCAACCTAGAAGCACTTCCCGCCCTCGGCGCTTTGGGTTGCGGGATCGCCACCGCGTTCTCCATGTGGATGATGGCTATCACCATGGCGCTGTATACCAGTAAAAGCCACGCCTACGGCGATGTTTCCTTGTGGCGACGTTTCAGCCTTCCGCATTGGGCAAGTATGCGTGAGCTTCTGACGGTGGGGGTTCCCATCGGGGTATCAATTTTCGTCGAGGTCACTCTGTTCACCTTGATCGCCTTGTTCATTGCCAGCCTGGGCGAAGTCACGGTTGCCGCCCATCAAGTGGCCCTGAACTACACTACGATTCTATTCATGCTCCCCATGTCATTGAGCATGGCATTGACGGTAAGGGTGGGTAATACATTGGGGCAAGCGCGCCCGAACATGGCACGCCTGGTAGCCTGGAACGGTATCTTGATCAGCTTGGTAGTAGCGGCATTGAACAGTACCTTGCTATGGTTAACCGCCGAGCCAGTGATTGAGCTTTACACCAATAATGACGAAGTTAAGACCATGGCATTGTCACTGATCGCCTTGGCTGTGCTGTATCAGGTTTCCGATTCTCTACAAGCCAATCTTGCGGGGGCCCTGCGTGGTTACAAGGACACGCGTATCGTGATGCTGATTACACTTTTTTCCTACTGGTTCGTGGGGCTTATGGGCGGCCATTGGCTGGGCATTCATGGCATCAACGGCCTATTCCTACCATTGGGCGTGCATGGTTACTGGATTGGATTGATCGCTGGGTTAAGCACAGCAGCCTTGCTGCTCGGCCTGCGTTTGCAGCACATCAGCCAACGAGCTATACGCTTATGAAGACTTCTGCGCTTGTTCTTTTCCGACGATACGCTGCGTTCGGCTTAGTCGCCATAGGAATGGGGTTATTAGCTGGATGTAGCGAGTCGGGTGCTGAAGTTCCTTGGGAGGCCTACCATCAACAATTGGTCGAGGACTTACAGGGCCCACCTCTGGAACGGCACACACCAAGCAACATCGGAGCATTTCCTTCACGGAAGGCACGTCTGTTTAGCATTGCCGAAACGCGAGAAAGCCTACCCAACGTCTATGCGTTGCGAGAGTGTCGTATCACTTCTCTGGTGGCCGCACGTAACAATCAACTGGGGCGCATGGCACCTCCCAGCCAGCGTTGGCTCTACGAGCGCGAACTATGGCAACGTCTCAGTGGTTGCTGGAATACAGCAATACCCGACACCTTGAGTGAAGAAGATCGCTCTCGCCTGCATCGTCTGACGCTACACAAGACACAACAACTTCCTTTGGTGAGCTGGAATACGCTGTTCGATTCCAGTGAATGGGAAGGCAGTTTCTCACGTGCCAGCCATGCCATCGACCCCGAAGAACTGGGAGCTACTTCCGCTCACCTGGAGGCTGTGACGTATTTGCACCGCATGATCCTGCATCAATTCGATCGCCAATGGGGGCAAGATTCATCCACCCTGGAGGGGCATTTGCAAACACTGCAACAACGCCCGCTCAGTGCAGAAATCATGCGTGCTCTGCTATTGGCAACGCAGCGCCTAGAGGAAGGCACCGATTACCTTGAACAACATGGCGATAAACACAGCACCTGCTTGACGTCCTGGGATGCGAGCGGGCTCGACTCCCTTGCCGAACATAGTCGGGAATGGCTGAAAGCAGTCAATACACTCTTCAACGCTCATCCTGTCACACCCCCCAAAGCCCTGAGGGATTACCGTCAACGCTGGCTTTCGCTGAATAGTGAATCGGCGCCTTGGGCGGCCTTTCAGCTGGCCCGCAAGCAGCATCAGGAAACACGCGCGCATTTCTCTCGCTGTCAATCACGAAATAAGTAACGGAGGGGACTTAACCTTATGCGCTGGCTGTGCTATTGGTGAATTATGCGGTAAGCGCATCTTAAGCATGCCTTGCCAATGTCATGGCCACGCAGCACCAGGAGGGAATCATGGGCGCATCCCCGTCACCCCGTTCTGCCCAGGTCATCGACCTGGAAACCATACGTCAGCGGCAGCATGCTCGAAAGCGCTTGGTACGCCTGGCGCCGGAGCTAGACGGGCTGGAGATGGTATATCAATTGAACGCCAGGCCTGACACTTGTTACGGCATGCCTATTCTTGCTTGGGGCCTGCGCGAAGATGGGGAAATCGTGGGTCTGGTTCCCTGGATGGAATCATTGACCCCCTGCCAGCAGCTCAATAACAATGAAGATGGGTGTTTCATTGGCTACCGCGACCCGGAAACTGAAGAAATATTCGATACGCCACCTGAGCACAAAATGCTGGAGCTCTCCGCCGCCGCTGATTACTTCGACTATGAAGAAGCCAGCGAAGTAACGCTGATTCAACAGCTCCCCGACACCTTGGGAACACATGCCTTGTGCATGAACCAACCCCAGACGCCGTGGCAAATCAAACCGGTGTATGGGTGGTGTCTCTATAGCGACGGTAGTATCGAGGCGCTTCTAGCCGATGACGCCCAGATAACCATGTCACCGGTCCTCTTGGGAGATGCCTGTCTCTATTGCGGAAGGTCCCGCCATCAGATGCTTTATTTCTTCCAACGGCATATTGCCAACCGCATCATGGAAGAAGATCCCGCAACATTGGATGCCTTGGCACTCATGGTGCTTGATGACCCTAGCGAATAAGACACAGCATCGGTGAGCCTAACCGCGACACGCCGACCGATCTTTGTCTTCCGGGCTGCACAATTTCATCCTAACCGGATAAAATACAAGTATTCATTGGCCAAGGCCTGCTGATATAGCAGGTCATGGCCTAAAAATTGGCAAAATTTGGGTACATCCCGCGTCGTAGCTGGATCCGTTGCCACCACCTTGAGCACCTGACCCGGCTGCATGTCACGTACTTTGCCATGCATCATCATGATCGGTTCTGGACAGTACAGGCCGGTAGTGTCTAGCAGCTCGTCATGAGCCGGTAGGGATTCCATGTTTTCAGCCATCGATTTCCTCGGTGTAGGGAGCTAGAAAAATGATAAAGATCATTATTGAACGCCGCATCATGCCCGGCCTGGAAGAAGAATACGAGCAAGCCGCCCGCGAAGCCATGCGCGTCTCTCTAGGTGCTCGCGGCTTCGTTGGGGGGGAAAGCCTGGTCGAGCGCGGCCGTAATGATCATCGGCTCATGATTACCAAATGGCGCGATATGCGCGCCTGGAAAGAATGGTATACCAGTGAAGCACGATCCATGGCGATGCAGCGCATTCTGCCATTGCTCACTGAAGAAGAATCCATTCGTATCTACGAAGCCAGTTACTGACATCCATCGCTCAACAACCGCATGAGATTACTCAAGCAAACGGACATGAACCGTCACTTCTTCTCGGTCATGATAGAGTTGCCGACACTGAATCTTGGCTCGTACGCCGGCACTTGCCATGGATGATTCAAGGTGAGTAAGGCAACGAGTCACTTCTTCCCAGCGTTTTTTCATGGGTAGTTTCAAATTAAACACAGCCTCACGGCACCAACGCCGTATCAGCCAGCGCTCTACCATGGCCAATACGCGTACCGGCTTGTCCACGATATCGCACACCAGCCAATCCAGTCGACGAGGCGGCTCCCAAGTAAAACCATCTTCGCGAAGATGTTCCACCTGACCACTAGCCATCAAGGATTTTTCCATCGGGCCATTGTCGATGGCATACACGTACATGCCACGCTGTACCAACTGCCAAGTCCAACCACCCGGCGCCGCCCCAAGGTCAGCTGCCTGCATGTGATCACCCAGGCGCAAGTCCCACTCATCACGTGGTACGAATTCATGCCAGGCTTCTTCAAGCTTAAGGGTCGAACGGCTAGGCGCTCGCGATGGAAAACGTAGCCGACGAATCCCACCAAGCAATTCACTGCGGTTTCCCGGAAATGTCATCCCTAATTGGACACAGTCTCCATCCAGCCAAAAAAGGTGCAGGCGTCGCCCCCCGGCTTTACGCCGCAAGGCACCACGCTTTTTCAAGGTGCTTTCTAAAGGTCGCGTTAAAGCTTTAATCAATCGCGAGAGCGACTTCCCTTCGTTGGTGTCAGGCGTTTCATGCCATACCTCTTCAAAACTCCAACCACTTTTTACGACCTGCTCGATAATCGGAGTAAGGCGGTCTTCACGAGACAGCATCAATGCCGGTAGCGCCACAAGACTTTGGCGAGCAAACACCAAGGAATCGAACGGAACTTCCCGATGCAGCACATTTACCGGCTCCCCTTCCGGCAATTCGAGGCTGACCCATCCATCCCCTTGGTGCATGGTACCGGAATAACCGACTTGCTCCGCCCGATGGGCAAGCTCAGCAGCAGCATCCGCTTCAAAGCCTGGGCGACAATACACTAACCACGTTGCTGGAACGGTTTGATTCACCTGCCACCTCATTTCCGCGTCGATCAGACGAACCGCTCAGCTCGCCATTTGTAGATGGGCGCTAATTGCGCGGGCACATCATAACATGTCCCTCTTGTGATTGACGGCATCTCAATTTCGTTTAAATATCGTTTAACAGCAATATTTAATATTAATAGCTGAAGGATTAAAGCATGCGCCTTTAGTCTTATTTAAACGATTTATCTCAACTATTACAGGAAACATGGGGTATGCATACACCACATAACAGCCGTTAAATAAGGGATATCAAATTTTCCCAGCACAAAAAATTATTTTAATTAAACTAAATGGTAAACAAGGCTATGCCCTACGTACACGACACTCTGACTCGTTTGAAACAAAGCAGCCCTGCGCAAAGTGAGTTTTATCAAGCGGCAGAAGAAGTTTTAGAGTGCTTACGCCCTGTTCTTGAGGGTAGTTCTTATTATCATGACCATGGCATCATTGAACGTATTGTCGAACCCGAGCGACAAATTATGTTCCGCATCTGCTGGACCGATGATGAGGGCAAAGTTCGTGTCAACAAAGGGTATCGCGTCCAGTTCAACTCAGCCCTCGGCCCGTACAAAGGCGGCTTGCGCTTTCACGCCAGCGTCACGTCAGGCACGATCAAATTTTTAGGTTTTGAACAAATCTTCAAGAATGCGCTGACTGGCCTACCTATCGGTGGCGGCAAAGGCGGCTCCGATTTTGACCCGAAGGGAAAGTCCGACGGCGAGATCATGCGCTTCTGCCAAGCCTTCATGACCGAGCTCTATCGTCACATCGGCCCCACAACTGACGTCCCTGCTGGCGACATTGGCGTTGGCGCACGTGAGATCGGTTACCTATACGGCCAGTACAAACGAATCACCGGCCGTTACGAAGGCGTACTCACCGGCAAAGGCCTAACCTGGGGTGGCTCTCTTGGACGCAAAGAGGCAACGGGCTATGGGGCCGTCTACTTCGCGCAGAACATGCTCGCAGAGCACGGCACAAGTCTCGAGGGCAAAACCTGTTTAGTATCAGGAGCAGGCAATGTAGCCATTTATACCATTGAAAAGCTTTATGAGCTGGGTGCCAAACCTATTACTTGCTCTGACTCTCGCGGCACTATCGTTGACCACACCGGCATTGACCTTGCGCTACTAAAGGAGCTGAAAGAAGTCAAGCGCGCTTCGCTTGAACAGTACCTGGAGCAGCATCCTCAGGCTAGTTACATCCCTGTATCAGAGTACCCGCAGGATGGGCATGCTGTATGGCGCCTTAAGGCTGATGCCGCCTTCCCGTGCGCCACTCAAAACGAGCTCACGGACGCCGATGCTGAGACTCTTTTAGGCAATGGCATCAATTGCATTAGCGAAGGCGCCAATATGCCCTCTACTGCGAATGCCGTGGATCGCTTTCTTGACGCTAGAATTGCCTATGGCCCTGGAAAAGCCGCAAATGCCGGGGGTGTTGCGACCAGCCAGCTGGAGATGGCCCAAAATAGCAGTATGGAACAGTGGCCGCTTGAAAAAGTGGATGAGAAGCTGAAGGCAATCATGACCAATATCCATCAGCAATGCGCGGAAACCGCTAAAGAATTTGGCAAGCCCACCAACTTAGTGCTTGGCGCTAATATTGCCGGGTTCCGAAGAGTGGCGGACGCCATGATTGAGCAAGGCATCACTTAATCGCCTTCTATCCCTGATTAGGGTACACTAAAAGTATAACAGTCCTTCCTGCTTGTTGGGGAGGACTGTTTTTATTGGTATGGAAAAACCGTCTATTTAACATTTATTAATCTTAAAAGCTTGAACTTTATATTCCAAGGAGAACAGCATGGGATATCGCCCGCCTATTCTTATTAATCGACTCGATGCCGAACGCTTACAGTGCTTGATTGATGAAGCCTCTGAAAAAGATTTGGCGGTAGCTGAGTTACTTGAAGTTGAACTCGCGCGGGGAGAAGTGGTTGACCCAAAAGATATCCCTGAAAACGTCGTCAGCATGAATAGCCAGCTACAATTCACAGACCTTATACGCGGTCGACAAATGATCAGGACGCTGGTCTATCCTCATGCCATGGACAAGGTAAAAGACGGGATTTCAGTCATGGCTCCTATCGGCGCAGGCCTCATCGGCCTTAAAGTCGGAGATATTATCGACTGGCCTTTGCCTAATAATGGTGAAGCTCGATTACGCATCGATGCTATCTTCTGGCAGCCTGAACGCGAAAAACAATTCCACCGCTAAGCATATCAATTGCCACTACCCCGCCGGTTATATCGCGGGGTATTTTTGCCTGTTTTCCGGGCAAAAAAAAATCCCCCGGGGCGATTAGCCTCGGGGGATTTTTTTCGAATAGGTGCCTGACGATGACCTACTCTCGCATGGGGAGACCCCACACTACCATCGGCGCGGAACGGTTTCACGACTGAGTTCGGCAAGGGATCAGGTGGTTCCCGGACGCTATGGTCGTCAGGCAAAACTTTAATGTCTATCATGCGGATGGCGCGTCGCCTGGGCGACGGGCTGATTGTCTGTTGTCCTGCGATCAGACCCCTTGGGTGTTATAGGGTCAAGCCTCACGGGCCATTAGTACACGTTAGCTCAACGCCTTGCAGCGCTTCCACACCGTGCCTATCAACCAGC
>NZ_QPIJ01000056.1 GCF_003336665.1 Vreelandella rituensis | reverse complement strand
ATAGCGTCCGGGAACCACCTGATCCCTTGCCGAACTCAGTCGTGAAACCGTTCCGCGCCGATGGTAGTGTGGGGTCTCCCCATGCGAGAGTAGGTCATCGTCAGGCACCTATTCGAAAAAATCCCCCGAGGCTAATCGCCCCGGGGGATTTTTTTTGCCCGGAAAACAGGCCCAGCCTCTCGGCCCGCACGCAGGCAGGCCGAGAGGTGTTTGTCGTGCGGGCGGTAAACAATAACGCTGTATTACCAATCGACCGGCTTGCCTTCCCAATCCCAGAATGTGCCGGTATCTTGAGGTGTGCGTTGTGAGATGACTGACAACAAGCGCTCTGCCACGAAATCGGGTGTGAACAGTTTGTGTTCGGGGACGCGGGCTTGAAAGGGCTGGGAAAGAGCGGTGTCAGTCGTGCCGGGATGCAGGCAAAGCACGACAGCCTTCTTGTTAAAGCGCTTCAACTCTATCGCCGCCGTTTTCATCAGCATGTTGTGCGCAGCCTTGCTTGCACGATAGGCATACCAGCCGCCCAGCCGGTTATCAGAAATGGATCCCACTCGCGCCGAAAGGCTAGCAAAAATAGCGGGATGGCTGCCTTTAAGGGAATCTTGCAAAGCGCTAAGAAGCAATGCTGGCGTTATCGCATTGGTATGAAACAAGCCTGACAAGGCTTCCTCATTCAGTTGGCCAAGTTGTTTTTCCGGCTGAATGCCACGTGCTTCATCGTGAAGTGTGCCAATGGCATTGAACACCAAATGCAGTGGCTGTTTATTCAAGTGTTCACATAACGCCAAGCGGTCGACTTCTACCGAAACATCGAGTTTGAGCCATGTAAGGCGTGGATCGGTAATTGTTGGAGACTGGCGGCTGACTGCAATGACCTGGCCCAGGTGCGGGCAATCCAGCAATGCCTTGGTTATTGCAGCGCCGATGCCACCTGAAGCTCCAGTGACCAAGGCAGTAAAATTCTCGGGTAATTGCGTTAGCATAGGTAAGCTCTAAAGACTGGTGGGCAGTCATTCAAGCGTGTTAATGCGGAAAAGTCGAGGGTCAGGCAGAGGCGTTGATACGTCCGGGCTGGGAGCTATTGCGGCCGTCCGGCTTGTAGAGCGTTTTTTCTGCGATGTGGCGAATATAATCCAACATCTGCTGGTTATGTTTCATGCGCAAGGAAAGCATTTGGCCCGTGAGTTCATTCAGGCGAGCGGCACGTTCGCTTTTGGTCAGCAGTGTTTCCCAGGCCGTGGCACATTGCGCATCCCGAGCGGCTTCCATGGCACCTTGATGGCCATCGGCATAGCCCAGGCGCTGCTGTACAGTGCGGCGCAAGGTTTCCATCCGCTCCAGGTCACTCAGCACGGCTTGTTTTTCATGCGCGATAGTAGCGAGAGCGTCACCGTCGATATCACCCTGAGCCAACAGTTGCTGCTCCTGCTCGAGTAGCGCTATCAAGGCTTGTAAGCGCTGTTGTTGATCATCGAGCAAGCGGGCTAGGCTCATTGCTGGTCATCTCCAAGCGTTTCCTTGAGATTGGCAATCAGGCCATCCGCGATACGGTCGGCATTGATTTCCATACGGCCTTCACGGATAGCTGCACGAATTTCCTCCACCCGGGCAACGTCGACATCCTGGCTGTCGCTGACATTACTCTGGCTGAGTTGGGTGGTGCTGGAGGAATGCGCTGCCGCTTCAGGTGCCTTGGCAGGGCCGGCCTTTTGGGTTTCTTCTCGCTGTGGCACCTGGTTGGTGCGCAAGAGCGAATGGATATTGTCGATTTTCACGTTGTCTGCCTCGTCGTCACCGTCGAATAGCCTTGTGCGCTGGTTACCACTAGGTATCGACTGCGAGAAGAAGAACTTTAGCTATTTTGCACTAAAAATCCACCACCAAGGTGCCGTTTTCAGTGACCCTTGCGGAAATGAGTTCTCTAGGACCGAAACGAACCCGAATACGGTCTCCCGCCCCCCCGGTTTCCAAGGCTTCACCTTCGCGCGTCACGCGAAAAGCGCTACCACGAGCTTCGACCGTCACACGCTGGCCGCGTTCCACCAAGGGAGGTTTTTGCAGGAAATGCGCCTGGAAGATACTTTCCGCGCGTATTGGGCTGCGCGTCATTTGTCCCACGATGGCCTCTGCTTCGAGCAGCGCTTGCGCGGGAAGCTCGTTCAGATTGCCTGAACGCTCGGTTAACATTGAGGCGCTTATTATCGCGCCACGTTCAATGTCATGAGCTGCAATCATGTAAGTGCCGATCACGCCGATCTCAGCCTGCATGTAGCGCACCTGGCCCCCATCTTCCCCGCAACGCACCCCGACGGAAACTCGCCCGACAGGCGCCTGGTCAGCATTGGTCAAGAAAGGCTTTGGGTCGATACAGGGCGGAAGGTGGCGTGAAGGGGCGCGCAATTCGATGATTACCTCCTCCCCCAGCGGCTGTGCCTGCTCGAAAAGAAAGCCATGAACGCGCTGCATGAACGCATCATCTGTCTCGGAGGCCCAGGTGATATTTGCAGCTAACAGGCCCAAGCCGACGACGGCAATCGCGTGACGCAGCCAGTGACAGGTAATAAACAAGCGCATGGGAAAATCGCCAGAGGTCAGCAAAAAGAGAGGGTAACCACTCAGTATAGCCTGTGCCAGCGTACGGAAGAATGAGAAATGCTGGGTGAAACATGAGCTGTTCCATGCTTTAGGCTGACATTCATGCAGGTAGTCTTCATCATCAACAAATCCCTTTGAATTTTGCCTCTCAGAGAGGAACGGCATGATCGATCAACTGGAATCTGCCTTTAACTATCATCAACAAGCGTTAGGTCTGCGCCAGGCCCGCCATGAAGTGCTGGCAGCCAACATTGCCAACGCGGATACGCCCAATTACAAGGCGCGCGATATGGATTTCGCGGGTGAGCTGCAAAAAGCCGTGGAAAGCGGGCAGTCGCCGGGTGGCCGCGGTGGCTTGGTCCTGTCACGTACCTCCGAGCGTCATCTGCAAGGAGAGGGGCCGCCTGCGGGAGGCAGTCACAGTGACTTGCTATACCGCATTCCAGACCAGCCCAGCCTGGATGGCAACACCGTGGATATGGACAGGGAACGCAGCCAGTTCGCCGATAATTCCGTGCGCTATCAGGCCGCTTTAACGATCTTGAACAGCCGCATTCAAGGCCTGAAGAATGCCATGCAGCCGGAATAACCGGCAGGAGCTTTACTAAATGTCGATGTTTTCCGCCTTTGATATTGCGGGTTCCGCCATGAGCGCCCAGTCGCAGCGCATGAACGTGACCGCTAGCAACATGGCCAATGCCGATAGCGTAGCGGGCCCGGATGGCGAAACCTACCGTGCCAAGCAGGTAATGTTTGAAAGCCAATCCCAGAACCGTTATGGAATCGGTGGTGTGCGGGTGAGTGAAGTGGTCGAAGACCCTTCCCCGCTGCGTATGGAATACATGCCCAGCCACCCCGCCGCCGATGAAGAGGGTTACGTGGCCAAGCCCAACGTCGAGCCGGTGCATGAAATGGTCAACATGATTTCCGCCTCGCGTTCCTATCAGGCCAATATCGAAGTCATGAACACCACCAAACAGATGATGATGAAAACGCTCACTCTGGGAGAAGGTTAATCCTATGAATATTGATACCAGCGTCATCAACAGCATCAATGGTGGTGGCAAGACCGGCATGCCGGCTAGCCAGTCCGATGAGTTGCGTGAAAGCTTCATGACCCTGCTGATCACGCAGCTAGAAAATCAGGACCCGCTGAACCCGATGGAAAACGCGGAAATGACCTCGCAGTTGGCGCAAATCAATACCGTCAGTGGCATCGAGCAGCTTAACGATACGCTTAATGGTATTACTGCTCAGATGAATGCCGGACAAACCCTGCAGGCCACTGGGCTGATCGACAAGGCCGTATTGGTGCCTGGAAATACCGTCAAGGTACATTCGGATGATGAAAGCGGGGTTTACGCCACGCCATTCGGCATCGAACTGGATCGCCCGGCGGAAAATGTCCAGCTTACCGTGACCAGCCAGAGTGGCGAGGTGGTTTACGAGAAGAGTTTGGGCGCGGTGCGGGCCGGCGTGGAGTCGTTCAGTTGGAACGGTACCACCACCGATGGCGATCCCGTCGCTGACGGCTCCTACAAAGTAAGCTACCGGGTCACTGACGCTGAGGGTGAAACCCTCCAGTCCGACGCGCTGAACTATGCCCTGGTTAATGGCATCACGCCTGCCGATGAGAATGGCAGTGTGAAGCTGGATCTCGGCGGTGTCTACGGTCAAGTCACGCTGGATCAGGTCAAGCAGATTCTTTGATAGCTAGGCAGTTAACAATATTTCAGGGGAACACCAATGAGTTTTTCACAAGCCTTGAGCGGTCTGAATGCCCAAAAACAAACACTGGGTGCCGTGGGTAACAATATCGCCAACTCCCAGACCGTGGGGTTCAAGGGTTCCAGCGTCCAGTTTGCCGACGTTTTCGCCGAGTCGCGTATCGGCTTGGGTACGCGTAACTCTGCCACTCTGCAGAACTTTAGCCAGGGCAACATCGAGTCCAGCAACCGCAATATGGACTTGGCAATTGCAGGCGAAGGCTTCTTCCGCTTTCAGCAGCCCAGTGGTGAAGTGGGTTATTCGCGTAACGGCCAGTTGACCATGACGCCCGAGGGCCGCTTGGTTAACGCCCAAGGTGCCAGCATCATGGGTTATGCTGCTAATGCTGCTGGTGAAGTTCAGGCTGGTGGGGACGTTGGGGCATTAAGAGTTGATGCGGGTGATATGCCCGCAAGCGCCACCACCGACTTGGCTGTTTCTCTGAACCTGAATGCGGAAGAGGCAGGTCTCGAAGGTGACTTCGTTTATGCGCCTGATGGACGTGCCGTTGTGAAGGGAGATGGAACTGCTCCTACTACCAATCACAGGCTTTACTATATACAAGATGACCCCACCACTCCTGAAGTGAGAGGACTTGTTATCGATTCCTCTACTAACAATGTTCTTCAGACTGCAGGTGGAGCTAACGTAGAATATGATGGTGAGAATTTTGTTGAAGAAGGTACAAATACGGCAGTTGATGGTCTGTCGGTTGTAGACAATAGCCAAACCGTATTTGTCGATAACTCTGGTGGCGTATATAGCGTTGATGCTAGCAATAAGTTGCGCAATGAAAGCGGGGTAGCTGTAACTGTGGTTGAAGATCCAGCAGCTGCACCCCTGGTTTACCGAGAGATTGAATATGATTCCAATAATGGAAGTTTTGCAATGGATGCCATTTCCGCAACAGCGTCTACTCTTACTATTGGTGAATTGAATAACGAATACTTACCTGCAGCTGCTGCTCCTGAAGTGACACCGGGTAATACGGATGATTACACCTATTCCACCAACGCTACAGTGTATGACTCACTGGGAAATGCGCGTAACTTAACACTCTATTTCACAAAGCTGGAAGCCTCTAATGATGCTACCGAGTGGAGCGAGTGGAAGGTTGACTCGCGTTTGAGCGGGGGCCCAGCAGGCGCACCTTCCTACGACAAGACGGTAGGAACCATGCGCTTCGATGAAAGTGGTCGCTTGATGCGTGGAGCAGACCAGTCACTCAGTTTTAATCTGGGGGATGAGTTCGAGGTTCTTGATTTCGACATGAGCTTTGCCGGCAGCACACAGTTTGCCAACAATTCCACCGTTAATGATATCAACCAGAATGGCTATACCTCAGGTTCGCTAGTTGGCGTAATCATTGAGGATGACGGCACCGTGGTGCGTAACTTCTCCAACGAGCAGTCCCTTGCCGCAGGTCAGATTGCGCTGGTCAGTTTCCGTAACCCGGAAGGCTTGAAGCCGGATGGAGATAACCTCTGGTCGGCCACGGGGTCTTCCGGCCAAGAGTTGGTGGGTGCGCCGGGAACCGGTCTGCGTGGTTTGATTGAACCGAGCGCGGTGGAAACCTCCAACGTGGACATGGCGTCTGAATTGGTCAACATGATCATCGCCCAGCGTGCTTACCAGGCCAACTCCCAGACCATCAGTACCCAGGATGAGCTGTTGCAGACCATTATCAACCTGTGACCCTTATTCGTTTCGCTTGTCATCAAGGGGAGTAAACCGTGGATCGTATGCTGTATACCGCCATGAGCGGCGCCAAGCTGAGCATGGACCAACAATCCGTGGTCAGCCAGAATCTGTCCAATGTTTCCACCACCGGTTTTCGCGCTCAGCTACACGCCGCCCGTTCGGTTCCGGTACAGGGTGACGCCTTGCTGGCGACTCGCACCTCGACCGTGGCGACGGTACCGGGGACGGATCACTCCCAAGGACCGATTACGCGAACCGGGCGCACCCTGGATGTGGCCATGGAAGGCGATGCCTGGATGGCGGTACAAGCCGATGATGGCACCGAGGCCTATACCCGCCGTGGGGATCTGCAGATCGACAGCGATGGCGTCCTGTTGAGCCAGGGGCGCCCAGTGATGGGTGATGCCGGACCTGTCGGCGTTCCCCAGGGAGCGCAAATCTCCATAGGGGCCGATGGCACCCTCAGTGCCATCGGCGCGGGAGAAAACCCCGATGCGCTGGTCAATGTCGGGCGTATCAAGCTGGTAACCCCGGAAGACAATCGTGACCTTGAGCGCGGGGAAGACGGCCTGTTCCGAGCGCCGAATAATGATGAAGGCGAGCCGGGCCTTCTGGCGGGCGATGAAAATGCGCGCTTGGTCAGTGGGGCGCTCGAGGGCAGCAACGTCAGCGCTGTGGACGCCATGGTCTCGATGATCGACGTGGCGCGCCGCTACGATATGCAAATGAAAGTCATCACGACCGCCGATGAAAATGCTCAACGCGCCAACAACCTTCTTTCGATTCAGGGCTGACCGAGCCTTCGGGCGCTCCAGTTCTTAGGTGCTTGAGTTTTCAGGTGCTTCAGTTTTCAGGGACTAAAGGAATTCATTGAATGATCAACTCATTATGGACGGCCAAGACCGGTCTGGAGGCCCAGCAGACCAAGCTGGACGTGATCTCCAATAACCTGGCCAACGTCAGCACCAATGGTTTCAAGAGCTCAAGACCCGTCTTTGAAGACCTTTTATACCAGAACATGCGTCAGCCAGGCGCTCAGAACGATATCCAGAACCGTTTACCCTCGGGCATGCAGGTAGGTACCGGGGTGCGCGCCGTGGCCACCGAGCGTTTACATACCCAGGGAGGCCTGGAACAAACCGAAAATTCCCGCGACATGGCCATCAACGGCGGTGGCTTCTTTCAGGTACTGATGCCGGATGGCACCACCGGCTATACCCGCGACGGTAGCTTTCAGTTGAATGAAAACGGCCAGATGGTCACCGCCAATGGCTACCCGATGGAACCGGCGATTTTCATTCCAGAGAATGCCTTGTCAGTGAGCATTGGCGAAGATGGCACGGTGAGTGTGCGCCAGCCGGGAGTCACTGAGGATAGCGTGGTGGGTCAGGTTAGCTTGACTACCTTCATCAATCCGGCAGGTCTGGAAAGCGTGGGGGGAAATCTTTATCTTGAAACAGGCGCCTCCGGGGCAGCCAACCAGAATATGCCGGGCATGAATGGCGCCGGGCGTTTGTTCCAAGGCTATGTGGAAGGTTCCAACGTCAGTGTGGTCGAGGAAATGGTCAACATGATCCAGACCCAGCGCGCCTACGAAATCAACAGCAAGGCCATCACCACCAGTGATGAAATGCTGGCACGTTTGAGCCAGTTGTAAGGTGACGAAAATGACCAGCCAAGCCATGCCCAAGGTAGCCAATTCGCGACGCTGGGCATGGCTGGTTTTGGCCTTACTGATTCTGGGCGTCTCCGGCTGTGCACAGATACCGCGGGCCTCGGTGGTGGGCGAACAGGAGCAGATCACTATCGTCGATCGACCTCCACCGGTACCTAACGGTTCGATTTACCAGGCACGCCGCGGCTATCAGCCCTTGTTCGAAGATCGGCGGCCGCGAGCCGTGGGCGATATTCTGACCATCGTGCTGGACGAGGAGGTCAGTGCCTCGAAAAATTCTCAATCGAATGCCAACCGCAACGGATCCGCCGGCCTGGAGCTGGAACAGATTCCGGATATGTTGAGTGTGCTTGAGGACTACGGCTTCGATGTGTCCGGGGAAAGTGATTTTTCCGGAAGTGGGGGCTCCCAAGCCAACAATTCCTTTACCGGTACCATTACGGTGTCCGTACTTGAGGTAATGAATAACGGCAACCTGCGTGTGCGCGGCGAAAAACAGATTGCGATCAATCAGGGTACCGAGTTCATTCGCTTCGCGGGGGTGGTCAATCCACGCACGATCACCACACAAAATACCGTACCTTCCACTTCGGTGGCGGATGCCCGGATAGAATATGTGGGTGATGGCTATATCAATGAAGCCCAGCACATGGGTTGGCTGCAGCGTTTCTTCCTCAACGTTTCGCCGTTCTGAACCGAGCTGAGCTGAGCAATGATCATGAATAACACCAAACCTTTCTCGTGGTGGCAGGGCCGGCAGCTGCTGGTGCTTGCCTTGCTGTGCCTGCTGGCTTTCCCGGCCCAGGCGGAGCGTGTTCAGGAACTGGCGGGGTTTGCCGGTGTGCGTGATAACCAATTGGTGGGTTACGGCCTGGTGGTGGGTTTGGATAGCACCGGTGACCAGACCACTCAGGCACCTTTTACCAGCCAGAGCCTGAGCAACATGCTCTCACAGTTGGGCGTGACGATTCCGCCGGGTACCAATATGCAGTTACGCAATGTGGCGGCGGTAATGGTAACGGCGGATCTGCCCGCTTTTGCCCGCCCTGGTCAGCGGCTGAATGTGGTGGTGTCGTCAATCGCCAATGCCAGTAGCTTGCGTGGCGGGACCCTCTTGATGACCCCGATGAAAGGTGCGGATGGTGACACTTACGCCATTGCTCAAGGCAACATGCTGGTCGGGGGTGCCGGGGCGCAAGCTGGAGGAAGCAGCGTTCAGATCAACCAGCAGGCGAGCGGGTCCATACCTAACGGCGCCCTGGTCGAACGTGAGGTGGCCCTTGCGCTGGGCACCAATGGCGGCCTGCTGGAACTGCAGCTGAATGATACGGATTTCGGCACCGTGCAACGTATGGTCGAGGCAATCAACAATGAATTCGGCCAGACAGTGGCATCAGCTCGCAATGGCCGAGTGATTGCGCTGGATGGCCCCACCACCGACAACGCCCGGGTCAATTTCATGGCGCGGGTGCAAAACGTCCAGGTCACGCCGACTCAGGCGCCGGCAAAAGTGGTATTGAATGCCCGCACAGGCTCGGTGGTGCTCAATAGTGCCGTGACCCTACGCCAGGCGGCGGTGGCCCACGGCAACCTGTCGATCACGATCGATACCAATTTCGGCGTCAGCCAGCCCGCACCTTTCGGTGAAGGTGAGACGGTGGTGGTGCCGGATACGGATATCGAAATCGAACAGCAAGAGGCCTACCTGCAAATTGTCGAAGGCGCCCAATTGAGTGAAGTGGTTGACGCCTTGAATGCACTGGGGGCGACGCCCCAGGATTTGATGTCGATTCTGGAAGCGCTGAAAGCTTCCGGCTCGCTACGTGCTGAACTGGAGATCATTTGATGAGCGTGCAGGACGTCAGCAATCAGTTTGCGCTGGATATGCAGGGACTGCAGCGTTTGCAGCATACCGCAAGAATGGACCCGGAAGCCGGTGTGAAAGGCGCTGCCCAGCAGTTCGAGGCGCTATTCATTCAGATGATGATGAAAAGCATGCGCGATGCCATTCCGGCTTCCGGTTTGATGAATAGCCGCGAGACCGATACGTTCCAGTCGATGCTGGATAAACAATGGTCCCAGACCATGGCCTCGCGCGGCATGGGACTGGCCGACGCCCTGGTCGAGCAGCTTGAGCACCAGGGCGTGGTAACTCGCTCGGGTGAGGCACGCCAGGTCGACAGTGAAACTCAAGCCCTGATTGCGGGTATTCCCAGGGGAACGCCGCGAGTGCTGGATGAGCCACTGCGCACTTCAGGCATGGCGGAAGAATCCCAAGTTGCAGCAATGGCTAAACAGAGCTCATTTCTGGACGAACTCGCCACGATGTCAGCAGGGGCTTCCTCAACAGGCAGTTCCTCAACAGGGGCTTCCAGCGATAACGCCGTGACCGCTGCGCTTCCAGAAGCGGGCTCTCTGCGTGACACACCCCAGCATATCCAGGAATTCATCGACCGATTGGCCAAGCCCGCCCAGGCGGCGAGCAGTGCCACGGGTGTGCCCGCTGAATTGATTCTGGCCCAGGCCGCTCTGGAAACCGGTTGGGGGCGCCATGAAATCGCCACCTCCAACGGCGGCAATAGCCACAATCTGTTTGGTATAAAAGCGGGCAGCCAGTGGCAAGGCAAAACCACCGATGTCGTGACCCACGAATATATCAATGGCCGTCGTACCCAAGTGGTGGATAGTTTCCGTGCCTATGACTCATTCGAGCAGGCGTTCACCGACTACGCCGGCCTGATTGGTAACAATTCGCGCTATGCAGCGGTATTGGATGCTCCTGACGCTCAACAAGCCGCCCATGCCTTGCAGCAAGGTGGTTATGCCACCGACCCGCGCTACGCCGACAAGTTGATTGCCGTGATGAGTACGATGGGCCCCTTGAGCGCTGGCGGTGATTTTCTGGCTGACAGCCGCTAAGTCATTGAGTGAGCCTCAAGTTATTCTGCGTAATGCCGATAGACTTTCTATCGGCTTAAGGAACTGAGACCATGAGCATGTTTTCTGTTGGGCTAAGCGGCCTCAATGCGGCGCAGAATGCCCTGAATACTACCAGCAACAACATCAGCAACGTCTATACGCCTGGCTACAATCGCGAGCTGACCCAGCTTGGCGAAGGCCGCGAGGGCGGCGGGGTCCGCGTCGACGATATTGAACGCCAATTCAATACCTATGTCGCTGATCAGCTCAACAATGCCAAGACCCAATCCAGTGCCTTGCAGACGTATCAAAACCAGGTGACGCAGGTCGATAATCTGTTGGCGGATCGCGACGCCGGGCTGGCGCCGTTGATGCAGAATTTTTTCTCTTCCCTGGAAGACCTGGCAAGTGCTCCTTCAGACCCGGCCGCTCGCCAAGGCGTATTGGGAACGGCCAATACCTTGAGCGCTCAGTTCCGCTCCTTCGATGGTTATCTGCAAGATATGCAGGGCAATATCAATAACCAGATCAAGGACGAAGTTACCCAGATCAACAACACCACCGAGCAGATTGCCGGGCTGAACCGGGAAATTGCCCTGGCACGAGCCCGTACGGGCGAGGCTCCCAACAGTCTGCTGAATCAGCGCGATAACATGGTTTCCGAACTCAACGAGCGAATGGACCTTCGCCTGAATATCCAGGATGGCAAAACCTACAATATCAGTCTGCCCAATGGTCAGCCTTTGGTTACCGGCACCGATTCCTACAAGCTGGAAACGGTGAAATCGGACGCCGATCCTCAGCGTACCGTGGTGGGTTACCGTGATGGCGGTGGTAATCTGGTGACTCTGAGTGAGGATGTGGTTACCGGTGGTACCTTGGGCGGCTTGATGACTTTCCGCGAAGAGACCCTGGACAAGACACAGAATCAGATCGGCCAGCTGGCCGTATCCTTGTCGACTGCCTTCAACGAGCAGCACAAGCTGGGCGTGGATCTCAATGGTGAGCAGGGGGAGGATTTCTTTGCAATGCGCCCCCCACAAACGTATGCCGATACAAATAATAGCTTGCCCGCTGTCACTATCACTAGCGCGGAATTTGTCCCCGATCAGATTGATTCCCTTAGGGCGACTGACTATACCGTCAGTTTTGAGGCCGGTGATCCAGTGGTTACCCGTAACGATAACGGTCAGTTTATTGATTTCGATCAAAACGCTTGGAATAACGATGACGAATTAAATTTTGGTGGTGTCAGCATTGAGTTCAGCGGTGTGCCGCAAGATGGTGACAGCTTTGAAATTCAGCCAGTCCGACGGGCAGGCAATGGCATGGAAACCAATATCATCAACTTGGACGAGATTGCAGCGGGTCAATCGGGAGCTTCCGGTGACAATACCAACGCTCTGAAGTTGCAGAACTTGCAAGCCGAATCGATTGTCGGCGGTAGCGCTTCTGTGAGCGGTGCTTATGGCGCCATGGTCAGCGATGTGGGTAACCGCGCCAATATCACCCAGGTCAATCTGGATGCTCGCCAAGGGCTGACGGATCAACTGAAGGCCGTGCAACAGTCCGAGTCCGGCGTTAGCCTGGATGAAGAGGCCGCGAACTTGATTCGTTACCAGCAGTTCTACCAGGCCAATGCGAGGGTGATCGATACTGCCGGAACATTGATGGATACCATTCTTGGCCTACGGGGCTGATCGATAGGAGACTGAATCATGCGTATCAGCACCCTCACCATGTTCGGACAGAGCGTTGCCTCGATGAATCGTCAGCAGAGCGATTTTCTCAAGGTCAGTGAGCAAATCGCCAGTGGCCGCCGGGTGGTCAATCCCTCCGATGACCCTCAGGCTGCTTCAAGGGCAGTGGGGGTGGATCAAGCCAAGGCCGCGACCGAGCAGTATGCGGATTCACGCGTATCTGCGCGTAATTCGCTGGCCCAGACCGAAAGCATCCTTAACAGCATCAGCGATGCCAACATCAGTGCCAAGACACTGCTGGTGCAGGCTTCAAGCGATACGCTGAGCGATGTCGATCGTCAGTCAGTCGCGAGCGAGCTCAAGGGCATCTACGAAACCATGCTGGGCCAGGCCAATGCCACCGATGGCAACGGTCGCTACCTGTTCGGTGGTTACAAGGATAATGCCCCGCCGTTCGTGAAAGATGCGGACGGCAACGTTCAATACAACGGTGACAGCAACGCCCGTGAACAGCGCATCGATGCTTCTCGCCTTATGCCGGTAGCCGACAATGGCGAGACCATCTTCAAGAGCGTACCCAGCGGTGCCGGCTATGTGGCGGAAGCACAGTCCGGCAACCAAGGAAATGTCACCTTCGGTGGACCGCAGATACGTGACGTGAACGATACTGATTACGGGAAAGACTTTCAGATCAACTTTACGAGTGACAGCGAATTCAATATCGAGACGTTTGATGGCACCAATTGGAATGCTGTGGAATCTAATATTGCTTACACGGGCAATCAAGATGACTCCGTGCAGCAGGTGAGTTTTGGTGGTGTCTCGATTACCCTTCAAGGAACCCCTGAGACCGGGGATAAAATCTTGGCTGCCCAGGCGGGCAGCGAACAGCGCGAGCCGAACCTCTTCCGTACCATGGAAGAAGCCATCCGCGTGCTGGAAACCCCCGCGGATGATCCGGCCAAGAAAGCCGATCTGCGTAACACGCTAAACACTGCCATGCGGGATCTGGATAACAGCCTGGATAACGTTCTTACGGTGCGTGCCTCGGCCGGGGCGCGGCTGAACGAGTTGGATGTGGTGGATGCGGTGGGCAGCAACCGGATGCTCAACTACGAACAGACATTGTCGGATCTGGTCGATCTGGATTACAACGAGGCAATTTCCGAATACAGCTTGCGCCAGGTGGGGATGCAGGCAGCCCAAAAAGCGTTCGTTGATGTAAAAGGCATGTCCCTGTTCAACTACATGTAACGCTTTGCATGTAGCTTGTTTACTAAATGCCTTGGTCAACATAGCCAAGGCATTTTTTGTATCTATATTCTTCTTGGCTGGTATTCAGCCAAGCGGTGCCATGGCCTCGATCAGACGCTGCATGAAATCGATGCCATTGCTGAATAGGCGTTGCAGGAAACTTCCCATCTTCGTCATCAATACCATCAATAACACCAGGCCCGTAATCAGCGACATGGGAAAACCAATGTTGAAAACGGTGAGCTGGGGTGCCGAGCGGTTGAGGATGCCCAATGCCAGGTTGATGACCAAGAGCGATGCCACTAGCGGTAATGCCAGCAGCATGCCAGCAGAAAAGATAGTACCGCCATAACGCGCCAGCATATCGAAGGCGCTTGGGTTGAAGGTGCCGATACCGATGGGTAGCACCTGGAAACTCATCACCAGGGTTTCCAGCACCATCAAGTGGCCATTGAAGGCGAGAAACATCAAGAGGGTAACCATGTAGAAGATGCGCGACAGCACCATGATATTGGTGCCGCTAGCGGCATCGAAGAAACTGGCGAAGGCAAGCCCCATCTGCAAACCGATAAATTCACCCGCCGCCTGAACCACGGCAAATATGACATGCATCACCATGCCGATGGCCAGGCCGATCAATATCTGTTCCACCATGATGCCGAGCCCCGCCCAGGAGAGCACCGCAACCTCGGGCATGTCTGGAAGTACGGGCGCAATGACTACCGCGACGATAGCGGCAAGCCCCACTTTGGCCTGGTTGGGAACGCTCGAGTGCCCCCATAAGGGGGCCGCGGCCATGAACGCAGTGATACGGGCAAACGGCCACAAGAACGCCACCAGCCATGCTTGTAATTGGGCAAAGGTGACTTCGACCACTGGTCACATCACCATGCTGGGGATGTTGATAAACAACTGCCGCGTGAAGTCGACAATCAGGCCTATCAGCCAGGGGCCGGCAAAGACCAGTACGCTAAAGACGGCAAGGATCTTGGGAATAAACGTCAGCGTCATTTCGTTGATCTGAGTCGCGGCTTGAAAAAGGCTGACGATAAGACCTGTCAACAAGGCGGCAAGTAGCATCGGTCCGCCAAGAAGTAGCGTGACACGCATGCCTTGGTAGGCAATGTTCATGACCATTTCAGGTGTCATCTAGATGTACTCCTTTCGCCTCCGAGATAGACTTGGCCGGGGGGCTAGATCATGTAAAAACTTTCTGCCAAGGAGCCGATGATCAGGTGCCAGCCATCTACCAGAACGAACAACATCAATTTGAATGGCAGGGAAATCGTGATGGGAGGTACCATCATCATCCCCAGGGCCATCAACGTACTGGCCACCACCAGGTCAATGATCAGGAAGGGAATGAAAATCGTGAACCCGATCTGGAAGGCGGTTTTCAGCTCGCTGGTGACAAAGGAAGGCAAGAGAACCCGCATGGGCAGGTCTTCCGGGCCTTGTAACGGCCCGACATCCGCCAGGCGAGCAAACATGGCGATATCCGGTTCCCGCGTCTGGGCCAGCATGAATTCACGAAAAGGTTGTTGGGCTATCAGCATGAATTCTTCGAAATTGATGGTTTCTTCGGTCAAGGGTAACCAGGCATTCTCGTATACCTGAGCCAGTACCGGCGACATGACGAAAAACGTCAAGAAAAGTGCAAGCCCCAGCAAGACCTGGTTGGGAGGCGTCGCCTGGGTACCCATTGCGGTGCGCAATAGACTGAGCACGATGATAATTCGCGTAAAGCTGGTCATCATCAGCAAAATGGCCGGCAGGAAAGCCATACTGCTGAGCAGAAGCAAGGTTTGCAGGCTCAGTGACCATTGCTGTCCGCCCCCTTCCAGGGGTTCGCTCACGATACCTGGAATTTCTTGGGCAAAGGCGGCGAGCGGCAACAAGAAAGCCAGGCCGGTCAAACCTATCGCAAGCAGACGTTGCCAGCCGGGCAAGGAATACGGCATCCAGTATCTCATTGAGTATGACGAGAATCGGAAGGTGCGTTGGGAGCACCTTTTTTTTGCTTCGAATAGGACTTTATCGACTGAGCCAGGCGTTGGGAGAATCCACTTTGCGAAGAAGAATGGGATTCATCCTGTCTTTCCGGCACGGGTAGCTCATGCAGTTTGGTGATTCGCCCACTGCCGACACCCAGCACTAGCCAGGTATCTTCCACCTGGACAACCACCACACGCTCACGGTTACCTACCGCTGAGGTTCCCACTATCTTGATATGAGCCCCATGGTGGAAGCGCTGCGTATTCCAGCGGCGCAGCAGGGCGGTACAAGCAAGAATGATGGCAATTACCAGCGCCAGGGCGGCAGCGGTTTTACCCAATGTCGCCATGCCTAGCAAGGCGTCACTGCCGCTACCTAGTGCTTCGAGTGGCATGCTGTCCTGTGCGGAAGGAGTCTCGGCACTCATCGGTTCAGCTTGTGAATACGCTCGGAGGGAGTGATGATCTCGGTAATACGAATGCCGTATTTATCGTCCACTACCACAACTTCCCCTTGAGCCACCAGATAACCATTGATCAGAATATCCATGGGTTCACCGGCCAGGCCCTCAAGCTCGATCACCGAACCCTGAGCGAGTTCGAGCAATTGCTTGATGGTGAGCTTGGTGCGACCCAATTCCACGGTCAACTTGACCGGGATATCCATGATCATTTCCAGATCGCGCGGCTGACCGGTGCCGGTATCTTGAGATAGCGGACGAAATATATCTTCACTGGCCGGCTTGGCGGGCGTAGCCGGCTGCTCTGGCTGTGCTGCCTCCTGGCTGGCCTGCTCTTCCTCGACGGATTGTTGTTCCGCCATGGCGGCGGCCCAAGGGTCATCTTCCTCGAGGGGAGCTTCTTCGCTGGGAGTATTGCCCTGTTCGGTTTCATCCTGCTCGGACATGGCGGCGGCCCAGTCATCATCAGAAATATTCTGATCGGGCTTGTTGGGATCAGTCATGCTTGAATTCCTTGGCTTGCTTCAGCGTTGACCCTTTGATGAAGTCATTGGACGATACATTGTTCATGGCGGCATGGTCGAGCATGCGGGAAACTCGCAGTGCCCGTTGCTGATTCTGGCTGCCGTAGTCGCATTCCATGACCGGTACCCCATCAACACTGGCCACGACTGTGCTGGGCAGGTCAAAAGGCAGTACGTCACCTTTCTTGAGTGACATGACATGGGCGATACGGCTAGGGATCTTGGCAAATTCCGCAACCAGTTCGATTTCCGAATGGCGCAGCTCGCTAGCCATGCGCTTTGTCCAAGAGCCGTCCTGATCCTGATTGCTGTCGTTGATCGGGTTGGCCAGCAAGTCACGCAACGGCTCAATCATGGCGTAGGGCATTGAAATCTGAAATTGACTCGAAAGGTTGCCTACTTCCAGATTGAACCGGGTATTCACCACGATTTCGTTAGGGGAATTGGTGATGTTGGCGAACTTCGACTGGACTTCCGAACGCAGAAACTGGATATCGAGAGGATAAACAACTTTCCAGGCTTGTTCGTAGGCATCAATCGCCAAGTTTAGCAGCCGCTGAATAATGCGTTGTTCAGTGTCGGTGAAATCGCGTCCTTCGGATTTTGTTACAAAACGACCATCGCCGCCAAACAGGTTGTCCACCACCATGAAGACCAGATTGGGAGGGAAAACCACCAATGCCGAGCCACGTAGAGGTTTCATGGCGACGATGTTGATGTTGGTAGGTACCGGTACGTTACGTGAGAAATCGCTAAAGCTTTGGTAGCGCACCGACTCCACGGTGATATCGACACTACGTCGAATCAGGTTGAACATACCCGTGCGGAAATAGCGCGCAAAACGCTCATTGATAAAGTCCAGGGCATGCAGGCGCTCTCGAAGCACGCGATGTTGTGTGGAAGGGTCATAGGGACGAATGCGTGCTTCGTCTTTTGATTGAGCCGATGACGAAGGTTCTTCCTCACCACTGACGCCCTTTAAAAGGGCGTCAATTTCTTCCTGGGACAGTAGATCGTCCTGCGACATGACGGCTCCAGATTCCCGGGTTATTGCACGATGAATTCAGTAAAGAGCACTTCACGTAAATCCAGCGGAGGCTGATTTTCCGTCATGGGCACACTTAACCGGTCAATGACTTCATTTGCCAGCTGCTGTTTGCCTTCCGGCGACGTCAATTCAGTGGCTTGTTTTCCGGAAAACAAGGTAAGCAAGCGGCTGCGTACCTGGGGCATATGCTCGTCAAGGAGTTCCTTGCTCTGCTCTTCGCCGACACGCAGTGTAACGCCCACATACAATAACCGTGAGCCATGAGTGTCATCTGCCAAGTTGACCGTAAACGGTTCGATACGCAGGAAAATGGGTGCCTGTCGTTCGGTCACTTGCTGTGCTTCGCTTGTATCGGTGTCTGCATCACGGCCCATGACCATATACAGGGCAGCAGCGGCACCTGCTGAAGACAGCAATACCAGAAATACCATTATCCAGATCAGCTTCTTCGATCCATTGCTTGATTCTGCCATTATTGTTCCTGTTAACTCCGAGCTTAGCCCCAGTGAGGCGCATTATGCCTAAAACTAGCGAGGCTGATGAAAGGAACAAGCCCGCGGGGTGAGCTTATCTCTTGTTTTAACCTTGTTTTTTTATAGCGTTTTTCTACGCGTAGAGATCAACGCGACCCTCTAAATATGCGGCTAAAGTAGTAGATGCTTGTGCGTCACCTTCGCTATCACTCACAGCCGTTCCAATGGCGTCGGTACCTGGCTGGCTGGGTGATTTCTGATCGGCAAACTCTTGACCATCAGATTGGTCGCCTACAGAGGTTTCGCCCAGTGAGATGCCTTGTTCAGCCAAGGCTTCTCGTAACTGGGGAATCGCCTGTTCGATGACCTGGCGTACCTGGGCGTGGGCTGAAAGAAAGTGAACCTGAGTTCCTTGCTCACTAACTTTCAAGGAAATGGAAAGTGGCCCAAGTTCGGCGGGGTGAATCTGCATTTGAATCTGCTGCTCGCCGCCGCGCTGAGTGAATTGCATCAGTTGCTGGCCAAGCTGCTGCGGCCAGGCTTGATGGGTCACCGGCGTGGATATGCTGGCTTGCGCAGGAGCCGATGTCGCCGTATTCAGGCCCACCAGGCTTGGCTGAGACTGAGAGGACGGCTGAGCTTGCATGCCGGCGGCCAGGGAAGACTCTGACGTGGGAAGGCTCCCGCCTGCAAGTCGACTGTCCACCATCGAGTTAGCCATAGCTTCGCTGACTGGGCGCTGGAGTTGCGTCGTGTCCAAGGCAGGCCGTATAGGCTGTTCGCCTTTATCATTCAGGCGCGGCTGAGCTTGTTGAGACGTTGCCAGGGCATCCAGCAGGGAACCCCGGGAGCTGTCATTGCCTTGAGCAGGCGTAGATGTTTGAGCTGAAGACGCCGCCATGCTGCGTGCCAGCTCAGTAAGCTGTACTAGCGGGGCAATTTCAGCCTGGGAGGTGTCCGTTTGCTGCATCAGCTCTGCTACTTTTTCAGAGGATTGTAGCGCCGTACGCAACTGTTGCAGAGATACCTCTTGGGCGGCGGCTAACGCTTCACCTTCTTGCAGGCGCGTGCCCTCCGCGCTCATTTCAAGGGTGTCGAATTCGGCCAGCAGTGCAAGACGCGCAGCAATTTCATCCAGGCCAGTGGCTTCAGCCGCCAATCCATCTTGTGACTGTTCGAGCAACGCTTCCAATTCCTGGGCGCTGATATCCAGATCGAGTGTCCCAGCTTCCAGGGATTGCAACAGCTCGGCATAGGGCGCGAGTGAAGCTAATGCGTTCTTGCCCTGTTGAGCAGAGACCTGGGGTTTCGCTTCAGCGCCTTCTGCCAATAGAGCGGCCTTGGCCAACGCATTATCGAACAGTCCTGCTTCCCGTACGCCAGTTTTACTAGCGTTAGCCTGAAGGCTAGACGGATTATTCTGGCCCTGAGCGGCCGAAAGTAACATTTGAATATTCATGTCAGTCCCTGGAGCCGCTAGTGGGAATGGGTATCAGCAAGGCGACGCGCCAAACGACCATTAACCAAGTCATCGCTGGTTTTTTGCTCACGTTGTTGCTCATTGCGCTGTTGTTCGGCCGCACGGCGTGAGGCCAGCGTATCGTAGGAAGACAGCTTACGCTGTTCCTGCTGCCAATATTGCTGGCTTTGCGTAACGCGCTGCTGCTGGGCTGCCAATGCCTGGCGAGCCTTCACCAAAGCGGCGTCCAGCGATGCGAGAAATTGCTGGTAATTGTACATGCTTGCCGGATCGATACCTTGACGCATGGAAGTTTGTAGACGCTGGGCATATTCCTGGCGATAACGTCCCAGCGATTCCACTTGCGCCACGGTCTGTTGTTCGTTCTTTCGTTCGTTGGCGAGTGAAAGACCGGCCTGGTCACGTGAATTTCGAGCCAGTTCGATCAAGGTATCAAATTGTGATGCACTCATGATTACCCTCCTACGACCGCTTCAAGTGCCTGACGCGACTTGTCTATGGTCGCACATTCCTGCATCTCTTGCTGCAAGAAGCGTTCAAGCGCAGGGAAGCGTTGAACGGCTTCATCCAGCTGTGGATCATGGCCTGGACTGTAGGCGCCGACACTGATCAGATCACGGTTGCGTTGGTATCTTGAAAATAGGCGCTTGAAGCGCTGGGCATGCCGTTGTTGCTCGGGTGTGGTGATCGCTGTCATGGCACGACTAATGGATGCTTCGATATCGATGGCAGGATAATGTCCCGCTTCGGCCAAGGTCCGGGAAAGCACGATATGGCCATCTAGAATGGCGCGTGCCGAATCGGCGATAGGGTCTTGTTGGTCATCCCCTTCCGTGAGCACGGTATAAAAAGCGGTAATCGAGCCGCCCCCGCGTTCGGCATTTCCGGCGCGTTCGACCAGGCTGGGGAGCTTGGCGAATACGGAAGGCGGGTAGCCTTTGGTCGCGGGCGGCTCGCCGATTGCCAGGGCGATTTCGCGCTGGGCCATGGCATAGCGCGTCAAGGAATCCATGATCAGTAGCACGTTACGCCCTTCGTCACGAAAACCTTCCGCCAGCCGTGTTGCATAGGCAGCACCCTGCAATCGCTGCAGCGGCGAGGTGTCCGCTGGGGCCGCGACTACCACGGCACGTCGACGTCCTTCGGGGCCGAGAATATTGTCGATAAAGTCTTGAACCTCGCGGCCCCTTTCACCAATCAGGCCCACGACGATCACATCGGCCTGGGTATAACGGGCCATCATGCCCAGCAATACCGACTTGCCCACCCCGGAACCGGCAAACAAGCCCATGCGCTGGCCACGCCCCACACTGAGCAACGCATTGATGGCGCGAATACCTACATCGATCTGGGCATCGATTGGCGCCCGAGCGAGAGGATTCAAGGGGATGGTTGCCAGGGTGGCGCGAGGGCTTTCTTCCACGCTTGCGCCGTTATCCAGAGGGTTGCCGTTACCGTCCAGCACCCGGCCCAGCAGAGAATCGCCGAGGGGGAAGCGCCGTGCACTATGTCCGCTGCCTTCACCCAAAGGTGTCACGCGTGCGCCGGGCATCAAGCCGGAAATTTCTTCAAGTGGCATCAAGAACAACTTGTCGCCGGCAAACCCGACTACCTCAGCTTCCGCATGGGTCTTGGTGCTGGGCAGCTCGATACGACAGGCACTGCCTACCGCCACCCGCAACCCTACGACCTCGATCACCATGCCGGTGGCGCGAATCACTCGCCCACTGGTGCGATGATGGGGAAGGTGTTGAATACGTTGGTGGGTGCGCTGTAGCGCATGTTGCCAACGCTGCCGGTGGGGATTGAGAGTGTCTGACATGAGTGACCTCAGCTCGTAGAGGACGACAAGGCATCCGCTGTACTGGGAGGACGCTTGCGTGCCTGGGCTTTTATTGCCTGCCAGCGCCCTTCGAATGTCGCATCCAGTTCACCTTGGGCACTGGTCACTCTGCAGCTTCCGCGGGGCAGTTGGTCATCCGGCTGTAGCTTCCAGCCGGCAGCGTCGAGCTCGAGCCCCAGGTGCTCATCAATCAGCCTATGGTCGTCTGGATTCAGCCACAGGCGCTGCTGTCCGGTTAAGGGAGGCTCGGTGTGCAAAAGCTCTCGAACGACCGTCAGGATATGTTCGGGCGTATCTTTCAGCGCCTCTGCGGCCAGTTGCTTGCCGGTGGCCAATGCAAGCTCCACCAGGTCGTGCGCGATCTCATCATCTAGCTGGGTCAGGGCGGTACTAAATTGCTCGGCAAGATTTTTGATCGGACTTAATTTGGCTTTGAGCTGTTTCGTTAGTTCTTCTTCCGCCTGTTTGCGTCCTTCTGCCAGGCCTTGCTCAAGCCCTTCGGCATGGCCACGGTCGAAGCCTTCCTGGTGGCCGTCTAGTTCGGCTTGCTGGCGAATCTTGTCATGTAGCGCTTTGCGTTCTTGCTGTTCGCGTTGGCGTGCCTGTTCGGCGGCCTTCTTTGCGGCCTGAATTTTACGCCGCTGCTGCGAGGCAGCGTTTTCCTGGGGCGTACTGGCGAACCCGCTTGATGGCTGGGGCAACTCGTCCATCTGCCAGCGCCGCCAATCGCCGTGGCGATCGAAAGTAGGGGCGCGTGGATCAGACATAGGCATCGTCTCCACCGGCCAGCACTATCTCGCCGGCGTCGGCCAGGCGGCGTACCACCTGAAGGATGGCTTTTTGCTCGGTTTCGACTTGAGATACCCGAATCGGACCGCGGGCTTCCATGTCTTCACGAATCAGGTCAGACGCACGCTGGGACATGTTGCGCAGGAACTTGTCGACAAGAGCGTCCTGAGCACCTTTGAGGGCCACCACCAGGGAGTTTGTATCGACTTCCTGCAGCACCATCTGAATCGCACGGTTGTCCAGGTCGAGCAGATTTTCGAACAGGAACATCTCGTCGATGATCTTCTGGGCCAGGTCGTCGCTGTGCGAGCGTACCGTCTCGATAGCAAGTTCTTCCTGGCTGGAATTCATCAAGTTGAGAATTTCGGCTGCGGTTCTTACGCCGCCCATCTTGCTGCGTTTGAGGTTCTGACCTTCCAGCATGCTGGAAAGCACTTCGGTCAGTTCCTGAAGTGCCGCCGGCTGAACACCACTGAACGTGGCAATGCGCAGCACCACGTCGTTGCGCAGCTTTTCTTCGAACAGCTCCAGTACACTGGCCGCCTGATGACGTTCGAGATGGACCAGAATGGTAGCGATGATCTGGGGGTGCTCGTCACGGATAAGCTCCGCGACCATTGAAGCTTCCATCAGGTTGAGCGAATCGATACCGGAATTGCTGCCAGTGGTTTCGAGAATATCCTCGATCAAGCTTGAGGCGCGCTCGTTGCCCAGTGCCTTGGTCAGAACGGAGCGTATGTGCTCGCTGGAATTAAGGTTGAGCGCGACGAACTCTTCGGTTTCCTTGTGGAAGGCTTCCAGCACCAGCTTCATGTCTTCATGGGAGACCTGGTGCAGGCGAGTCATTTCCACGCTGATGTCCTGGACTTCATTGGCGCCCAGGTATTTGAAGACCTCGGCAGCGCTGTCTTCATCCAGAGCCAATAAAAGGATGGCGCTCTTGCGAGCACCGCTCATCTCAGCGATAGCATTACTCATTTGTTCATCCAGCTGCGAATGATCATGGCAACCATGCGAGGATCTTCCTGGGCCATTTCGCGTAGATCATTGAGGTTGTGTTCATACAGCGACGTCTTGCGCTGACGCTTCGGCTTGTTGTAGGTGTCATCGACGTCCTGACCGTCTTCGCTCGCCTTGTTTTCGCTTTCCTCACTGTCCTCGCCTACGCTCACCTGGAAGCCGCCCGGCATTCCCGCCATGACGGGGGGGTGGGTGTAGCGTTTTATCAGCGGGCGAAGAATCAAAAGGTAGAGCAGCAAGATGGCCAGGCCTACCAGCAAATAGCGCCCAAGGCTGGCTACCATTTCCAGAATTTCTGACTGCTGCCACCATTCGAGGGGGGCTTCTTCTTCGGCGCGGGTGAAGGGACTATTGACCACATCCACTTCATCGCCACGCGCCAGAGAGAACCCCATGGCTTGGCGTACCAGTCCTTCGATCTGCTGGACCTCAAGGTCCGTCAGTGGAACTCGCTCCAGCACTCCCTCTTCGTTGAGCTCATCGCGAAAGTTGACCACCACGGCGGCGGTCAGGCGCTCAATCTGTCCTAAACGGTACTGTATATGTTCGATACTACGATCGACTTCGTAATTGACGACGTCATCCTGGCGCAGGTTGCGTAATGCCTGCAGCGCCTCTGTCTGTTCCTCGTCCAGGTCTTCCTCGTCAACATCGGGGAGGTTGATAGGAGAAGGGGCGGCACCCGGCGGCGTGTTGCTGAGTGCACCGGGAATACCCATAGCCAACGCCTCATCTCCATCGTAAGACAGGCTGGACTGACGACTGCGTACGGCTGCTTCGTTGGGCGGCTGGTTGGGGCCGTAACGTTCCGAGGTTTCTTCCCTGCGCGAAAAATCAATTTGCGCCGCCACTTGGGCGCGTACGTTATCGCTGCCGAGTAGCGGTGTCAGGATGCGCTCGATGCGTTGCTGGTAGGAACGCTCGACTTCGGCAATGTAGCTCAGTTGCGAGCCGTCAAGATCATTGTTCTGGCGGGAATCAGCAGACAGTAGGCGCCCGTTCTGATTCACCACGGTTACATCCTCTGCGGCAAGTTCGGGAACGCTGCTCGACACCATGTGCACGATGGCACTGACTTGGCCGTCGCCGAGTACGCGACCTGGTAACAAGGTCAGTACTACCGAGGCTTTGGCTGGCTCACGGTCACGTACAAATACCGATGGCTTGGCCATGGATAGATGGACGCGCGCTTTTTCCACCGGCCCCAGCGATTCGATGGAGCTTCCGAGCTCACCTTCCAGGCCACGCTGGTAATTGATCTGTTCGGCAAATTGACTGATACCGAACGCCTGGGTTTCCATCAGCTCAAAGCCGACATTGCCGCCCTGGGGTAGCCCCTGTTCTGCGAGTTGCAGGCGCAGGGCATGGACGTTTTCGTCCGGCACCAGCAGCGCGCCCCCCCCCTCGCTGAAACGATAGGGAATGCCCCGAGCGTCCAGCTCGGTGATGATGCGACCGCCATCCGCTTCTTCCAGATTGGTATAAAGTACCCGGTAATCCGGGCTGGATGCCCACATCAGTAAAGCGACTACCACAGCGATACTCGCAGCACCTGCTATCAACAGGGCTACCAGGGGATTGCCACGCAGCTGTTGGACAACACGATCCGTGGAAGAGGCGCTCTTAGGCTCGGCGTTCGTTGATCCATCACTGGGTTTGTGATTGGTCGTGCTGTTCTGACGGCCTGGAGCCGTGCTGGTTTCGCTCATGCGTATCTCTCCGAAAAAGCGCAAACCAGCAGGCGGCCAAGGCGCATCACCAAACAAGGCATAGGCTGCATCCGTCAATCGCGGTTGTCCGCCAAAATAATGAGGCGGAATTATGATGGACGCCATTATCCGGCGGCGAGTCTACCCTAAAGGAAAGAAAAGCCAGGATTTCCGGGCGTATTTATACGGACGAGCTATTGGTGAGCGGTGTTAGTCTACCCGCATTATTTTATTTTTTGCTATTCGAGGCTTCCAATGAGTTCTCCCGCTATCCAATCGGCGTTACAGCAAATGCAAGGGCTGGCCTCGCAGGCAGCCGGGCATGAGCTCAAAGGTCAGCAGCTGACGGCTTCGGTGGGACAAGGAAGTTTTGGCAGCGAATTGCAGGCGTCAATTCAGCGCATCAACCGGTTGCAGCTAAATGCCAATGCCAAGGCCATGGCATTTCAAAGCGGCGAGCCGGGTATCGAGCTCAACGATGTAATGGTCGACATGCAAAAGTCCAGCGTGGCGTTTCAAATGGGGCTGCAGGTGCGTAATCGTCTGGTCACGTCCTATCGCGATGTCATGAACATGCAGGTGTGATCCATCCGGTTATCATGAAGGCGCAGCATCCGCTGAACTGGCATTGACGCAAAGCGGGTTGCGAGTGGTACGTCTGCCGCGCTTATTAGAAGAGGCGATCAGTTTTCAAAACATCGCTTCTTAACCAGGCATCAGGCTTCAGAGTCTATTAAGCGACCATGGAGCTCCCCAAGTCTTTCTGCGATCAGTAACACTTCTTCGGCAGGGATCTGCCGAATGACATCACCCGAGTTGCGATCAACCACTCTTGTAATGACCCGTGCAGGCTCTTCGCTCAAATCAAACTCGATGCCATGTTGACGCATGACTTCATTGATACGTGAAATAGGCTCGACCAGTTCGCCAGGTGTAATGGCCCGACTATTGCTTTGGGCATCGCCCAGAACACTGCCCGGAGCAGGAAGTTTGTCCAGTGCATTTTCCATGCGTTGTCTGGGAGTTAGATCATGCAGCGCAGAAGACGATAGACTGCTGGTAGCATCTGTCAGCGGTGAACTCATGGCATGTGGTTCCTCTTCAAGTGTCTACTCCGGCAGCGGCTATCGTAGCTGTACGAGGTGTGCCGGCGTGCTGTTTTTATAGTTTCACAATGTTAAATCGGCTCTTGAGATTAAAACTTTAACATTTCGCGCGGAATTCCACGTCCAAGCCACGCATTGGGTGTGGATGGATAGCGCGCCGTCCGTCAGGACGGCCTGGTCTGGTTCTGGATGTAGCGCTTGATGATCTCCGTGTTCGCACCATCGCCCACGCTGAGCATGCAGTACGACCCGGACCAGAAGCGCTCGCCCCAGAGCTGTGTCTTGATGGTTTCCCAATGGCCTTTCCTGATCCGCCGGCTCGTCACGGTCTTGATGCTGTTGACCCGCTTGGCTGGCATGACGGAGGGGTGAAGTTCCAGCAGGATATGGACATGATCCGTTTCACCCGAAAATTCCAGCACCCCCACGTCGGACATCTCGCAAACGCGGCGGATGTGTATTTCCAGGTCCTCCATGATCGCCGATGTAATCACCTCTCGCCGATAAGCGGTCACTAACACTAAATGGCACTTTAGATTAAAAACACAATGTGGGTGTGATCTTAACGTAGTTTTTGACATTGACACTAATCTCCTTTGCCACTAATGTTAGTTCAATCGACACAGGGGAGCAATCCATGCCTGTCCGTCGCGTCGAACGCATCATGATCCGCCCTGGTCATGCCAACTACCTGGCCTGCCATCGGTATTGTTCGGCCGCGAGAAAAGTGGCGAACGCCACG
>NZ_QPIJ01000055.1 GCF_003336665.1 Vreelandella rituensis | reverse complement strand
AAGACAAGGCTGTAGAAGGCGAAAGCGCCTTTCCAACCGCAGGATTGCTTACCCTGCGGAAAAACCAACGAAGGGACGCTGCTTCTGCGATTCGCGCCCCTTAATCCGACAGACTGCTAGAGTAGCGGTTGGCGGGATGCCAATATCGACCAGCCCCATTTGAATCTGCTCGATAATTTCGACGTCACCACCGACCTGTGCGGCGGGAAGTACCTCAATACTGATACGTCCGTCCGACTTTTCCTCGACTTCTTCCTTGAAACGCAGCGCCGCCTGTCCATTCGGCGTTTCCTCGATCAGTACGTGGGCGAAAGTGAAGTTGAAGTCCGCCGCTTGTGCCTGGCTGATCCCGAATGACACTGCCGCGATCGCGGCCGCCAGTGATACTTTGGTCAACTTGTTGTTCATTGTTTGTACCTATTTATCGTTGTGGAGCCAAGCGCTAGCTTGGCATTCAAAGGCCTGTCGAAACGGAACCCCGACTCAACAGGATCAGGACATCGCTTGCTCGAAGCGAGCGGCAATGCCCTTCGGACTATCAGTCGAAAGCAGAACAGCAAGGGTTAAACGCGCCTTGCGAGCACTCAAGTCGCGGACGGCAATGGCCCCATGGGCCTGAAGACTGGCCAGACTTCCGGGGAACTCGTAGCGAGTATTGACCGGTCCTTCATGGCAGCCAGATACCACGACAACCGGCACTCCACCGCGCGTCGCCTCGCCGATGGCATCTATCCACGCTGGCGGCACATGCCCACGGCCAAGGCCTTCCACCACCAGCGCCTGTGCGCCACTGGCCAAAGCGGCCCCGACGAGACGAGGACTGGCATCAAGATAGCTGGATAGGATGTCGATGCGCGGCAGGCTTTCGCCAAGTGGAAGTGGCGCTGAACGCCGCGGGATCTGAGCCAGGTGGACCCGCTGACCATCTACATACCCCAGCGCGCCAACATCCGGCGCGCCGAAGCCATCCACCCGATAACTGTTGAGCTTGCGTACGCTCCGTGCGGCATACAGGGACTCATTGAAGACGACCATTACGCCAATGCCTCTCACACAGGGCTCTGCTGCAACGGTAATGGCATTGGCGATGTTTCGAAAGGCGTCAGTTCCCTCCTCATGCGGGGCACGTTGAGAGCCAGTCACGGCCAAGGCACATGACTGAAGGGATAGTGTGATATCAAGGAAATGGGCGGTCTCTTCCAGCGTATCGGTACCATGCGTGATGACGATGCCGATCACGCCCGGATCCTGTTCCAATGCCTGACACTGGCGGCTGATCTCGACCAGATCGTCTAGGCTGATGGCATTGCTGGGTTTTTGCAGTATCGAGCGAACTTCAATCTCGACGTCTCGCATTTGCGGCAAAGATACGCTCGCCAGCAAGGATTCTCCCGACATGGCTCCAGACACATTGAGGCCATTCACGCTGGGTTTACTGGCTATCGTGCCTCCTGTCGTCAACACGATGATGCGTCGTTTCGTCATGGCATAGCACCAAGTCTGGTTTGCTCTCGCCCTTATGGGCAACCAACGCAAGTCATCTCAACGCTCTTCTCGCCCTATCCACTGCTCACTGATAGGACATCTGATGTCTGACGTCTTAAGTCATGCTAGACTCAGCTCATGCCAAGATGCAAGCGTCATTTGTCTCACACCCACATTCCGTTGATATCTCGCCACAAACGACCAGGCTAAGCACGCCAGCGATCCATGTGCTTGTAGCCGAACGTCAGCAAGAGACTCCTTTATGAACACCTTGTCCAACCCGGCCGCTACGCCGGAGCAGCCAGAACGCTTCGATGGTTCCATCGAACGCAGCTCCATTGCCTTTCAGATATTGGAGCGGATCAAGTCCGCTCTTATACGTGGTGACCTCAAGCCGGGAGATTATCTGCCCTCTGAAACAGAGTTGACCCAGAGCATGGGCATCGGCAAATCGAGCGTGCGCGAGGCGATCAAAATGCTCCAGGCGATCGGCATCGTGGAGGTGCGCCGTGGCCATGGCACGATCATCCGACGTGAGCCGGGTGAACCACTGGTCGACCCCATGGCCTTTGGCATGATCCTGGCTCGTGGTATGACGCAAGATGTGCTTGAATTCCGGCTGATGTTCGAGCCCGCCTACACGCTACAAGCGATGGCTAACGCTACTGATGAGGATCATCGGCGAATTCAGAAGGCTATTGACGACATGGCCGAGGCGATCGCAAACGGCGAGCAGACATCACGCCACGATGTCAGCTTCCATCGCGCCATCCTGCATGCCACACACAACCCAATGACAATTCGAGTCGGCCAGACGCTGCTGGAGTTGATCGAGGCGGCCCTCGAAACGTCGATGCAGACACTGCCGGAAACTGCCCTCAACGATCACAAGGCGATTTATGCCGCCTTCCAGTCAGGTGATGCCGAGGGAGTAAGACACGCGATAGAGCAAAGCGCCAAAAACTGGGAAACCAACCTTACATATCGCGATTGAGCCCATATGCGTCCGGTGAACCCACCTTCTGGTGAATTCCGTGACACTAGGTGCCCACCTATTCTGAAATGGGCATCTATCATGGCGACTCCGAGCAGGTGGAGACAGAAGGTGCTGGGCCACAGCAAGCATGTAAATACACCCGCGTATCATGCTAGGTATCGATACGGAACTTCATGCTCTTGCAGTCAAGGGGTTTTATAGTGTTGAGTTAATGGTTAGCTTTAAAATAACGGTATAATTAATAATCTTCCCTGCCTATCCAATTTATATTTCGCAGAACTACGTGCGATCCTGCGCTACATCTATTGGTGAATGCACCCCCGAATCATGCTGCGCGTTAATCCAGAGCTTCATCGTTCTGCCATAATGTGGAGAGCATGACTGACATTCTCGGTATGCCAAGGAAACGTTTGCCACCTCCCCGTCCTTCCATCCAGCTGACTCCTTGTGATCGCCTGATTCACTTCTGCAATTGACCCAACGCCAAAGAAAATCGACACACGCCAGCTAGATAATTGCATTGCCACACAAGTTGCTTGGCGGCAAGTCTTAGTTCTACTGTGTCACAAATATTGTCATCGACTATACAAGAAAATCATACCTGATTACTCACCTCAGTCAGCCATCAGGCCAGTCTTGAACTACGATGAAAGCATGTGGATGATCAAGGCGTTATCGACATGGCTCGCAACCCTATCCAGTTTCAACCCGGCCTGTCACTGCCGGCCTTCCTCGAACAGTACGGCACGGAAGAGCAATGCCGTGCGGCCCTCTACCGGCTTCGTTGGCCCAAGAAGTTCGTATGTCCCGACTGCGGCAACACGGCGTGCTGCCAGCTGTCGCGAGGGCTCTACCAGTGCCATCACTGCCATCATCAGACCTCGCTGACCGCCGGTATCATCTTCCATGGCACGCAACCTGCCGCTGACCACCTGGTTCCTGGCGATCTACTACCTACTGACCCAACGCAAGAATGGCCTCTCGGCACTGCAGCTGTCCCGGGAACTCGGCGTCACCTACAACACGGCCTGGAAGCTCAAGCACAAACTGCTGCAGGTCATGCACGAGCGCAACCCGGGAGAGACGCTTACTGGACGCATCGAGATCGATGACGCCTACCTGGGCGGTGAACGACCGGGAAAGCGCGGGCGCGGCGCTGAGCACAAATTCCCGTTTGTGGCGGCCGTGCAAACCGATGAGGAGGGCCACCCGCAGCGTGTTCAGCTACGCCGTGTGAGCGGCTTTACCCTCACCGAGATACGTCGCTATGCGCAACAGGTCATTGCGCCGGGCAGCCAGGTCATCAGCGATGGTCTGGGGTGTTTCCGGGCTTTCGACACACCAGACTACGCCCACGAGCGCCACATCACGGGCGGAGGGCGTGCCAGCGTGGAGAACCCTGAGTTCAACTGGGTCAACACCCTGCTGGGCAACGTCAATAACGCCATCACTGGCACCTACCATGCCATCCGCGGGCAGCACGTCCCACGCTACCTGGCCGAGTTCGAATACCGCTTCAACAGGCGCTACGACCTCAAGGCCATGATTCCGCGCTTTCTCGCGGTGGCGGTAAAAACGCCGCCGATGCCGTACCGGTTCCTGAAGATGGCTGAGCCATGTGCGTAATCAAATTACTTTATGCCGCCTGGGGGCGGCCTTTTGCCGTCACCTTCTAACCAACCAGCCGCCCTTCTGGCGCTTCGTCAGGTACTGTAGCTCATCAGCGGCTCTGGCCGTACTGATGCGCTGACTCACCATATCGCGATAGATGCGATCGGCCTTGCGCCGGCGGCGAACGGCATCGCCCACGTCGAGAAACTTTTCCACCCAAGACACGAGAGTCAGCCAGAGGTCATTTGTCGGCTCGCCAGGTGACTGCCCTTCTTGTTCCTCGGGCTTATTCCTGGCCTCCAGGTTGGCGGCAATCAAGCGAAGTTCAGCCTGGAAGTTCTCGCTCTGGGCCACCGGCAGCTCCCGTGCCCGGTGTAGAAGATCCTGCATGTACTCGGCCGAGAGCAATCCATATTCCTGAAAGCTTGCCAGAAACTGCAGACCCCGAGTAGCCTCGCCACGCTGGCCGCTCAGAATCATTTCCCCGGCGGCGTGAATCTTGTCCCAAGCCTGCCAACGGTAGACCCAGTCAAGTCCCGGACCCTTGATGTTCTGCATGCCGAGTATGCGGTTGGTGTAGCCAGGCGGTGTCTGCTCGCAAATCAGGTTGACTAGCTGCTCACCGGTCACGAAGGGAGAGCGCACGATCTCGATGCGCGACCTGAACCACTTCCAGAGCAGGTCGCGGGCCCGCTTATCATGCGAATCAGAGGGCACCGGTGTCTGGGCTATCCGCCCATCGAGCTCGTAAAACTCCTGCCATTCGCGGTAATAGTCTTTGTGATGTTCAAGAATCGTCTTGATATGGCGGGAAAGTGGCATCTCTTGCGCGAGCGTCTTCAGGTAGTCGCTGGGGTCAGCCAAGTTTTCCGCAAGCACCTGAGTATCGTGAGCCACATCCAGACCCTCGAGCATGGCTGAGAGCCTGCCGAGCACCGCCTGTTCGGTAACGCAAACCCGCATCTGTCGGGCCAGACGGTGCCACTCAACCTGCGGATCAGGGTTGTTCTGGGAGCGCGGCCAGAGCGTGGTTTCCTCCCGACGCACCTGCCAGGACTCTTCGATATAGCCCATCAGGCCTTCGAGATTGGTGCCGATGAGAAAGTGACGATCCGCGCTAATGTCATTAACTAGAATGTCGGCGAATACCCGCGAGCGGGCCACCCGGTCGGCCCTGTTATTGATTACCGTCGAAATCCAGACGCCGGGCTCGGCCTTTGGGTCCTGCTTGTCGAAGCCTAGTCGGTTCCAGTTACCCAGCGCCCCAAGGCGCTCATTGGCGGACATGCCGTTGGTGAACTGCAGCTTTCGCCCCCGAGCATTGGCCAGGGGATAGACCTTAAGAACACCAAGATCGAGAATTACGTGGTCGGCCATGGCCTTGAGCGCGAACAGGCGAGGAATATCGAACTCATCGGCCATGCGCAGAACCAGTGCAATATTGGTGGGGTGCTCCTCGTAGGGAAAGCGCGACAAGGTATCCCTGGGCAGGAGTTCGGATTCGATCCAGCTGACGCTATGGCACTCGGTGCCAAGCTTCTGCGACGCCTGCTGCAGAATCGGCAGCATTTCTGCTTCGCTGGTGATCAGCGTCGAGTTTTTGGGAATGAACTCGGTCATGACGATGGGAATATCGATGCCCGCCGGGCCCTGGATATCCTCGTGGTCGGGGTAGGTGTTGGTGATGGTGGAAATGTCGTCGCGCATCCACTGCTTCTGGAGGATGCGCACATACGACGGTGTGAGCCCCATGCACTCCCAAAGAAACACATCTGCATCGAGCTTTTTTGAAAGCTTCACCAGGTCCGCTTGCTCCCAGATAGTGGCCTTGTCGTAGGGCCGGAACAAAAACATCTCCTGAAGATCACGGTGGCTGTAGCCGTGCAAAAACATCGCTTCGCAGCCCGTAGTCTTGGAGATCACATGAAACCCCATGCCATTGAAAAGTGCAGCCTTGAGACGTTCGGTGCCCGACTTTCCCCGGGTGCCCCAGCCACCGATCACCAATGGCAGCTTGTTGCGGGCACGGCGCGTGGTCAAGTTGACATAGACATGGCGCCCGACGAACAGCGCCAGCATGCCGGCCAAAAAGAAGATCAGCTGGCGCAGGGTGTTCTGGTAAACAGACACGAAGTACCCGGTGTAATCCTGCCACCAACCCACCAGCAGCGGCGGAAAGGCAAGCGCGGGAAAGAAGCGCCGCACCGCCGGGTCTTCGGGCAATGGTTTGGCATCAGGATCGGTGTGCGTGCGAAAGCCCACCGTGAAACCCAGCGCTTGAAGCGCCGTCATGTAGCCGTTCGCCGCCCCGCCGCTGTCGGCTTCCCAGTTGCGTAGCCTCGCGTAATGGGCAAAACGAAACGTGAGCTTCAGCCGCGCGCGAAGCCTGGCAATAAGTCCGCCGGGCGGCGTGATTTTGGTCACGCCTTCGCTTGTGTAAAGCGTCATCGGCCGAGTCGGCCAGGACTGATCGAGGCTGGATATCACCTGATCCACCAAGGGAAGATAGGGTCGCCAGCCGTCCTCGTCGCTCATGTGCAAGGGCTCGCCGGGCACCTTGGTGGGGCTCAGCTCCGACATCCGCGCCGAGGGCACCTGAAAGAGGCCATAATAGACCCGCCCGATGGTATGGTGGCCCGCCTGACGCTTATCCGGCGAGGAGTGCATGAGCTCGTACCAGGCCCGCCAGAGCCGAAAGCGAAAACGCTCCCAGCGCCGAAACGAGAGTTTGCCTGATGAGCGGCTGGCATCCAGGCCAAAGTCGGCTTGGGTCAGCGCACTCAAAACGCGGCCGAGCCGGTCATCGTCCGCCGCCGCGGGAACCTTTAGGCTACGCCGCTTGCGCACCGGCGCCTTTTTGAGCCGGATTCGAAGCTGCTCGTGAAGGCGTCGCGCCTCAGTGTCGGCCATGCACCAGAGGGTTTCCCGGGCCTGTGCCGCCCAGCGCCGCACCCGCAGATCATCTGCTTGGGTATGCAGCGCCGTGAGCACCGCAAAGCCGGTCTGCGACCACTGACCGAGGGCTTCTTCATCATCCTTCGAAAGCAAGACGGCGGCGATGGCCGCAATGATGTGGCAATACAAGCGCAAGGTAATGGGATGACCTTCATGGCGGGCGCCGCGATCGATAAGCTCCCGGCTGAAGCCAACATAGGAGACATCGCTCTCCACCAGCCGGATCAGGGCATGGACAGCATAACCACGAACTTCCCGGGCGCTGTCTTCCAGGGCAAGAACCGGCAGATGCTGAGTAAGCGAGGCTGGGCGCAACTTGATCAAAAGGTCAATCAACGCCTGGCGCACGGTTGGGCTTGGGTCATGCAGGGCCGTCTCGAACAAAGCCTCGAGTCTCGGATCATCGCTGTGCTCACCAAGCACCTGCACCGCATGTTGGCGCACAAAGAAATCATCGCCCTCTGCTTCACGCGTCAACCGACGCTCGATGATCTCCACCACAGCGGGGTAGCCCAGCACGCTCAACAGCGACAGCGCCTCAGTCTGAAGCCAGACCGGCTGGCGGTGATCCATGGCCAGCCGGTAGCTGTAGGTCAGGCTGCTGTCACCAAGATAACGCCCTCGACCTTCCGGCGGCAGAGAACGGGCAACGCGGGCCAGACCATGAAAGGCGGCAAGGCGAACGCGCAGATCGCCTTCATAGGCGAGAAGATCACCGATGCCTTCCTCGAGATTAAGCTGGCGCCAGCGCTGGATACTCTCCTCCGGCGTCACCGCATCGCCTCCCATGTAGGTCGAACCCAGCACTCCCAGCCGCTCCAGGCTGAAGCTCAGGTGACGCTCGCAATCAGCGAACTGCTTCTGGTAACGCTCACTGACTGCATCCGGGCCGAACCAACGTTTAAAAGCGGAACGATCACCCAGCAACTGGCGACGCCCGGCCCCCAAGGTGCGGGCATAGTCGAGCACGTGCCCCCGGATTTCATCTTCCGACCTGGCACTGGCAAGCCGCTCTGTAAACTCATGATGGTTGGCATGCAGACGGGTGATCTCCCGACGCTGAACCTCGATCCAATCCATCAAGGTATCTAGTAGCACTCGGCACAGGGTGTCGCGATCATCCTTAGGCAAGCGGCGCCCGCCCTTGTGCAAAAAGACCAAAATAGCAGAAATCTGGCGCCGGCTCACCCGCTGCCAGGGCGCGGAAAGCCCTTCCGTCAGAAGGGTTTCAGGCTGAAGAGTGGTATTACGCTTCATGGGTAGACCGGTTCCAGACGGTTGGTTTCAACATGCATTCGCTGCTGGGCGCGTCGCAGTGGCAAAAAATCGAGTTCATCCGGCCGCCTGGCCGGGCTAAGGCGCCCTGCGTTGGCCTCAAAACCGATTCTCAGTTGGAAGCCGAAGTTTCTGCGATCAATATCGTAGTCGGTCTCCGCGCGCAAGGTTAATGCATTGGCACCAGCACCCCAGCGCAGCAGGTTGCCGCCCACAAAGGCCCGCTTACGATCAATGCTGTCGCTACGGTCATTGTCGTTAAAGTAGCGACGCCAGCGCACGCCCGCCTCCCCGGCCACAGAGCCGAATAGCTGCCTAGCAGCCGTAGTGACTTCCAGGTAGTCGGGATCAAAGGGGTTGAGTGATTCGTTGCTGACCAGCACCCCCTCGAGATAGATCCGCTGATCCAGGTGAGGCGTCCAGGTAAGCCGATCCGAAAGCACCAGGCTTCGCTTGTGATCGTTCTTGTAGGGCGAGAAGACGTCCGGGTCAAGCTCCGCCAGGGCGCCGTCGGGTACCGAATCAAGGCTCAACCAGCGCTGGTTCAGTGTGAGGCCCGGCTCGTGCCTGAGCCGAGGCGACAGCTGATACGTCCGCTCGATGCTTGCCTGCAGCCGTGCCGACCAGTGATTGTCGCCATCCAGCTCATCGATTTTGCCGTGCTGAAGGTACGCCTCACTGAAGAAGCCGAGCTGCCAGTTGCTGTCCTCGGGGTAGAAGTCTATCCACTGTTTTGCGCCCAGCATGTTCTCGCTGCCCTCGAGCCAGCGCAGCAGCAGGTCACTGCGGCTGAACAGCCGCCTGTCCCGCTGGCGAAAACGGTAGCTTAAACCGGTCTCGACAGCACTCGTTCCCTGGGTGGGAGCCACGTCATCTTCACTGCCATCAATACGCTCGATAAATCTCAGGTAGCCACCCCAGCTATCAAGGCCGGCACCGGGAGAATGTCGATCTTCCACCGTCCAGGCCACAGGTTCGACAGGCGCCGGCGGCGGCAAAGGCCCTTCGGCGGGAACGGCAAGACTTGCCTTCTTCACGCCCGGCTCAAGCGGTCTTGCCTTGCGTGCCTGGCGCAGGGCATGCAGACGGTAGTAGCGATCCTCACCGTCGCCTGACTCGAAAGTCAGGCTCTGCCAGCCTGGCGCCACAAAGCGATACACAGTCGAGCCGTTGTGCGACGGCCACTCATCCACCCACACCCAAGCAGGCCCTTTGACGTAGAAGCTTGCGGGCTGGCCGGGGGCGGCAATGTGGTAGGTACGCGTTTCCTCCTCAACCAAAGGCGCCCCACTCTCGGCCCGATTGAGCTGGGCAGTCACAAACTGTTGTTGCCTCGGATCGCTTAGCCACAGCCGCAGCGCATGCTCTCCCGCGTCCAGGCGAATACGCTCAATCGTTCCCCTTTCCGACAAGCGAACCCGCCGGGGCTCGCGGTCGTCGATCTGGATCATCACTTCGGCCGGGATCCTTGCCTCATGGGGCAGAACGCGCTGATCTAGCCGTATCTCAATGGCAAGCGGCTCGGGCGTGAAAAGCTCCACGCCCTCCGTGCCTCTGCCGCTCAAGAGCATGGCCGCTGCCGGAAACTCGGGAAGCAGGGCCTGGCGCACGCGCCTAAAGGGCGAATGCATCTCCGCCTGCAGAGGCAGCTGGCGCACCCCGGCACTTTCGAAACTGCTGCTGATGCGCTCCCAGTTATATTCCTGAAGCAGTCTATCGGCTAGCTGACGGATGGCCGGCACCTCTTTATGGACCTCAGCCAGCTGGGCCAAGCGTGCGCTCACCTGGTCCAAATGGCCGGGATTTTGCTCAAGCTGCCAGAGCAGCGCCACGGCAAGAGCATGAGCCGCTTGCGGTGATTCGGGCACGCTAGCATTGGTGGCGATGTTCTTCACCTGAACAGCATAGCTACCTGCCGGCCAGTCTTTAGGGCTTGCAAATTGATCTGGAAATTCAAGGAATTCAAGGGCATCCTTGAAGATAAAGGCGTTCATGGCTGCAAGTTCACGCGTATACAGCTGTGCGGAAGGCAGCACGGGTAGCGGTTCGAGGTTCGCTTCACGCACGCGCAGGTAATTCGGCACCGTGGCGGCCAAAAAGCCGATCTTTTCCGCAGGTTCATGTAGCAAATCGTTCAAAGCCAGCGGCGTCAACGGTGGCAATACCGTCCAGGGGTGTGTCGGCTGCCATTGCCACAGCTGGGTCAGGTAGTCATGATCTAGCGGCCGCAAACGGACACGGTGCAGACCGGCCGGCACCTCAAACAAGATGTCATCGCCGGTGGCGGTGCCGGTGTTTTGATTGATCGTTGTAAGGTAGGGATTTTCCGCACGGCTGAGAATCGGCGACTGAAGCGTTGTCGTTTCACCTCCAGCGTCCACAAGTTCAGCCTCAAGCCAGTCAATCTCCCCCGGCTTGCGGGTATCCGGCCCCACTTGACGCAGCTGGACGCGCAGTACCGTTGGCCCCACCACGTTCAGCTCCACCGGGGCGTCAGTGCTGGCATGCGGCAGAGCAAGGGGCTTTTGCGTGACCTCGCTGAACAGCGTCGAGAAGCCTCGGCTGCTCTCGAGGCGATTACCCAGCGACACCCAATCAAAGTCTTGCTCTGGCGACAACGACCATTCAAGCCAGCGCTCCACGCCCGCCAAGCGCCGTTTCCGATCGAGGCTTTCAAGCGCGCGGGCGATAGACTCGGCATCGCGCATTCGCTCCATTCGTGCTCGGCCTGCCTCCCCGGCTTGGCGCCAGTGCTCCATGGCACGGGCATTGTCACCCCCGCGTGCAGCCAGATCGCCCTGACGCAGTGGGTCTGGCACGCTGCTCACGGTATCCTGCCAACCGGCTGCCTGTGCCGCCTCAGGCAGCCAGTTCGGTGTAATCCCTTCATGGGTGAGCAACAAGCCAACCTGGCTAGCCCAGAGGGAGTCGCCGGCACGATGCAGCGCTTCGCTTAAAGGATCGAGCAGTCGGCTGTCGCCTTCGCGTAGAAAGCGTGCGGCAAGCAGACGAACCTGACTTCCCCATTGCTGGGTCTTGGCGTATTCCGCCAACATATCATCCGTTGCCAGGCGCCTGGTCTCTGCATCATGCGCAAACACAGCCGTGGCAATGCGTTGGCGCTGCGCCAGGTAGTGTTCACCGAGGTTTTCAAGAGCGTTTTGCGATAGCCGGTAGGCTTCCGGATTCTGCCCGTAGCTTGCCCTGCCGAGCGTTTCCAGCACGCCGATCCAGTCTTCGCGCTCTGCTTCCAATCGAGCTCTTTTCAGGCGCTCATTCAGATTAGCCACGGCCTGGTTCGGGCGTTCCGGCCTTACGTCATCCAGATAGGCGGCCTGGGCGGCATGAAGATAACGCAGCATCGGGTACCACTGATTTTTCAGGGCACGCTCTGGGGTGATGGAAGGCGTAAGTGGCTCAGATTTGGGATGGGGGGCTGCTTCAAATGCCTGGTGCAGCTGGGCAAAAAGAGAAGAAGACGTCTCTTCCATCAGTTCACGATAAGCGCTCTCGCTGGCCTCAAAAGGCTGGCTGGCCCGGTACTGCAGCGACACAGGAATTGGCGCATCACTCCAGACGCGCACCTCGTCGACATCCGCTGGCAACGGCAGGGTCACGTTGGCCGTCGGCCAGAAATGGCCAGGGTCGCGGTTTGTCGTGAAGATACCTCCTAGTGTCGGGTGTACGAGTGACTGACCTTGGGAAAGCACAGCGTCCTCGGGTGTGGGCAGATCAACTTGCAATGCAGGGTCACTAAGCCTCAACCGTTTTGCCGGCGCTTCGTCGTACTGAACCCAGAGCTCGGCGTCCTTATGAGAATTCAGGCGAGCAACGGAAAGGCGCAGGCGTGAAGGCCCGAAGCGGAACGGTAACGGATAGTTCAATGCCTCAGTGCCCAACTCGACGAAAAGACCACGGCCTAGCCGGTCGAGCACATTTTCATCTAGGTAGTAGTCTTCATCGACCTCAATATCCAGCGGGCTGGTGGTGGCGAACCAGGCCGTGTTCATGGCAAGCGATTCACCACCAGCATCAGGATAGATATTGCGAAAAAAGCGCTGGCTGCGTTCGATATCTCCCACAAGCGCCTGCTTGGCCGTCTGAGGTTTAGCACCAGGCCAGGGTGTCGCCTCTTGTTCAAGAAAGCCCAGGGCTATGTTGGCAGCGCCATCAAGATGATTAGACTGGCGCAGGGCATCCAGTTCTGCCAGCGTCTTGCCATTAGCGGTTAGTGGCTGGTCAAAAAGCCCTTGGGTAAGCTCGGCCGTTATTGGCTCGGGTTCGTTGAAATCAAGAAAGTAATCCCCTTCAGCCTGCTCGATTCTTGCAAGCAAAGGCAGTGATGCCTTGAGTTTGAGGCGGTGTTCCCCCTCGGGAATCGTTAGGTAGCGCCGATCCATGCCGCCGTGCAGCTGGGAGGCGCCCACCTCCTGGTAAAAAGTGCTTAACTGGGTTCGCTCGATGCTCACCTGCTGCCAGGGCGTTTCGTCCAGCGCCCAGCTCAGAGTGTATTGCGTTTGATGCGTTGCCGCCTCGGCAGGCCGACTGGCAATGGCAAGTACCACAGGCCCTTCGATATCCAGCGCAAGAACCTCGCTTTGCCCCAAACGCAGAACGTCCAGACGCTCACCGTTATCATCAACAAGCTCGACTTGTTCGAACGCTCGCGGCGTGGAGGTTTCCTGGTAATAGTCCTGGTAATAATCCGGCGAATTCACAGGGTCCATTTCAGCCACAAGCAGCCGGCCGTGAACGTCTGTCTCTGCTTCCAGGCGGGCAAGCAGAGGCGAGGGTTTATCCTTCACATGAAACCACTCCTGGCCCTCAGGGCCGGGGGCCCAGAATGTCTGCCACCAGAGTTCGCCGTCTCGGGAGAGCCACAGCAAAGGCGGTGGCTGGTCATCATCCAGCTGCAGTCGAAGATGGCCTTGGGCAGCAAGCTCAAACGTTTCTGTCTCGCCGGCCTCGAGCCTCACACGGCCATTTCTTGAGTGATCCAGGCGATTGGCCAACTCCCAGATGAGTCGCGGCGGCTGGCTCGCCCGCGCTTGCCCGCTGAGCGGGTCTGAAGAATAGGAATAAGGGTGCTCCTGACCCATGGCGGTCAGAGGCAGCGTAGAGGCCAGGATCACGGCAAACCATCTCATGGGGCAGTCTCTGTCACGCACTGGATTAGGCTATTTCTGGCATCAGCGTCGCTTACTAATCGCTTGCGTAGCTGGGCATCAAGCTCCAGATGCACAAAGCCATTAAAGCCACGGCGACGCAGGTCAGCGGCCAGGGTGTTGGTGGTGGCGCCCAGTTCTTGGACATCCCGAGGGTAGAGCAGCGCCCGGATATCAAGCCGTTGCGACAGGCAGTCTGTCAGCTGAGCTAAGTTTCTTGATGGATTGCGGGTGCCATCGCTGAGAATGGCCTGGGCACTACGCCCGGCCCGGCTCTTGCGCTTGGCACTGCTGAAGCCGTGTAGTTGGAGTATCCACCCATCCGGGTACACATCGGCAAAGGCGCGGCTCAGCGCATGTAGGTAACTATCGGGAATATGTACCAAATCGGTGTCATCGCGATGGTAGCGATGGGTGGTGTTCCATGCCGCCGCCATGGCATCACTCTCCAGAAAAAGCTGGCGTGCGAGGGTGCCGGTACGCAGATCGTAATACTGGTGAGGCGCCTGAATCAGAAGTGGCGAGCCATCTTCGATGCGTGCGGCAAAGAGGCCGCGCCCCCGCCTCTCGCCTGCTTTTTCGGTCAACACAACGATACCCGGCTCCAATAAGGCAACCGGCTCGACGCCTAGGGCATCGAAACGAGAAGATGCAAGTTCCCTTGCCGCTTTAAGGCGGTCATCGGCGGCAAGCCAGCGCTTGAAGCTCTCTTGTGCCTGGTTGATGCTGTTCGTGGCGGGCACGGCATACGCTTCGCTTCGAGCCTGATCAAGCAATACCTCAAGGTTAGGCGCCTTCGGGGAGGCTAGTGTCATCACGCCGGGAACCAGCAGCATTGCTGACAGCATGAGAAAGCTTTTACTGATTAATCCCGCTTCCATCATTCATTTTCCTCTCTAAAGCTGCGCGTCCGTTCGTATTCCCCCGGCAGCACTTCGTGGAAAACGAGATAGCCCGGCGCCCCGCTCTGCAGCGAAAACTCCACCGTGATAGGGCCGTCGGGTAAATCACTGCCCAAATCAATCAATATCGGCTGGCCATAGGCGAGCCGCTCGCGCTGTTGGTCGAGCACATAACCCACCCTGGCCTCCTTGGCGGTGGTTGTCACCTGATAGAAGCGCTCAAGATGCGTCCACTCCTGGGTCGGCCCGGCTTTTAGCGCCTCAGGGATAATACGCACGCGAACCGTGCTTGCGGCCCCGGCTTCGCCAAGAGAGTAAAAGCGTGCACCTACCAGCTGGCCGTCATCGCGCTTGTCGACAGGATAGCGAAGTGCTGCGTCGTCCAAGCGAAAGGCCAGGCGGTGCAGATAGCCCGCATCATCGGGGTAGCGGTAGTTCATTAGCCAGGTTCCCGACGTGCTGGTATCGAGCTCCACCTCATGCCGGCCCGGGGTGACCGGCGGCAGGCTGATGCTGCCACGCTTGCCGATCAGCTCGTGGCGTACAGTCCTGCCGTCGATGCCAAGCCGCAGATTAAAAGGAGTGGATTCCTCGCGCAGATAGATAAGCTGCGGCTCTAGGCGACGAGTGGCCCCGGGCGCGGTGATTTCCACCGTTTGGGCGCCCTGTTCGAGGGGCTGAAAGTAACCGGGAAGCCCGCGAGCGCGAAGCCGCTCTTCACCACGCAGGGGGATCAGGATACGAGCGCCGCGGGCCGCGAGCTGGGGTTCGAGAGCTTCCCACTGATAGCGCCCGGCCAGAAACTCGGGGTTGCGCTCAGGCGGACGTGACTGGATGTGCAGCACCTGACTGGTTTCTGGCTTTTTATCAGCTGAGGGCTTTGTTTCAGCTGACGGTTCAGTCTCCGGCGGCTGCAGGACGAACCAGCTCGGCTGGCCCGCCTCATCGCCACGCCAGGCGTAGTAGTCCATCGGCACTCGGGTACGATGTGGTAGATCGTCGGGCCTTGTGTAAGCATTGACAAGCAGGGTCTGGCGGCTTGTCACCTCAAGCCTTGTCGCCTCGAGCGGCAGGCGCAGATAAAAGCTCGCCGGGTCAGAAAGATTCGCCACGGGCTGGGTATCAGCTCCTCGATCGATCATCGAGGGCATGACGCTGGCTTCCAGCGTCCCCTGGTCTATTGCCCTGCCCTGAGTATCAATCAATCGGTATTCGGCCTGAATGGTTTTCTCCGACAACAGAGGCTCGCCATCGCCATAAGCGCGCAGGTCAAGGCGCAGGGAAGTACGAACGTCGTCACCGGGCAAAAGCTGAAAGTGCACAGGAAGCCCCGACTGCACAGTCCAGGCGCGAAGAAAACGCGGCTCGGGTAGTGCACTCTGCTCGGGTTCCTCAACCGGCCAGATATCGAGCAGGCCGGGCTGGTTCGGGGTAACCACCAATAATCCGGGCGAAAGGAATTGCTCAATTGCCAACGGCTCGCCTTGCGGTGTCACCGCCTCCTCTCGCGGTTCCTCGAACTGCTCGGTGATATGCCGAAGTAAAAGCTCAGACTCAAGGCCATCGCCAGCAAAAAGCGGCGTGAACTGGAGACGGTAATCTCCTGCTGTTTCGATGGGTAACACGCCCAGACGATCCGGCCCCGCGAAGAGCCCGGGTAAGCGAGGCATGCGGTTCGGGTCAATGAAGGCATCGGCCCCCTGAAGGCTAAACAGCACACCCTGGTCAGGGTTAGTACCAAGCGGCCCTACCGGCTGCCACTGGCGCTCCAGCAAGTTAAGGCGCTCCTGGCGTGTCAACAGTTCTGGCGGGTAGATCACGCCCTGGGCCAGGCGTTCTTTCTGGGCCTGGCTTAACCGCTCCCAGGCAACGGATGCCTGCCGCTCGCTCATGCGCTCCTCGTAGTAAACACGCACGGCGACATTCTCAAGCGGCAGTACAAGCGGCTTCAGGCGCAGGCGAACATAGGCCGTTTTTGGCAGCGCCTCCAACAGCACGTTAAAGGACTGTCCGGCCGCCACGGTCACGTTTCTACCGGTATAGAGGTTGCGCGGAACGGGTACCCCGTCTTTGATCAGCGGCTGGGGTATACGGGTTTCATGAGTATAGCGCCCGCCCTGTAGAGGATGTCGGTTGCTGTCCAAAAGCTCGTACTCCAAGGCATAGCGCAGCGGGATTTCCTGCTCAGTCTCGGGCGCGGCGCTGGCATGGGTGAGTACGCGAAGCCGTGCTGCCTGGCTGATGACGGGAAAGGTTAGCCAGCCATCCTTGGGCAAAAAATAGACTGTCGAAGAGCGCGCCGTCAGATCAAGCTGCTGGGCGATACCAGGCGCCGGAAGCGGCACCTGAAAGAGCGTGCGCAGGGGTTGATAGAGAAAGGCTGCCGCAATGGCGAACAGAAGCAATAATAGAAGGCGACCTAGCATCCTCATTTTCCGCCTCCTGAACCCAGCAGAAAGTCCCGGCGCGCAATGAAGTCCTCAAGCGCCGTAGCCAGGCGGCCCAGTACAGGCTCGATGACTTCCCGGTTTAAAGGGTTCAGGTTGGCGATGGCAAAAATGGAGCGAGGCTCGTTCGCTTCAAACACCAGCAGAAAGGCCTGGCGGGAGTCGGGCTCCAGCACTCGGGCGAGATGATAGCCCTGATGCTGAAGCTGGCGCAGGGCAACGATGTCACCGGTCTCCGCATGATGTTCAAGAAGCGACTCCACGCTCTCCGGAAGTGACTCCTGAGACATGCCACGGCGCTCGACCTGCTCGGCAAGCGACGTGCCCACAGTTTCTATTTCCAGCGCCTGGAACTGCAGTTGCTGTTGGCGATCATCGGATGGCAGTTCAAAAGCACGCCGGGCCGAAGGCGCGATCCAGGCAATGGCGAAATCCGTGTTGCGTGCGGCAGCCAGGTAGCGGGTCTGGGCGCTGTTACCCACCTCGTAGCCGGCAGTTTCTTCGTCACCAATAACATCCTTGGGTGCAAGCCCCATGGTCTCAAGGGCCTCGCGCAGCCTCTGCCGCAACGGCAGGGGTTCTGCGTCGGGGCGCAGGCCATCCTCGAAGGCCAGAAGGCTTGTTGCCTGGGTGTCAGCCTGCTCGCCCATGCCGCGCACCTGGGTGACAAGCAAGGACGCTTCGCCTGCTTCGCGCACGAACACTTGGTGCATGAGATTGAACAGGGTGCGGGGGTTGCGCGGGCTCAGCACATCCGCCCCTCCCTCAGGATCAAGGAAAGGATGGCTGCCGGCGACCAGAAGCGCACCGGCCTCGAGTGTCTGGAACAGTATGATGCCGGCCTCCAGGGTATTTCTTTCAAAGCGCGGCCGAGGCACCTCTACAAGCTGAGATGAGGGTAGGCCCGTGCCTATGACGAAGGTGCCCCAGGGCTGAGAAGGCCCTCCACTCTGCGTATTTTCAAGAATCAGATAGTGCTGATCCCGAGACCGGTCATGAAAGCGGGTAATGCGATAGCCAAGACCGCGGGCCAAGTCATTGAGGTAACGCAGCTCGTTCAGCCTGTCCTCGGGCCATAACGCCTGAGGCCCGCTCGCGGCGAGCTCGAGAAGCGGACTCAGCACCTCAAGATCAAGAAACAGCAGCTCATCGAGTCGTGGCTGGCGAAAGCCAACGCCTCCTGCCTCACGTAACGTGTCAGTCCTTTCCAGCAAGTAGTCGCCAAGAGCGCCCTCTTGAGTCACCAGCGAGGTCGGCATCGCACTCTGGCTGTGGCTGCGGGCCAGCAGAAGGCGCAGCGAATCAGGGTTTAGGTAGAGCTCAGCAAAGCCGCTGCGGGTACGCTCGCGCTGCACATTGGGAATACTCGGCGCCTCCCAGCGCAGAGCCACCTCGCCCAGCATCCGCTCGAGGGACTGCAGCTGTAGATCCTCGGGCAGCTGCTGCTTCACCAGCAGCTGGCTTTGCATGGCGAGAAGATTCGACGTCTCGGGCGCGCGACCACCGAGCAGCTCGCGGGCCGCCGTCCGATTAATCAAGCGCACCTGGAGCGCATTACGGGGGCCAAAGGTTTGGTGGAACTGATGAAAAAATGTGCCCGGATTGCGCGTTACATCGATGCTACCGGAAGTGCTTTCGCGCAGACGTACGCTGCTCACAGCAAGAGCCGCGGCCTGCTGGTCACGAAACAGCGCCAGCCCCGCCTCCGTAATTCCCCGCTCGTTGATGGCCACGGGTATCTCTACCACCAGCCGGCTTTCAGGCTGGGTATCAATAACGAAAGTGCCCCAACCTCGAGGGGCTCCCACCTCGCTCAGAATCAAGTAGCGATCTTCGGCCCGAGAAATGGCGTAGCCGAGTTCACTAAGTCCAAGCTGGGCCTGTTCGAACTGTGCCGGTTCGTTTTCGTTTTGGTAACGTTTGAGAGCCAGAAGCGCCGTCTGAAAGCGGGCGAGTTCAGCACCGCTCGGTTGTGGAAGGTTCTCCCGCCCGACCACGCCGTAATCGATTACCCGCTGGCGCAGCAGCACATCCTCAAGCGTTGCCTGGGTTTGCGCGGGTACCACCAGCCGCTCAGTGTCAGTGGCATCGTCAATCAACTGTGCCGGAATGAAGCTTAAGGCAAAGCCCACGAAACTCGCCACCAGCACCGCAGTGAGAGACGTTTGCAGCGTGGCACGGGTGACTCGGATGCCGATGTCCTTATCATGGATCTTGAGCGCGAGAAGCGTTGAGATAAGATAGCCAAAAGCAAAAAGGTCGGTGACTTTGACCCAAGGTGCAAAGACGTCAAGCCCGTAACCGAGCAGCAGTTTATAAACAAAACCAACGCTGAAGAAAAAGAAGAGCTTGCGGGCGCCGGAGAGGTTGATATTGCCGAAAGAAGGCAGCTTGAGCAGCAAATGTACCGCGATCAAAATCACGCCCACTTCAGCGAAAGTGAGCAGCAGTTTGGTCGGCTGGTACCATTGCAGCGCCAAGAGCGAGGGAATCAGGATGCCATTGAATTCCCAGGCATAGTGCAGATTCATGCGCGAAGCGATGAAAGCCGTGGTCAACAGGATGATATAGGCCTTCGGGCTTGCGAGAATCGAGCTAGCCACTTCCTCATAGAGGTAGTTCAGGTTGCTGACCGAGAAGTTGGTCAGCTCCATGAGGCCGAAGCGCACCAGCACAAAGGTGGCAGCAAGGGTCACCAATAGCCAGAAAGTGCCGCGCACAAGCCCCGGTTTCCAGAAGTTGTTGGCGATCAGGGCCACGATGATCAGGCCGAAGCTATGCAGGTTGTTGGCGTAATCGAACTCCAGGCCGAACGTCGTATCCACCCAGGCACCCAAACCCGGTAGCCAGTAGGCGTCAAACACGACCCTGACAATGACGCTTGTCAGCACCAGTGCAAAGAAGCGGTCACGGCCGAAGAAATCGGCCAGGCCCAGATAGCGTCCTCCCAGCGTCGAGACGGCCTGAACCACAAGGTAGGTGACCATACCCTCGCCGATGATCACCGCCACGCTCCAAGGCCTGATCAGTAACAGCGGCACCAGGTAGCCGGGCACCACAAGCCCGGCCAGGCTCCAGCCAAACCGCAGGTTGAAAAACGCAACGACGGCGACTCCCACCCAGACGGTGGTGATGACAGAACTGGCAAGGCTGCCCTCAGGAAAGATATGAAAAGGCAGCATATCCCAACTCATTGCGCCATAAGCCCTCTCACCAGGGAGTCAAGCGCCTTGATATCCAAGGGCTTGTGGGCGACAGCATCGGCGCCAGCGGCCTTGAGTTCCTCGTCAAGGCCCGGGCGCACGGTGCCGGTGAGCATCATAATAGGTTGTTCGATCTTCTGCTCTTCCCTGAGCCAGCGCAGCAGGTACTCGCCATCGAGTTCCGGCATCCACAGATCAAGAATAAAAAGATCGGGTAACGTTTCATTGGTCACTTCTTCCATAGCCTGCTTGGCGCTTGGCGCATGTTTTACTTCGAAGCCGGCCCGACGCAGCACAAAACTGAGAAGCTGTGCCACGTCGGCATCGTCGTCAACGAGAAGGATGCGTTTACTGGTCGCTTGCGAGTTCGTCATCTAAAGAAAACCCTGGAAGTCGTAGTTCAAAACGTATGCCCTTACCGATGGCGGTTGTTGCTTTCAGCTCACCACCCCAGAGGATTATCTGGTCTCCAGCCTGTCGCAGGCGGTGCATGGCGGGCGTGGTCGCACGGGCGGAATCGGTCATGGCGGCCTGTAGACGTTCTTCCGGCATGCCGTAGCCTGTGTTCTCGAAAAAGAAGGTGGTCCAAAAAGTATCGTCTTCATGCTTTTCTTGGAGATTAAGGCGTATCACTCCACCAGGGCTTGCATCCTCGACAAGCACGGCAACGATGCGGTCCAGCGTATTTTCAATCTGAGTAACGTCCACTCTCACAAAGGCACTGAAAGGAAGCCTCTCGAGATTAAAAGTAAGCTCTTGAGAGGCAAGTCGAGACTTCCAGCGCTTGGTCAAATCCTCGGCCAGAGCACTGACGCTGACCGGAAAATCCGATAATCGACTGATATCCTGAACAGCATTGGTAATGCTCTGGGATCGAGTCAGGGTATGCGACATCTGCTGCAGCTTGCGCTCGACAAGTTCACCGAATACCGCTTTATCAGCTGCCGCCACATCATCCTGACGACCCAGCTCCGCGGCCAGAAGCGCCGCCTCCAGTTGGTTGCGCAGGTCCGCACTGATCTTGTTGCTAAGCTCATCTTTCAAGCGTTCAAGGCGTACCAGATGGGTAACATTCACCAACTCAAGCAAAAAGCCATGGATCCGGAAAGGCGTCTTGGTTTGGCTCGACGTCTCCCCCTCTGCGCCCTTTAAAGGCCGTACGTTGAGCGAGAAAGCGCCTTCCACGCCAGGCAATTTTGCCGCAAACGTCAGGCTCTCCTCGGTCACCACCATGTGCTGGAGATGTTCCCGCGCGGTGGAAAGTGGCATCCCGCCGAGGGTTGCAATGGCGTCGGCTGCAGTCATGGTAAATACAGACAGCCCTGAGCGTTTGACCAGCTCCTCCATCTGGCGATTGACTTGCATCACCTGACCGAAGAGGTCATAAAGGATGGTACTGGTGTGTAGGGAGTCAACGACATTTTCCAGCAGCAAGAGGCGACGCTCAAACAGTTGCGAAACCTCGCTCAAGGCTTCGTATTCCGATTCAACCGCATCGAGCCTCATCAGTCGTTTCCACTGGCTTTGATCACTGCGTTGGCGAGCCTGCTCCAGCTGGCGCTGATAGAGAAGCTCGCCGATCTGGTTGCCAAAGTTCCCTAACAGAGGAAGAAACAGCGGGTTATTATCGAGAGCGCCCTCCGTCACTTCCCCGCTCAAAAAACCCAGTAGCTGCCCATTGAATTCCAGCGGTACAATAAATTGATGGCTGCCCGGTTCAGGATTCTTCAAGAAAGTCTTGGACAGCAGGATAGGTCCACCCTCGGCAAGGGCTGTAGAATAGGGAGTGCGCTCGAAGTCACGGCGGCGCTCATCAATGTCCTCAAGGGAGCAGCGATAGGCTTTGACTTCCTGGAGATGCTTAGCGGAACCTCGGCGCTCAAGCAGGATAGCCCGATCAAGATTCAATATTTGAGTGGTGAGCAGGATGATCTGCCCCCAAGGGTCTTGGCTTGCATTGAAGTCCGAGGGAAGTAGGCGATCATGTAAGCGACTGCTGCTGGCACGCAGAAGCTTGCGCACAGTTGCTGATTCGAGACGCTGCTCACGGCGGGAAAGTTGATACCAGAGGAATAAATGAAAGGCGATCAGCTCCGCCACTGGCACAACGAGGCCTAGAAAGTGCAAAGATAGCCAACCCGCCGTCAACATAATAATCATACCCCCCACAGCAACACCTAGAGAGTGCTTAGCTCCTAGACGGAAATGCAGGAGTGCGGCCGCGCCTAGCACAGCAAGCAAAAAAAGAAGGTTTTGCCACCAGTGTGTAGTGTGCAGAGGTTGGCCTCGTAGCAAGGTATCCACCGCGTAGCCGGCATATATTAGCCGAGAAACACTCGCCTCCTCTGGCAAAGGCGTGAGTAATGAGGGGTTGGTAGGGTCGATACTGCGCCCTACCAGCACCACCCGCCCGCTAACAAGATCCCGAGTGAGATCACCGCGCAACACCCGCTCAGCCTGAATCACCGGCAAGTAGTTCATGCCCGGACGAAAGTCGACCAGAAAAGGATTCTCGGCAACCGCTGTACCCTGTGCCCCGCTCGCCACCGTCGCCTCCGTGCTGATATAGCCCTCTCCATCGTCGACAATGCGGGGCTGGTGAACACCTAGATTGTCCAAGATTTGGGAAGGCGGAAGCGTCAGTACACGGTTGTCGCCGGATGCCTGGGCGGCTGTCTGACCGATCACCACACCTGCCTCACGCAAACGCTCAAGCTGCTCTTCAGTTAGCTCAACAGGCTGGTGCAGAAAGCCGATGTTCGTGGGATCAAACTGCTTGAGCTGCTCGACAAGTTCGAACCACTCCGTTTTGCCGCGCTGCTCGAAGTTAGCCTCCACTAAAACCACCTGAGGTACGGGCCTATCACCTAGATTGAGGCGATGAAACTGCCAATGCATCCAGGCATTGGGAAGCTGAAAGACACCCAGAGTGCTTGCAAGCCATATAACCGCGAGAGTACTGAAGGCAATCCATGGGCCGACAAGACGCCAGCGGTTCAACGGTCTCAAAAGCATATAAATAACCGGGTTGAGAATCTAATAATGCTTATTTGTCAAAAATTTAACTAAAAATAACAGATGACATTACTATTATGCACTTTAAGCCAACATGATGGCCAACACTCATGTGCCAAGACCGTCAATGCAAAATCCATTCGCATATTGGGTAAACGCCAACGCCTGCGTTAGAGTCACATCAATGCCGATGCCTTCGACGCATGAACAGCTGCTACCGATAATGGAACCTTGTAATGCAAACGCCTCCCCTGCCCGCTAATGAAGCCGCACGTCTTTCCAGCCTTGCCGATCATTACATCCTCGATACGCCAAGCGAGCCGGTGTTCGATGCCATCACGACCTTGGCAGCGAAAATCTGCGACACTCCCTATGCTTTCATCGCGCTGCTCGATTCTCGCCGCCAGTGGTTTAAATCTACCTTCGGAATGGATTTTCAGGAATCAGATCGCGAGGAGAGCTTCTGCGGCCATACTATTCTTAGCGATGGACTAATGGAGGTGCCCGATGCCAGTCGCGACCCTCGCTTTCACGACAACCCTTTCGTCGTAAGTGACTTTCATGCCCGCTTCTATGCCGGCAAACCCATTCATAGCGCAGACGGAGAGACCCTCGGCACTTTGTGCGTGATGGACCGCAAACCCCGTAAGCTGGAACCAGAACAGAAAGAGTCTATCGATGCCCTAGCCCAGTTGGTCGAAACACTGCTCAAGACCCGCCGACAAGAAGCTAAGTTTGCCTGGTTGGGCTCGGTGCTCGACGCTATGTCGGAAGAGGTGGCGCTATTCGACATGGAGAGTCTGCGCTATGTCTATGCCAACGCCAGTGCTCTTGAGGAGCTAGATACTGACCTTGATACCCTCAAGGAAGCGACGCCCTTAGACATGATGCCGAATCTTGATCGGGAAACGCTCGAAGCCCTGCTTCAGCCCCTGCGCCGAAGTGAAAAAGAGGTCGTCATCAGCGAGCAGATGCGCCGACGCAAGGGAGGCCTTTTGTATCCGGTAGAAATCCGCCTTCAGATCATCAAGACAGGCGTGCCCGTATTCGCAAGCGTGGTGCGCGACATCAGTGAGCGCAAGGCAATCGAACGCGCCCAGCGAGAACTTATCTCTACGGTGAGCCATGAGCTTCGCACGCCCCTGGGATCCATCGATGGCGCCCTGTCAGTGATCACCTCGGGCATGGCCGGGCCGGTTCCAGAGCCCGTAGCCGAAATGGCCACCCTTGCCCAGCGCAATAGCCAGCGACTGGTGAGGCTGGTCACGGAGTTCCTCGACCTTGAGAAGGCGGAACTGGGCAAAGTCGACTTCAAAATAGAGCCGCTTAATCTCGCTGAGTTTCTCAACGAAGTCGTCTCCACCACCCAAGGCTTTGCCCACAAGCACGGGGTCGGACTGACACTAGGCGAAGTACTGCCGGTGTCGATCTTAGCAGACCCCGACCGCCTGCAGCAGGTGCTAACCAACCTGTTATCCAACGCGATAAAGTTCTCCTCCGCCGATGAGACCGTTACGATTGAGGCCCATCGTCTTGAGGAAAGAGATGACGATAGCAGTTGGGTACGGATCAGCATCACCGACCGCGGCCCCGGCATCCCCGAAGAATTTAAGCCCTACCTCTTCGAGAAGTTCAGCCAAGCACAGAATAGCGACAAAAAGTGGCCTGGCACCGGACTCGGGCTTGCTCTCGTGAAAGCCTATGTGGAAGGCATGCAGGGCGAAGTGCATTTCGACTCGCAAGAGCACGTGGGCACCGCCTTCCACGTGGATTTGCAGATGCAGGAAATGCCAGAAAAAGACGGTGCTTAGTACTACAGTTGTAACTGAACAAACTATGCTGAGATTCGACGTGCTACTGCCTGACAGGTGACTTATGGTGCCACGCGAATTTCCTGCTTCCTATGGCGTTCAGTATCTGCTGGAACGCGCTCGCGGGGATCTTGATGCGGCACGGGACGTGTTGTGCCAGTGGGTGGCGGAATATCTGGGATCGCCCGACGGTGTCCTGATTCTCGATGAAACGGGGTTTCTCAAGAAAAGGAAGCATTCTGCCGGCGTGCAGCGTCAATACGGCGGGACGTGTCGAGAATAGCCAGATTGGCGTGTTTCTCTGTTACGCCGGCCACAGCGGTAGTGCTTTTATCGACCGCGAACGCTACCTGCCAAAGACCTGGACGCAGGATGGTGAGCGCTGTCGCCAGGCCTGGATTCCCGACAGTGTCGGCTTTTCCAGCAAGCCGGAGCTCGCCTGTCAAATGCTGGCGCGAGCCTTTGATAAGAATATCCCAGCCGGCTGGGTCACCGGGAATTACGTTTATGGCGGCAATCGCCGTCTTCGGCTCTGGCTGAAGAGCGGGAACAGCCATTTGTGCTCGCCGTACCATGCAATGAACCTCTAGGGTGGCAAGGACCACGCGACACTCGTGCCGATGAGATTGCCGATGCGCAGCTCCCTGACGCCTGGCATCGCCTTTCCGCTGGCAGCTGGAGTCCGGTGGAATATCGAGCGCTGTTTCCAGGAAAGCAAATCACAACGGGGACTGGATCAATATGAAGTGCACACCTGGCGAGGCTGGTATCGTCATATCACGCTGGTGATGGCGGCCTATGCCTTGCTGGTCACGTTGCGCCGACATCAGCTAAAAAAAGCCTATTTCTGAGCCTGGGTGGGCAAGGCCCGTCGTTCTCTCCCTAGCCGAAATGCGGCGATGGCTGTGCCTTACCCTCATTGCCCAGCAACGAAGACGGCTGGAAGATGCGCTGCACTGGTTCCGCTGGCGAAGACATCACCAGCACGTCGCCCAGTACTATCACTGGGTGAGACGCCAGCGGACAAAGGAAAGTGTCATCACTTTGTCTCTCAATGATTATTTAAAACTGTAGTACTTAGCCTGGCTCGCTCACACATCACCTACCAGCCGGTATTGATTACGCCCGGCCTTCTTGGCAGCGTAGAGTGCCTGGTCGGCTTGGGAAAGCAAGTTTTTGCTTTCCATAATATGTTCGCCGACCTGCTCATCGATGTGTGGTGACAAGACGGCCACCCCGAGACTCAGGGTGACAACCTCGGCAGCACTTGAGTGGGCATGAGGAATCGCGAGCGTCAGTATCGCCTCGCGCAGGCGCTCGGCGACCCAGGAAGCACCCTCTGCATCAGTGCCAGGCAGTAAGGCCACAAATTCTTCACCGCCATAGCGGGCCACCAGATCCGCTGGGCGCTCGGCGGCGGCCTCTAGGGTTCTTGCAACTTTCTTAAGGCAGTCGTCCCCTGGACCGTGGCCATAGTAATCGTTGAACTGCTTAAAATGATCGACATCCATCATGATCACGGCAAGGGGCTCACCCTGCCGCCGGGAGCGCCTAAGCTCCTTGGCAAGCTGCTCGTCGAAATAGCGCCGATTAGGAATGCCAGTGAGACCATCAAGCATAACCACTTGCTCAAGCAGATCAGTCTTGAGCTTGAGGCTCATATGGGTGTTGACCCGGGCCCGGACGATGGCGGGATAGAAAGGCTTGGCGATGTAGTCCACTGCTCCAAGCAGAAAGCCTTTTTCCTCGTCGCTCACCGAGTCCCTGGCAGTCACAAAGATAATAGGTATGTCATGGGTGCTGGCGTCTTCCTTCAGCTGTCGACAGACTTCGTAGCCATCTAGCCCTGGCATCTGGACATCGAGCAAGATGAGATCAGGTGCATCTTCTCCGCCAGCAATCGTTAGCGCCTTCTCGCCCTTGTTGGCCACCTTGATGCGGTAGTCCGCCTTGAGCAGATTGGCCAGCACTTGGATGTTATCTGGCTGGTCATCTACGATCAAAACGGTCTGCTTCTTGTGTTCGATATTCATCGTTTTGCGCGGGATACCCGGTTGCTTTAGCGCCGGGAGGGATAGCGCGTCGTGCGCCGCACGACTCGGGGTTCCCTGTCCGCGCCTCCTTTAGTGTTGAGTCGTGGGTATCTGGTGGTAGCCGTAGCCATCACCGCGTTGCAACAGAGTGCAGTAGGGCCAGGAGATGCCCTGTACCGCGCCCTGTTCGGTTTGAATATTGAAACTGCCAGTCTTGCGGATTGCCACGCGACCCGTATGCGTGCCGGCCTTCTTGCCGGTCGGGACAATTGCCCTGACTCTATCGCCGGTCTGAAAGCCCTTCACTTGCTTTTGGCGCATCAGGTAGCCACGCGGAAAGCCGAACTTGTCGAGCCGGGTGCGCTTGTAGCTGCCGCGCCCCATGGCCTTGATGACCTGGGTGGGTACCCGCCAGCCTTTCAGGGTGTCGAACTTGCCGACACAGGCCGCATCCAGCGCATGGGTCTTGGGAATACCCAGGCGCTGACGGT
>NZ_QPIJ01000054.1 GCF_003336665.1 Vreelandella rituensis | reverse complement strand
GTCCACGGGCACGCCGTCCTCGGGCTCAATGTCGGCCAGCGCGTAGCCTGGTACGGAGGCGCTGAAGCTCCACGTCCACGAGTCCACGTCCAGCGACATGGACATGGACAGCGTGGGGATCGGCACCGCACCCTCAACTCGAATCAGAACTGCACTGTTGATCACCAGGTAGACCTCTTTGATCGGGACAACGACCGTGCCGCCCGGTGTTGGCCCACCGTGCCGCTCGCAAATGAAAACGAGGTGCGCGGCATCGACGTGCGCCTCGGAGAACACCAGGTGTACCGGCAACGAAGGCAGGTAGCACGGGTCCGGTCCGGGCACGGGTGGCCGAACCCAGATACCCGCCGGTGGTGGCATGGCCTCTTGGTATCGGCCGGCGAGCAGTGCACCGAACGGCAGCGCATCTTGGTAGCCTTCCAGAATTGAATTCCAGTATCCGACGGCTTCCTGAAAACGCCCTGCGGTTGAATTTCGCCGGTCGTTTAGGGTGTCCTGAAACTTGGTCGTGCGCGCACTTTGTATGCCCAGCGCTTCTTGGAATCGAGCCCAGGCGTCGTTGCGCAGTCGAATTTGGTCCTGAAATTCGGAACCCAGTGTCGTCTGCAGGGGCGCCGCCTCCTGGTAATGCGACGTGCTGTCGCTGCGCAGGCGCTCTTGGTCCTGCCATCGCAGGTCGGTGGGCGACTCAACGGGGTCTGCGTCTTGCCAACGGCTCTGCCAGTGGGGAACGAGAGGCGTGCTGTCTTGCCACACACCGCGCATCGGCTCCTGGGACGCAGCGGCCCCTTGGTAGACAGAGCGCACTTCGCCCACGTCGGGGCGCTCGGCCCCGCTCACGTATTCAAACGCAACCGCGCCTGTCAGGTCGAAAACGTCATCCGCTACCAGGTCGAAGACCCCCTCGACGTAAACGGCAACGCTCGGGATGTCGGCTGTCGGCTCATCACCGAACACCAGGTGTACCGGCAGCCCAGTGGTTGGGGCGGCCGAGAAGATCAGGCTCGTGCTCATGAGAGCGCCGTTGCGCCCAGTATCGCCCGGCCTCCTGCGTAGAGATTCACGCCGTCAGCGCCGTCCAGTTTGAACGGCCCGTCGCCCGCCATGTCGGTCACGTCGCCATCGGCGATGGGGTCACCTTCACTGGTTGCCAGCCGGCCCCACACCGCTGCCCCGTTGACTGCGATCAGGTCGCCGATCACAGACTCCTGCGTGAGCAGAATCCCTGTCAGTTCGACCGTGCCGCACGGCTTCGTGAGCACCAAGGTTGCCAGGGCGGCGCCCCCCGGAACGTCACCAGAGGTGGCCGGGCGCGTCGTGCCGTAGATTTCCAGTTGCGCGGGACCAGAGCCTGCGTCGGCCAGGTCGATCAGAGCCTGCAGCACAGCAGGTCGAGCTGACACGAGCGCAGCCGCGCGCGCAGCAGCCGAGAGTGCCAGCGTGGTCATCCTGGGTAGCCCTCGGGCTCGATGCGGTCGGCGATGACGGCGCGGAAATCGGCGCTCGGGTAGATGGCGATTACGCTGTACGTGTAGTTTTCGTCCACACCCTCGAACGCGCCTTCCCCCGTGGTCGGGTCCGACCACTCTTCGCGGATCACCTTGCCGTCAATGTCACGCACCAGGCGCACCTTGGCAAACTGCGGGGTGTACGTCTTCGGCGTGGTGGCGGGCAGAATCTCTCGCTTCACGTCGTAGGGTACGCGGCCGATGCCGCTGGGTGTCTGAAAGTCAAACGCGCTGTAGATCACCCCACCGTCCGTGGGCTGCACAGCTTGCAGCATGACCCCCGTCTTGGCGGCAGAGGCGAATGCCTTCACACCAAACCCCATCAGTGTGGTGTACTCTGGGCTAGGACCCGTTCCTGTTACGGCATCTCCCCCCTGCAAGACCAGAGCGGTGGGGAATCGAGAGGCTGTGGTGCGCGCGCCCAGCTCAATGCCTGTAACCTGTACGGCCGTTGGAAACGTCCATGTCAGCACCACCGCATCACCTCCGGTGCTCCAGTAGCAGCCTGTGGCCGTGTTGTTGTCAGACAGGTTGGTCAGCGGACCCGTGGGGGCCGCACTCGCCGTCAGCGTGGCCGCCGCATCGACGCGCGTGGCGCCGTCGAACAGGTGAAACTCAGACAGCTCAAGCGTGGACAGCGTGGGGGCCGTCATCAGCTTGGCACGCCAATATTTGTGTGCGGCCACGGCGTTACCTCCAGGGGCCGGTCACATCAACCGCGAGGGAGTTGAAACCCGACGCACTGGTCATGTTGTTCGGCGCGAGCATGTTCACGCGAGCACGACCATCTGTGTCGTAGAAGATTTGATGCTCGGAGAGTACAGTTTCGGCGCCGAAGTGCAGTGACAACCTGCCCCCCGGTATGTCCGCACGAATGCCTGTTTGCGATTGCGAGTCCCGCACCATGATCGGCGTGAACGGGACACGTCCATTCACGGTGTTGGGCAAGAAACTAAGGTTGTACGCGGTGTACGGCGAGACTTCTGGTTGTATCGCGGTCCCCGTCCCGTCTACCTTGCGAGGTATCGCGCGCGTTGCTACGTCCGAAGACAGGATGTACTGACCACCGTAGCTTTCCCACACCGAACCTGGCGCGCCGGTCAGCATGGTTGCGTAGGCGTCCCCGGACCGACTATGCGGCACGAGGTCGCCAAAAAAGTAAGCCGCACCACCGTTGGCTGTTGGCCCTCCGGTCGTCACATACGCCGCAGCGTTGAAGTAGAAGGCACGGCTGTCGGCCGCAATCGCCCACGCCACGTCCGCGGAACCAGCCGTGTGAGACTTACCCCAATAGAAACCGCCACTGAGCTGCGCGCTCGTAGGAAAAAGACCTGTGCCGGTAGACACCGCAGTCATATTCTCGTACCCGACCACCCGCGCCGCCGTCGTGCCGGTGTCGTTGACGCGCAGAAACTGCCCGTGGGCCTGCGGGTCGGCCGACTTGTAGACTGCCAAGTTGGTGCCGGTGTAAACCTTCGTCCAGCCAGCCGCAGCCATCTTCACCGTGATTGTGCCGGTGGCTGTGCCGTCAGCTTCAGCAGTTGCCCACCGGATGACGTTCGGTGCCACCGCGGTCACCTTCTGTTCGCCATTCAACCCAGCAGGTGTCGCCCCTGCGACCAGCACCACCGACTCGACGGCGGCTGCGTGATCGGCTGGAAATGTGGCCGTGGCTACACCACCCGTGATGATCACCGACGAGGCGGTCTGACTGCCCCAACCGTTTACCAAACAGGCGTCCAGCAAAGAGATCAGACTGCCAACTTGGCCGCGCAACGCTGGTGCACCCGGCATGGTGCTGCGGAAGAGTTTGACGGACGTGTCAACCGGAGAGGTCATCGGAAATCCTTACGGGCGATCCACGCCACCGCGTGTGATCAGAGAGAACGAATAGTCCAGGCCGGCTTCTGGGCCCTGCTGCACCGTGCGCGCCACCCACACGGGGAACTGCGCACCGACAGTGTTCATGCGTACGATATTTCCCACCGACCAGCCGGAACCCCAACCGGTTTCCAGAATGGTGAAGTACGGCGTACCAGTGGCCGGATTGTTCGGCGAGCAGTCAGCATTGATGGTCCCGGTCCCGATCACACCGACATGTTCGCCAATGATCTGGAATGCCGTGGTGCTGGTGAAACGGAAAGCCCATCGCTCCGTCACGGCACCAAGGTTGTTCACCTCTACGGGGGCCAGCGTGTTGTTGTAGGTCCCCGTGGCAGGAGAGCCGTCCACCACATCCGACCATGTGGTGCCATCCCAGGAGCCTTGGTCGAACATCAAGGACATGCGGCTACGCAGGTCTCCCGCGATCAGGGCGCCCGAGACGTAGCTACCTGGCACCGGAAAGTCGTGTGTGAGCTGACGTGTTAAGCCAATCTGGCCTGTGATCTGCACATCGCTGACCTGGGCCAAGTCCTCGATGCGGTGCTCGATGGTGATGGGTTGGCTCCAACCGGTGGTGTCCACAATCGTCACCGTTCCTGCTTCCAGGTTGGCCGTGTAGCCAGTGTTGATCGTGTCACCGTCATCGCCGATCACCCGAACGCGAGACAGGCGCGTGCGGGCCAGGTCGATGGTTTGCCCGTTCGACACAGTGGCCGGACTGGTTACCGCCGTATGGCCGACCACGGCGAAGCCACCGGGGCGGAAAATGGGAACGCGACCATCTTGTGGCAGCCGCACGGGGTCCAGGCCCAACACGTCGGCGTCCAGCGGGAGGTAGAAGTAAGCCACGCTGTTGTAGCGCAGTGTGGTTGGGTCCACAGGCCATGGGCGCCAGATTTTCAGCGCCTCAACTGCGCCCACGTCGTCCGCGTCGTACCACCACTCCAGCTTCTGCTCGACGGTCAGCGAGGTGTCGAGAACGTAGTCGCCGAACTGCAACTCGACCACGCCCGTCTCGAAGTCCACCTTGCCGCGCAGGTGTGTCCCCGCGATCACGCCGTCGATGCCCGCGCTGGCGGTGATCGCGTTACCCTCCGTGTCCGACAGGTTCATCACGAACCCGGCGGGCTTCAGGGGGGCGATCTGGGTGCGCATGAAAATGCTGGCAGTCGTCCACTTCTGACGCACAGTCCAGAGGCTTGTGATGGTCAGGTCTTCGGCGTCGTAGAGGGGGTCCACCACGTAGTCTGTGATCTCGGCGATGCCGCCCGCGTAGTTGACTCGGCCTGCGAAAAAACCGGTGCCCGGGGTCGTGCGATCCCGAATCAGGTCGCCGTCGTAGTCCGCATAGGTGTGACCCATCCAGGTGAACTGCACGCTGTTTGGCACCACGTAGTCGCTGGTGTATGGGCACAGGTCAATCGTGATGGTCGGGGGCTTGAAGCTGTACTCCGTAGTGACCGTGCTGGCGAAGTCTGTCGCGTACGTCACCGTCAGCGTCGAAGCGGCCAACAGCTCTTCACCCACGGATGTGTCGCCGTACTCCCCGCCTTTCTGCGCGCTGTCACCTCCGGTGGAAGGCTCCAGATAGCTCTCGAAGGATTCGGCATCTTCGTGATCGCTTTTGTATCCTTCCGTCGTCAGGTCAAGCTCGACCAGGCGCACATTCAGCGCGCCCGTGCCGTAGTTGACCGTGCCGAAATCACCGAGGCCACCCGTGCCGTCGTCAGTGAGTTCGTTGACCAAGGTTTCCTGTGTCTTCTCGGTCTTGTAGGTTGTCTTCGTGTGCGAAGAGCCTGCTGTGACCTTGCGCGATGCGCGGCGGCGCTGGGGTTCGAGGTATGCGTATCCGGTTGCCATGTGTTATGCCCCTGCGAGGAAATAGGTCTTGAGCACGCCGTCACGGCTCATCAGCGATTTTTGGCCTGCCGTCAGGTCACCGGAAGACCACACGGCTCCGCCAGATGCCGGAGGGTCGTACACGTTCCCAAAGCCTGCAAGGCTGCTTGGAATCACGTTGACGTACACAGTAGCGCCGTTGTCGTCTCGAATGCCGCCCGGATAGACGCCACCAACGGCCACCGCGCCGGTCGTAGCGCTGCCGCTCACCAATGGATCGCGCACCACGTCTGCCGGGGCTTTGATCGTGAGGGGAACGCTGGGGTTTGGCACAGGCCAAGAACCGGCGTTGTAGTTGTAGAGAACAACCGACTGGCCCACCGTGATGGACGACGGATTTTCCACGAAAACGTGGTGCGTGCTGTTCACCAGCCAGCCGGAGACTGTTGGTACAGAGAAGGACCCTTGACCCCCTGACACGGTGAACGTGCCGGAGGTTGCGCCAAGGCCGCCACCTTTAAGGGTGATGGTCGTCCAGGAGTACGTGCCGTCCGCGCCGGGGCCTGCGTCAAAGGTTAAGTTGAACGCCGTTCCGCTCAAGACCTGCGGGTTGCCGCATTCCAGCCAGGCGTAGGATGTGGACGAACCGCCCCCGCCGCCCCCACCCCCGCCGGTACTGCCCCCACCGCCAGAGCGCGGCGGGTCTACGATCACGGCGCCGTTGTACTCGATCTCCGTGCTGCTTTCACTCACCAGATCGCTGGTCCCGCTGCTGTTGCTGACGTTGCGCACCGTGATCCAACGGGCGGTGATGGTCCCAGCCAGGGGCGGTTCGCTCAAGGTGATGGTCACAAAACCGCCGGCGTCGGGGCTAAGGCCGGCGAAACTCTCGCTGCGGGCCGACGTGTAGGCGTATTCGGTGTTGAACTCGCCGCCTGGGTCGATCATCGCCAAAGGTTTGAGGGAGATGAACCCGCTGTTGTACGTGATGCTGCCTGTAGCGTCTCCGGTGAAACCGCCTGTGCCGTTGTCGGTTGCGGTCTTCAACACACCCCCAGACTCCCAGGTCACGACGACGGACCCTGGTTCCAAGGGGGAGTGCGGTACGGTCCACGACAATTCGGGCATCCGAAAACCGATGGCGGCAGATCGGTTGGTGTACGCAGACTTCTCACCCCACGAGTAGATGATGGATGAGCCAACGTCTGGCATCGAGGGGAACGTTACGGCGATGGAGCCGTTGTCGTAGTTGACGGTGCCAACCCCCGTGCCCGTCAGGTTGCCGAGACCGTCGTCCTGGATGGTGTACCAACTACCGAGCGCCCGGAAGGAAACCACCAAGGAGTTCGCAGCCGGGAACGGCCGCAGGATGTCAACGAAATTGAAGCCGCGGTTTTCCTGCCCGATCTTGATGCGCTTGCTGTGCGGCGCGGCGCCAACGGTAACAAGCCGTGGCGTCTCGGCCAAGACCAAGGATCGCTGTGCGGAAGGCCGCTGGTCGAGCGCACTGACTTCCGTCCGCGCGTTGGGAACCAGTTGGGTGTAGACGCTCTCCACCTGCACCGTTGCGTCGCCGATAGCCCCCGCCGATTCCAGGGCAACGACACCGTGGTACGACCCGGCATCCGCGACGGTGGTGTCACGGACCTTAGTCTTGCCGTCGGCCACGGCGAAAAGCCGGGATGGGGGTGAGCCAGGGAAGTTGACGCGCAAGGCATCGCTGATGTCACAGGTGACAACTTCCGCTTCAAAGTCCACCAAACCGCCGCCAACCAGTTCGGTGTAGGTGCCGATGGTGCTTTCCACCCGCGTCGTGCGCACGTACTGCACGATCTCGTCGGGGGTGTCTTCGTCGGCCACCAGTACCAGGGTGCGGCCCACAGCGGGGAGCGGGGACCCGGGGCGTTGGAACAACTGGATCGCCCGCTGACCAGCGACGTGGTTCTCCAGCAAGAAGCCCGGAAGTGCGGGGCCTTTCACCAGATAGGCTTCGATGAAATCCGCAGCGTTGGTGCGCGTGTCAAAGGTCTCGCCGGTAGAGAAGACCGTGATGCTCACGTTCGGATCATTAGGGGGCTCGGCCACAATGAAATTGGTGCCCAGCAGCGTGTCACGGTCGCCCGTCTGGACGTGCACATGCACTTTGCGCAGGTTCACCCGACCGCCCGCGCGGTCCAGCTCGCTGATGTCCGGGAAGATGTTGTTGCTCTCACCGTCCTGGATGATCGTCGCCGTGGGGGCACCGCCGCCTTCGCTCACGTCATCCATCACCGCCGACGCTACCAGGCGGACATCGCCTTTCAAGATTGCCACTTGTTAAATCTCCATGAGACGGATGGTGCAGAGGTAAAAGTCGGCAGGCAGTTCGTGCCCATCGCGGTACTGGATCACAGGACGGGCCTCAAAACCGCCGTCCTGGTGACGGAAGATGACCTCCCGAGCCTCGCCGCGAAGTGTAAGAGTCATGGTTTTGCCGGGTACTGCGGCCCAATTTCGCAACGCCGTCACGTCGGCGCGCGTCATCCACGCGCTGCTGTCGCTCTCCGGCTCCAGCGTGATGGGTCGCCCCTTGACCCTCGCCGCCGCCTGGACGATGTACGCGCCCGTGATCGTGCGGTCGGCAGTCTGCTCGACCGGGTTCCAGTTGTTCTCGTCGGACCAGAACAGGTCTGGGTTCAAGGTCAGTGTGGTCGTGCCATCGGCCAGGGTGAGGCTCATGCTGCGGTTCCTTGTGAGGTTTCAAGTGCGCGAAGCACTGCGAGAGTTTCACGTGACTGCGTGGGGTTCAGTCCGGTGATGGTTCCGAGGTTGCGGCCGCCGAGGTTGACGGTCAGGTTCCCCCCGCTGCTGACGCCACCGCTGCTTGGGCGCCCACCCGAAGGGCTGCCGCCTGGCGTCGTCGATCCCCCACCTGCGGGTGTGGTCGCCGTGCCGCCTGGTGCCGGGCCTGTGTTGAGCAGCTTCGCTTCCAACTCCTGCAGTTGCCGGCGCATGTCAGCCACCTGCTTGCTGTAGTTGGGGTCTCGAATCTGCCCACCCTGACTGGAGATGAACTTCAGCATCTCTGCCAGGCCGCGAGCCTTGATGGCGTCTGGGTTGCCGATGTTCTCTTCGCCGTAACGCCGGGCGATGTCGCGGTCTACCTGCTCTTGGGTTTCCCCGGCCATCACGCGCTCCCCTGCGGTGTTCAAGGAGTAACCTTCCTTGTCCACGTTCAGGCGCTTGCGGCGGGCTTCGGCCAGTTTTTCCTCGGCGGCGGCTTCTCGTTCCAAGATGGCGATCTGCCGCTCGCTGTAGTCGGCGCTGAGTGTGTACTGCATGAGCATCTTCGCCATGGCGTCGGCCTGGCGCTCGCTGGCCTCTGTGACGTTGCCTCGCGCGGATGCCTCACTGCCGAGGTCGTTGGTGGCCTGCTGCCGCAGGCGGTTCTCTTCTTCTTTCAACCGGATGAGTTTGTCCGCGCCATCCAGTTCGGTAAGGGTTGCCTTCTGCAACTTGATCTTTAGGTCCAACTCCCGCACCAACAGTTTGTAGTTGGCGTCACTGGCTTGGAGCTTCAACTTCTCGTTTTCGAGAAGTTTGATCTGGAGTTGTGCCTGTACCCGGTCGATCTCGATTTTGATCTTGGCGACCTCGATCTGCTTCGCCATGGCCTCGCGCTCCAACTGCATCGCCTTGGTGTTATCCCCACGAAGGCGAGCGATGTTGGCACTTGCCTGTGCAATCTGAATGTCCACGGAAAGTGAAGCCTGTTTGGTCTTCAGCGTGGCGACTTCTTCTGCCGCTTGCAGGCGCAGGTTCCGTGCCAAGTCATTCACGGTGTCTTTGTACTTGGCCGTTATCTCGGCCAGTTTCTGGCGCACAGCCGCGACTTCCTCGTCAGTCTTTTTCCCGTTGATGTTGAGCTTTTCGTACTCTTGCAAGACGAGGATGAGCCGATCCATTTCGGCGCGGTACTCGGCCATCTTGGCCGACTGGTCGCCGTATATCTCAACGGCCAGTTTGCGCGCCGCGACTTCCTGTTTTGCCGCCTCCGTTGACGCCTTGGTCTGCTCGACCTCGGACTGCTTGGTCTTGATGAGTTCGCGCAGCTTCTGCGTCTCTTTTTCCTGCTGATCCGCCGTCGCCTTGTCGGCTTCGAGCTTGGCCTGCTGTGCGACCAACTGTTGCTCCAGGATTTTCAGCTCTTCCTGCTTCGAAGCCGCGACCCGCGCGCTGGCAAGTGCGTACTCTTCCGCCGCTTGGCTGGCTGCCTTCAGGACGCCCTGTTCATCGCCTCGCAACTTCGCCAGCGCCACCAGGGTCTCACCCTCTTCCTTGCGCGCTTTGGCGACGCGCTCCAGGTTCAGCGTCTCGTTCTCCTGCTCTTTGATCAGCGTGGCCGTGGCAATAGAGAGTTGAACGTACTTCGCAGCCGCCTCTAGTGTGGCGTCTCCATTTAGCTGCGCCGCGATGGCTGCGAGCTTCTGCGAGTTGGTCAGGCCGTCGGTCGAGGTGATAGTCTCTTGGACTTTACTGGTCAGTTGCGTCGTGGCGGCGCTTGTCTGAGCGACCCCCTTGATCGTCGCGTCGAAAGCCTCGGTCAACTTGGACTGGCGATCCGCAGCCTGTCCCCAGATTTCACTCAAAGCCTCCATGGGGTTTGTCCATGTGGCGATGGCTGCGACCAAGGCTCCCCCAGACCGGATCAGGCCCGCCATTAATTCAAACAGGGCGTTGAGCGGGAGCAGTACCGATCCTGCCGCCAGGCCCAGACCGCGCAACCCCATGGTCAGGATTTCCAGCCAGCCGGCGTCACCAGCGTTTTGGGCGGCCAGTGTGAAGGCGTTCTTCAGGCGCTCCCACGTGGGCACCAAGCCTTCTGTCTCGCCGTGCAGTTCCTGCAGACCCTTGGTGAACGACGGGAAGAAGTCGCGCGCTGCCAAGTTGCCTGACTCCACCAGTTTGACCAGTTCGGCGTCGGTGATTCCGAGCCCCTTGGCCGTCAAACTGAGCGCACCAGGTAGGGAATCCCCTAATTGCTGTCGCAGCTCTTCCATGCTAACGACGCCCTTGGACGCTATTTGACTGAGTGCGTCCAGGGCCAGGGACGTGCGCTCGGCGCCGAGGCCCAGCGAGCCTGCGGCGCGGGTCAGCGAGGCGAACAGCTCGTTGCTCTGCTGCGCCGGTACGTTGGCCGACTTCATGGATGCCGAGAACTTGACGAACGAGTCGCTGAGGCCGCCCACCCCCACGCCGCTATCGTTGGCGGTCTTGCGTAGGAAATCCAGTTGGCTGGCGACGAGTGCGGTGTCTTTGTAGACAGCGTTCATGGCCCGGCGGAACGTGTCGAGCTGCACGACCGAGGCGATGAACTGGCGACCCATGTCCTTGACGCGCTCCACAATCGCGCCCACGGCGTCCGCGATCAGGTTGCCGGCCGCAATCTGGCCCAGCGAGTTCTTGAACAGGCCGGCCGCCTTGTCGGCGGTGGTCAGCGTGCCGGTCAGCTCGCGGATTTCCCGCTCCAGCACCTTGATCTTGTTCTCGCCCGCAGCAAAGGCGCCGGAGAGCTGTGCACCCGTCTGCCCGGCAGTGGTCGCCAGGGTTGCCATCGCAGCGCGTGTCTCGGCGATTTCCTGCTGGACGGCCTGCACCGAGCGCACGCCGAGCGTGCCGAAGGCGTTGTCGATGCGCTGGGCAGCCTTCTGGGCTTCGTCAGCGGTCTGCTTGACCTGGGTCTCGGCCTGCTCCAGCGCGTTCTCCCAGAACTTGACGTACTGGGCCGCCTGCAGCAGTTTCTGCGCTTCGGTGGCCTGCTTCTCGAAGGCGTTCTGGTTGGCGAGTTCACGCTGGGCCGCAGCCAAAATCTCGGTCTCGCGGGCCAGTTGCTGGGCGGCGTGGGCCGCGTTGACCAGGGCCTCGGCCTCTTTCTGCCAGGCATCGTTGGCCGCAGCCGCTTCGCGCTTTGTGGCCGCGTACTGCTCCGTGGCCCGCGCCGCATCGCGCTGGGCCAGTGTCTCGGCCTGCAGCGCCGCTTGGCCGCGTGCCAGCAGGTCTGCAACTGCCTTCTCTTCGATGGCGAGCAGGCGGTTGGCTTCTGCCATCTCGCGGAGCGCTGCGTTGCGCGCGTTTACGGTCTGAACGCCAGAGTTGAAGATCGCCTGCAGCTTGCCCTCAGCCGCAGCTACGTCTGCAGTGGACAGCCCCAGCGCCTCGGCCGCCGTGGTCGCCTGACGTAGCGCCTCGTTCTGCTTGTTCAGGGCGGTGTCCAGGCGTTCGACCTGTGCCGCGCTCTTCTTGTACTGGGTCTCCAGTTTGCCTTGCTCGGCCACGGCCGACGAGGCTTCGGCGTTGGCTGCCTTCTGGTTGGCGCGCAGCGTTACGAGTTCGACGTTTGCTGCGTTCTGAGCTTTGACCGCATCGGCCAGTTGGTCGCGGTAGGCTGCAGTGTTCTTCCCGGCCGCGTCGTATTCTGCCTTCAGGAGTCGCAACGCTGCCGTGGCCTCGGCTTGCGTGCGCTGACCCTTCAACAACTCGGCGTTGGCCTCGCTCTGCCGCTGGGTGGCCTTAGCAGTGGCATCACGCAACACCTCCAGCCGCTCGGCCATCTGCGCGGCGCTGTCGGCGGCGTCCACTTGGCGCGCGGCCAGCTTGTCGGTTTCCTCGCTCAGTTCCCGGAACGTGGTCAGCGCTTGGCTCTGCTCGCCCAGGCGGCCGATCTCGTCGGCGAGCTTCTGGAACTCAGGCGCCGCTGCGCCGCCGTCGCGCCCGAGAGCTTCAACCGCCTTCTGCAGTTCCTTGATACCGTCTTCACCGAGGGTCTCAACGCTCAGTTTGAGGGTTACATCACGATTCGAAGTAGCCATGGTGTCTTTCAGGGCTGGTCAGGCCAGTGGCGGTTGCCTTTGCGGATGTTCTCGGCTTCAGGCAGGACTTGGAGGTTGGCTTCGCAGTGCAGGCCGCGCACCGTCTTACCTTGCAGCGGTACGATGTGGTCCACGTGATACCACTCCCCAGTGAGCATGCTCAGGCCGTCGGCGGCCTCATAGAATTCCGCGATCTTCTTTTGGTCGGCCCATGTTGGGGTTGCTTGCAAAAGGGCCGCGCGCCATTTCGCCGAATGCATCGCCATCACGCCCGGGTTGGCGTCCCGCCACTTCTTGAAGATGGCCTTGGACTTTTCCAAGTTCGCGGCGCGCCAACGGCGCGACTTTTCATTATGGCGATCAAGCATCGACGCGCGACGGGCGTCGGCCTGTGCCTTGCGCTTCGCGCGGTTTTTCTCTTCCAGCGCGCGTCCCAGTTCAAGACGACGCGGGGCATACGCCGCGCGACTGATCGCGCGGAGTTCTTTGCGACGCTCGGCGTTGTTCTCTTCGTACCGCTTGGTGTACTCCGCAGCTTTTTCCGGGTGCTTCGCCATCCACTCGCGGTTTGTCGCCTTCGAACACTCTTTGCACCGGGACTGCAGGCCCGAAGGATTCTTGGTGGCTTTGTAGAATTCACTAGGGGTCTTGGTCAACCCGCATCGGGTGCATTTATGCATGACGATCCTTGAATGAAAAAACCCGCCAGGCTGAAGGCGCGTGGCGGGTTTGGGCTGCGGGCGGGCCCGCCACACCAGCAGTGCTTAGGCCACGGGGTCTTGGATCAACACCTCGTACGGAGCGTCCTTGCCGACCGGGGTCTTCAGTGTCCCCGTCAGGTTTACGTTCCCGAAGTCATCCGCCAGGAAGTCAAACTCGCTGTCTGGCGCCAGGATGGCTTCCCAGATCGTTGCCGTGCACTGGGTGCCGTCAGCTTGGTTGATACCGTCGAAAATGATTTCAACGCGAACTTCTGTGCGGGTGGAGCCCTTAACGTTCGTGCCCGTGGCACCGCTATGTGCGCAGGTAATGAAAACGTGGTCGTTTACCGCCAGAGCGCCCCCGGCCAGCGCCATGATCCAGCCCATGGGGCGGTTCAGTTTGTAGTCGGTGCCTTCGATCAGCGTGGCGCCACCAGTGGCCGCGTCTTCAACGGTAACCAGTGTGGCGAGATTCTTTTTGCCGATGGGGAGCCATGTGCCCACCTGTGTGACAGTCAGGTCGTAGCCCGTCAGCGTGCCGGAGGCTTCGGTGAACGCGGCAGAGGTTCCGAGGAAGGCCATGGTCAAGATGTCGCCGGTAACTTCCTTAAGCGCCATGGAGAACTCAGACGGTTGGGCGATGTTCACGCTCTCCAGCACCTGACCATAGTCATACCGGCCCTTGCTGGTCGATTGGATCGTTTCGACGCTGGGGGTGATCGAGAGACTGTCGGCGTAGATCGGCCCGACAAGACCTTGCTTTACGCCGTCCACCATACGGTTAAAGTAAACGTCGCCAGCGCCATTGAAGCTGCGTGCTGCCATGAGAAACTCCTTGAGAATGTCATGCCGCACTCACGGCAAGATCGGATTACAACGCTCGCAGTGTCATCGCACAGGGCGAATCGACCTCTGCGGCACAATTTCGGACTCAGGCTTCCAGCAGGTTCTCGGCGAACACCACCGTGATGTGCACGACGGCGAACACAATGTTCTTGCCATCGGCGCGGGGGCCGATGTCCTTCCCCCGGTAGCTCAACTTCGCTACGCGGCCGTTGGCCCCGCGCGCACCGGCAATCGGTCGTCGGGCCAGGTCGCTGGAGAACACCGCCTTCTTGATGTCCTTGATCGCGTCGTGCGCGGCATCGTTCGGGTTGTCCACGTTGCAGTGCACGTAGGCGCCGAGTACGAAGTCTTGCTCCAGGGTGATGTCCAGTCGGCCGCCGTCGTTCTCCTGCGGGCGGTCCTCACCCTCGATAAGCACGGCGTAGGGCACACGGTCCTCATCGTGCTTCAGGCGGCCCCGGTACACCGTGGTGCCGAGGTCGGTCTTGTAGCCGTTGGCCTTGGTGACGCCCTGCAGTACCGTGGTCAGATACTCGGCGATGTCGGAGGACTTCTTGAAGATGGCGGGGGTGGCGGTCATGGTTCGATGGCTTTCTGCAGCGCCAGGTCAACCTGTGCGGCGAGGGTGTCTTCCAGGTCGTCGGTCACATCGTTCACGATGCGCTCGACCTGGTAGGCGAACAGTTGATACACGGACGGGCCGTAGCGGTGGCGCAACTTGCCGTCGCGCGAACGCGCGAAAACGCCGAAGCCGTTGCCACCGGACTCGGTGCCTCGGTTCAGCGGGAGTAGGAAACCGCGCGGTACAAACCCGTCACTCGTTTGCCCACGGGTCACCTCAACGGTGACACCGACCTGCTTCTGGCCCGACGGGATGCCAAGGGCCTTGTTGCCCTTTCCGGGCCGCCCTTTGTTGTTCGCTACGATCACCGGCTTGGCGTCGTAGCGCCCGAGCACGGTGGTTGCGTTGCGCGCACCGCTGGCCGTGATCGACGCCACCGGCTTGCCGGGTGTGGCGCGCTGGAGCGTCATTCGACGCCGCAGATAATCGTCGGACAGGTTGATACCGGCGATCATCCGGTCGCGCGCCAGATCGTATGTGCGGTCCACCACCTCGTTCAAAGCGGTGACGGACGCGCGGCCAATCTCTTCGCCGCTGGCCTGCGCGAGTCGTTCTCCCAGTTTCACTACCTGGGAGGCGTCGATCTTGAGCGTGTAGTCGCGGGCTTTGGTCATGGCACCGTCGTCTCAATGACGATGTAGCGGCGGGAGTAGCCGTTGTCCTCGATCATGGTTTCGAGGCGGAACGAGCGGCCCGCGTGGGGCCCGGTTCCCGTGAATTTCAGAGAGTCCCCGCCTTTGGGGTTGTGCCGTTTAGCGAGGGTGATCACGTCGCTGTTGGTCACCAGGTCGCCCCGGCTCTGTGCGCGCTCGGCGTCCATACCGACGAGCTGCACGTCGTGCTCGATGTTCACTTTGCAGGGGACCGCACCACGTAAAAGAGCGTCCTCGCCCAGCAGGGAAAGGACGCTCTCCGTCATGCGCCCGAAGACGCTTGCCATTTAGCTCGCGGCCACAGACAGCTTGATGACTGCCTCGGGCAACGAGTTGAAGTGGATCGGGTTGGACTGCGCCTCGCCGATGATGCCCTTGTTGAAAGGCATCGCTTCCTGCTTGGCGTAGAACGGCAGGCCCTGCGTGTTCACCGTCTCCATGTAGTCCGCAGGTGCGAACTTGGACTGGAACATGCCGGGGACACCTTCGGGGTAGGCGTAGGCGATACCGTCAGCGATGAAGTCGCCGGCCGAGGTGCCGCCGTCGTAGACCTCGAAGATCACGCCTGCGAACTCGAAGTCGCCACCGTTCACCTGGTCGGTGCGCAGGTAGGCGCCTTGGTTCCACAGTTCCCACGCCTTGATCATCTTGGTGTTCTGCACCAGGGGGGTGAAGAAGCCCAGCGAGCAGATCACGCGGATGCGACCGAAGGAGCGACCACCCATCTTGGCGCGGATCATCGACTTGAGGGTGATGATCGAAGCCTTGGGGTCGCCGTTGGCGGCCACAGCGATGTTCCAGAACTGGGTCTGCTGGGTCATGCCGAAGGCGTCGTACACGTCGAGCAGCGTGGAGCCGTCGGCGTCGGTCACCAGACCCTTGAGTGCGCCGACGCGCATGTTCTCGTGGGTCAGGTCCATGCTGGCACGCACGTTGGCGAGCTTGCGCTGCACCAGTGTGGCTGCCTGCTCGACTTCGGTCTCGCTGCCGTAGGCGCGGATGCCTTGCACTTCGTCTGCGAGCACCGACCATGAGGCGGGGATGTGCAGAGCGTGCAGAGGGATCAGCTTGCGAGGGCCGAGGGCGACAGGCTCACGCACACCGCCGCGGGGGGCGGTGGGCAGCAGCTTGATGCTCGACCCTTGGCGTTCGATCATGAACGAAGTGGTCGAGATGCCTTCCTCTTGGAACAGACCCTTGTCGCCCAGTTTGGTGGGCACGTCGGGAATGTCCGTGATGGTGCTGGACAGAGACGTAACGCTGAACGCATCGTCCTGGAAAATGTCGAGGGTTGCCATGTTTCTTGTGCTCCTGAGTCGAGAGATGAAAGGCTCAGAGAGCCGGGGTGGAAACGGTTGGCAGGCCAGCCGTGCCGCGCACGATCAGACCTTTCTTCGCCAGGTCGGTCTGGCCTGCCGCGTCGAGACCCGTGAGTTCGAAGCGGTTCAGCTCGGCGTCGCGCACGAAGCCCACTGCGTCGGAGTCGCCGGTCTTGGCGGGCAGCCAGTTGTAGAGCACCGCGTCAGCGGGGCCTGCGGCGCCGTTGGCGGTGTAGGCGATGTACTTGCCGGAGCCTGCAGCCACGGTGATGGTCGCGGTGTCGCCAGCCACTGCGGGGGTTGCGCCTGCTGTCAGCGTGACGCCGACGCCACCCTTGCTGAAGGCGGCACCCAGCGTGCCGGTGCCGACGGTCTTGCCTTCAGGGTCTTCCACCGTGAACTTGGTGGCTGCGGTGAACTCGATCACGTAGACGCCGGGGATGGCCGCAGCGCCGACAGTGATAGTGCCCGCCGTGGGGTTGCCAGTTGCGCCGGCGTCCATGGCGAAGGTGCCCTCGCCTGCGTCGCCCGAGCGGGTCAGCAGGGTGCCGGAGGCCAGCGCGGTGCCCGATTGGGTCACGACGATGTTTTCACGGCTGCGCTGGTTGGACGCTTCCGAAATGATCACCGCTTTGACGCGCGGCGTGGAGAGAAGAGAGGTTGCCATGGTCAGTTTCCTTTGCGAGAGTTTTGCTTGCGTGCCGCACGCTTTTCGTAGACGGCTTTCGCCGACAACACCCCGGACTGGCCGGCGGTTTGGGACCCACGCGCCGGAGGCGCGTTGTTGGTGTGCTCATCGGCCTCGGCCATTGCCTTGATCAGCGCGGCGCGCACGTCCTCTACGGACTGGTTGGCGCGGATGGCCTTGGCGGCATCGTCCGGGCGCTTGGCAACGGCGCAGAGCGCCACAATTTCCTTGGCCGCAGTGATGCGGGTCTTGGCTTCGTCCAGCGAGGTGCAGGCCACTGCGAACGTAGCGGCGTAGGCCTGCAGGCCAGCGGTGATTGCCAGGGCTTCGATCTGCTTGGCGACGGGGGTGTCTGGCACCGCGGGGTCGATCACAGGGTCGATCACAGAGTCGATCACAGGGTCAACAACGGGGTCAACCACTGGGTCGGCTTCCGCCTTGAAGATCGCAGCCACGTTGGCGGGCAGGTCGGCGCGGGCCAGGTCGAACTTGGCCGTGGCGCGGATGTCGTCCAGAAGCGCAGTGGCGAAGCCCAGGTCCAGGCATTCGTCAGCGGTCAGGTACGTGTCCTTCGCCATGATTTCGGCGGCCTTGGCTTCGTCAGCACCCATGCGGTCCATGTAGATGTTGCGCAGAGAGCCGTCCACCTTGTCCAGCCAGTTGGCCGCGTCGCGCATGTCTTCCGAGGTGCCGGCTGCGATGGTCGAAGCCTGGTGCACCATGGCGAACGTGTTCTTGGGCATCTCGCGCTTGTCGCCTGCGAGGGCGATGATCGAGGCGATGCTGGCTGCGATGCCGGTCACGCGGGTGGTGACGGTCTTGCCGTCCTTGGCCCAGGAGCGCAGCATGTTGTAGATGCCCAGGCCGGCCATCACGTCACCGCCAATCGAGTTGATCTCGACCACCAGTTCGTTGCCTTCGACAGCATCCAGTTGGGCACGGAAATCTTTGGCCTGGGTGCCCCAGAAGCCGATTTCCTCGTCTAGCGCCAAGACCGCGGGCTTTTTACCCGCCTTGGCTGTGAATTTGAAACAGGGGCGCATGCGCAGTCCTTTGCTGAATGCTGCGCATTGTGTTGATCCCTGCGTTATTCACCTCTGCGGCACAATTTCGGACGACGCTCTCAGGCCAGTTCGGCAGGACGTGTTTCGGTCTCGATGGGGGCGGCGCGGCGCCAGCGGTGCGAGCTGGTGAGCAGCCCGACAAACACCGTGACCACGAAAAACATACCTGCGGGCGTGGGCCATGTGCCGAAGATGAACGGCTGAAATCCGTATGCGCAGGCGCCGGACAGCAGCAGGGTGTATTTGAGACGGACGAGCTTGCGAATGCCTACGTGCATGACCGACAAGCGGCAGATGCAGACAACCATGATCGCCCCGCAGACGACCGTGTTCAGCAGGGCCCAGAGGTGGGAATTCATCTCAGTCGTCCTTTTTCGGTGGTTGCTCGGTGCCGGTGCGCTTCTCCAGCAGGCGACCCAGCCAGGTCACGAACCACTCGCCGACCTTGGGCCAGCTATTGCCGACACCGCCAACCAGGAGGCCGACGGGGACCAGGAGCCAGTTGGCCTCTTGCCAGCCGAGCATATGCTGAACACCGGATGCAATCGGTACTGTAACCAACAAAGCGGTGCAATTGAGTTTCAAAAAGTACCAGAGGCCCTGCGCGCGGGTCATCGGCGGGCAGCGCCCAAGGCCCCAGCCAGCCCCCGTGGTAGCTGCAAGGATGATGACGGCGTAGGGGCCAATCACCGCACTGAGTTGAGCCCCAAAGATGGAGGCCAGCAGCACGGTGAAGGCCGCAGTGGGGTCTAGATGTCGCATGGGTGGCGATTGTCGTCGGAAAATGTGCTGGTGGACTGCGGGCTGGTTTCGGATCAGATGTGATCGCCGCTCGGGTCGAACTGGTCGAGGTGCTGTTCCGCCCAAACGGCGACAGCCTTGCGCCAGCCGGTGCTTGTCTCGTTGTGGCGCTTCAGTCGGGCGGTGACAGTTCCCTCGCGCGGCAGTTCACCCAGAAGTACCGTGAGCACCAAGGTGTTTGCCAGAAAGTCCAATAGCAGCCCGACGAACAGCACTGGGTATCCGAACATTTTGTTCCAAAAGGTCAGCGTGCCGGCGTCCTTGGCGCGCTTGAGCGACATGACCGCGAGGAAAAACACCCACAGTGCGTAGAGCAGGAGGAAGGCGTAGACGGGGAAAAATAGGAGGTGGCTCATGGCAGTTGGCTCCTGAGTGCTGCGCTCTGTTCGTCCAGGGTTTTCAGACCCGCGTAGCCCTTGTTCTTGGCACGCAGATACTCAATGGTCAGCCCCATGGCAACCGCGCGTTCTTCAGCCAGCGCGATGATCGTTTCGCGGGTGATGCGCGGCATTAGGTGCTGGTCTTCCAGCGCTTGGATGCGCGCGACGATTTCAGCCTGACGCTCTGCAAGCGTTGGTGGTTCAGGCGGCACATATTCGGCCTCGACCTGGGCGAGTAGTGCCTCGTACTGCGGGGCGTCAGCGCCAAGGTCTGCGCGTAGCATGTCCATTTGGCCGTTGCTGTAGGCGTGGCACTTGATGACCGCGCCGCTTGCATCAACCCATGTTGCTTCGAGGGTCGCGGGGTCGTTTTCGTAGCGGATTGGTTGTTTGATAATCATGATGTAGAACCTGTCCTTAATTGGAAATTGATTACAAGCTCCTCTGAAAGTGTGCCGGTGGATATATTTGTCACTCTTACACTAAAAACCCCGTTTCCAGACCAATTAAGTTCAATCCTATAATTAGATGGATCAGGGGCACCGGAGTTGTATCCCCCGCAAACATCAATTAAACTTGTGGATAAGGCGTATGAATTACTCACGCTAAAGACCACAGCCGCGCCTGCCGATAATGCAGAACTGTTCATAGTTATCTGCCCGTTAGGTTTGTTAAGTGTCACGCCGGTGGTTTTGCTGGTTGCTTGAGTAACTGTACCTCCTGCTCCCGTGCCGTAACCCAGCGCGCCACGCAGCGCGAGCACATCACCATTCGTCCCCAAATGAAGCGTAGTCCCGCCTGGAGTTTCAATATTTATCGGGAGCGATGCGCCCGTTCCTATGGCTGTAGAGCGCAGCCGCGCGGTACTGCCGCTTATGGAAAAATCAAATTTAGCTGCGTTTGTCGGGTCGGGTCCGTTGTAAAGTGAATACTCTGAATAACCACCGGCCCCACTTGGCATCGCCCCCAATACCGTAGCGCCGTTAGTCGTACTCGTCTGAAACATCGCTCGGCTCGCAACGGTCGCGTTACTGAAATCCGCAGTAATACGCCTACCAGTTCCCGAGAAATTTACATTGCCTGCAATATCACCACCGGTATTATCTAACTTTTTGGTGTCCAGCTCGTTGACCTGCGCTTGCAGCTTGCCCAGAGCAACCAGCACCGTGTCTGCAGCAGTGATCACCGCGTTCGTCGCAGTGCTCAACCCTGTGAGCGCGATCCCACGCACCCACGCCGCGAGATTCGCAAACGTCAGCTTTTTGAGGACGTTGGACGCAGCGCTGTCAACAATGCCCAGTTCATCGGCATCGACCGGGGTTGCTTTGCTGGTGGCGGCGTGAATCAGCGCAGCCACATCACCAGCACCACCCGTGGCCCCGGTTGCTCCCGTGGGGCCTGTGCCGCCAGTGGCACCAGTTGCACCCGTTGGCCCTGTAGCGCCGTCAGCGCCATCATTCCCCGTCGCCCCAGTTGGCCCGGTGGCGCCGGTACTGCCAGTTGGGCCGGTCGCTCCATCATTGCCTGTTGCGCCTGTTGCGCCTGTTGCGCCTGTTGCGCCTGTTGCGCCTGTTGCGCCTGTTGCGCCTGTTGCGCCTGTTGCGCCTGTTGCGCCTGTTGCGCCTGTTGCGCCTGTTGCGCCTGTCGGACCTGCTGGCCCAGTGGGGCCGATGTGCTGCGCCCATTCAACCGGGGCGAGCCCGGTCAGTACCCACTCGGTCTTGTCGCTCTCCTGGTAGAGATACTTGCGCACGTCCGTTTCGGTCGGCGCCAGCGCCAGGCGCTCGGCCTCGTCCGCGACGACCCAATTGTGGGGTGCGTGAATTTCCCCAGCGGGTATGAGTTCGTGTTCCATCAGCTTGTTACCACCACATATTGACCGTTGACCGTGACGGCTTCGCCGTTGACTGTGACCGCGTTGGTCGGCACTTCACCTGCCTGTAGAACCACGCGCACGCGCATCAGAACCCCGCCCCGAACGATGACCATCTCGTCGTCGGGCACGATGGTGTCGGCAAGGGGGAAGTCGCCGGGGTTGACGGAGCCACCACCTGTGGATGCGTTGACGTACACGCCACCGCCGGTTCCAGCCTTGCCGGGCTTGCCTTGCAGGTCAACCCACTTGCCCCACCGACCTTCAGTTTGTTGGAACCGGAGTTTGGTGCCTTGCCATTCGTGCTTGGGCATAGGGCCCATCGGCCCGCGCTCGCCGTCTTTACCGGGAGCCCCATCTCGGCCAGGCTTTCCTGGGGGACCGTCCCTGCCGCGAGGGCCAGGGTCGCCACGCAGGCCAATACCGTCCTTGCCGTCCAGCCCATTCTTGCCGGGTACACCGTCTTTGCCGGGAGGGCCGGGCTGCCGGGCGAGATTGCTGACCTGAGCGCGCAGGTCACGGACTGCCTTGGCGAGCAGGGTGAGGATGCCGCGATCATTGCTGTCCACCTTCGGCCCCCTCGCCGAGCAGGTCGAGAATTCGGTTCTGTAGCGCCAGGGTCTGCTCGGCCGTTGGGTCTACCGGAGGTGGCACTGGCGCAGGTGGCGGCGCCTTGGCGGCAGCCGCGCGTGCGCGCAGCGCGTCGGTCTCAGCCTCGGTGCGCTTGAGCAGCGCCAGGTGCATCTCCCGCTGCTGGGCCTGCGTGGGGTTGGGCGGCGCGCTGTATTCGTCGTCGTCAATGCCGTCCTCTTCCGGGTCATCCTCGCCCGGTGCAGCAGGGACACCCATTGGGTCCACCCACAGACCCATCTCCTTCTCGCGGTCCATGTCGACCTTGCGCTCTTCGTCCACCGTGTCGGCGTCGTCACCGCGCTCGCCGATGACACTGGAGCGGCTGCGGAAACCGTTCGTGACTTCCGCTGCCTTGCCCTGCACGTCCTGCACGGGGTGGATGTAGGCCCAGCCGTGGGGTGCGTGCTCTACGCGAATCACGTCGTCGTACTCGGCCAGTGTGATCTCCCCGGCCAGCAGCGCTGCGTCAGCGAACCACTCGATCACGCGCTGGCAGAACATCGGGATCACGATCTGCCACTGGCGCTGCTCGGCAAAGCGGCGGAAGTCGTTGATCACGACGCGCAGCGTGCGGTCGCTGACCTCGCGGATGTCGCCCGCCATCAGCTCGTACGGCAGGCCAGCGCCCGCCGCCGTGCCCAGATGGGTCGTGCGCATGTAGTCGCTGTAGTTGGTGCCGGCCTCGGGAGGGTTGGACCACTCCATCTTCTGGCCGTCCTCCAGCTCTTGCACTAGGCCGGGCCGCAGCGGGACCAGCGGCTCGGGGCTCACACCGTCGGTCTCGTACGGCGTGCCTGTTAGCGCGCCGTTGTTCGGGTCGTTCGGGTCCAGTGGGGGCAGCGTGCGCGAGATCGTGGCGACGAACAGGTTCGCCAGCTTCTGGCGCTCCAGCGTCGCGTCCTCGTAGTCCACGGCGTTGCGCTGCTTGACCAGCACCGAGGCCATGGTGGGCACGCCGCGCAGGGCACCGGGACGGTCGGGCTCGAACATGTGGATCATGTCTGATGCCGCCACGCGCACCAGCGCGTCGGGGTCCATCACGCCCATGAACCCCTTGTCGCCCGGGTGCTGTTTGTAAACCCAGTACGCCACGCGCTTGCCGCGCTTGTTCAACTCGATGCCGGAGCGGATGACGTGGCCGACAGGCAGGCCCTTCCACTGGTCCGCGTCCATGAGCGGCACCATGTCGGCCTCCAGCAGTTGCACCTGCATGGGCACCGCGAGGCCGTCTTCGTCAAGGAACCGGGCACGACGGCGGGCGAACACCTCACCGGCGGCCAGCCACGACTTCACGGCCAGGGTCTGCTGGCCGTAGCCGTCGAGCACGCAGTCGGCGTCTGCCTTCTTCACGAAGTCGTTCCACAGGTCCGTCAGTTCCTGCTTGCGTGTCTTGCTGGTGATGCGCTTGAAGCGCGGCGTGATGGCGATGCCGACGAGGTTGGTGGCCCACTTCTGGGTGACGCTCTTGGCGCTCCAGTCGTTGCGCACCGCGTCGTGCGAGCGGTTGCGGATCGTCTGCAGGCCAGCCATGGCCGTGTTGGGGCCGCTGGAGGGTGGTGTCCAGCCAGCGAGGCGGCGGCCCTGCCCTGCGGCGTCGTAGCGGTTGGTGAACGTGCGTGCGGCCTGGGCGACCGGAGTCTGCTCAGGCTGGGGGTTCTTGGGTGGTCGGCCGATCAACTTGCCGTTTGCGCTGTACCGAGCCATCAGTCGTACCCTCGACCTGCGTAGAACGCATAGGACTGGCGGGGGCGCTGCGGGCTTTGTGCGGCCAGTTCCTTCTTCATGTCGTCCCGGGCCTGGATCAGCGACTCCGGCGTTCCGTAAATGACCGTCTGCCCGCCGAGGGTGACGGATCGAACGCCAGCCGCAATGGCCGCGTTTAGATTGTCGATGTCTGCCTGGGTGACGGCCATGGTTGATCCGATATGCGAAATGATCGGCATCATCGGCGAGGTGGCGCGAAAACGGCCTGCGGCACGATTTCGGAAAAAAGAAAGACTTTCTTTTTACGGAAAGTCTTTTAAAAGGAGACGCTGATGGCGGCGTCTGCTGCTGAGACAAGTCGATGGTGGCCGTGTTTGGTTGGTCAGACCCGCGCTGAACCCCGGCCACTGGGCGCCACACTGCGAGAACCACCTCGCGGGCATTTAGCACCATCGAGTCTGCAGTCTGGTGCGCTCCCCCAGGATCGCCCAGAGGCCAAACTGCAGGCTTGCTAGTTCCCGTCTCTCCGGGATGTCACGTAATTACCTCACGGGGCCTACCGCACCAGTACGTTCGGTGCTGCTACTGCCGTGACAGGATCGCGTACTCGCATGCTTCCGGCGATCATCCCTTTGCCGCCGTCGAAACGGCGCGCTGCGCGGGAGAGATGTTGAAGAATGACCCAGCTCACATGAAGCAGTGTTTACGCACCACGATCACAAGGTTTTCGCATGAAAGTCAGTTTGGCGAGGCGCTAACCCTCGGCCGCTGGGCCACCTTCAAGTGTGACGCCTGAACATCAACTCCGGGGTACTACCGGAGGTTGTCCCTTGCGGGTGGCCCTTTCCGGCCAGGTGTCACACTTGAAGGCCCTGCTCGCGCAGGCTCCAAGTTCGGGTCGCAGGGAGTGTTGGATGGCGCGGACATCACCCCGTTGTTAAGGGAGCTTTTACTACAGCACCACGTGGTGCGAGAGTGCCTTTGTTCTCACTTTTTCACTGTGCGACCTTCAAGTGAGAGGCCGATTTACGGTGCTACGCTGCCTTGCGTGAGAATGGCAGTGGCACCTTCTTATCAGTCTCTCGCTTGAAGGCCCTGCTCGCGCAGGCTCCAAGAATCCGTAGGTGGATCAGCCCCTTCCCCTTTCGCGTTTGAGAGCGCGCCGGCTTAGGGTCCGACCGGAGGACCGTTACTGGGTGTAACCCAGCCTCTTCGTCACCGAAATCTTCCAGTTGGTTTGAGAGCCTTTCGACTTTTAAACTCCGGCCACTGGTTGCGCTGGCCTGGTTCGTATTATCGCGTTTGCGAAATAAAGGTCAAGGGTTTTTAAGCGCAGGCCCGTGCCATTTTGGCATTTTTGCGATTTGCTGAGCGCGCAGCTTGAGTGCTCGCAACCCAGTTCATCAAGCCGCGTCCGTAGGCGCCTGCCTGACGCTGCTGGGACGTGCGTGTGCCGTCGCCAATGGTGAAACGACGACCTGGGCCGCGTTTGGTGTGGCTGGCCGAGCGCATCTTGCCGTAACCTGGCAGGCCCACGTTGGCTACGCCGAGGTGCTGCAGCAGTTGGCAGGCCGTGTTTGGGCCACTGGCCTTGACGCGGTACGCCTCCATGCTCTGGGTCACCTTTTCAGATGCTGCACCAAGAGCAGCAAAAGCGGCTGCCTTGAGGGACAAAGAACGGGGCTCGGACGGTTGCATATTTGCCTTTCAAAAAGATCGTCGGACTGACGTTGTTGCGATGTGTGTAATTTAGCAAACGCGCAAGAAGTCGTCAAGCGATTTCAATACTGCGCCACCGCACTTCGCCGTGGCCTGCGCACAGGCCGGAGTACGCGCACTTCTTCTGCAGGTGGTAAGGCGATAACGCTGTTTTCCTGCGCTGCTCGGCGATCTTCGCGCGCCACGATCTCGCTGTTGCGGTCGAGCGGCGCCAGCCATGGCTGCACGACGTTCCAGTCCTTGATCTTGTCGAGCTGCATGCGCAGCATACCCGCCATCATCATCCGGCAAAGGTCAAAGCTCTCGTTGCGCTTGCGGACCTTCTGCCAGGTGCCGTTCTTGCCGCGCACCTCGGCCTCCAGCTCGTCAAAAAACGCCTGTGGCAGCCAGCCGTCGGGGTTCTGTGTGGGGTGTTTCGGCTGAGGGAAGTGGTAGAAACCCGGCCCCGGCATGGTCCGACGCAGGCCCGCCGCCACCATGTCCGACAGCAGGTTCGGGTTGCAGATCAGCAGAGGGATGTCGCCCTTGGTCCCTTTGCGGCCACTCACTAGGGTCTCCCGGATGATCGGTGCCTTGGGCTCGGACGCACCCTTGTAGAGCGTGACGCGGTGCGCATGTCCGGCCTTGCGCACGCGCCGATACCAGGCGTAGGCGTTATGGGTCACGCCGTCCTCGCCCCCGGTGTCCACCGTGAGCATGCGGATTTTGATCTCTCGGTTGGGGTCCGGTGTCTTCCACGTGGCGTCGAGCAGCTTGTCCGTCAGCACATCCCAATCTTCAGGAAAGCTGGCGGGGTCGATAGGGGCAAACTCGCTTCCCATTCCGGGCCTTTTCGAGTGTTTTATCTCGAAACGATCCACCAACCACTGCTCCATGTGCACGCCGACGGCGTGGAGTTGCACCACGAAGCGCGCGTTCACCCCGCCCTGCACGTCCACGGAGGCCGAGAGCATGCGTGTCTGCTCGGGTACCTGGTAGCGGATCAGGTCGTTTTCAGCGCGGTCCTGCGGTCGGGCACGTCCTGATTGGGACTCCTTCAGGTGCCGCGAGATGTACGGCATGCCCTGGTCCACGTTGATCGCGTTCTTCAGGGCCTCTTCCGATCCGCTGAGGGCATAGTGGCGCAGGCCCTGCAGGTGGCGCACTAGGATAGAGCGCCACGGTTGGAACGCCGCCGCCACGCCGCCCAGCCAGAACCCGGCGATGGAAGATGTCATGCCCTCGCCCACCAGTTCGTCGTCAACGGTCAGTGTCATGCCGTCCCGCAGCCACCGGCCGTTGGCGTTCAGAGCCTTCTTCTGGTCGGCGCCGTGCAGCGACCCACAGTGGGGACACACGATCTTGGCGTAGTGCTCGGCGAGCTTGTCCAGGTTGGCGCTGCGCACCGTCTCCAGCAACTCGTCGTCCGGGGGTAGGTTGAACAGACCAACACCGGGCGCGGCTTCAAACCACTCGCGGCAGTCGTGGCACTTCCAGTACCACCGGCGCCGGTCGCTGGTGTTGTAGATGCCAACCACTCCGCGCACCGGCGGGGCCTCGTGCGGGGTAGACGGTTTCCAGTTCGGGTCTTCGATGTCGCGCCCGGGGCTGGACTCAACCAGGCACATGCCGCGCGACAGGAAGGTCTGCGTGCGCTTGAGCCCCAGCGGGAACGGCGCGCCCTCGCCGCCCACGTCGTCCGGCATACGGTCGTAGTCGGTGAAGGCCACGTAGCGATAGGTGGAGCCGGACAGGTTGCTGACGGTGGGCCAGCCGATCTTGAGCCACATGCCGTGGCGAAAGCTCTTGTCGAACGTGTTGTCGGCGTTGGCGTTGCGCGAGACGAGCGCAGCCAAGTCCGGGCTGTGGCGCAGTGCGCGGTCCACGGTGGTCTTGGAGAACTCGCGCGCCTTCTCTTGGGACATGTGGATGATAGCCATGTCGCCAGGGTCGTTGACCACGGCGTGCGCCATCCAGCCGGTGATCAACCCCTCGGTTTTCCCGCACCGTGCTGGACCGACGAAGGCGACGGCCTCGTGCCGGCGGCTCGCCAGCGTGTCGATTGGCTCGCACATGTAGGGTGTTTCGGTGGCCGACCATGGGGCGGTGGTGCCGCCGGTCTGCTTGACGATCAGCGAGGCGGCCGCGCCTTGGCTGACGGAAACCCGCTTGGGTGGTCGGAACGCTGCGTGAGGGGAGAAAACGTCCTGTACCGCTTTGGTGAAATCGTCTGCCACTCAGCCTCCGAACAATTCGAACTCTTCAGCCAAGGTGTTCAGTGCGTCGTCAATCGTCTTGCTCACCGTTTCGCAGGTCTCCGGTGCCACGCCCTCGCGCCGCTCCAGCAGGTCGGGGATTGAGCGCAGGGTCTGGGCGATGGATGCGAACGCGGTGGCGCAGGCTTCGCGCACAGCCTCGCGCTTCACGTACTCGCCCTCCTTGATGCGGTAGTCCAGCTCGACAGTCTTGGCCGTCCATGCCTCCTTGCGCGCCCGGGAGACGGCGTACTCAACCTCGCCCGCGTCCTCCAGTTCCTTGCGCACCTGGTCCTCGAACACCTTGGGCTTGCGGCCAGCGTTCTCGCGTTTGCCGCCCAGCCGGGGCACGTCGATCTCGATGCCTTCGACGTATTCGCTCATGCCAAAGGTGCC
>NZ_QPIJ01000053.1 GCF_003336665.1 Vreelandella rituensis | reverse complement strand
GGCAGCGCCTTTGAATGTCACGGGAACTGAACACGCCATGGCTATACGCATAAATGAGCAGAGAGACGATCAGGCGGGGGTGATAGGCCCGCTGGCCAAGATGGCTGTATTGTTGCTCGACTGCGGTGGTGTCGATCTGCTTGAAGAGTTCTTCATAAAGAAAGCAGTCATGGTCGTCGGCCAACAAATCAAAGAGATTGCTGGGAAACAAGAGGTGTTGGTTCGCTTCGATCGGGATCTCTTTGAACGGAGGGACATTCATGGCGACGTTTTTGACTTTTTTGAAGTTGAGGCACCATTATAGCCGATATCGCACCATTCTCGGACAGCCTCCTAGCGACTTTCTTTGGACAGTCATCATTTGCCACCCATGCCGTGGTCAGCGCCCGCAACGCAGTAAAGGTCGACTCGGATGTGGACCTGGCGCTGCTCGGCCCGTTGGGCTGCGGTATTCAGACAGGTGCGGGGACGGTATTAAACCGGCTCAAGCCGGACTTTGGTTCGAGCTTGGTGGTGTACGGCTGTGGCGCGGTGGGACTTAGCGCCATCATGGCGGCCAAAATTACCGGTTGTCAGCATATCATCGCGATTGACGTCCATGACAGCCGGCTCGAACTGGCCCGCGAACTGGGCGCCACCCACGCCCTCAACGGCAAACATGACGATGTGGTCGAGCGTATTCGCGAGATTACTAGCGGTGGCAGCGAGTTTGCGGTGGAGACCACCGGGGTGCCGGCGGTGGTGCGTCAGTCGCTACAGGCGTTGCGCCCGCTGGGTGTCTCGGCGATTGTCGGCGTGACACCCGAGGTGACGCTCGACGTGCATCACGATCTGATGGCTGAGGGCAAGTCGATGATTGGCGTTATCGAAGGTGATTCTGTGCCACGTGTATTCATTCCGCAGTTGGTGGCCTACTACAAAGAGGGACGCTTTCCCTTCGACAAGCTAATCAAATTCTATGAATTTGCAGAAATTAATCAAGCCTTTGAGGACTCGAAGAATGGCGTGACTGTTAAACCGGTGTTGAAAATTCAGCGGTGACACGTCTGGGTGGACCTGGCACTCGGCAGGCTCTTGCACCAAGCGCCCGAACAGAATGTACGCGACTAAAAGAAATTGACATCCTCCCCCATCTTTAGAGCTCTTTCATCCTGACTGGCCATAGCCGCAATGACGGATATAGCGATCGCATTCGCTGGCAGTGAACCAATCCAGTTGGGAGCCCATCGCCGTCCACAGCGTATCGACGGTACGAGCGGCGGTCTTGCGCAGCAGCGTTTTCAGCTTCGCAAAGACCTGCTCGATCGGGTTGAAATCGGGACTGTAAGGTGGCAGATAGCGTCACTCGGCACCCCGCGCTTCGATCGCTTCTCGCACGCCGGCGACCTTATGCGAGCTCAGGTTATCCATGATGACGATGTCGCCGACGCCCAGCGTCGGGGCGAGCGCCTGTTCCACCCCGGCGCGAAAGGCGGATCCATTGATGGGTCCATCGAGAACCAACGGGGCGATCAGCCCTTGCGTACGAAGGGCACAAAGGAAGGTGGTCGTCTTCCAGTGGCCGTAGGGAACATGGCCAGAGCAACGCTGGCCGCGCGGCGAGCAGCCCCGAGGAGGGCTCATGTGGGTGCTGGCCCAGGCTTCATCAAGAAAGACCCGCCGCTGCGTATCGAGATGTGGCAGTTTAGCCGCCTAGGCATGTCTTGACTGGGCAATATCGGGGCGTTGCTGTTCAGCTGCGCACACTGTTTTTTTCAAGGTGAGGCCCAGCCGGCCCAACGTCTTCCACATCGTCGTCAGGCTCACCCGGCGACCATGCGCCGTCTCGCACCACTGGCATAACTGGGCCAGTGTCTGTCAGGTGCTGAGGCACGGCAGCCTCTCTTCATGCGTAGGAAACGCTCCCAGATATGAACTGGGGTACCGAGATGTTCGGGCCGCTATTGCTCAAGGACGACATTGTTGCCGAGCCACTGAATTTCCACGCCTTCGGGGTCGACCTGCCCCAAAGCCCGGGACTCGGCATCACATTGGATGAAGACAAACTTGCCCATTATTCGCGCAATTAAGCTACGCAGGTACGCAAGTCAGTGGGAAAGGCGCATATTGCCAGGCCCCAACTAACGAGGAGAGACATACTGTTTCAGGTAGAAATGACCGTCAAGTTGCCACTATCCATGCCAGCCGAGAAGGCCTACTCACAGGAGTTGCAACGTTCCGGCAAGTGGCACCACTTGTGGCGGGTCGCCGACAGCTACTCGAACGTCGGTATCTTCGATGTCAAGGACAACGCCGAACTGCAGGAGCTGGTCAGTAACTTGCCGTTTTTCCCTTACATGGAGACCAGCGTCAAGCCGCTGTGTAGTAACTCGTCCTCCATCCGTGAGGACGACAGCTGAGTCCATGGAGACTGGTTCATGCCAACGCCAGACCATTGCTGAGGAAATTATCGGCTGTAGAGTCATGTGTGGAAAATCGCATGCGGGCGAGGAGACTTTTAAGCCCTCCCGGTCCCTATCGGCGGGTATGAACCGGCTGTGGAGCGGCGACCTCGATATGACACTCTGTCCTTGTTTGCTTCCCTGTCAATGTATGGAGGCTTCGCGCCCAAAGCATACCTAGTTCTTCCAGACTCTTTGTCCCGACCGGCGTCTTCGATTCCAGCTCACGACAGCACGCGGCCATCGTCTGAAGGCCAAAGTTTGCGCAGGCCCCGCCAAGCTTGTGCAGCAGGGTAGCCTGTTGGCTTTCGTCGGCGCTTTCTAGCTGGTCGAGTAATTGCCGGCATTGTTGTTCCATTTTTGCGATTAGCTCACCCATGCGCTCGGGCCCCAGCATCTGGGCGTGCTGGGCGAGTAGGGAGCTGTTGAGCAGCGGAGCGTTTTCGGCGGCCGGCCCGGTAGCTGTGCCGTTGGCGACCTGTTGTGAGCTGTCTGTAGTGGTGTCAGCGAACAGGCGTCCAAGCGTCTGTTCCAGCTCTTCGAACTGCAGCGGTTTGCCCAGCACGGCGGCGATACCCGTGGCTTCGTAGCGCCTGAGGTCACGACTGGTTATAGCGGCGGTCAAGGCGACCACCGGTACGGAAGCCTTGTCCGGATCTCGGTGAGCGCGCAGTCGGGCAGTGGTTTCGAGCCCATCCATGTCCGGCAGGTGAATATCCATCAGGATCAGGTCGTAGTCGTTATCGTTGTGCAGGGACAACGCTGTGAAACCATCGTCGGCAATATCGACCCGGTGGCCGGCGCCGCGCAGCAGGCCGGCGGTGACCTCCTGGTTGATTTCGGTATCTTCGACCAGCAGGATTCTGAGCATGCGCTCGAGCCTGACCGGCCTTGCGGTGTTTCCGTGACCGGTTGCGGCTTCGGTAGCCGGCCGGGCGTAGTCGAGTTCGATCCAGAAATGACTGCCGCGGTGTTCCTCGCTGTTGAAGCCGATCTGACCCTGCTGCTGTTCGACCAGCTTCTTGCAGATTGATAGCCCAAGACCGGTGCCGCCGAAGCGGCGCGTGATGGAGCTGTCCGCCTGAGAGAAGTGCTGGAAGACGCGTTCGTGTGCTTCCGGGGGAATACCGATACCGCTGTCTTCGATATCAAAGTGCAGCGTCCAGCCGTCATCGGATGCGTGAGATTGTGCCTTGAGCAGGACATAGCCCTCATCCGTGAATTTGAGGGCGTTGGTGACCAGGTTCAGCAGTACCTGGTTCAATGCCCGGGCATCGCCGCGCACACGAGCCGGTACGTTATCGGCCAGGCGCAGGAGCAGATCGATCTGCTTCTCCTGTGCCATTGGCAGTAACAGTCGATGCAGTTGTTCAAGCAGAGCGCGCAGCTCGAAATCCTGCTGTTCGAACTCCAACTGGCCGGCCTCGATCTTGGTGAAATCGAGTACATCGTTGAGGATCGCCAGTAGCGATTTTCCGGAGCGGTAGATCGACTCGACCTGTTCCATCTGGGCAATCGACAGGGAGCTTCGCTTGAGCAACTGGGCCATGCCGAGGATGCCGTTCATCGGTGTGCGGATCTCATGGCTCATCGTAGTCAGGAACTGGGTCTTTGCCTCGTTGGCGACTTCCGCCTTCTGACGCGCCAGCTCCGCCTGCTCTTTCGCCTTGCGGGCACTGATATCGGTCAGTGACCCCTCGTAGAACTGGAGCTGGTCTTGCTCGTCGGTGATACGGTGCGCGGAGATCGATACGTACACTTCGCTACCATTGAGGCGGTGCCAGCGTGTCTCGAAGTCCTGCACCCGCTCGCCGACCGTGAGAGTGGCCAGAAAGCGGCGGCATTCTTCTCGGTCGACGAAGCAATGGCGGATCACATCGGTGACGGCATGGTGAAACTGCTCGGCACTTGGGTAGCCGAGGAGGTCGATCAGAGCCGGATTTGCAGAGATGAAACGTCCGCGCCGGTCGATACGGAAAAGTCCCTCGCTGGCATTCTCGAACAGCGACCGGTACTCCCGTTCCGACTGTTCCAGGCTTTCATAGAGCTTGGCGTTCTCGATCGAAATCGCCGCCTGGGAGGTGAGAATCTGCAGCGTCTTGAGCCGTTCGCGGCTGAAGATGCCGCGGCTCTCGCGGTGCTCCAGGTACAGAATGCCGGTCAGCTCGCCGTGGTAGAGAATCGGGGTCGCCAGCAGCGATCGCGGATGCCGGGCTCGGATATAACCGTCCTGCTGGAACATCTGGTGCTCCACGGCATTGCCGAGTACCACGTCGTTCTTGGTGCGCGCCACGTAGTGGATGATGCTGAGCGGCAACAGTTCCTGACTCTGCTCGAGCGGCAGCGGCAGGTTGTGCCCTGAGGCACGGTCGATACAGGTTTCCGCCTCAACGTAGAGTCGCTGCTGGCGGTTCATGACTAGCACCGCGCGCTGGGCGCCGGCATTCTGGATCGCTAGTTTCATCAGCCGGTCGAGCAGACGCTCGAGCACGATCTCGTCGGAGATCGCCTGGGAGGCGCTGATGACCGAACCGATGTCCAGTGCTTGGTTGTTCAGCGCCGTCCCCTTCGCTGCTAGGCCATGTACCGTTTCTGCCGGTGTGGTGCCGCGCGCATCCAGATCGAGAGGGTAATGCTCCTGCATCTGGTCCAGCTTGGCGCGTGCGCCAAGCTGGACGTAGAGCGCATGGGCATCCTCAAGGTAGGTACGCGCAACACCTGGCTTGTTCCATTCAAGGTAGAAGCGTCCGGCAAGCTCGCTGGCCATCGCTTGGTACAACCTAAATCCCTGTTGGCGTGCCTGTTCAATCGCCTGCTCGTACAGTTCCATGGCCCTGGTGAACTTACGCTTGCTGCGCAGCAGTTCCGCCTTCAAAAGATCGTGAAGATGACGCAGGTTGTAAGGAGTATGGCGCGACAGACGGCGCAGCTGGCTTAGCGTGGTACGCACGGTCTTGAGTCGGGCCGGCTGCTGCAGGATGCTGATGGCCGGCAGCCGAGCCAGGATACTTAACGCATTCAAAAACAGTAGGCTCGGTGCCGTATGGGTACCGCTAATGGAGCCCAGTAGTTGTTTGCCTGTCTCGCTGTGGGACAGTGCGGATTCAAAGTCGCCCAGCAGATAGCTCAGCAGCGCCTTGTAGTAGTGGTGCAGGCAGATGGCGGTGCGGTGGTTTTCCCGTTCCAGTTCGGGCAGGTCGCGCCTCTCCTGGTAAAAGCGCCCGTCAAGACGCTTAGGCTCGCGGTTGCGGCCACGCAGGTTTTCCAGTGTCTGCAGCACGAACAGTGAATACTGCAGTGACTGCTGCTGGCCGGACTGGCGCAGATGCTCGGCATACCGCTCCAGCTGTGGCTGGAGTTCGTCGTAATTGGCGGCGAGCGGAAACCGGTACTGAATATGGCCGGCCAGCGCATACGCACTCCACTCTAGGTCGCCATATTCGAGCGCCTGCTGGTGCGCCTCGAACAGTGCTTCGGTACAGACCGACAGCGGCTCGCGATAATGGCGGATATAGGAGTTGTACAGTATGTGGGTGCGGTGTGGGCTGGCTAGGGCTGGGCTGCGCCGGTCGATCTCCAGCGCCAGTTGGCCGAGCTGATAGCCGCGCTCAATATCGTTGAATTGGCCGCAGAGCACGCCGCCGTAGCCGGCAAAGGCGAGGCCGGATGCTGGGGTGGTACCTTCGGTCAGCGTCAGCTCCACCTGTTTTGCCATGACCAGCGGACGCAGATCCGAGCTCGAGAACTTGATCGCACCAAACATGCTGGCCAGCAGCGGCATTGCGGCGCGCAGTTCCGGCGATTTCATTGCCGGCAGCTGCAGAATCCGCTCCGGCGGCATCCGTCCGAGCAGCCAGCGGATACGGTGATGACTGTAGGCGATCTGCAGCGGGGTTGCACGCTGGGGGATCTCGACGCCGAGCTGATGCAGCAGGTCGAGCGCGGTGTGCAGCGCCTCGCCGAACTGATTGCTCGCCACCTGCGAGCGGATGCGTAGCTCCTGCACGCGCAGCGTGTCGTGCAGGTTGCGCCCATGCTCCTCCACCACCTTGATCAGCTGTTCCATCAACGGCGATTCGCCGCGGATGCTGGCGATCTCGGCGGCCATGGAGTGCAGGTCCAGCGTCAGGGTGTAGTGCTGCTCCCAGCACTCCTTTGGCAGCAGGGTAAGCCCAGCTTTCAGGTAGTCCAAGGCCGCATCAAAGGCGGCAGACTCCCGGGCGCGAATCGCAGCGCGCAGGTTCAGCTCGGCCAGGTCTGTACGCTCGTGGGTGGCCTGCATCAGCTCGACTGCCTGGTTCAGGTGGTTGGTGATCTCGAAGATCCGGTTGTCGACTTCCTGTGCTGACAGGCTCCGCTGCAGTTGGCGGCCAATCTGCAGATGCAGCGCTTCGCGCTGGTCTTGCGGAATCAACGAGTAGGCCGCCTGCTGGATCCGGTCATGGGCGAAGCGGTAGCGGGCGCGGTTCGGATCGAGCTGTTCGAATGGCCGATACTGGACGTCGAGCGGGATAATCAGCCCCTCAATCATCGCCGGCCAGAGGCTGCTGAAGACGGTGGCGGGCTCGAGCCGACTGACCACCGCCAGCGTGCGCAGGTTGAAGCTGCTGCCGATGCTGGCTGCCAGCGGCAGCACGTTCTGGGTTGTCCGTGGCAGGCCCTGAATCTTGCTGACCATCAGGGAGATGACGTTGTCGGTCATCGCCTTGGCATCGATCGCTGCCTCGTCCCACTGCCAGCGCTGGCTGCGAAAGCCGATCAGGCCATCTTCGTGCAGTGAGTAGAGGAATTGGCTCAGAAAGAAGGGATTGCCTTGGGTCTTCTGGGCACACAGGCGAGCCAGATTATGGCACTTCTGGAGGTCGCAGCGCAGGGTGTCTGCGAGCAGATGGTTGATCTGGTGCTGGTTCAATGGCTCCAGATGAATGTCAGTGACCGGCTGGATCTGGCGCAGTCGCTCAAGCCAGATCTTCAGCGTATGGGGCGGCTGCAGCTCTTGGTCTCGGTAGCTGCCGATCAGCAGCAGGTGCAGCGGGGTTCGCTCTTGGGCCAGCATCTCCAAGAGCTGCAGTGAGGCAAGGTCTGCCCAGTGCAGGTCGTCAAGAAAGAACACCAGCGGCCGTTCGGCGCTGCACAGTACGTGCAGGATCCGCAGCAGCATGCGTGAAAAGCGACTTTGTTCCTCTGCCGGCGTGACCGGCGGCAGCTCCGGTTGCGCGCCGATGATCAGTTCCAGTTCGGGAATCATTTTCAGCAGTGTCTGGCCCTGGCCGCGGATGCTACTCTTGAGTGTTTCGCGCCAGTAGTCCACCTGAGACTCTGGCTCGGTCAGTAACTGGTGTACAAAGTCTTGAAGGGCCTGGAAAATACCAAAATAGGGGCGGTTGCGGCGAAACTGATCGAACTTGCCGCTGATGAAGCGGCCGTCGCATTCGTTGACGTACTGGCGTAGCTCATGCACCAGGCTCGACTTGCCCACGCCCGCGTAGCCGCTGATCATGACCAGTGTCTGGCCGGCCAGGCTGCAGTGGTCGACCTGCTCACGCAGGTGCTGCAGGATCGGTTCGCGTCCATACAGCCGCTGCGGAATCTGGAAACGCGCGGAACAGTCATGCAAGCCCAGGTCGAACGGCTCGATCTTGCCGCAGATCTGATACTCGTGCTGGCAGCGGCGTAGGTCATGCACCAGCCCGACCGTGGATTGGTAGCGCTGCGCGGCGTCCTTGGCCAGAAGCTTGAGCAGGATGCCCGACATCATTTCCGGCAGCTGCGGGTTGATCTTGTGGGGCGGGCGGGGCTGGCGCGCGATCTGGTCATGCACCAGCTCCATCCCACCATTGCCTGAAAATGGCGGATGACCGGTCATCAACTCGTACAGCGTGGCGCCCAGGCCGTAGTAGTCGGTTCGATAGTCGATGGTGCGGTTGATTCGTCCGGTCTGCTCAGGTGCGATATAAGCTAGTTCCGCTACGTTCAGTACCGGGGTGTGCCAGTTCGGCTGCTCGCGGGCTAGCTGGGTACTGAGCGAGAAGCCGGTCAGCAGCGGCTCGAGAGTGATTGGATGCAGCAGGATATGATCTGGATTGATCTGCTTGTGGATCACCTGGGCTTCATGCAGTTGGCCCAGCAACTCGGCGATGCGGATCGTTACCGGCAGCCACTGAAACCAGTCCAGGTTTCGCTCGGCCATCAGCTGGCGCAACGGTACAGCGCCCTTGTCCTCGAAGATGCAGGCAAGCCCGTCGGGAGTTGGTAGCAGCTCAAGAGGACGGACGACGCCAGAAATCCGAAGGTTGTCGAGCAGTTCATACTCGTGCTGCAGCCGGCTCAGCTTCTCGCGGCTGCACTCTGCCTGGTCGAGCTGCTTGATGATGACGTTGCGCTTGTCGTGCAGACGGATGGCGCGACTGACTAGGCAGCCGCGCCGGTGATGCAGACGCCTGACCGACTGGTAGCCGCGCGGTGCCTTCATCGGCTCACGTCACCGGCGAACATGTAGCCGGCCCCGTGGGCGGTGAGAATCAGCTGCGGGTTGGACGGGTTATCACCGAGTTTGCGTCGCAGGCGACCGATCAGCACATCCACCGTGCGGTCGTTGGGAGTCCATTCCCGGTCGTGGATCGCGTCCATCAACTGATCACGTGACATCACCTGGCCGGGATGGGTCATCAGGGTGCGCAGCAGTTTGAACTCGCCCTCGGGCAGGCGTTCTCTGTGTCCCTGTGCCCCCGTCAGTTGCCGTTTCTGCGGATCCAGCGTCCAGCCTTCGAACCGCCAGCCGCTGCGCTGGGAGTTTTTGCCGGTCGCGGTGGACTGGGCGCCGCTATGAACCCGCCAGAGCAGGTTCTTCGCTCTTACCAGCAGCTCTCGCGGGTTGAACGGTTTGGTGACATAGTCGTCGGCGCCCAGTTCTAACCCGACGATACGGTCGATCTCGTCGCCCTTGCTGGTGACCAGGATGATGCCGACCCGCGAGTGAGCACGCAGCTCGCGGGTCAGTGTCAAGCCATCGCGACCGGGTAGGCTGATATCGAGCAGCACCAAGTCGATCTGCTCGTCGCGCACGCGGTCGCATAGGTCATCGGCCTGGTCGGTCTCGCTGACGCGATAACCCTCCTTCTCGAAATGACTGACCAGCAGCGAGCGGGAGGCTATATCGTCCTCGACGATCAGGATGTGAATGGAATTGGTCATGGTCATGCTGTGGGAAACACCTGCCTGGGTATGTGTTGAACGTAACGGTATCCTGCACGGTTTTCATTCCTTTTAACCATAATCTACCACATTGCGACACATGCAAAGTCCGACTCGGAAATCTCCTGTATCAATATGACCGCCCAGGTTGCAACGTCGGCTATGGCCAGGATCCGGCGGGGTGGCGCGAGCTGCGCTCAAATTCGAAGCGATAGTGAGGAGGATGCTATTACAACTCGTTATATAACGAGACAAAACGCTAAGTTTCGTCGGAATTTCATTTACACCGCCGGGTTAATTTGGCGATCGAGGGGGTAATGTCCCCGTTAATTGACAACTGGCAACCATCCTGATCAGTAAGGGAGTGATGGCATTGAATAACAACAGATTAAAGCGCGTGCTTATGGGTACGGGGGCGCTGGCCTTGGCGGGGCTGCTCAGCCCAGCAGCCCTGGCTACGGATGCGCAGGAGATTATCCGGGACAGATGTCTGGCGTGTCATACCGAATCGAGTGATGCGGCGAATTCCACCTTTTCGCGTATCAGCGATCAGCGCAAGACGCCTGAAGGCTGGCACATGACACTTAACCGCATGGAGCATCTGCGCGATGCCAAGATCAGCGCGCAAGAGAAGCGGGAGTTGATCAAGTATCTGTCGGATACACAGGGCCTGGCGCCGGAAGAGGCCGCACCGTTCCGTTATCTGCTCGAGCAAGACACCAATCTGGTCGAGTCCGGCGTGGACGAGAACCTGATGCAGATGTGCGCGCGCTGCCATAGTGCCGCTCGCTTCGGCCTGCAGCGCCGCACTCTGGACGAATGGCAGATGTTGGTCGATTTCCACATGGCCCAGTTCCCCGGTATCGAGCTGCACGCTGGCTCGCGCGATCGCCCCTGGTACCAGCTGGCGCATAATGAGACCTCGGCCCAGTTGAGCGAGCAATATCCGCTGGACACACCCGAGTGGAATAACTGGAGCAAGGCCAAAAAGGTCGATCTGAAGGGCCGCTGGCGCGTCACGGGCTATGTGCCGGGCAAGGGCGAGTTCTCTGCCTGGATGACCGCTGCCACGGATGATGATGGCCGTTACAACCTCAAGCTTGAAGGTAACTACGCCGATGGCGCCGTTATCGAAGGCAGCGGCAAGGCGACGGTCTACACCGGCTATGAATGGCGCGGTACCTTGACTATCGACAGCGTCAAGATGCGCCAGGTGATGGCCGCTGACAAGGACGGCCAGGTCATGGCAGGACGCATGTTCCTGGCGATGGAAGACGAGATCGGTGGCGAACTGCGCGCGGTGAAGGATACCGGCAAAGCGCAGGTGGTTGCCGTGATGCCGAGCTATCTGAAAGCGGGTGAATCCGCCGAGCTGGTCATCGTCGGCCAGAACCTGGATGGCGATATCGATCTGGGCGATGGCGTGCGTATCGATGAGGTCATTGCGCGTTCCAAGGATCGCATCGTGGTCACGGCCACAGCGACAGGGACGCCGGCTGTAAACGATGTGCAGGTTGGTTCCGCCGACAGCACCGTCGCCCTCGCTGTCTTTGATCAGGTCGCCCGTGTCGATGTCACTCCGACCAACGCGGTCACACGTATCGGCGGTAATGGCGGTGAGATGGAGAAGGTGCGTGCCACCTATCGTGCCATCGGTTACAGCGCCGGAGCCGACGGCGAAGCCGGCACCGACGATGACGTACGCCTGGGCTACATGCCGGCCAGCTGGTCGATCGAGCCGGTCGACGAAGTCGCCGAGCATGACAAGGACCACCTGTACGCCGGCGAGATCACCCCAGCCGGGATGTTCATTCCAGGCGATGCCGGACCCAACCCGGAGCGAAAGATGTCAGCCAACAACGTCGGTCGCCTGAATGTCGTGGCCACTGTCGACGATGGCGACAGCAAGGTGGAAGGGCGAGGCAGCATGCTGGTGTCCGTTCCCGACTTTGTCGAGCGTGTGCTGGACTGATAACCGCTTGGTAGCCACCCCACAGAACAAAAAGAGGTGAATATGGGAGCCATGACGCTGGTGAAACCGAATCTGCACAGGGTCGATGTCGACGCTCGTCAGATGCTATTTCACATCCCCAGCAGCAGCATCTTCGAGCTCGATGATCTCGGGCGCGAGTTGCTGGTGCTGTTCGATACCCACGAGCAGGTGACGCAGGAGCAACTGGCTGGACTCAGTGCCCATTATTCACAGCAGGACGTGATGGAAGTTCTGGACGAGCTGCGCTCCTTGGAGGTGATCTCCGATGCCGGCACCGTGGCCCGGATCAATCCTGCCCCGCAGCAGGTCACGAAGTTTCCGTTGACCACCATCGTGCTGAACGTCAATACCGGCTGCAACCTGAGCTGCACCTACTGCTACAAGGAGGATCTGACCATCCCGTCCAAGGGTGAGAAGATGGCCTACGAGACGGCGATTCAGTCAGTGGAGATGCTGCTGCGCGAATCACCCGACCAGGCCAACTACAATGTTGTCTTCTTCGGCGGTGAACCGCTCTCTAACATGCCGCTGATCCGCGAAGTTGTGGCCTATTGCGAGAAGCGCTTCGCACAGCTCGATGCGACTGTGGATTTCACCATGACCACCAACGCCACGTTGCTGACCGAAAAGCTGGTGGACTGGTTCAACGAGCACCGCTTTGGCCTCACCATCTCGATGGATGGTCCCAAAGCGATGCACGACAAGAACCGGATCACCGTTGGCGGTCAGGGGACCTACGATGTCGTCAGGCGCAAGGTGGAGATGCTGCTCAAGCGTTATACGGCACGCCCGGTCGGCTGTCGCGTCACGCTGACCCGAGGCATCACTGATGTGGAACGAATCTATGATCATCTCTCCGGCGAGCTTGGCTTCTTCGAGGTGGGCTTCGGTCCTGTGACCTCAGGGGATATCGCCGAGTACAACCTGACCGGCGAGGAACTCACAGAGGTGTTTGCCGGCATGAAGCGACTGGGTCGACGCTATCTTGACGCGGCGTTGCGTAACGAGAACTTCGGTTACGGCAACATGCATCAGCTGATCACCGACATGTACGAGGGCAACAAGAAGCTGGTGCCTTGCGGTGCCGGGATCGGGCTGCTGGCCGTGGACAAGGACGGTGGCCTCAACCTTTGCCATCGCTTCACCGGTTCCGACATGGAGCTGTTCGGCGATGTCACCCACGGCATCGACAAGCCGCGCCTCGCCCAGTTCGTCGAAAAGCGTCTCGATCGAAGCAATACCGGCTGCGAAACCTGCCGTATCCGCAACCTCTGTTCTGGTGGCTGCTACCACGAAAGTTATGCCAAATATGGAGATCCGACCCATCCCTCCTATCACTACTGCGACCTGATGCGCGATTGGGTCGATTTTGGTGTGGAGGTATATGCCCGGATCATGCTCGAGAACCCAGGGTTCTTTGAAGCATATGTCTCTCCGAGGAGGAGTGCCTGAGATGAAACATTTGAAATCCCTGAACAAGAAAGCTCAGTTGATCAACAAGGCGATCAGCCCCGAAGAGGTCGAGGACGTGGTCGCGATGCAGACCGTTGTCGGCTGTACCGCGACTACTGATCCGGGCTGGGAGCTCGATCCATTCGGCGGTCTCGGTTCCCTGTGTCAGCCGATGGAATCCGACCTGTACGGTTGCGCCGATGCCTGCTGGTGGCCGGCCCAGGTGCCTGACACCATGAACACCTATCCAGACTGGAACAAGGACGTGGCCAAGGCCAATGAAGACTGGCGCAAGCTGGATGGTATCTACGAGGATGGCGAATAAGGGAGCCCGGAAATGAAATTGACTCAGATGTTAAAGTCCACCGCGCTGGTCGGCTCGCTCGGTGCCGCAGCGCTGCTGGGTGCCGTTGCTCCGGCGGCCCAGGCGGCCCAGGAATACCTGCTCACCGTGACCCGCCCGGGTCATCTGCAGGTTATCGACATGAAGACCAACCAGGTCGAGCGCACCTGCGAAGTACCGGGCAACTTTGGTTCCGGTTCGATCGCGCTGGCGCCAGATGGCAAGAGCGCTTACGTGCTCAGCAACGGCATGGAAGATGTCTACGGTTTCGATATCCGTAGCTGTGACATCACCTTTCACGCAGCCCAGTCGACGAAGACGCTGAAGGTGAAGACGTTCCAGTCCGTGGCCGTAAGCCCTGATGGCAAGGAGCTGTACACGGTCCAGAACCCGTTTGGTCTCGAGCGTGATCGCTTCACTGTCGAGCAGCCGCGCTTGGCGGTGTTCAATGTGGCCGATGGTATCGGCGCTCAGCCGGTACGGACCTTCCCGGTGGATCGACGCATCACCAAGATCGCCACCACCGTTCAGGGCGAAGTGATCCTGGGGGGAGGCGATGTCAAGGCGATCAACCCGAAAACCGGTGAAATCCGCATGGTGACACCACTGCAGAGCTGGGATAAGGGTCCGTTGTGGCTGCCGCCCGATGCGTTTGCGATGCACAGCCAGGGTGAGCAGAGCAACGAGTACATCATGCCGTACGTGACGGCGGAGTTCACCGATGAAAGCTGGAACTTCGAGACGGCCGAGTGGTGGTGGGGCATGAGCCGGGTGGATCTGGAAACCGGTGAAGCCGAGCGCGTGGAGATGGTGCCGTTCGAGTTCATCGTCTTCAACTTCATCAGCCACCCCCATGACCCGAACATCCTGTACGGAGCCTTCAACACCCTGTCCAAGCACGACATCAGCAAGAAGGAAACCGTCGCCGTGCACGAAATGCCGCATACCTACTACGACCTGAATATCTCGGCGGATGGTAAGACCATCTACGTAGGGGGGGCAAGCAGCGACATCTCGATCCACGATTCGGATACGCTGGAAAAGATCGGCTCAATCCAGCTCTCCGGCGATATGTCCACCTCGGATCTGCGCGTGGCAACGATCCGGGATTAATACCGGTTGTTGGTTTTACCACGGTGCGGGATGAAGCCAGAGTAGGGCTGCGGTCATCCCGTACCTAGCCTCGAGCTGAACTGGCCACGATCAGAAGGTGCATCCGTCACAGGCGGTTGCACCCGTTTTGTTTCTGAACTGAGGATAGAATCAGCATGCTTAAATGGCTGGTGCGCGCTATTCACGCCCAAGACCGGAGCCGACTAGAGCAGGGGTTCCGCTGGCTGTACAGCTTCGTCAAACCGCAGAAAAAAGCGATTGCTGGACTGTTGATGCTGTCGCTGCTGGCCTCAGCGCTGGTGCTGCTGCAGCCCTGGCTGACCAAGCTGCTGATTGACAACGGCCTGCTCGCCGGTGACTACCGCACCCTGATTCAGGTCGCCATCGCGATGGTGGTGGTCGGGGTGTTGGGTACGGCCCTGGCTGGCGTGAACCGTTATCTTCATACCCGCCTCTCGGGCCAGATATTGTTTGCCTTGCGCACGGACGTCTACGCGCACTTGCAGCGGTTGTCACCGAGTTTCTTCGGTCAGCGCCGAGTGGGTGATCTGCTCTCGCGTCTGGACGGTGATGTGGCGGCTATCCAGCGCTTCGCTGTCGACAGCCTGTTCTCGGCGGTCAGCAGCATCATCGGTCTGGTGGGGGCGCTGGTACTGCTGGTGACGTTATCGCCAACACTTTCGCTGTTGGTGCTGGTGCTGATCCCGCTCGAGGTGCTCTGGCTGCGCTGGATGCGGCGCAAGGTGGAACATCATGCCCGCAAGATGCGCGAGCGCTCGGCAGATATCTCCAGCTTTTTGGTCGAGACGCTGCCGGCGATCAAGTTCATCCAGTCCACCGGCCAGGAAGGACGCGAGCGCGACCGGCTCGACGGCCTCAACAGCAACTACCTCGGCCAGTTGCTGACGCTGCAGGTGACCGAGTTCTTTACCCACGCCATCCCCGGCACCCTGACTTCGCTGACGCGTGCCGCTGCGTTTCTGATCGGCGGCTGGTGGGTGATTCAGGGTCAATGGCAGCTCGGTTCGTTGATCGCCTTCTCGACGTATCTGGGTATGGCGACCGGTCCGGTCAATAGTCTGCTCGGGCTCTACGTCGCGATCCAGCGCATGAGTGTGAGCTTGAACCGCGTCAGCGAACTGCGCCTGACAGACGCCGAAATCGAATCGCCGGTCGAGCCTTGCGCGCTGCCGCAGCCGCTGAAGGGGTCGCTGGTGCTGGAGCAGGTCAGCTTTGCCTATGAGGACCGCACGCCGGTGCTCAACTGCGTCAGTGTGACGTTTCCGGCCGGCGGCAAGGTTGCGCTGGCCGGTGCCTCCGGCGCTGGCAAATCCACGCTGATCGATCTGCTGCAGCGCCACTACGATCCACAGCAGGGCTGCATTCGTCTCGAAGGGGTTGATATTCGTACGCTTGCACTGAGTGACCTGCGCCGCACCATTGCCGTGGTGTCGCAGGAGATCACGCTGTTTCGCGGCTCGCTGGCCGATAACCTGCGTTACGCCCGACCCGACGCCAGCGACGGTGAAGTATTGAAGGCGGCTTACGATGCCCAGCTCGAAGCGCTAATCGAACAGCTGCCGCAAGGGCTGGGTACGCTGCTGGGCGAACGCGGCCAGCAGCTGTCGGGGGGGCAGAAACAGCGCATCGCCATCGCTCGGGCGCTGCTGCAGCAGCCGGCGATTCTGGTGCTCGACGAGGCCACTTCGGCCGTCGACGAGAAGACCGAGCAGCAGGTGATCGCCGCAGTGGATCGCCTTTTCGCCGGTCGCACCCGGATCCTGATCAGCCATCGGCCCTCGACGCTGGCCGGTTGTGACCATCGTCTGCTGCTGCAGAACGGTCATCTGAGCGCGATCGAGCTGATACCAACGGAGGTGAGCCATGCCAGTTGATCCCGTGCGTATCGGGATTGTCGACTCCGGCTGCAACAATTACCAGACGGTGGCGGACTCGGCAGCGTTTGTCCTGCGTGATGATGCACTGTGGCGGGAAGAGTCAGTTCCTGACCGGCTCGGTCACGGCGCCAGCATTGTCGGGGTGATTTCGACACTGGCGCCCCAGGCCAAGCTGTTCAGCGCTCAGGTGTTCCAGCAGCGGCTGGCGACGACCGCGACCCAGGTAGCGGCGGCGATCGACTGGCTGCTTGAGTGCGACGTGCAGATCATCAACCTGAGCCTGGGGCTGCGTCAGGATCGGGGTGTGCTGCGTGAGGCGTGCGAGCGGGCACTTAAACAGGGTGTGCTGCTCTGCGCCTCAAGCCCGGCACGAGGTGACCCCGTGTTTCCGGCCGCCTATCCGGGTGTGTTTCGCATGACCGGGGATGCCCGTTGCGCACGCGAGGAGATCGCCTATCTGGAAACAGCGTTCGCCGATTTCGGCGGTTGCGTGCGTCCCCTGTATGAGCGCCTTCAACTGTCTGGAGCGAGCCTGGGTTGTGCCCATATGAGCGCACATCTGGCGCGTTATCTTCAGCAGCATGCAGACAGACCGCGCCTGAGCAAGGCACGCCAGTGGCTGATCGGGCAGTCCCGTTACCATGGTCCCGAGCGGAGGGTCAAATGATGTCTAAACGTATTCTGGTGCTGGGCGCTGGTCCTGCCGGTGGCGCCGTGGCGATCGGCCTCAGGCGAATGGGCTATCCCGTGACCGTTGTCAGCGAGCCGCGTCCGTTCGATGCGGTAGAGGGAATCTCGGCTCGCGCCATCGAGGGATTGCGCGGCGCCGGTTTCCAGCGGGCGCTGGAGAGGGTGGCATCCGCCTCGCCTCGCCAGGTGACTTGGAATGGCCAGACCAGCGCCGCCAACACCGAGCATCTGGTCGTACGGCAGAGATTTGATGCAGCGTTGCTCGAGGATCTGTCGGCAGAGGGGATCACCGTCATCGAGGGGAGAGTCAAGCGTCATCGCTTCCTGGGAGAGCGCCATGTGATCGAAGTCGAGGCGGACACTGAGCCTGCCGCCCTTGAATGTGAGTTTCTTGTCGAGGCGCGTGGACGCGCCGCGCCCGCGGCGGGTGTGCCCCGGGTGCAGGGCAGAAAGACGCTGTCGCTGTTGCAGTACTGGCAGGGCCCGGTCGGGCCGGCCCGATCGGCTGTGCAGAGCTTTGCCGAAGGGTGGGCCTGGCTCGCACAGTGCGTCGATGGACGACGCTACCTGCAACTGACGGTCGATGCCGACAGCACCAGGCTTCCTCCCAAGCAGGCGCTGGGGGATTGGTGTCGTACTCGTCTCGAACAGCTGGAACAGGCGCAGCCGTTTATCGAGGGCGCTGAGCCGGTGGGTGAGGTGCGTGCCCGTATCAGCACCCCGGTGCTGTGCGAGCGCATTGCCGGCGACAATTGGATTCGCGTCGGTGATGCTGCGATGGCGGTGGACCCGCTCTCCGGCAACGGCATCTTCCAGGCGCTCTCGTCCGCATTGCAGGCGCCAGCGGTGGTCAACACGCTGCTGCAGAACCCGGAGCAGAACGGTCTGGCGTGCCAGTTTCATGAACAGCGGATCGAAGGGCTGTTTTACCGCTTCGCTCGCATCGGTCGTGACTTCTACGCCCAGGAATCACAGTGGCCGGATCAAGCATTTTGGCAAAAACGCAGCCACTGGCCCGATACAACGCCGCTGCACAGCGAGGTGACGCCGGATAAGGTCACCACCGATTGGCGGCCGGTGGTGCAGGATGGGCTGATCACCCAAGTCGAGGTCGTCATCACGCCGGACCAGCCGCTGGGCATCTGGCACCTGAACGGGTTGGAGCTTGCGCCCCTGCTACGCCGCATCCGCGCCCAGCACCGTCCGGTGGCCGATGTGCTCGGCGAATCGTTGGGGGCCGAGCGCGGCGTACAACTGGCACATTGGATGTTGCAACAGGGGTGGGTGTAGCGACTTCAAGTAGGAGTTTTACTGCGCCAGTAGCCCGGCTGTTCACGCTCGTACCAAGTGGCGACGGTTCATGCGGAGCAGGAGGTCGGTGGCAAGCGCTAGTGGCTGCGCGGCGCCGCACACTAAACCTATTAAAGTCTGTTACATCTTCCCACAAAGTAGCACGTAAACGCTGAATCTGGTTTACAGAGTCGCTCTACTCTTGAAGCTGTTAGATAACCCGCCGTGCAGGGTGACAGTTTAATGATGACTGGCCTGCACCCTCTAAGGAATGAGGTCCATGAAGAGAACTATTTTCCGCCAAACTCCCAGCTCTCTGCTAGCTACCGCCGTCGCGGTCGCCATCTCGGCACCGGCGTCTGCGTACAATCTGCACAGCGAAGACGGCACCGAGCTGAACTTTGATCTGGAAGTGATCGTCGGTTATTTCAGCAGCGAAGAAAGCTACGGCAACCCGGACTCTGATCCATCCTGGACCGAAGGATATGCCAAGTACGGCTTCTCCGGAACTCAAGCGATTGGCAAGGGTGAACTCTTTGGTGCCGCCAATGTGTTGACCTCCGGCACTAGGGGCGATGGCGATGCAGCCGGCCTGACTATCGGGGATGAAAGTGAAACCGATTTCGAAGACCTGTACCTGGGCTACCGTACCGGTATGTTTGAACTCTCCGCTGGTCGTCAGAACCTCACCATCGGGGATGGTTTCATTCTCAACGGCGATGCTCTCAATATGGGCGAAGGCCTTGATGGCATAGCACCTGTCAGCATGGACCGGGGCGGTGCCTATTGGTTGGCGGCGCGCAAGGCGTTCGATCAGACCGCCGTGCTGCGTTTTGGTGGTGACAAGGGGCTGCGTTCCGATCTGTTCTGGTTTGAATCGGATAATCCTGCCCAGGCCAGCGTCGAGATGGCCGGTATCAATGCCGAGTACGTGACTGACAAAGGCACTTACGGCTTGATGTATCTTGAAGGGCTTGATGTAAACGATACCGAGGCGGGATTCTGGGGCTATGAAGGGCGTGATGGCCAGAAAACCACCAGTATCCGTTACCAGGGTAACGCCGGCGTCGAGAATCTGTTCCTGGCAGCCGAATACGTGGATCAATCCCAGGGTAATAGCGCTCCCGATGCCAACGCCTGGCATGCCGAGGCGGGTTGGACATTCGCCGATACGCCCTGGTCACCGAGCGTGAACTACCGTTACACCAGCTACGATTCAGGCTACGATCCGCTGTTCTTCGGTTTCAACCGCGGCTACGGCACCTGGTTTCAGGGTGAGGTGGCTGCTAACTACGCCGGTCCGTTCGGTACTGATGCCGATATCCATTACCTAGGTGTCAAGGCCAATCCGACCGAGTTGCTGACAGTCGGCACATCCTACTTTGACTTTAGCAATACTGTAGGCGGATCCGGCGACAACGATGCGCGGGAGATTGACATTTGGGCCGAATGGGTGGCGATGGATCACCTGATCATCAGCCCGTTGGTCGGTTTCTATACGCCTGACTCTGCCTCCAGCATTCAGGGCAATGACGACACCAACGTCTATGCCCAGCTCATTGCCATCGTACCGTTCTGATAAGACGGACGAGCACTAATCCAAGTAGCGGTGGGGGGTTCGACTGCCTGATGCTACCGTGTTTCAGAGGATCTCAAGATGATCAATATACCCTCGAATATCATCAACGGACAAGCGGTGAAGGGTGCGGAGACGCCCTTTACAGTGATTGATCCGGCCACCGGTGAAGGCTTTGCCGAGTGCAGCGCCACTTCCAGAGCGCAGCTTGACGAAGCGGTTGCAGCGGCGACGGAGGCATTCAAGACTTGGCAGCACACACCGGACGCCGAACTTCAGGCGATATTGCACAAGATCGCCGACAAGATCGAAGCCAATGCGGCGGAATTGGCCGAAATCGTTGTGCGCGAGCAGGGCAAGCCTATGGCGCTGGCGCAGATGGAAGTGGGTGGCGCGGTCGCCTGGACCCGCTACGCCGCGGAGCAGGAAATTCCGGTCAAGGTAATCGAAGACAGCCCGGAGCGCCTGGTCGAGCTGCACCGCAAGCCGGTGGGTGTCGTCGGCTCGATCACACCTTGGAACTGGCCACTGATGATCGCCGTCTGGCACGTGATGCCGGCACTGCGCACCGGCAACACCGTCGTCATCAAGCCATCGTCGATGACGCCGTTCAACACCCTGCGCCTGGTTGAATTGATCAACGAAGTGGTTCCGGCTGGGGTCATCAACAGCATGAGCGCCGAGCGTGGCATCGGTAGCGCCATGAGCGGTCACCCGGGTATCAACAAAATCGTTTTTACCGGCTCCACGCCGACAGGTCAGAGCATCATGCGCAACGCCGCCGACAATCTGAAGCGGCTAACGCTGGAACTGGGCGGCAATGATGCCGGCATCGTGCTCGAGGATGCCGACCTGGACAAGCTCGCTCCGGCGATCTTCCAGACTTCGTTCCTGAACATGGGCCAGACCTGCGCCGCGCTGAAGCGTCTGTATGTGCACGAGTCCCAGTATGACGAGCTTTGCCAACGTCTGAGTGGCATCGCACAGGAGCAGAAAGTCGGGGGCGGCCTAGAAGAGGGTGTCACCTTCGGTCCGGTACAGAATAAGGATCAGCTGGAGTTGGTCAAGGAACTGGTCGAGGATGCCCGTAACCAGGGCGCGAATATCCTCTGCGGTGGTGAACAGCTACCGGGGGCAGGCTATTTCTACCCGCCGACGATCGTTGCCGGTGTAGATAACAGTGCCCGCATCGTGCAGGAAGAGCAGTTCGGTCCGGTTCTGCCGGTGGTGAAGTACTCCGATCTCGACGAGGCGATCGCGATGGCGAACGCCACCGATGTTGGACTGGGCGGCTCTGTCTGGGGGAGCGATATTGAGCGCGCCCGCAAAGTCGCCTCGCAGCTGGAGTGCGGCACGACCTGGATCAATAACCACGCCGAAGTGCTGCCGCACTGTCCATTCGGAGGTTGCAAGATGTCTGGCTTCGGTGTCGAGTTTGGCGAAGAGGGGCTGTTGGAGTACACCCAGGTACAGCTGTTGAATATCAGCCGCGGCTGATCGCTTTATCCTCCGGTTCCCGAGGGTAATGCCTCGGGATGACTTTAGGGTGAAAGGTCAGCCGCTTCTCTTGCCTCTGAGCAGGTCCGGCCACGCTATGTGAGAATTATATAGATTGACATCCTCCCTCAGCTTGCGCTTCCGCCTTGCGGCGGAAAGGAAGGGGGATTCCCTGTTCGTTACCTCCCAGGTTCCTGTTTCAGCGCCCGTTGCCTTGGCATTGCCGGTCTTACACAGGCGCCACAGGCGTAAATTCCCGTGTGCCCCACGGTACTCCTCACCTTTCGGCACCGGCTAACAGCACGGTGCCGGCTTGTAAAATATTGCAGGCTGCATTTACATCGCGGTCGATGCCTTGGGTGCCTCACTATCCATCTTCTCACTAAAAGTACGCGGTTTTACGCGTTGACTGATAAAGCAGTGAGGAAGTTGTACCGCGATCCATCAAGCAAAATGTTACGCATGCGAAACAAGTTTCCCAGCAACTGGCATAGCCGAGGAACACGCCAATCTGGCAATTCTCGATCCGGCCTGCGGTCCCGCTGTACTGGCGCTTGACCCCCGCCGAATGGTGGCCCTTCTTGAGTCAGCCAGGAGGATAACGCCGATTCCCAATCACGGGTTTGCTTACGCACGTTCTCAAGGGTCAGGTCGTTCAACCCCGGGTACCTCGCTCACTCACGACCGTGATCAACGACGTATAGTGTTTATCTACAACTGCAGTACTTGTGATGACAATGCCCATGAAGCCATAGGTCATCGTTTCAGCTCTGCCAGTGCAGGATTTACTGTTGTCGATTGCGGGGGTAGTTAATAGGATAATATTCAAAAGGGCCGTCAAAGCTGCTGATGGCGTCTTGCAGGCCGGTGATGTCCACTTCGACCTCGATGCCGGCATGCCTGCCGTCCGGCAATGTCATGGGAAGCAGATAGTCGCCCTTAACGGTGTCTGTGGCAGGCGTGTATTCTCGAATTTCTCCCAGCGATGCTTCTCGCAGGTGAATTACCCTATGGTAGGGAGAGCCTGGTGTGATCCTTTTCGTACCGTCTTTCTGCGCACTGTGAGCAAGAATGCGTCCATTGGCATCGAAAACATATAGTGCCGTCAGATGCAGTTGCCAGCCAAATTCGGGGTGCTGGTTAAGATAATCCACTTCGCTGGCAAGCGCATGATCCGTCAGCTCGAGATTCCCGCGTTCCATATGACGGCGAATTTGATCGAGCAACAGATGAATTTTTTGATCCGCCTGGCCAAGAAAGGCCTGTTCGATGGCCTGATCGGTTTGCCGTGACAACAGAAAACCGTTCAAAATAAGTATGCCGATCGCAAACAATAAAAACCGTATAGAAAGAGGCAGGCGCAAGAAACGTCCCCGCTGAGGAGGAGACGAGGCGGTATGTGTTGGCTTCGGCACAGCAAGTTCCTTTCCAACTGGGGGAAGCAGGTTGATAGTTTCAACCAGGGCTTGCCTATCTTCCTGCAAGCCCCTTATCAATCTGCCTTGGCGGATGATGTATGGGTGATTGACGTCGGGCGACGATACCCATGCAGCATGCCTCCGATCAGGTTGTCGCGCTGCTTGATGCTTTCTACTACGGCACCCAGCACATGCAGCGGTACCAGAAACAGGAACGCGTTGGCCATGAATTCGTGTATTTCTTCGACCCATTCCACGCCCCAGAAACGGTCGGTTTCTTCCATCATGTAACCGGTGAGCCCCAGGCCGAGTATCAACCTGAGTAGCACCAGCATCATCACCGCACCCAGCGGTGTATGCGTGATACCTTGCTGCGCCTCATCAGGGTGGCGTCTGCCCAGGGCGCGCCGGAGCCGGCTGACGGTCGGCCAGAAGCTCCGCCAGCGCGCACTCCACGGGCCGATAACCCCCCACAGGACACGTATGCCGACCAAGGTAACAAGGGTATAGCCTATCCATCGGTGGATATCGCCCCCTTCCCCGGTCAGCCATAGATTGGCGGCTATGCCAGCCGCCAGTGACCAATGTACGATCCTGACCAGAGGGTCCCAGACACGGATACGGGTGTTATTGGCCATGATGATCTCCTGATCAGTCTTCGATTTCCTTTTTCACGATGCTGGCGTCGACCGGATTGAAGTAGATCTCTACCCGGCGGTCTTGCTCGTCCCAGCCGTAGATCTCGTAGCAGTTGCCATCGGTGACCTTGAATTCCTTGATCTCATAACCCATGTCGCGGATGCGTTCTTGCATGTCAGCCTGACTGATCCACTCGTCACGTGGTGCATCGGTGCAGTGGGTCTCAGCCAGCGCGGCGGTGCTGGCGGTCAAGAGCAGCGTGGCTGTCGTGATGTTGATCATGTTACTTGGCATGGAGGTACCTCTAGTCAATGACGAGTGCCAGACAGGGTTGTCGATGGGCACAGACGCCATCTTCAAAGAGGTAACTTAAGACAGGCTTAAGGCAGCGCGTGAAGATGGAAGATATCTATCGGTACCTTTATTTTCACTCAAGCCCGGTCGGGCAATACTCCAGTGAGGCCTGAACGCGGGGCAAACACCTCATAGAGCGCACGACGGTCAGGCGACTATCCGCATAAACGGAATTCCCGGTGACCCAGCCGACAGACATGCCATTATCAAGGGCGCGGGCCAGCACCCGCCGGGCCAGTTCCGACTTGCTGGAAAAGCTGGCACTGTCGGGCCCCCGGCCTGGTGACAGCGTTCACGATCCTGAGTCCGAGTCTTTGGCAAGTAGAGTTCGCGGTCGATAAAAGTACTACCGCTGGGACCGGCATAGCAGAGAAATACGCCAATCTGACTGTTCTCGACACGTCCCGCTGTATTGACGTTGCACGCCAGCGGAATGCTTTCCTTTCTTGAGATCGCCCGTTTCATCAAAAATCAGAACACCGTCGGTCGCCTCCAGGTACGGCCACCGGCATGGATGGCCCCATTTGACAGGGTATGCGTCGCCACAATGTGGGCATGACAGGTGGGATCTTACGGTTTCGAGCAGGGTGTCAGTCTGGGAGCAGTTCTACCCCGATTTCACAGGTACCCTCAAACAAAAAAAGCAAAAACCTCTTTTATTATCTATCGTGGAAGATGCAACGCTCACGCACCGCGATTTGAGTCTGAAAAACGCCAGAATTGCGCCCGCAGGCCGGTAAGTAGTATCTGTGGTTTAGGTAAGTTAGCGCTGTATGATCAGATTTCCCGAACATCACCATCTATAAAGAGCCATGAGTAGTCTACACCTTCAACTCTGCACTTAAGGTGCTCATGGGGGGCTGCGCCTGTTTTTCAGGCCGTGTTTGCAACCGTCGCGAGGGTTTCGCGCCAGGGTAGGGGGTGATGCGCTGGCACGGAGTATAGCTTGGCGCCAAGGCGCCGGCATTGGATCTGGAATACAACGGAGGGGTTAATCCCATGTTAAAGAAAAGATTGTCAATAGCTGTACTGGCCACCGTCCTGGCAGTGCCTGTCGTAACTTCGGCGCAAACGATGCAAGGCAAGGCCAGAACCAACCAGTTCTGGTGGCCTGAGCAACTGAACCTGCAGCCCTTGCGTGACCATAATTCATCGTCCAATCCCTACGGCGAAGATTTCAACTACGCCAAAGCCTTTGCGAGCCTGGATCTTGAAGCCGTGAAGAATGATCTGAAGAAACTCATGAGGGATTCTCAGGACTGGTGGCCGGCGGACTATGGCCATTACGGGCCTCTGTTCATTCGCATGGCCTGGCACAGTGCGGGCACCTATCGCGTGCAGGACGGTCGCGGTGGTGCCGGTGGCGGCCAGCAACGTCTGGATCCCCTTAACAGCTGGCCCGACAACGTCAACCTCGACAAAGCCCGGCGCCTGCTTTGGCCTGTCAAGCAACAATATGGCCGCAACATTTCCTGGGCGGACCTGATGGTGCTGGCCGGCACAGTGGCCATGGAAGACATGGGCTTCAAGACCTTTGGTTTTGCCGGTGGACGGGTCGATGACTGGGAGCCGGATGTTATCTACTGGGGCCCGGAGGCCGACATGCTGGGCCGAGAGCGCTACGACGAGAACGGAGAGCTGGAGAATCCCCTCGCCGCCACGCAGATGGGCCTGATTTACGTGAACCCCGTAGGCCCGGATGGCAATCCCGACCCCTTGGCAGCCGCCAAACAGACTCGCCTGAGTTTTGGTCGCATGGCCATGAATGACGAGGAAACCGTCGCTTTGATTGCCGGTGGCCACACCTTCGGCAAAACCCACGGCGCTCACGATCCCTCCAAGTGTCTTGGTCCGGAGCCGGCGGCAGCCGACCTCGAAGAGCAGGGTCTGGGCTGGAAAAACAGCTGTGGCAAGGGTAATGCTGAAGATACTACGGGCGCAGGCCTGGAAGGTGCGTGGACCGCATCCCCAACCCGGTGGACGATGATGTACCTGCAGAACCTGTTTGCCCACGAGTGGGAGCAAACCCGCAGCCCGGCAGGTGCGGTTCAGTGGATACCCAAAGATGGAGCTGCAGCCAACACGGTGCCCGATGCTCACGTTGATGGCAAGTTTCACGCGCCGATAATGTTTACGACTGATTTGGCCTTGAAGGAAGATCCGGCTTACCGGGAAATCTCTAAACGGTTCCTCGAAAATCCAGACGAGTTTGAGCTCGCTTTTGCCAAGGCCTGGTTCAAGCTGACCCACCGCGACATGGGCCCACAGGCACGCTATCTCGGTCCGGACGTGCCCGACGTTGCCTTGATGTGGCAGGATCCGATTCCGGAAGTGGACTACAAGCTCATAGATGCCGAGGATATTGCCAATCTCAAGAAAACTATTCTCGACTCTGGGCTGAGCACCGATGAACTGGTCAGAACAGCCTGGGCATCTGCATCCACTTACCGTAATACCGACATGCGTGGTGGTGCCAATGGCGCACGTATTCGTCTGGCGCCGCAAAAGGATTGGCCGGTTAACGATCCCGCAGAGCTGACGAAGGTGCTTGAGACCCTCGAGGGCATTCAGAAAGATGCGAATAGCTCACTGGGCAGCGAAAAAAAGGTATCCCTGGCTGATCTGATTGTTCTGGGTGGTGCAGCTGCCATCGAACAGGCAGCGAAGAATGGTGGCTATGACGTGGATGTGCCTTTCACCCCCGGCCGGGCGGATGCCATGCAAGAGCAGACCGAGGTTGAATCCTTCGAGGCACTCAAGCCAACAGCGGATGGTTTCCGCAATTACTACGGCGATGGCAATCGGCTTTCCCCCGCAGAGATGCTGGTCGATCGCGCGGATCTGCTGGGGCTTACCGTCCCTGAGATGACCGTTCTCGTGGGCGGCCTGCGGGTCCTTGATGCGAACACCGGAGGCGCCGATCATGGCGTGTTCACCGATCGCCCCGGCACCTTGAGTAACGACTACTTTATCAATCTGCTCGGCATGTCGATGGATTGGCAGAAATCCGAGGATGCGGAGGGGTTGTACGAGCTCATTGATCGCTCCACAGGTGAGGTGAAGTGGACGGCAACGCCGGTCGATCTCATCTTTGGATCCAACGCTGAACTCCGCGCCGTCGCCGAGGTTTATGGATCAAAAGATGGCGAGGAGAAGCTGGTCCGTGACTTTATCGACGCCTGGGTCAAGGTGATGACGGCAGACCGCTTTGACATGAAGCGCGCCTGATTTAAAGAGTCCGGTCCGGGTCGTTACTGGCCCAACCGAGAATAACCGGCCCGGTCTCTTTCACATGACCGGTTTTCCTTAAGACATGAGCCGCATGGCTCGCGTCACGGCAGAGGAAGGTATTCGAGTCAGGCGGGCGGCTATTACAGTAAAACTCGCTACCTCCAGGGTGTCGTGGCAACGGGGTTACATCAGATCGGCAAGCTGCGTCATGACGCCAATCTGCGTTGGCTGTATCAGGGAGAACAGAAACCCCGAGGGTGCAAGCGTCTTTATGGTGGAAAAGTGAGCGTTGATGACGTGAGCCGATGGACGCTGGCAGGCAACATGGAGGCGACACAGGTGTATACCGCTATCGTGAACAGCGCGCATTTCAAACGCGATCTACGGGTGGTGTATCTGGTAAAGCGCGCTGGCGGCAAAGTGAAAACAGCCTTTCGACGGATACGTCCCTGGAGGCCATGACATTGGTGACGTACTACAAGGCGCGTTTTCAGATTGAGTTTCTGTTTCGCGATGCCAAGCAGTTTCTGGGTCTGAACGACTGTCAGGCGCGAAAGGAACAAGCGCTACATTTCCATTTCAACGCCTCAATGACGGCGCTGAACCTACTCAAACTTGAAGATCGGCAGCATCAACCAAGCGGTCAACGGGTGATTTCGATTGCCCGCTGGAGAACCCGCAAAGCCAACGCGCACCTGCTGGAACGCTTTTCTTCCTACTTGGGCCTGGACTTCAATGACATAAAATCCCGACCCGACTTTGATGAGATGTGCCATTACGGTGCTATTGCGTCATGAAACTGTCCGAACCATTGAATAAGATAACCCACCATCACGATTGCTGAGCATGCTGCAAGATGGCGAACAGGTCGAACCGACGTCAGCAAACCCCTGCACGTATGGGTAATGCCAGTCAGTTAAGCCTATTCTCAACAAGCTGATCATGAGACCTTTCCGTGTCAGGCAACTGATACGGAAAGGTCTCATGCATTTCAGCGACGCCATTGATGCCATCGCCAAGG
>NZ_QPIJ01000052.1 GCF_003336665.1 Vreelandella rituensis | reverse complement strand
CCTTCATAAACTCACCCGGCAGATCGTCAACGAGAACCAAGTGATCTGTGCTGAAAGCCTCGCGGTGAAAAACATGGTCAAGAACCGGTCGCTCGCGAAAGCCATCAGCGATGTGGGCTGGTGCGCCAACTTGAGTACAAGGCCGCATGGGCGGGGCGTCAGTTCGTCCAGATCGACCGCTGGTACCCCAGCAGCAAACGCTGCCATGGCTGCGGGTTTGTCGTCGAATCCTTGCCGCTCAATGTGCGCACCTGGGACTGTCCGGACTGCGGCACCCAAGGCATCGACCGCGACGTCAATGCCGCCCGCAACATCCTACAAGCCGGCACCGCGCTGTTAGCCGTTGCTGAGAGTTGAAGCAATACCGAGGGGCACTCGGGAAGTTACGCCTGTGGAGTTTGTGTAAGACCGGCAATGCCAAGGTATTGAGGCGACGGACAGCGAAGCAGGAACCTGGGAGGTGACGACCAGGGAAACCCCTTCCACAAGCGCGCTAGCACTGAAGGTGGGGGAGGATTGTCAAGGGTACCCTCTCATGAAACATTCACGCCGCTGGCATGGGGACTGGCCCTGCTGGCACTGTGCTGGGGCCTGCCCGGGTTGCTGTCCTGGTTACGTCTGGGCGTTAGTGCCACGCTGGTGCTGGTGCCGTTGCACAGTCCTGCTCCCTGGCCTGAAGGGCAGCTGCGTGTCACCGTGCATGACGTGGGGCAGGGGCAGTTGATCGAGCTGCGCAGAGCGAACTATCGCCTGTTGTATGATACCGGTCCGCGATTTCGCTCAGGCTTCATGCCGCTTGCCACATTGTGGCCGCCCGGGCAGCGTTTTGACAGCGTGATCGTAAGCCATGCCGATACCGATCACGCCGGTGGCGTTACCGATTTATCCGACGATCATCAAGTGGCAGGCTTTCTGGCACCGCGGGGCGAAATCATCGATGTGAATATCGCAACCTGCTGAGTGGAAGAACCTGGCAGCGTGATGGTGTGACGTACTGCTTGCTATGGCCGCCTCGGGCGGACAATGATTTCTCACCCAATGACCGCTCCTGTGTGCTGGAAGTCACCGTGGGTACGCATCGGCTGCTGATTACCGGCGATGTGACTTTATCAATCGAGCGTCGCTTCTTGCTCGAGGTCGGCGGTAAGGTGGATATCCTGCTGGCCGGCCATCATGGCAGCCGCTCAAGTTCCGGGATGCAATTCGTGCGAGAGGTGTCGCCCGAGCATGTGATGTTCAGTGCCGGCCGCGATAATGCCTTCCAGCATCCGGCGGATGAGGTGGTAAGACGCTTTCGTCGACAGGGGAGTGGCCTGTGGAGTACTGCCCAGGATGGCGCCTTGCGGGTATGGCTGGGTGGTGACGAAAAGCTTGGAGTAACGGCTATGCGCGATGTGCCCGGCAGGGCGGGGCGGTGTTGATGCAAGACGCCATGAGGTAGAATCGCGCGCAATGAACATCAAATGTCGGGAGCCTATGTGACTCACCAATCTGGTTGGACACTCTACAAACGCCTGCTGAACTATGTGAAGCCGCATTGGCGTGCATTCGCGCTGGCCATTGTGGGGTATGTCATCTACGCCGGTTCCTCGACGGCCCTGGCGGAGATGATGAAGCGCCTGATTGACGGCATCCAGAATCCCGATGCCGGTTTTCGCCTGTTCCTGCCGCTGTTCGTGATAGGGATGTTCGCCGCGCGAGGCCTGGGCACCTTCCTGGGCACCTATTTCATGACCTCGGTGGCGCGGCATGTGATTCATGCGCTGCGTTGCAATGTTTTCGACCACTTGCTGCATTTGCCCGGTGATTTCTTCGACCAGCATTCCAGCGGCCATCTGGTTTCAAGGGTTACCTATCATGTGGAGCAGGTGGCCGGTGCCGCGACTAAGGCTGTCACCATCATATTGCGCGAAGGGTTGTTCGTGTTGGGGTTGCTGGCGTATCTGCTCTGGACGAACTGGATGTTGACGCTGTTGTTCGTGGCGGTAACTCCGCTTATCGGTGGCGTGGTCAGTTACGCCAGCAAGCGCTTTCGGCGTATTTCCCGGCGCATCCAGCACACCATGGGCGATGTGACGCATGTGGCTTCCGAAGCCCTTTCGGGATATCGGGTGGTGCGCACCCATGGGGCGGAAGCCTACGAAAAACAACGCTTTGCTCGAGTCAGTGAAGAAAATCGTCGCCAGAGCATGAAAGAGGCCATGACCAAGGCCACCAGTACGCCGGTCATCCAGCTACTGGTAGCTCTATCTCTGGCCCTGCTGGTGTGGGTGGCGATGGCACCGAGCTTGCTGGATAACATGACGCCGGGAGAGTTCGTGGCGTTCATTACCGCTGCCGCCCTGATGGCCAAACCGATACGCCAGCTCACCGAAGTCAACAGCGAAATCCAAAAGGGGATTGCCGCGGCGGACGAGTTGTTCGGTCTGCTAGGCATAATGCCGGAGCAGGACGAGGGCGATTACGTCGTTGAGCGGTTGCAGGGAAACCTAGTGCTGAAAGACGTCGGCTTTCGTTACGCCGAAGAGAAACCCGAGGTGCTCAACCACATCGACCTGGAAGTGAAATCGGGAGAAATGATCGCCATCGTCGGGCGTTCCGGCAGTGGCAAGTCCACCCTGGTGAGTTTGCTGCCGCGCTTTTATCGGCCCAGCCAGGGCGAGATCTACCTGGACGGTATCGCCCTCAATCGCTATCGCCTGGGGCCATTGCGCCGACAGATCGCCCTAGTGTCCCAGCAGGTTACCTTGTTCAATGCCTCGGTCGCCGACAACATTGCCTACGGTGTGGAAAATCCCGATCCAGCCGCCATTGAAACAGCGGCACGTGCCGCTTATGCCGACGAATTCATCGAACAGCTGCCGCAGGGCTACGCGACCATCGTAGGGGAAAACGGTGTCATGCTTTCCGGCGGACAACGCCAGCGACTAGCTATCGCTCGGGCGATTTTCAAGGATGCCCCGATCCTGATTCTTGACGAGGCCACGTCAGCGCTGGATACCGAGTCGGAGCGCTATATTCAACAGGCGCTGGAACAGGTTTGTCGGGGGCGTACCACCCTGGTGATCGCCCATCGCCTGTCAACAATTGAGCGGGCGGATCGCATTGTGGTGATGGAGCAAGGCAGAATCGTCGAACAAGGCTCCCATCATGAATTGCTGGCCAGACAAGGTGCCTATGCGGCGTTGCATCAGTTGCAGTTTCAGGACGTATCGTGAATCTGGCCGAGCGTTGGTCGCAAGCCGCTTATCAGGGGAGTCGCTGGCTGGTGCCGTTGCGTCCCCTGGCCGCTGTATACCGCCAAATTATCGCTCGCCGTGCTCATGCTTATGCGGTGGGGCGTAAACCCGTATGGCGGGCACCGGTACCGGTGATCGTGGTCGGTAATATCACTCTGGGCGGTACCGGCAAGTCACCGCTGGTGGCTTGGCTTGGGCGTTGGTTGGTCGAGCAGGGTTACAAGCCGGGCATCGTTTCGCGTGGCTATGGCGGCAAGGCGCCCACCTATCCGCTGGAGGTCACCCCCGATACCTGCGCTAGCCACAGCGGTGATGAGCCATTGATGCTGGCACAGCAAACCGGGCTGCCGGTGGTGGTTGACCCGCAGCGCGCCCGCGGTGCTGAATACCTGGTAGCGAGCGGCTGCACTATCATTATCAGTGACGACGGCTTGCAGCATCTGGCGTTGGGGCGGGATATCGAGCTGGTGGTGATCGATGGTGCTCGAGGCCTGGGAAATGGGCAATGCCTGCCTGCCGGTCCATTGCGTGAGCCGGCCAAGCGTCTGGCCTATGTGGACAAGGTCATCATAAACGGTAGTGAAAGCGGAGCCGGGCACAGCAAGATCAACGATGCCCTTGAAGCAAGCACACCGCCTGTGAAGATGAGTTTGGCACCGAGTGCCTGGCGCAGACTCAGCGATGGCAAACGGCTGCCGTTATCGCCGTTACCGTTTGAGTTGCCGGTACATGGGCTTGCCGGCATCGGCCATCCGCAGCGATTCTTTTCTACCCTGGAAGCCTTGGGCATAGAGGGCAGCTGGCACCCGTTGGGAGACCATCATCGTTTCAGTGCGGCCGATTTTGCCTTCGATGACCCCCGGCCGGTGGTGATTACCGCCAAGGACGCGGTCAAATGTCATGATGTGGCTGGTCCCGAGACTTGGGTGCTGGAAGTCGAAGCGCTACTTCCGGCAGATTTTGAACATTGGCTGGCAGCGCGACTGCTGAGTATTACCTGAACTGGAGAATTACCGATGGATAAGGAACTGCTGGCGATGCTGGTTTGCCCTCTTTGCAAGGGTAAGCTGAAATACGATCGCGAAGCTCGCGAATTGCGCTGTCATTATGACGGTCTGGCTTACCCCATTCGTGACGACATTCCGGTCATGCTGCCGGAAGAGGCGCGTGTGATGGATGTCGATGAAAAACTGCATACCTCTCCGGGACGCACAGGAGAGGCGTGATGGCCCAGGCTGATTTTATTGCCGTAGTGCCGGCGCGTTATGCCTCGACCCGACTGCCGGGCAAGCCGCTACTGCAAATTGCCGGTGAACCCATGGTGGCGCATGTATGGCGGCGTGCCTGCGAAAGCGCGGCCAGCCGCGTGGTGGTGGCCACCGACGATGCACGCATTGAGCAAGTAATGCGCGCCTATGGGGCCGACGTGGTGATGACGCGTGCGGATCATCCTTCGGGGACGGACCGGCTGGCTGAAGTTGCCGCTACGCTGGGGCTGGCCGATGAAGCCTTGTTGGTCAATGTGCAGGGTGACGAGCCATTGATTCCCCCTGCTCTGATCAACCAGGTCGCGGCCCGCCTGGCGGATGACGACGCGGCTTCCATTGCCACGCTTGCCGAACCCATCAGCGATATCGACACGCTATTTAATCCCAATGTGGTGAAAGTGGTGCGCGCCCTCAGCGGACGGGCACTGTATTTCTCCCGAGCCCCGATACCTTGGGACAGGCAGCATTTCCAGACGCGCCCGGCGCTTTTGCAAACCGATGCCTGGCTGCGCCATATCGGGCTCTATGCCTATCGTGCCGGGTTTCTGCGCGATTACCTTGATTGGCCGCCGGCCCCGCTGGAGCAGTTAGAGCAACTCGAACAACTGCGGGCGCTTCATCATGGTCATGGCATTCAGGTGGCGCTGGCCTGTGAGATCAATCCCGCCGGTGTCGATACCGCCGAAGATTTGGCTCGGGTAAGAGCCTTGCTGGAAACATCATCCTCTTATGGAAGGCCCCTATGAATAGGCGCCTTATGTGCCATGCGCTGTAACGTGCATCAGCGGGTTTGTCTGGCGCAGGCCAATACCCTGCAACTGCCCTGTGTGGCGGAGTACTTTGCTGCCCCACAAACGCTCAGCCAGCTTCGCCAACGCTTGGCGCAGGCAAGAAAAGCCGGCTGGCCGGTCACGGTATTAGGCGGCGGTAGCAATGTATTGCTACCCGAGTTTCTTCCCGGTCTGACGGTTACCCCGGCGATGCAGCAGTGGTGGCTGGAGACTGGGGAAAACGAGGTTCATCTGCATGTGGGCGCCGGGGTTGCCTGGCATCCGCTGGTGATGGAGATGGCGGCGCGAGGGTTATGGGGGATTGAAAACCTAGCGCTTATTCCCGGGCACTGCGGGGCTGCCCCGATCCAGAATATCGGCGCCTATGGCGTCGAGTTGGCGGATGTGCTCGAAGCCGTTCAAGTCATGGATATCCTCAGCGGAAAATTGCGCTGGCTGACCCATGCGCAATGTGAGTTCGGCTATCGCGACAGCATTTTCAAGCGTGCCTTGGCTAACCGGGTGGTGATTACCCGGCTGGTCATGCGACTGACCCGCACACCAGCCCCTCGGCTGGGTTATGGCGATCTGGCGGCACGCCTGGGAAAGCAACCGACGGCATTGGAGGTGGCTCAGGCGGTGAGTGATATTCGTCGCGAAAAGCTACCCGACCCCCAAGAGCTTGCCAATGCCGGCAGTTTTTTCAAGAACCCCTTGGTGAGTGCTGAACGGGCCGAGCGCTTGCGAGGTAAGTACCCGTCATTACCCAGCTTTCCTCAAGCGGATGGGCGAGTCAAACTGGCCGCTGGTTGGTTGATTGAGCAGTGCGGGTTGAAAGGCAGGCGCAGCGGGGCGTTCGGTGTGCATGAACGCCAAGCCTTGGTACTGGTACATTTTGGCGGAGGAACTCGCAAGGAGTTGCTTGAAGTGGCCGCCTGGGTGAGCGGTGAGGTGGAGGCAACTTTCGACGTCGCGCTTGAGCCGGAGCCACGCTTTATCGGTTGATGTCTTGTTGAGCAATACCGTACGCGATACAAAAGAGCCCGCAAGCAGTGCTTGCGGGCTCTTTTTCTTTCTCTTGCTGGGTATTCTAACTATTCAGCTGAATCACGCTTAGTCAGACGACCCTTCCTGCTGTTGGCTGCGCTGTACGCGCGGGTCGTTATGCGCACGCCGGCGACGGCGAGGCGGTTTGCTTTCAGTGGGCTGAATCATTTCGCCAGGCACCATGTTAGTGCCGGCTTCGGCCTTTTCCTCAGCAGGCTTTTCCACTTCGGCAATGGGTGCGGCTTCTGACGTTTCCTGAGTCGGCGACTGTTCAGCCTCGGTGCTTTCAGGAATAGTCATTTCAGCAGGCGTGTCACCAGAAGCAGTCTCTTCGTTACCCACTTTTTTGGAATCAGCCTCTTCTGCAACAGCAGGCGCCGGTTGGCCAGCTGCCGGTGTTTCAGTCTTGGCAACGGTCTCTTCAGGAACGGCCTCTTCAGGCATCTTTTCAGCAACAGCTTCTTCAGGTGCCGCTTTTTCGTCAGCTGGCGCCAGCTGGTCGGCAGAAGGCTCTTCAGTCCTTTGCTCTGAGTTTTCTTTCGGCTCAGGTTCAGGCGTTTTTGGAGCGTCAGCAACCGGCGCAGGTTCCGGCGCTACTTCTGGCTTCTCGCTGACCGGTTCCGGTTCAGCTGTTTCGGCAACCGGCTCAGGAACTGTCTTAACCGCTTCTTCTGCGGCTTCGGTAGTTTCTGAGGGGGCTTGCGACGCCTCGACTGCGGTCTTGCTTGGCTTTGCTTCGTGCTGGGACTCGGATGCTTCTACGGGCGTTTGCACCTCGGGCTCAGCGCTTTTCGCAGCCTCGGTTTCAACGCTGGCTTCAGCGTTGGTTTCAACTTCAGTTTCAGCCTTAACCTCAAGCTCAGCTTCAGCCTTGGGTGCCGTTTTGGGCTGGGTGTCCTCGGCTTTCTCGGCTGTTGCCGGTTGCGGGGTTACAGCCGCTGTGGGTTCAGCCGGGACGCTTTCCGTTGCCGGGCTTGCTGCGGCTGCCTTGGCGGCTTCCGCAACGGCCCGAGCCTGAAGCTTTTGCTGTTCGCTTTCCGCTTCAGGGCTAATGGCGTGCTTGCGCGTACGGTTACGTGGGTTGTTGCGGGTAGGCTTAGGCTTGTCGTCAGCCTGCCTGTCATCGGCTTGCTTGGCTTTCGGCTCCGGCTGTTGCGTCTGAGTCACCTGAGTATCGGCTGCCGCAGCCTGGGGCTCGTTCTTGCCGCCGCGGGCACTTTTCTCACGTCCGCCACCGTCTCTGACGGTATCACGACCGGATGCTTCGCGAGACGTTTCACTACGCGTACTGTCACGCCGTGAGGTATCACGCTCCTTGGTGGGGGCGTCACTTTCCTTGCGCACACTCTTGGGAGTGGTGTCCTGGGCCGTCTTGGGCTCTTCCTGGCGTTGCTGGCGGTTGCGGTTGTTGCGTGTCCGGGCCGGGCCGCTTCGCTCATCGCTGCTCGGCTTGTCACTGCGCGCTGCAGCTGGGCGCTGTTCGCGGCTGGCCGGTTGGGCCTTGGCATTGCGCTGGGTGCTTTCGCGTGAACGCTCGGCGGGCTTCTGCGGGCGCTGACGCTCTTGCTTGGCAGCGTCTTCCTGGGGTGGGGGGGTGGATGTTTCTTCTCCGCCCAGGAACTTAGCCATACCGCGGATCAAGCGGTTGAGGACGCCGGTAGAGGCCTCGCCACGAGGTGTGGGTGCGGCTGGTGCGCTGGGGGCGGGTGCGCTGGGTGCAGGTGCTGCCCGCGTTCTGCTGGGCGTCGCTGCTGGAGGTGCCGTCGGTTCCGGTTCTGGCTCCGGTATCGGAGCTGCTGGATGATCCTTTTGCAGGGACGTCGGAGCGGGGGCACTATGCACCACACTTTTGACGGCTGCTTCGTCACGCATGGCCGGCGGGGTAAAGCCGGGGTCCGGCTCCTTGCCAACATCGGTGTCCGTGGAAAGCTCGAAGCTCGACAGGGAAGCACCTTCTTCGTCCATGTGATCATCGCGCAGACGTTGGACGTCGTAGTGCGGGGTGTCCATATCCGGGTTGGGCAGCAGCAAGACGCGCACGTCCTGACGTGCTTCGATATCCGCCAGAACGCTGCGTTTTTCGTTGAGCAGGTAAGTCGCTACCGGGACCGGGAGGATGGCGCGGATCTGGGCGCTACGCTCTTTCATGGCTTCTTCTTCGATCAAGCGCATGATCGAAAGCGACAATGAACGCACGTCGCGGATGGTGCCCTGGCCGTTACAGCGTGGGCAGACCACACCGCTGGTTTCACCCAGAGAAGGCCGCAGGCGTTGACGCGACATTTCCATCAGGCCGAAACGTGAGATGCGTCCGATCTGAACCCGGGCGCGATCCAGCTTCAATGCATCGCGCATGCGATTTTCAACTTCACGCTGGTTACGCGCCGGCCCCATGTCGATGAAGTCGATCACTACCAGGCCGCCGATATCACGCAAACGTAGCTGGCGGGCGATCTCGTCGGCCGCTTCGGAATTGGTCTGAAGGGCGGTTTCTTCGATGTCACTGCCGCGAGTGGCGCGTGCCGAGTTGATATCGATGGAGACCAACGCTTCGGTATGGTCGATCACGATCGAGCCACCGGAAGGCAGTTTGACTTCACGCTGGTAGGCGGTCTCGATCTGGGATTCGATCTGAAAGCGCGAGAACAGCGGCACTTCATCGGTGTAGAGCTTGATCTTCTGCTGGTAGGAGGGCATTACCTGGCGAATGAACGCCAAGGCTTCCGCGTGCACTTCGGGGCTGTCGATCAGGACTTCGCCAATATCCTGGCGCAGGTAGTCGCGCATGGCGCGAATGATGACATTGGATTCCCGATAAATCAGAAAGGGTGCCGAGCGCTTGCTGGCTTCATCGGTGACCGAGTCCCATACCTGGGACAGGTAGTCGAGATCCCACTGCAACTCTTCGGGGCTTCGGCCGATACCGGCGGTGCGCACGATCAGGCCCATCTTGTCGGGCACGGCCAGATCGCCCATGGCTTCCTTGAGTTGAGCCCGCTCTTCCCCTTCAATGCGCCGCGAGATGCCGCCGGCGCGAGGGTTGTTGGGCATCAATACCAGAAAGCGCCCGGCCAGGCTGATGAAAGTGGTCAGGGCGGCGCCCTTGTTGCCGCGCTCTTCCTTGTCTACCTGAACGGTAACTTCCTGGCCTTCCTTGAGGACTTCCTTGATGCTGGGTCGGCCGGAAACGTCCTTGAGAAAATATTCGCGGGAAATTTCCTTGAGGGGCAAGAAGCCGTGACGTTCCGCACCGAAGTCGACAAAGGCGGCTTCGAGTGAAGGTTCTACCCGGGTGATCTTGCCACGATAGATATTGGCTTTTTTCTGTTCCCGCGCCCCGGACTCGATGTCCAGGTCGTATAGGCGTTGACCATCGACAAGCGCGACGCGCAGCTCTTCGGGCTGGGTCGCATTGATAAGCATCCGTTTCATGTTGTCTCGCATGACGTTACGTGTCGGCACGTGCTTCTATACCGGTCATGTGTACCTGCATAGAAGAGGCCGCGCAGTCGAGCCGCTGGATGCTATGTGCTTGTACTGTCATGTCGCAGATGCAAAAGCACCCGGCAGTGAAGAGACATGGCGTCTTTTCAGTGCCTGATCATGTGGAGTACGTGGCAAAGGCAGGACATGTTTCGGTGGGTGTCACGCCCATCCGGCCCTGCTGACTCCGCCCACACCTGGCATTCATCGATTCGCCAACGCCGGCCACCGGCACGATGTTGAGTGTGTCACCTGGCCCGGACATCACCTTGTGACGTGAAGGTGGCGCCGTGCCGGGCGTTGCGTTAATCAATGACCCGAAACATTGTCAGGGTCACGTAAACCTGCCGTCTGCCTATCTTTATTACGCTGAATCCATTGACAGCGGGGATGGCGACAGGACGGTAGGTTTTACTGCATTTCGTGCTGTGTATTTTTCTATAATGTAATGACACCAACGCATGGATTATTATCCAATCACGCCGTTATCCAATGTTGCTATTCAATTAGTCGTGCTCCGGCCTGCGTGTTGGTCGGGCAGGCGCGTTCTCCAGCGATGGTTTTACACTCGCATCGCATGGAGTGAATGCAGTTTGGAATATAACAGTAAAGCCTGTCACCGGCAATTGACGCATTACGTCGGGCACTACGTTAGAATGCCGTTTTCAGCGTTGAAGCAGGAGAGTTCGGCATGGCCGAAGGGCGTGAAGTGCAGTGGGTGGAAATCGCCCCGGAACAGGCGGGTCAACGCATTGATAATTTCTTGCTGACGCGCCTGAAAGGGGCGCCACGCGCCCTGATTTATCGGATTGTGCGTAAAGGCGAAGTGCGGGTTAACAAAAAGCGCATCAAGGCTGATTATCGGTTGGTGGCGGGTGATCTATTGCGCATTCCGCCCTTGCGTCTGGCGCCTCGGGAGGCGGTAAAGGAAGTCAGCGACAATCTGCGCGACCTTCTCGTGGGCAGTGTTATCATGGAAGGTCCGCAATGGATGGTGCTTAATAAGCCTTCGGGTCTTGCGGTGCATGGCGGCAGCGGGGTCAAGATCGGCTTGATTGAAGCCTTGCGCCAAGTGCGCGACGACCTGGATTTTCTGGAGCTGGTGCATCGCCTGGATCGGGACACCTCTGGATGCCTGTTGTTGGCTAAGTCGCGCGAAGCCCTGTTGACGCTCAATGAAGCGTTGAAAAAACATGCCATGGACAAGCGTTATCTCGCCCTGGTCGCAGGGCGCTGGCCGGCGCGCAAGAGTTACGTCAGTGGACGGCTTGAGCGCTTTGAATTGGGCAATGGCGAACGCCGAGTACGTGTCGACCCCGAAGGCAAGGTGGCGCGCACCCACTTCGCCGTGGTGGAAACCTTCGAAAACGCTACCTTGATTGAAGCGGAACCGGTGACGGGCCGTACCCACCAGATTCGAGTGCATGCCGCCCACGCCGGCTACCCCTTGTTGGGGGACAGCAAGTACGGCGTTCGGGGCAGCGAACAAGTAGCCGCGCGACTGGGCGTGGACCGCTTGTTTCTGCATGCGCGTTCCTTGACCTTTCCAGAGCCCAATAATGGACGTCCGGTCACGGTGAAGGCGCCACTGCCTGAGGTGTTGGAGTCCGTGCTGACACGGGCACGCAGCAAGCAAAGGAACTGATATGCGCTACGAGCTGATCATCTTCGACTGGGACGGTACCCTGATGAATTCGGTGCCGCGTATCGTTTCCTGCATGCAGGCCGCCGCGCTTGAAGCCGAGTGGGGCGAGCTGGAAAGTGCGGCGGTACGCGACATCATCGGCCTGGGCTTGCCGGAAGCGATTGCGGTGCTGTGCCCGGGCATTCAGGCTGCGCAAGCGCAGCGTGTGCATGACCGCTATGCGCAGCATTTCGTTGAGCTCGATATGACCCCCATGGCATTTTTCGACGGCGTGGAAACCGGTGTCGCGCGACTTCGCAAGCGCGAGCAGCAGCGTTTGGCCGTGGCCACGGGCAAGAGCCGGCGTGGACTCGACCGTATATTTACCGAGACCGCCAGTGGAGGCTGGTTTCATGGTAGCCGCACAGCGGATGAAACCCGTTCCAAGCCACACCCTCAAATGCTTGAAGAGCTTCTCGCTGAATTGGCAGTGCCGGTGGAGCGTGCGGTGATGGTCGGCGATACTGAATATGATCTGGAAATGGCGCGAGCCATGGGAATGGATCGTGTCGCCGTCACTTACGGGGTGCATGCGCCGGAGCGTTTGGCCGCCAGCCGCCCGGTATGTGTGGCGGAATCTGTGGGTGAGCTGTTCGATTGGCTAGATGGCTGATGCCGGCTCGCTTCCTTGGACTCGATAAGGATATTTCATGAGCGACGATACCTCGACCGTAGACGATGCCCGTAACCGCAGAAACGCCGACCGGGAGACAGAAGTGGGCGACGGCAACGACGATCCGTGGACGGAAGGTCCTCAAGTTGCGCTGAAAAACTCGCGCAAGGGGAAATCAGGAAAATCCGATGAGGCGACCGGTTTTCCCGGCGACGATGCCGAGACGCTGCGTGAGCGTCAGCGACTGGCACAATTGGATATGCTCGACCATTGGATTGGGGGCGTGCTTGCCGAGCAGCGACGCAGTCGCCGCTGGAAGCTTTTTTTTCGCTTTCTGTTGATCGCGTTGATCGCAGCGCTGCTGTTCGCTCCCTTTTATCGCTTCTTTTGGGAAGGACCGGGAGGAGCAGAATTCGGTCGCGACCATCTCGGCGTGGTGGAGATCCAAGGGGTCATCGCCAGAGACTCACCGGCGAGTGCCGAGCGCATCATTGAAGGGATGAGGCGTGCCTGGGAGGCGGAAAATAGCGTTGCGGTAATATTGCATATTGATAGCCCGGGTGGCAGCCCTGTGCAGTCTCAGCGTGTCTACGCTGAAGTAATGCGACTGCGTGAAGCGGGAGACAAGCCTATCGTGGCGGTCATCGAGGATATCGGGGCCAGTGGCGGTTATTATATTGCCGCTGCCGCTGATGAAATCGTGGCGTCCCCAGCCAGCCTGGTCGGCTCCATCGGCGTGGCTTATTCCGGGTTTGGCTTCGAAGAAGCCATGTCCGAGCTGGGTGTCGAGCGTCGCTTGCTGACGGCCGGAGACAACAAGGGGTTTCTCGACCCTTTTCAGGCGTTCGAGGAAGAGGACAGGCGGTTCTGGCAAGCGGTGCTGGATGATACGCATCAGCAATTCATCAATGCCGTTCGCGCCGGCCGCGGTGACCGCTTGAGTGACAACGAGGCGCTGTTCTCCGGTCTGGTCTGGAGCGGCGCGCAGAGCCTCGAGCTAGGTCTGATCGATACGCTGGCCAGCATGGAGGATGTGGGCCGCCAGCTTTTGCCTGAACCTCAGTGGGTGGATTATACGCCCCAGCTTGATCCTTTCGAGCGTTTTACCCGTGGTTTTACCCGCACTGCCGCTCAAGTGCTGGGGCTGGAAGTATCCGCGTCACCGTTACGCTTTCAAGCCCGCTAAAGGCTCAGATTCGAGCTTAAGTATCATCTGCGCCAAGGGGGTCGAGCCCGGCTTGGCGCAGCATGTCGCATAGTGCTATCAACGGCAGGCCGACCAATGCATTGGGGTCGCGCCCTTCCAGCTTTTCAAACAGGGCGATGCCCAGTCCTTCCATGCGAAAACTGCCAGCGCTATCCAGAGGCTGTTCTTTCTCGACATAACGCTGAATCTCGGCCTCTGTGAGGCTGCGAAACACCACCTCGAATGGCTCGACATGTACCTGATGGCGTGAGTGGCGCGTATCCAGCAGCGCCAGTCCCGTGAGAAACGTCACCCGTTGACCGGAAAAGCGCGCCAGGTTGTTTCGGGCGCGTTGCTTGGTGTGCGGTTTGCCCAGAATCTCGCCTTCGAACACCGCAACCTGGTCGGAGCCGATGATGCAATGCGCGGGAAAGCGTTCGGCGACGGCATGCGCTTTGCTCATCGCCAGGCGGTGAACGAGTGCTCGAGGTGTTTCCCCCAGGTGGGGCGTTTCGTCGATATCAGGGCTATGACACTGATAGGGTAACCGCAGGCGATCGAGTAAGCCGCGCCGCCAGGGCGAGCTGGAGGCGAGCACCAGGGTTGGGTCGAGCGAGGGCGGGGTGGCAGGCAAGGCGAACCTCCTGAGAATAAAAAGGATGGTGTCAGGCGCATCAGGATAAGCGGCGGGACGAAATGGCGATAGTCTATATCAAGATTTGTCCGCGATGGCTTTGACAGGGGCAGGGCGAGTGCCTATCATTGCGCGCCTATGTTGACCTCACAACTCCCCAGCCGGGTTGAGCCTTATAAGCTTGCAGCCCGCCGCGAACGACTGGAAGGCAGCGTGGCAATGAATCAATTGCCACGTCTAGCCGATGAAGTCGGCCCCCAAACCGGCGACTGTCATGTCGTACTGGAATTTGGTGCCGATGCCCAGGGACGTCGCGAAATACGTGGACACCTTCAAGCGACGCTGGCATTGCCTTGCCGCCGTTGCATGGAGCCTATGGCCCAAGCGGTCGAAAGTGACTTCCTGTTGGGGATGGTGACCAGCGACACGCTTGCTGCTGATTTGCCTGCCAGTCACGAACCGGTGCTGGTGGAAAATGAACAGCTGGACCTGCTGACGGTAATCGAGGATGAACTTATCCTCAGTTTGCCGCAGGTGGTTTATCACGACGAGGCTGATTGTCATGTCTCGGCGGAGCAGTTGGTCAGCAACACGGACAGCGAAGTGGCGAAGCCGGCTGCCGAAAATCCATTTGCGGTACTCAAAGCCTTGAAAGACAAGAGTTTGAAAGGCAAGAAGTAACGCATTTTTTACGCTATATATCTTGGAGTAATGACTCATGGCAGTTCAAAAGAACCGTAAAACCCGTTCCAAGCGCGGCATGCGTCGTAGTCACGATGCGCTGAGCGCACCGACCCTGTCCCAGGACAAGGAAACCGGTACGACTCACCTGCGTCACCATGTTGCCTCGGACGGCTTCTACCGCGGTCGCAAGGTAGTTGAGGTCTAAGCCTCTCTTCTGAATGGCCGATTGCAGGGGTTGAATCGTGCGCATCGCCATTGATGTCATGGGGGGTGATGAAGCGCCTCATGCCATGATCGTCGGAGCTGCCCGAGCTGCCTTGGATGATCCAGCGCTGGAGCTTTTGCTGTTCGGCCCTTTTCAGCGGTTGCATGCTGAAATTTCACGCTTGCCGCGGCCCATGGCCGCGGCAACGTCACGTCTGGTGCTGTGTGATGCCCCCGATGTTATCGGTCAAGAGGCCACCGCCGCCTGGGCGTTACGCCATGGCAAGCAGACAAGCATGGCGCGAATGCTGCAAAGCCTGGCTGATGGCCAGGCCCAGGCTGGCGTCAGTGCGGGCAATACGGCAGCCTTGGTAGCTCTTTCACGACAGACGCTGGGTACGGTGGCTGGCATTTCTCGGCCGGCCATCAGCACAGCGATTCCCGCACGTGGCGATAGGCGCTGTTATCTGCTCGACCTGGGGGCGAACGTCGATTCACCGGCAGCTCGCCTGGTCGACTTTGCCTTGATGGGGGCAGTCATGGCACGCCATGTGGATGCTGTCGCCATGCCGCGGGTCGCCTTGCTCAACGTAGGGGCGGAAGCCACCAAAGGCAGCGCTAATGTGCGCCAGGCGGATACGCTGCTACGGGCTTATCCAGCCGAGGGGGCTTTTGCCTATCAAGGCTACGCTGAGGGAGGCGACTTATTCGGCGGCAAGCTGGACGTGGTGGTGTGCGACGGTTTTGTGGGCAATGCCGTGCTCAAGGCCAGTGAAGGTTTGGCCGGTATGTTGGTGGAGCGTGTTCAGTCGGCTTTTGATGCCCATTGGAGTGGTCGTCTGGCGAGCCTGCTGGCGCGTCCAGTGCTGAAACGTCTCAAGCGAGAACTGGACCCGGTGCGCTACAACGGTGCCAGTTTACTGGGGCTTGATGGCATCGTCGTGAAAAGCCATGGTGGTACGGGCGCCGATGGATTCCACTATGCGATCAAGCGCGCTGTGCGGGAAGTTGAACATAACTTGCCTGGTCAGTTGGCGACACAATTAACGGCGCATTCGGCTACCTTGAACTGATCGGTGCTCGATGATGCGCTTGCGTGTTTTCGATTTTTTAAATGGAGCTGGCTCTGCGGTACAGGAATACTGTGGTCAGCTCTTATCGCTCACAAGAGCAAATGCTAACAAGAGCAAAGGTGATCGACATGTCTCAACCCCTTGCCCTCATCTTTCCCGGGCAGGGCTCTCAGCAGCTGGGAATGCTGCGGGAGCTGGCCGAGCGCTATAGCGTAGTAGGCACGACCTTCGAAGAAGCATCGGAGGCACTAGGCTACGATTTGTGGAAGCTCGTGCAGGAAGGCCCGGAAGAGAGACTCAATGCCACGGCTTGCACCCAGCCGGCGCTATTGACCTCCAGTGTCGCGATCTGGCGGGTCTGGCAGGAGCTCGAAGGCCCGCGCCCGGGTGTCATGGCCGGGCACAGCCTGGGGGAATACAGCGCCATGGTCTGCGCCGGCGTGCTGAGCTTTGCCGAAGGCGTTCAGCTGGTCAAGCTGCGCGGTGAGGCCATGCAGCAAGCCGTACCGGCGGGAGAGGGGGGCATGGCCGCTATCCTGGGGCTTGAAGGCGCTGTGGTTGAAGAGGCTTGCCTCAAAGCCGCTCAGGGCGAAGTGGTGGCTGCCGTCAATTACAATGCACCCGGCCAGGTAGTGATCGCCGGCAGCAAGGCGGCCGTGGAGCGGGCGATTGTCGCTTGCCAGGAAGCCGGTGCCAAGCGTGCGCTACCCTTGCCGGTCTCCGTGCCTTCGCATTGCGAATTGATGCGCCCGGCAGCGGAGCAATTGGCACAAGCGATGGCGAATATCAAGATGCGTCCGCCACGCTATACCGTGATTCAGAATGTCGATGCCCAGGCGCATGCCGATGTCGAGACACTGCGTACGCGCCTGGTCGAGCAGTTGTATCAGCCGGTACGCTGGACCTCCTGCGTGGAGGCGATGGCCGAGCAAGGGGCTCGCGTGTTTATCGAATGTGGCCCCGGCAAGGTGCTTACCGGCCTCAATAAACGCATCGTGCGTGGCAGCAAAGGATTGGCGGTCAACGATCCGGACAGCCTGGAAGCCGCACTGGGACTGGCCCGTGAAACGTTGGCCGGGGACGCCTGATCGGCATGGCTGTTACGCTATGCTTGTTTGTTCACCCCGTTGAAGGCAGTAAATTATGACACAGGAATATAGGGTCGCTCTGGTGACCGGGGCCAGCCGTGGCATCGGTCGCGCCATTGCTCATGAACTCGGACGCCAGGGGCGTATCGTTATCGGTACGGCAACCAGTGAGTCCGGCGCTGAAAAAATCGAGGCGGATCTCAAGGAGCAAGGCATCCAGGGCGGTGGGCGTTGCCTGAACGTGACCGACCAGGCGAGTATCGACTCCCTGCTCAAGGAGATCGGCGAAAGCTTCGGCGCGCCTACCATCCTGGTCAATAATGCCGGCATTACCCGCGACAATCTGCTCATGCGCATGAAGGAAGACGAGTGGGATTCGGTGATGGATACCAATCTAAAATCGGTCTATCGCGTGAGTAAGGCTTGCCTAAGGGGGATGACCAAGGCACGCTTCGGGCGTATCGTGTCGATCAGTTCGGTGGTGGCGACCATGGGAAATTCAGGTCAAACCAACTATGCTGCCGCCAAAGCAGGCATGGAAGGCTTTAGCCGAGCATTGGCTCGGGAGGTCGCCTCACGTGCCATTACGGTCAATGCGGTGGCCCCGGGCTTCATCGCCACTGACATGACCCAGGCGCTGCCGCAAGCGCAGCACGATATGCTGATCAATCAGATTCCGCTGTCGCGCCTGGGAGCACCGGAAGAAATCGCTGCCGCCGTGGGTTTTTTGACCAGCGAAAGCGCTGGCTACATCACCGGCGAGACATTGCATGTCAATGGCGGCATGAATATGCGTTGATGGCCTGATGGCCGACGGTTGCGTCGACCTGAGGGCGTCTATAAACTACCCCGCAGCTTTTGTGTTGCGGTTTCCAAACGGCTCGTTATCAAAACGGCTTGTGTGAACGACTGGAGTACGTCAATGAGTACCATCGAAGAGCGCGTGAAGAAGGTTGTGGCTGAGCGCCTGAACGTCAAGGAAGAGGACATCCAGAACAGTTCTTCCTTTACCGAAGACCTGGGTGCGGATTCTCTTGATACCGTTGAGCTGGTCATGGCTCTGGAAGAAGAGTTCGATACCGAAATTCCAGATGAAGAAGCGGAAAAAATCACCACGGTTCAAGAAGCAATCGATTACGTGAACACCCACCAGTAAGGGCTGTGACGACTGCGTCTAACCATTGTGGGCCATTCAGGTCTGCATCCAGAGGGCCGTCCTGCATGCAGGGCGGCCCTCTGCTTTTACGCTCACAATGAACCCGATGACGATTGTTCGTTATAATGAGCGGCAAATGACCCTGCCGGGTCGTGTCACCAAGGATGCCTGGAGGAAAAATGATGGGGCGAAAAAGGGTAGTGGTAACCGGGCTAGGCCTGGTAACCCCAGTGGGCAATACCGTCGACGAATCATGGTCGAACATCGTGGCGGGAAAGAGTGGTATCGCAACGATCGAGGATTTTGATACCAGCGGTTTCAGCACGCGTTTCGGTGGGTCGGTCAAGGACTTCGATATCAGTCCTTATCTCAATCCCAAGGACGCCCGCAAGATGGACATGTTCATCCAATACGGTATGGCTGCGGGCGCCCAGGCGATCAACGACTCCGGCATTGAGTGCACCGATGGCAATGCCGACCGTATCGGCGTTGCCATCGGCTCCGGCATCGGCGGCCTATCCATGATCGAGCATAATTACAATGCCATGCTAAAGGGCGGCCCACGGCGTATTTCACCGTTTTTCGTGCCCGGTTCGATCATCAACATGATTTCCGGCAACCTGGCTATTCAGCATGGTTTTCGCGGACCTAACATCGCCATTACCACAGCCTGCACCACCGGCACCCACAACATTGGCTATAGCGCACGTACCATCGCCTATGGCGATGCCGATGTGATGGTGTGTGGCGGCGCTGAAATGGCTACCACCCCGCTGGGCCTGGGTGGGTTTGCGGCAGCGCGGGCGCTCTCCACACGTAACGATGACCCCGAAGCCGCTAGCCGCCCATGGGACCGGGATCGCGATGGTTTCGTGCTTTCCGATGGGGCTGGGGTTCTGGTGCTGGAAGAGTATGAACACGCCAAGGCGCGTGGCGCCAACATCTATGCCGAGCTGGTGGGTTTCGGTATGAGCGATGATGCCTACCACATGACGGCCCCTCCGGAAGATGGCAGCGGCGCGGCATTATCGATGAAAAACGCCATCAAGGATGCGCAGCTCGACCCCACCCAGGTGGATTATATCAATGCTCACGGCACCTCCACGGCCGCTGGGGATCTGGCGGAAAGTCGCGCCATCGAAAGGCTGATGGGCGATGCCGCTCAGCAGGTAGCGGTCAGTTCGACCAAATCCATGATCGGTCATCTGCTTGGTGCCGCCGGCGCGGTGGAAGCGATTTTCAGTGTGCTGGCCATTCGCGACCAGGTAGCGCCGCCGACCATCAATCTGGACAATCCGCAGGAAGGTTGCCGGTTGGACTACGTGCCGCATACGGCGCGTGACATGCCGATCAACGTGGCGCTGTCGAACTCCTTCGGGTTTGGTGGCACTAACGGGTCGCTGCTGTTCAAGCGGGTCTAAGACCCGGGATGGAAGTGCCTCAGGTTCCCTTCGACGACCGCGGTCTGGCTTATGGCGACGGCCTGTTTGAAACCGTGTTGCTGCGTGACGGCAGGCCGTTGCTGTGGGATTACCATCTCGCCAGGTTGAAGCGAGGCTGTCGCCTTCTCGATATTCCATATCCGGCTCAAGTTGCCCTGGACGCTGCCATGGGTGGTGGCGGTGAAGGGCTTGAAGTGCTCAAGTTGATAGTTACCCGTGGCAGTGGCGGGCGAGGCTATGCCTGTCCCGAAAAGGTTGTTCCGCGCTTGCTCAGCAGCCGGGCGCCATTTCACCCCCAGGTGCGGCATTGGCGCAACGGCGTCCGGGTTCGTCTATGCGAGTTACGTCTGGGGCATCAACCCAGGCTGGCGGGTATCAAGCATCTCAATCGGCTGGAAAACGTATTGGCCAGAAACGAATGGCAGGCCCCTGATATTGTCGAAGGCCTGGTCGCGGACCACAGCGACCGGGTGATAGAAGCGACCAGCATGAATTTTTTCTGGTGCCATAAAGGGCAATGTTTTACCCCGTATCTGGACCAGTGCGGCGTGGCCGGCACCTTGCGTGAGGCCTTGCTCAATGCCGGTGAGGTAACCCAAGCGCACCTGGATATCGAAGAACTTAGTGACGTCGAGGCGTTATGGGTCGGCAATTCGGTTCAGGGCATGTGGCCGGTGGCTGAACTATTGGATAGCGACGGTGCCCCTTGGCAACGTTGGTCGCTGGGGATGGCGTCACGCCGGCTTCAAGCCATGGCAAACCGCCTGCTCGGCTACCCCGAGTTCTGTTGAAAGAATTCAATTGAAAAAAGTCTGGTGCCGCGCATAGGCAAGGCGTCTGAGATAACGAGGTGCAATGGTGAAACGGTTATTGACCGTATTGGTCGTCGTGGTAGGGGTGGCCGGTATAGCGGCGTTCGGTGGCTACCGCTACTGGCAAGACCGCCTGGAGAAACCGTTGGCGCTGGATGCTCCTTATCTGTATGAGGTGCCGCCGGGTGCCGGTTTCCATCAGGTGGTGAGTGAACTTGCCGAGCGGGAGATAATCGAGGACGTCTGGGCGTATCGCCTGTTGTCGCGGTTGGAGCCTGAGGCCGTGCCACGTTTGCGGGTCGGCGAGTATCAACTGGAACCCAGCATGAACGGGCGCGAGCTGATGGCGTTGCTGGGTAGCGATCAAGTGGTCACTTATACGCTGACCGTCCCCGAAGGCTGGACCTTTCGCCAGATGCGCAGTCTCTTGAATGCTGCGCCGAAGCTGGATAAGCGTACCGCCGAGATGAGCGATGCGGAAGTCATGGCATTGCTGGGGCGCGAAGGACAGCATCCGGAAGGCTGGTTTTTCCCCGATACCTACCGCTATCACAAGGGTGTGAGTGATGTGGAACTACTGCGTCAGTCGCTCCAGCGCATGGAAACTGTCCTTGAACAGGTGTGGGCGGAGCGTCAAGATGACTTGACCATCGACTCTCCCTACGAGGCGCTGATCATGGCCTCCTTGATCGAACGTGAAACCGGAGCGGCGCAAGAACGGCGCGAAATTGCCGGGGTGTTCAAGCGGCGAATGGAAAAAGGCATGCGGCTGCAAACGGATCCCACCGTGATTTACGGTATGGGCGAGCGCTATGAGGGTAGTATCACCCGAGCGGACCTGCGCCAGGCCACGTCCTACAATACCTATGTGATTGATGGCATGCCGCCGACACCCATTGCCATGCCGGGGCGTGCTGCACTTGAAGCTGCGGTCGACCCTTTGCCCGGTGAAACGCTTTATTTTGTTGCGCGTGGCGATGGCACGCACCACTTCTCGCGTACCCTGCGTGAGCATAATAATGCGGTGAATCGTTATATTCGTAATCGCTAACTTTTGAGCATCCGGGATCTTTATGCATAAACGTGGGCGCTTTATCACTCTGGAAGGCGGCGAAGGCGTCGGCAAGTCGACCAATCTCGGCTGGGTCGTGGCATGGCTGGAATCGCAGGAAATCGAGGTGGTGCAGACCCGCGAGCCGGGAGGAACGCCGCGCGCCGAAGCCATTCGGCAGTTATTGCTGGATCCCTCTCCGGTCGAACCGCTGGATGCCGATGCCGAACTGTTGCTGATGTTCGCCGCCCGAGCTCAACACCTCGCCCAGAAGATTCGCCCGGCCTTGGCACGTGGGGCCTGGGTGGTTTGCGATCGTTTCACAGATGCCACCTTTGCCTACCAGGGGGGCGGGCGCGGCATTGCCGGGTCCCGTATCGCCATCCTGGAAACCTTCGTGCAGCAAGGGCTGACTCCTGACTTGACCCTGCTGTTCGACATGACCCCAGAGGCCGCCCGTCGGCGTCTGGAGGCACGGCTGCAGACAAGGGGCGAGCAGAAAGATCGCTTTGAACGTGAGCAGACGGCATTTTTCGATGCGGTACGCCATGGCTATCTCAAGCGCGCCCTGGCAGAACCCGAGCGGTTTGCCGTGATCGATGCCGAGCCCGCCTTGAACGAGGTGCAGGCCCAGTTGGCGAGCGTTCTGCAAGAGCGGGTGCCCGCATGGCGTTAGTCTCGGCCTTACCCTGGCATCGGTCGCTATGGGCGCAGCTAAACGCCCTGGCGGATAGCCAGCGCCTGCCGCATGCGCTCCTTTTTAGTGGTCCGCATGGGGTCGGCAAGCAGCAGCTCGCCGATGCCCTGGTGGCGGGAGCGCTCTGCACCCGGCCGGGCATTCAGGCATGTGGCCAATGCCATAGCTGCCATATGCTGGCCTCGGGCTATCATCCCGATCTGATGCGTGTGTCGCCGGAAGAGGGCAAGCGTCAGATACGTATCGACCCGGTACGTGAAATCAATCGTTTTGTCTCGCAGACGGCGCAGCAAAGCGGCTATCGCGTCATCGTGATTACCCCGGCGGAAGCCATGAACATTGCCGCGGCCAATGCGCTGTTGAAGAGCCTGGAAGAGCCGGGCACCAATACCTTGTTCATCTTGTTGGCGGACAGCCCCTCACGGGTCTTGCCGACCATTCGCTCGCGCTGCCAGCACTGGCCGTTGCCCAGGGTATCGCTTGCGGCGTCTCGCGCCTGGTTGAGCGAGCGCTTGGGTAGTGATGAAGAAGCGAGCTTCTGGTGGCAGGTCGCCGGGGGTTTGCCATTGTTAGCGGTAGAACTGGCGGCACCCGAGGCGCGTGCCTTGCGTCATCAGACCCACGACTGCTTCGAGCAACTGGTGCGTGGTGCCGAGCCGGTTTCAGAGGCCGCCCGGCTTGACCGCCAAGCGATAGATGCCATCCTGTGGTACGGTATCGCCTGGTTGGAGGACCTGATTCGCCTGGGGCTTTCTGGCGCCGCCGACAGCCTGCATAACCCGGATCTGCTACCCCTTTACCGTCAGGCGGTGAAAAACGCCCGTGTCCAGGACTGGTTTCGTTTGCTCGATTACGCCCGTGAGCAACGCCGCCTGCTGAGTGCGGGCGCCAACCCTAACCCTCAGCTGGTATTGGAGGCATGGCTGGTGCGCTGGTCCGCGTTATTGCGTTCTTGACGTATCCCGGTATTCGCCTCAAGGAGACCATGATGGCGACTCAGAAAGCGCTTTCACTGACCATCAAGGATGTGCCGACGCTGCTTTCGGCTTATATGCCCTTTCTTGACCGAGGAGGAATGTTCATTCCCACTCGCGAACGTTATCGCCTGGGGCAGGAAGTGTTCCTGCTGCTCATGCTGCCGGGAGAAAGCGAGCGCTTGCCGGTCTCCGGTCATGTCACCTGGGTGTCGCCCGAAGGGGTCTCCGGTCGTCGGGTTCCCGGCATCGGGGTGCATTTCAGCCAGCAGGATTATACGGTCCGCGACCGCATGGAAACCTTGCTGGCCGGCCAGCTCGACAAGGGCGCGCCGACCTATACCCTCTAATTAGCCGATTTTTCCGTGTGGCCATTTACGGCTGCATTTCCGCTGTTTTCTGCTGTCGAGATTAGCATGTTCGTCGATTCTCATTGTCACCTGGACCGTCTCTCGGAAAACACCCATGGGGGGAGCCTGGCGGCTGCTCTGGACGCCGCCCGCGCTCGTCGGGTTACCCAGTTTCTGGCGATCTCCGTGACGCTGGAAGAGCTGCCCGGGCTTGCCGAGATCGCTCGCGCTCATGCGGATGTGGTGATCTCCGCGGGCGTGCATCCGCTGCACACTGTGGCCGAAGAACCTGGTGTCGAGGCGATCAAGGCGGCTGCCGAGCAATTCGACGCCGTGGCGATCGGCGAGACCGGGCTGGATTACCATTATCTGGGCAACGATAACGTGCCCGGCCGTGAGTGCCAGCATGAGCGCTTTCGAAACCACTTGATCGCCGCCCGTGAACTTGAACTTCCGGTCATCGTGCATACGCGAGATGCCAAGGCGGATACCCTGGCTCTGTTGCGAGAACATACCGACCCACGTATCGGCGGTGTACTGCATTGCTTTACCGAAGATATTGAGATGGCGCGCGAAGCGGTACGCCTGGGCTTTTATATTTCGCTTTCGGGCATTGTCACCTTTGCCAATGCCGAGGCACTGCGTGACTTGGCGCGCCAGCTACCGCTGGATCGTTTATTGATCGAAACCGACAGCCCTTACCTTGCGCCTGTTCCTCATCGGGGCAAGTCCAACGAGCCGGCCTGGGTGGTGGAAGTCGCTGAATGTATCGCCCAGGTACGCGATATCAGTGTGGATGAAGTCGCCATGCAGACTACCGCCAATTTCTACCGCCTGTTTCAGCAAGCCGCTCCGCAGGCAAGTCCCGAGGTACGTGATGCGCTCACGCAAGCCGGGCTGCTATAGTCCTTGAAGAACGGTACTTGAAAAACAGGGTTTGAAGACACCTATTGTTGGCCGATGTGCCGCGGAGGAGAGGTCGATGAATTTCGATAGATTGTTGGGTCAGTTGGGCCCCGCTGACCGTATTCCTCCTCTGGAAGCCTGGCAGCCGGCGCTCTCGGGAGACATGGACCTATGCATTGCCGCCGATGGCCGCTGGTGGCATGAGGGTGAGCCCATCTCGAGACCCAAGCTGGTACGTCTTCTGGCCACCCTTTTGCGTCGTGACCCGGAAGGCTATTGCCTGGTAACCCCGGTGGAGCGCTGGCGTATCCAGGTGGAAGACCTGCCGCTGGTGATTGTCGAAGCGGACCTTGAAGGCGGTGACTGGTGGTTGACCACGCAACTGGGCGATCGTGTCCGACTGGACGGCGAGCATCCTCTACGAGTCACTCAAACGCCTCAGGGTGAATGGGTGCCGGAAGTGCCGATACGTTACGGACTTTCCGCACGGCTCAATCGCAACGTCTACTATCAACTGGTGGAAGCTGCCACGTTGCGTGCGCACGATAAAGGGAGCAGCGAACTGGGTGTGGAAAGCGCCGGCCGCTGGCATCCGGTAGGCCGGATGGATGACGACACATCTTCCAGCGAGGCGCTGTGAAATTAACCGCTGAACAACGCGCGGTCATCGACCATGGCCACGGCCATGCGCGGGTGGCGGCAGTGGCGGGGGCGGGCAAGACCACGACGATGGCGGCGCGCGTGCTGCATCTGCTCGATCAGGGTGTGCCTGCCAAGCGCATGCTGGTGCTGATGTTCAATCGTGCCGCCCGGGAGGATTTTCAAAGCCGTTTGCAGCAGATGGCCCAATCTCGCCAGACGCTACCCGATGTGCGCACTTTTCATTCCCTGGGGCATCGCCTGACCCAGAGCCTATGCCGGTGGGGCGCCTTGACGCCTCGTCAGCTACTCTCGGCCGACTGGCAAGTGGAACGCCTGTTGCGCCAGGCCACGCTCAATGTACTGGCACATAGCCGTGAACGTCGCGATGCTGCGCTGGAAGGCGAGCGTCTGGAAGCCTTGGCGCATTATTGTGGGTTGATCAAGGCGGAAGTGGCCGAACCCGGCGAGCTTTATGCTCGCCTGGATTTCGATGCTGATACCGATTATTTTCCCGCCGCTTTCGAAGAAGCCGAACGTCTGCTGGCTCAGCAAAATGTCATGACCTACGCCGATCTGCTGTACCGGCCACTGCTGGCGCTCGAAGCCAGCGAGTCATCTCAGGCGCGGGTGCAAGGCTTTCTCGATCATGTGATCGTGGATGAGTACCAGGACATCAATGCCGCGCAACAGCGGTTGTTGGCGGTACTGGCAGGCAACCAGGCGGCAGTGATGGCGGTGGGGGATGCCAACCAATGTATCTATGAATGGCGCGGTGCTCGCCCGGATACCATGCTGGAGAATTTCACCGCCACCTTCGGCGATGCAACCGACTACCCGCTTTCTACGACCTTTCGCCATGGCCATGCGCTGGCACTGGCGGCCAACCATGCGATTGCCGCCAATCAGCGCCGTCCGGACCAGCTTTGTCTGGCGGCTCCCGGTAATCCTGTTACCCGGATTGAGGTAGGCCAAGGCAACCGAGCATTACTCGAAACCTTGAGCGAATGGCAACAGCAGGGGCGCGGGCTGAATGAAGCCTGCCTGCTGGTGCGCAGCTGGGCGCTTTCAGTGCCGGTACAGCTGGCGCTGCTGCAAGCGGGGCAGCCGTTCCGGCTATCTCACGATGACCGTTTCGTGTTTCGCTTGCCGCTAGTGCAGGCGCTTGCCGGCTACCTCAAATTATCGCGTTATCCGGCACTGCTGCAAGACTCCTCTCACCTTGCCTTGTTGTTCTCGCAGCCCACTCCTTTTGTCGCCCGTGACCGCCTCGTCAGCCTTGCCCGGCAACTGGCCCAGACGCAGCAGTGGCCGGAGCGCCATGACCCCGCACTGGCCGATCTCAAGCCTCTCCAGCGACGTAATCTCAAGCGCCGCTGGGAGCTGCTGTGTGAGTTGCCCAAACTGCGCGCCTGGCCGCCGGCCAAATTGCTGGCCTATGTGGTGAAAGCCATCGACGCCGAGAAGATACTCAAGCGTGCCGCGGCGCGTCGCGACAAGGGTGAGGAAGACGTACGGCTGCTGGATGTGCTGATCGAGCAGGCCCAAGACGTCAGCGATCCGGACGCCTTCATCGAACTGCTCGAACGGCCGGTCGAAAACCATGCCGAGGGGATACTGATTACCACGGTACACGGCGCCAAGGGATTGGAGTGGCCGCTGGTGGCGGTGGCGGGCGTCAACGAAGAGGATTTTCCGCATTACAGCCGGGACAACCCCTTGAACGAGGCGCGTCTGGAAGAAGAGCGCCGTTTGTTCTACGTAGCGATCACCCGGGCGCGCGAGCGCTTGTTACTGCTGCATGACGGTGGAGAGCATCGTCCCAGTCGGTTTATTGGGGAAAGCGCCTGGCAGGATAGCGTCTGCGTGGCTGAAGCCCTGAAAGCGCCGGAAAACAGTCGCCCCGTCCCGGTACGTTCGGTGGCATTGGTCGAGCGCTACCTGGATGCCGTAGGGGCTGAGCTAAAGGTAAAGGAAGCTGTGGCACCGGCGGTAGCTGAGCCGGGGGCAGGGTATGGGCCCACCACCTTTCGGGTAGGGCAACGCTTGCATCATGCGGTATTTGGCGAAGGCGCCGTGCTCAGTGTGGAGAACACGCCGGATAATCCTGTTCTGGAGGTGCAGTTCGTCAAGGCAGGTAAGCGTCGCTTGGTGGCCAATCGCGCGCCCATCGAACCAATAGCGCTGTAAAAAACGCAAGGGCATGCCACGGCATGCCCTTTTCATCGTTTTGCGTTTAAAGTTGCTGTTACATATTGGGATAATTCGGGCCACCACCACCTTCCGGCGCGATCCAGTTGATGTTCTGAGCCGGATCCTTGATGTCGCACGTCTTGCAATGCACGCAGTTCTGGAAATTGATCTGGAACTGGGGCTTGCCGCGTTCGTCCTCGACGATTTCATATACCCCGGCCGGGCAATAGCGCTGTGCCGGTTCGTCGTAAATGGGCAGGTTCTCGCGAATGGGTAGCTCGGGATCCTTGAGCTTCAAGTGACAAGGCTGATCTTCTTCATGGTTGGTATTGGACAGGAATACCGAGGAGAGCTTGTCGAACGAGAGCTTGCCATCCGGCTTGGGATAAGTGATTTTTTCGAATTCCGCCGCCGGCTTGAGGGCGCCATGGTCGGTGGTGGTGTCATGCAGGTTAGGCAGTTTGCCGCCCAGCAGTTGGTCGACGAAATTATAGGCGCCGCCGCCCACAGTGCCGTACTTGTGAAGCGCCGGGCCGAAGCTGGCGCTTTCCTCAAGCTCCTGGTGCGCCCAGCTTTTCTCCCACTGTGCGGTGAAGTCCGTCAATTCCTTGCCACCTTCGTCGCCGGCCTTGATGGCGTCGAATACGGTTTCAGCCGCAATCAGGCCGGATTTCATGGCCGTGTGAAGACCCTTGATCTTGGAAAAGTTCAGCGTGCCTGCATCGCAGCCGATCAATAGGCCTCCCGGGAATGTCATCTTGGGCAGGCAGTTCAGGCCACCTTTGGTGATGGCTCGCGCCCCGTAAGCCACGCGTTTGCCATCCTTGAGGTGCCGGCTAATCACTGGATGGTGTTTCATGCCCTGGAATTCATCGAACGGCGACAGCCAGGGGTTCTGGTAGGAGAGATCCATGATCAGGCCCACGACCACCTGCTGGTTTTCGGCATGATATAGAAACCAACCGCCGTGGGTGTGCTTGTCCAGCGGCCAGCCGGAGCCGTGCAGTACCAGACCTGGTTCGTGTATTTCGGCGGGCACGTCCCACAGCTCTTTCAAACCGATGCCGTAATGCTGAGGGTCCTTGCCTTCGTCGAGATGAAAAGTACTGATCAAATGCTTGCCTAGATGGCCGCGTGAGCCTTCGGCAAAAAGGGTGTACTTGGCGCGCAGCTCCATGCCCGGCATATAGCTGTCCTTGGGCGTGCCATCTGCGGCAACCCCCATGTCGCCGATAATGATGCCGCGCACGATGTCACTTTCATCGATAATGGCTTCCTGAGCCGCAAACCCGGGGAAAATTTCCACACCCAGTTCTTCGGCCTGCTCACCAAGCCAGCGGCACAGGTTGGCGGCACTTATTACATAGCGGGTCTGGTCGCCGCCGGTGTTGTGCATGCTTTTGGGAACCAGGGCGTTAGGTATCTTTTGGGCCTTCTGGGCATCCTTGAGAAGATAGACCTCATCGCGCGTGGCCGGGGTGGACAGTGGTGCACCACGGTCTTTCCAGTCGGGAAAAAGCTCGTTCAAGGCGCGGGGCTCGAATACAGCCCCGGAGAGAATATGGGCGCCCACTTCGGAGCCTTTCTCGACGACACAAACCGTCAATTCCTGCTCAGCGTTGTTAGCTTGTTGCATCAAGCGACAAGCGGCAGAAAGCCCTGCCGGTCCTGCCCCGACAATGACCACATCAAATTCCATTACATCGCGTTCAACGTTTTCCACCCTGGCTTCTCCTCATTCGGTACGCACCGCATGGAAGTGATGCGTCGACAAATTTAAAACGGTCGTTTGCTTCTGGTTGTGTCCCATAATAGGCATAATACCCCTGTAAGGTCACCCCTACGATGCCAAAAGCGCTGCGCTGCTGCCAATTTTACCTGATCGTGCCATCATCTCGACGCAGGTGGGTATGTTGGTGATTATGCTTACCCATGATCTAAGACCAAGGCCGTACTTGCCAGGTGTTGTTGAAAGCGCGGTGCTTATGGCAGATTAGAAGGGTTTTTTACTAAAGCACCTATCAAACGCTTGCATGAATTCATATAGTGGGCCACGAACATCAACGATGTCTGGCATTGTCGAATTTTTTCACCACGAGGCGCTCGGTAGTTGTTGCCGGGATACTCATCAGGTTAAAGGCTCTGAAACGAGCCAAGCGAGGAAAGCATGAAAGTACTCGTCGCGGTCAAACGCGTCATCGACTACAACGTCAAGATCCGGGTCAAGCCGGACCACAGCGATGTCGACCTCACCAACGTCAAGATGGCCATGAACCCCTTCTGCGAAATCGCCGTGGAAGAAGCCGTGCGCCTGAAGGAAAAAGGCGTGGCCACGGAAGTGGTGGCGGTGACGATCGGCCCCAAGGCAGCCCAGGAACAGCTGCGTACCGCCTTGGCGCTGGGCGCGGATCGCGCGATTCATGTGCAGACCGACGAACGCGTCGAGTCGCTCGCCGTGGCCAAGTTGCTGGCCAAGGTGGTCGAGGAGGAGCAGCCGTCCCTGGTGC
>NZ_QPIJ01000051.1 GCF_003336665.1 Vreelandella rituensis | reverse complement strand
AGAAGGGAACGCATTATCAGGAACAACGCTCGCTGGGCAGGCAAGACCGCCTGGTGACCTTGACCACCTCACCTCAGGCGCGCAAGAAGTGGCCGGACTTGCCGCCGACAATGACGGCGCGCCTGTTACGGCGCAAGGTGAATGGCAAGGAGGTCCAGGTCCTGACCTCGATGTCCGATCCGCTGCGCTTTCCGGCGGCAGATATTGTCGACCTTTATAGCCACCGCTGGGAAATCGAACTGGGCTACCGGGAAATCAAGCAATCGTTGTTAGGGAACCGTCTAACGTTGCGCAGCCGCACGCCGGAGATGGTCTTTCAGGAGCTCTGGGGCACCTTGCTGGCCTACAACCTGATCCGTTTCCAGATGGCGCGCATGGCCTATAGCCTGGACGCCGTGCATCCCAATCAGCTCAGCTTCCATCAGGCTGCCCACTGGCTCATCAAGGCGTTGACGATCCTACCCTGGGTCTCGCCGGGACGCGTGCCCGGCGGGCTTCAATCGATGCTGGACATGGCACCTGCCTTCGTCCTGCCTGAGCGACGCGAGCGGTCTTATCCTCGATCGGTCAGGCGCCGACCACAGAAATACCCCACCAAGAAAAATGCCAGTCAGCGTTAACTGACTGGCATTAGGCCTGAGGCCTCCCTTCGGATGGTGCTTGAGACAGTTCTTGAAAGCGGGTCTTGACAACGGTTCTTAAAATCCGCTCTTAAGTTTCATGCTTAGAACTGGTTCATGGTGTTGTCTTTGCCACCGGCTTTGAGTGCCGCTTCACCGGCGAAGAACTCCTTGTGGTCATCGCCGATATTGGAACCGGCCATGTCCTGGTGCCTGACGGTGGCGATGCCCTGACGAATTTCCTTGCGCTGCACGCCGGCAACGTAAGCCAGCATGCCTTCGTCGCCGAAGTAGCCCTTGGCCAGGTTGTCGGTGGACAGGGCCGCCGTGTGGTAAGTGGGCAGGGTGATCAGGTGGTGGAAGATACCCGCTTCACGCGCAGCATCGCGCTGGAAGTTGGCGGTCCAGTCGTCGGCCAGCTTGCCAAGCGGTGTCTCGTCGTACTTCTCGTTCATCAGGTCGGCACGCTCGTAGGCGGAAACGTCCTTGCCTTCCTGCTCCCATGCATCGAACACTTGCTGACGGAAGTTGAGCGTCCAGTTGAACGACGGCGAGTTGTTGTAGACCAGCTTGGCGTCCGGGCACACTTCACGGATACGGTTGACCATGCCGGCGATCTGGCCGACGTGAGGTTTCTCGGTCTCGATCCACAGCAGGTCGGCGCCGTTTTGCAGGCTGGTGATGCAGTCCAGCACCACGCGGTCTTCGCCGGTGCCTTCCTTGAATTGGTAGAGGCCGGAGGCCAGGCGCTTGGGCTTGACCAGCTTGCCGCCTTGCTTGATCACCACGTCGCCGTTGTTGATGTCTTCCGCTTTTTCGATGACATCGCCGTCGATGTAGCTGTTGTACTGGTCGCCCAGATCGCCCGGCTCGTTGGTCACGGCGATTTTCTGGGTCAGGCCGGCACCCAGTGAATCGGTGCGTGCCACGATGACGCCGTCATCCACGCCCAGCTCAAGGAAGGCATAACGCACGGCGTTGATCTTGGCGATGAAGTCTTCGTGCGGGACGGTAACCTTGCCATCCTGGTGACCGCACTGCTTCTCGTCGGAGACCTGGTTTTCCAACTGGATACAGCAGGCACCGGCTTCGATCATTTTCTTGGCTAGCAGGTAAGTTGCTTCGGCGTTACCGAAACCGGCGTCGATGTCGGCAATGATCGGTACAACATGCGTTTCATGGTTGTCGATCTTGCTGATCAGCTCTTCCTGCTTGGCCTTGTCTCCGGCTTTCTGGGCGTCTTCCAAGTCACGGAAGAGGTGATTGAGTTCCCAGGAATCAGCTTGACGCAGGAAGGTGTAGAGTTCTTCGATCAGTGAGGCGACCGAGGTCTTTTCGTGCATGGACTGATCGGGCAGCGGACCGAATTCGCTGCGCAGTGCCGCGACCATCCAGCCGGAGAGGTAGAGATAGCTGCGCTTGGTGGTGTTGAAGTGTTTCTTGATGGAAATCATCTTCTGCTGGCCGATGAAACCATGCCAGCAACCCAGCGACTGGGTGTACTTGGAAGTGTCGGCGTCGTAGGCCGCCATGTCTTCACGCATGATCTTGGCGGTGTACTTGGCGATATCCAGGCCGGTATGAAAACGATTCTGGGCACGCATGCGAGCCGCATGCTCAGGATTGATATGGGCCCACTTGCCACCCTGGGCTTCGCGCAATTGTGTGATTGCCTTGATGTCTTCGAGCAGTGTTGACATGAGAACCATCCTTTCGTTTTCAGTGTTAGCCGTTTGCCGTTAGTCTTTTGCAGTAAATATTTCTTACAACAAGTGTTGCTTACAGCAAATGTCTCTTTCGTTACATGAGCATTATCTTATGCTGCACCTGCGAAGTGCGTCTAGATTCGACCACTTGGCGTGAATTGTCTCTAACAAAAAGGTCTCTAGTATAAAAGTATGAGTACCATGGAGTCCTTGGCAGCGATCAGGACGCTGTGTTGGTGATCACTATCCCGGAATCAGGCATCCATCACAATTGGCGGTTGGGGGCAGGCATGGTTGTAGCTTGACTACAGAAGTGGTCTGGCGACGCACTTGCTGTAGTCGTTTTTCGCTGGCGGGAAACGCGGAGGTGGGAGGATCAACCGGTGAGGGGGCGCACCATTTCCAAGTGCGGAATGCCGGCATCCAGGAATTCTTCGCCTTGGCTGACGAAGCCGAGGGACTCATAGAAAGCCAGTGCGTGGGTTTGGGCGCTAAGCACCACCCGGCGGTGGCCGTGGCGCTGAGCGCAGGCAATGGCGGCCTCCATCAAGTCTCGCCCCACCCCCTGGCCACGCGCTTTCGCGAGTACCGCGACACGGCCGATGTGACCGTCGGGAAGCAGGCGCGCGGTCCCCAGCGCCTGCCTGCCGCGATAGGCCAAAAAGTGACGGCAGTGCGGGTCAAGCCCGTCCCATTCCTCTTCCTGGGGCACCTGCTGCTCAACGATGAAGACACATCGGCGAATTGCCCCGGCGGCTTCACCGAGGCTCGCCCAGTCGCCCTCTTGAAGAGTCAGGGCAGGGCTCATTCCCCCAGCTCCTCCATCGGCCAGGAAAGGCTTCCACGATCGACCAGGTTCGCCAGGAGGTCCGGTGCACCGGGAAGCTTGAGTAGCTCTGCATCCAGCGGGGTGTCCGATGCCAAGGCTTTAGCCAGCGGCAAGGCGCAGGCAATACCGTCACCATCCACGAACAAGACGGCTTCACGGCCGTCCTGGGCGCGCCAGGCGAAGCGTGACCCCAGGCTGCGTATCAGTTGGGCACCGTCTTGTAGCTCAGCGACAAGCGATTCAGTGTCGGTAGGGGTGTCGGCAGGTATCAGTTGATCCGCATACTTGGGTTGGGTCATTACCCGGCCGAACCATTGAGCCAGCTGAGCCGGGTTGTCCAGTGTGTCGAGAATCAATGCACGCATGCGTTCCACTGAGGCATCATCCACTTCGCCGGGGTCGGCAGGGGGTGCCATGCCGGCATCGGAATAGCGCAGTGAAGCCGGAAGTTGCTCTCCCAGGTAATCGGCGAAGGAGGTGATGGCCTCATCCGCCGAGGGAGCGCGAAAGCCTACCGAGATCGTCATGCAGTCATCGGACTGGCTGACGCCGTGATGCGCCCAAGCCGGTGGCAGGTAGAGCATGTCACCGGGTTCGAGCACCCAGTCGGCACCGGCTTCAATCTCGAACTGCTCGAGAATACGCAGGTCGATACCGGCAATGATCGGTGCCTCATCGCCTATCTTGCCCCCCAGTTGCCAGCGACGCTGGCCGCTGGCTTGCAGCAAAAAGACATCATATTGGTCGACATGCGGGCCGACGCTGCCTCCCGGTGGGGCGTAGCTGATCATGATGTCGTCCGCCCGCCAGCGGGGCAGAAAGGTGAAGTGTTCGAGCAGAGCGGCCACTTCCGGCACGTAGTGATCAACCGCTTGCACCAGCAGCGTCCAGTCCTGCTCGGGCAGCCGGGCGAAGGTGGCTTCATCCAAGGGGCCATGGCTGACCTGCCAGGGGCCTTCGGGCCCATTTTCTTCAACCAGGCGGGCTTCGATACCGTCTTCGCAAGCCAGGCCGGCCAGTTCATCGGGGTCGATAGGGCTGATGAAATCAGGCAAGGCACCGCGAATCAGCAGCGGCTTTTGTTGCCAGTAATGGGCCAGAAAATCGGCGGACGTAAGATCGCCCAGTAGAGTCGGTGGTGGCTCGCGGTGGCGCATGGCACTGCCCTCGGTAATGGCGATGAAAGTCACTGGGTCGAAACGACGCTTTGACAGAAAACTACAGAGACGCGATTCGGCTCGATAATGCTCGCGCCTGCTCTTCGGCGTTACCGATGTAGCTGGCGGGCGTCAGCGCCTTGAGTTCGGTCTTGACTGCCGAAGGCAACTCCAGGGTGTCGATGAAGGCGGCGAAACCCGCTTGATCGATTCGCTTGCCGCGAGTCAGTTCCTTGAGTTTTTCATAGGGTTTTTCAATGCCGTAGCGGCGCATGACGGTCTGGATGGGTTCGGCGAGCACTTCCCAGCTGTTGTCCAGGTCGCTTGCCAGGCGTTCCGGGTTGGCTTCCAGCTTGCTGATGCCCTTGAGGCTGGCTTGATAGGCAATCAGGCCATATGCCAGGCCGACGCCCAGGTTGCGCAGCACGGTGGAGTCGGTCAGGTCGCGCTGCCAGCGTGAGATGGGCAGTTTCTGCGCCAGATGGCCAAGTATCGCGTTGGCCAGCCCCAGGTTGCCTTCGGAGTTCTCGAAATCGATGGGGTTGACCTTGTGCGGCATGGTCGATGAGCCGATTTCGCCTTCCACGGTCTTCTGCTTGAAATAACCCAGTGAAATATAGCCCCACACATCGCGGTCGAAATCGATCAGGATGGTGTTGAAGCGACAAATCGCATCGAACAGTTCCGCCACATAGTCATGCGGTTCGATCTGAGTGGTATAGGGGTTGAAGGCAAGCCCCAGACCCTCGACAAAGGTCTGGGCGTTGGCTTGCCAGTCGATCTCCGGGTAGGTGGTCAAGTGGGCATTGTAGTTGCCCACCGCACCGTTGATCTTGCCCAGGATTTCCACGGCTTCGATCTGCTTGAGCTGACGCTTCAGGCGATAGGCGACGTTGGCCATTTCCTTGCCCAGCGTGGTGGGCGTGGCGGTTTGGCCATGGGTGCGCGAAAGCATGGGTTCGGCGGCATGGGCGTCGGCCAGGGCACCGATCGCATCCGCCACCTGGTGCATGCCGGGCAGCAAGGCCTTGAGGCCGTCGCTGAGCATTACCCCATAGGAAAGATTGTTGATGTCTTCGCTGGTACAGGCGAAGTGGATAAATTCGGTGACCGCATTGAGTTCGGCCTGGGGTTCGATGCGCTCCTTGAGGAAATACTCCACCGCCTTGACGTCGTGGTTGGTGGTGCGCTCGATATCCTTGATGCGCTGGGCGTCTTCCACCGAAAAGTCCCGCAGCAGCGCTTCCAGAAATGCCGTGGCCTGGGCGGAAAACGGGGGTACTTCGAGAATTTGCGGATGTTCGGCCAGACGCTGTAACCAGCGTACCTCGACGATCACACGGGCACGAATCAGCCCGAACTCGCTGAAATGTTCACGCAGTGAAGCGGCTTTGGCGCCGTAGCGGCCATCGACGGGGGACAGGGCGGTAAGAGCGGAAAGTTGCATGGCATGGGTTCCAGGTCGATCGTGATCAAGTGAAGCGGCGAAGAAGTCGGCGCGGGTATGGCAACAGGCGTGATGGGCGCTCAGCTCAAGCTATCCAGGGCGGTGCGCAGGGCCTTGCGCTGGAAAATCAGCTTCCAGCGACGACCGCCTTGCTGATGCCACAGGAGGCCGAAGCGAATGCCGGTAAGCAAACAGGCACGCACACGCTCGGGCATCATGCGGGTCTGCAAGAGAGAGGGGTCGCCCTGCACCACAATGCGGGTCTTGAAGGTGGAAATGGTTTCCTGGTAGGCCTCGCCCAGGCTGGCAATCACATTTTCATGGGTAGCGCCAAAATGATTGGCCTGGTTTTGAATATGACTGAGCTTCTGGCCCAGTGTGTCGAGCATATCGGTGTTGGCGCGCAGTTTGTTGGTCAGCAATAACAGCGAAAAGCCGTAGCGAAGTACCACCGGATTGGCTTGCTTGCGACCGACTAGGGCTTCGAGTGTTTCCAGGCCGCGCCGCAGGTTATTGGGGTGCCCGCCGTAGATCGCTTCGAAACTTTCCGGGTTGGTGTCGACGGTGGCGCGAATCAGGGTATCCCAGGCACGTTGGTCGACCTGGCCGGTGCGCGCCAGTTCATCGACCAGGCTGGCTGCCTGGAAGACACCGGCCAATGCCAGCGCCTGACGCGTTGCCGGTGAATCAGGAGCGCGATGAATCGGAGTGGGAGAATTCATGCGATTGACTCCAGGGCGTTCCAGGTATCTCGAATCACGCCGCCACCCAGGCATATCTCACCATCATAAATGACCAGGGATTGCCCGGGAGTAACGGCACGTTGCGGAGTGTCGAAATGCACCTCGACACCACCGTCGTCGCGGGTACGCAGCGTGCAGGGTACGTCGTTCTGGCGATAGCGGGTCTTGGCGGTGAAACGGCCTTGGTGAACGGGAGGCTTGCCGGCGATCCAGTCCATGGCTTCGGTAGCCAATGAATCGGTATAGAGCAGAGGATGATGCTTGCCTTGAACGGCCACCAGAACATTGCGCTCGAGGTCCTTGATCGCCACGTACCAGGGGTCTTCCGAGTGGTCGGCCAGACCGCCGATGCCCAGGCCCTGGCGTTGGCCCAATGTATAGTACATCAGCCCCATGTGCTCACCGATCACCTGGCCATCGGGTGTTTCGATCTTGCCCGGTTGCGCGGGCAGGTACTGTTGCAGAAAGTCACGAAAGCGGCGCTCGCCGATAAAGCAGATGCCGGTGGAATCCTTCTTCTTGGCCGTCACCAGGTCATGGCGTTCGGCAAGCTCGCGTACCGCGGGTTTTTCCAGTTCGCCCACCGGGAACAGGGTCCTGGCGATAGCCGCTTCGGGCACGGCGTGCAGGAAATAACTCTGATCCTTGTTGGGGTCGAGTCCCTTGAGCAGGCGGGGGCGAACCTCGTCCGTGCCTTGGCTCGCCAGCCCCTGACGCACCTGTCCTTGTCGAACATAGTGACCGGTGGCGATCTTCTCGGCTCCCAGCATTTCAGCGTATTCGATAAACACTTTGAACTTGATTTCGCGATTGCACAGGATATCGGGATTGGGCGTCCGCCCGGCCTTGTACTCGGCGAGAAAGTGCTCGAAGACATTATCCCAGTATTCGGCAGCGAAATTGGCCGTATGCAAGGGAATGCCAAGCTTGTCGCATACCGCTTGGGCATCGGCGAGATCGTCCTTGGCCGTACAATACTCAGTGCCGTCGTCCTCGTCCCAGTTCTTCATGAACAGGCCTTCGACGTGATAGCCCTGCTGCAACAGCAGCAGGGCGGATACGGAAGAGTCGACGCCGCCGGACATGCCGACGATCACCTTGCCAGTGGTGGATGTCATTGCCATCCTCGGTTGAATTGGTCTGCAGGTGGGGGCGATTATACACGATGCGGCCACATCGCTTCGAGTGTTGCGCGGTTACTCGTGGATAACGCTCAGCGGAAAGAGGCGCCCGGCACGCATGTCGTGCAAGCGCTGCATGACCAGAGGGCTGCGCAACCGCTGCGCATGTTCATGGATGGCCAGTTCTTCGAGTGTCAACCAATGGGTGGCGTGAATGTCGCTGTCCAGGGGCGTGGCCAGGTACGTCTTGGGCCGGGCCACGAAACCATGGCTGTGAAACGTCAAGCCATCTGGGCTTTGAAACACATACAGCCCCAGATAGCCGGTCAACTGAACCTGCCAGGCGGTTTCCTCTTCCACCTCACGCCTGATGGCCGCGATGGGGCCTTCGCCGGGTTCCACATGCCCCGCTGGTTGGTTGAAGCATGTGAGCGGACCACCACGCTCTTCCTCGACCATCAGGTAGCGGCCCTGGCGTTCGATCACGCAGGCCACCGTCACGTGAGGAGAATAACGTTCCATCAGGATCTCCTCGGGCGTGAACGTGGCGTTGCGGGTTGGGGGGCGTGCAGGGTCTCTCGACGCCATTGCCCTGGAGTCAGCTGATCCAGACGCCAGGCGCCGACAGCCGCCCTGATCAGGCGCAGCGTCGGAAAGCCGACGTGGGCGGTCATGCGTCTTACCTGGCGGTTGCGGCCTTCGCTGATCGTAAGTTCCAGCCAGGCGGTGTCGGGATGACGCCGGGGGTCGATGGGCGGGTCGCGCTCAGGGAAGGCAGGAGGTGACATCAGGCGTACTTTGGCCGGGCGAGTCGGCCCATCCTTCAAGGTAATACCTCTACGCAATGCTTGTAGTGCCGTTTCATCCGGGCAGCCCTCCACCTGTGCCCAATAGGTTTTAGGCTGTTTATGCCGAGGATGCGCGATACGGTGAATCAGTCCGCCGTCGGCGCTGAGTAAAAGCAGCCCCTCCGAGTCGTAATCGAGACGACCTGCAGGATAAATATCTTTAATATCAATAAATTCGGAAAGAGTGCGGCGGCCTTCGCGGTCACTGAACTGGGACAGGACGCGATAAGGTTTATGCAGTAAATACAGGTCGCTCATGGGGGTGGGGTGACCCTCGGTTAAACTATAGTAGTGGCCGACTTTAGACCGGTTGACTGTGCTAAGGCTACTCCGCGGCGCGGGTGAGATGCTATACTTTGCGCTTCATCGAACAGACCAGACAGGGGAGTTCTCTATGGGTTTTCAGAAAATTGTCGTCCCTGACGGCGGCGAAAAGATCACCGTCAATGCCGACACCAGCTTGAATGTACCGAATGAACCGATCATCCCGTTCATCGAAGGTGACGGCATCGGTGCCGACGTTACACCGGCCATGAAAATCGCCATCGACGCTGCTGTAAAGAAGGCTTACAACGGTGAGCGCAAGATCCACTGGATGGAAGTTTACGCCGGTGAAAAAGCCACTCAGGTATACACACCTGATACCTGGCTGCCCGAAGAAACTCTCGAAGCAGTGAAGGATTACGTGGTTTCCATCAAGGGACCGCTGACCACGCCGGTAGGCGGCGGCATTCGTTCCTTGAACGTGGCCCTGCGCCAGAAGCTCGACCTATATGTCTGTCAGCGTCCGGTACGTTGGTTCGAAGGCGTGCCCAGCCCGGTCAAGAAGCCGGCCGATGTCGACATGGTGATCTTTCGTGAAAACTCCGAAGATATCTATGCCGGTATCGAGTGGAAGGCGGGTACTCCCGAAGCCGACAAGGTCATCAAGTTCCTGCGTGAAGAAATGGGCGTTACCAACATTCGCTTCCCGCAAGACTGCGGTATCGGTGTCAAGCCGGTATCTAAGGAAGGTACCGAGCGTCTGGTGCGTCAGGCCCTGCAGTACACTGTGGACAACGACCGTGAGTCGCTGACCCTGGTGCACAAGGGCAACATCATGAAGTTCACCGAAGGTGCCTTCAAGGATTGGGGCTATGAGCTCGCCAAGAACGAATTCGGTGCCGAGCTGCTCGACGGCGGCCCCTGGATGCAGTTCAAGAACCCCAAGACCGGCAAGAATATCGTGGTCAAGGACGTGATTGCCGACGCCATGCTGCAGCAAATCCTGCTGCGTCCGGCCGAGTATGACGTCATCGCCACCCTGAACCTCAACGGTGATTACCTCTCCGACGCTCTGGCGGCGGAAGTGGGCGGTATCGGTATCGCACCGGGCGCTAACTTGTCCGACGACGTGGCCATGTTCGAGGCGACTCACGGCACCGCGCCGAAGTACGCCGGTCAGGACAAGGTCAACCCGGGCTCGCTGATTCTCTCCGCCGAGATGATGCTACGCCACATGGGTTGGGTCGAAGCCGCTGACCTGGTGCTCAAGGGTGTTGAAAAAGCCATCTCCAAGGGCGAAGTCACCTATGACTTCCATCGCCTGATGGATGATGCCAAGCTGCTGAAATGCTCCGAGTTTGGCCAAGCTGTCGCTGACAATATGTAATTTATTGTCGCTGGCAAAAACCCTCGCCCGCGCCTGCGGGCGGGGGTTTTTGCGTTTTACGCTATGCTGAATTGGAAATTCAATGAACCCTTGAGTCTTGGTGACGTCTTATAGCGTTGAGAGATCCGCGCCAGTCTGACTTGAGTAAATCGACAGTGCCTTTTATGTTCAATGTAACCAGAATGAGTGCAGGTAGGGAATCAATGCTGGAAGTGGCGGGAATGACGCGTCCCGGGCAACCGGAAGAAGGTGACGACGTAACGGTTCAGACGGCTGAACCGGCATTAGCGCAACCGCCTCTCTATAAAGTCATATTGCACAATGATGACTACACACCCATGGAGTTTGTCGTGGAGGTGCTGCAAAGCTTCTTTCATATGGATAATGAGTCCGCCGTACAAGTGATGTTGGCGGTACATACCCAAGGCAAGGCGACTTGCGGTGTATTTACCCGGGATATCGCCGAAACCAAAAGTTATCAGGTCAACGAGTACGCTCGTGAGTGCGAACATCCATTGATGTGCGATATCGAAGCCGCTGATTGACGACATCACCCAAAAAATCGGCGACGATACTTGCAACCACGCTCTTTGTACCTGATGTTGAAGATGTCGGGCAACACAGATTCGACGCAAGCCCTAGGGGGCGACGAGTCCTAGGTAGCCAAAAGGGGACTGCCATGCTAAGTAAAGAACTTGAAATGACCCTGAACACGGCCTTTACCGTGGCACGCTCCAAGCGCCATGAGTTCATGACCGTTGAGCATCTGCTGCTGGCGCTGCTGGATAATGCTTCCGCTGCGGATGTGCTAAAGGCCTGCGGGGCGAATCTCGATAAATTGCGGTCCGACTTACAGGACTTCATCAATTCGACTACACCGTTGATTCCCGATGACCAGGGGGATCGAGAGACTCAGCCAACACTGGGCTTTCAGCGCGTGTTGCAGCGAGCCGTTTTTCATGTGCAATCTTCCGGGAAAAGTGAAGTCAACGGGGCCAATGTTCTGGTCGCGATCTTCTCCGAGCAGGAAAGCCAGGCGGTATATTTCCTCAAGCAACAGAACGTTGCGCGCGTGGATGCGGTAAATTATATCGCCCATGGCATTTCCAAAGTGGCCGGTCATGGTCCCTCGCCTTCCCAGCCCTCACCCGAAGCGGAAGATGCCGAAGAAGGGGCCTCGGATGGGGCGGCCCATCCGCTTACCGGTTATGCCACCAACCTCAACGAACAGGCCCGGCTGGGCAAGATAGATCCTTTGATCGGCCGTGACCACGAGCTTGAGCGGGTGGTGCAGATTCTCGCCCGGCGGCGCAAGAACAACCCATTGCTGGTGGGTGAAGCCGGGGTGGGCAAGACGGCTATCGCCGAAGGGTTGGCCAAGCGAATCGTGGAAGAAGATGTCCCCGATGTGATCGCTGATGCGGTGGTTTATGCGCTGGATATGGGCGCATTGCTTGCCGGTACCAAATATCGTGGTGATTTCGAAAAACGCTTGAAGAGCCTGCTGGGCGAGCTCAAGAAGCAGCCCCATGCGGTGCTGTTTATCGATGAGATTCACACGGTCATCGGGGCGGGTGCCGCCTCCGGTGGAGTGATGGATGCCTCGAATCTGCTCAAGCCGTTGCTGTCTTCCGGTGAGCTGCGTTGTATCGGGTCGACCACCTTCCAGGAATTCCGCGGGATCTTCGAGAAAGATCGAGCGCTTGCCCGGCGTTTTCAGAAGGTGGATGTGTTGGCGCCGTCAGTCGACGATACCATTCGCATTCTCAAGGGGCTGCGTTCACGCTTTGAAGAACATCATCAGCTGAAGTACACCGACAGTGCCCTGGAAAGTGCGGCGCGTCTGGCCGATCGTTATATCAATGACCGTCATCTGCCCGATAAGGCCATTGACGTGATTGACGAAGCTGGTGCGCATCAACGCATGCTTCCTCCGGAAGTGCGCGTTGACACCATCGACGTGGATCAAGTCGAAGCCATTGTGGCATCGATTGCCCGTATTCCGCCGAAGAGTGTTTCCAGTTCGGATCGCAAGTTGCTGGAAAAACTCGACCGCGACTTGAAAATGCTGGTGTTTGGTCAGGATGAAGCGATCGACAGCTTGGCAGCGGCAATCAAGCTCTCTCGGGCCGGGCTCAAGTCTCCCGACAAGCCGGTAGGCAGCTTCCTGTTTGCCGGACCGACCGGTGTGGGCAAGACCGAAGTGGCCAAGCAGTTGGCGCATATCATGGGTATCGAGCTGGTACGTTTTGATATGTCCGAGTACATGGAGCGCCATACGGTCTCGCGTTTGATCGGTGCCCCCCCGGGCTACGTGGGGTACGACCAGGGTGGCTTGCTCACCGAAGCCATCACCAAACAGCCGCATTGCGTGTTGTTGCTTGATGAGGTCGAAAAGGCGCATCCCGAGGTCTTCAACCTGCTGCTGCAGGTCATGGACCATGGTCGCCTGACCGACAATAACGGTCGTGAAGCAGATTTCCGCCATGTCATCGTGATAATGACCTCGAATGCCGGGGCCGAACAGGCGGCACGCCGTTCGATCGGCTTCCAGCATCAGGATCACTCCACCGATGCGATGGAAGTCATTCGCAAGACGTTCTCACCCGAGTTCCGCAACCGTCTGGATAGCATCATTCAGTTCCATTCCTTGCCTACCTCGGTGGTGCGCAACGTGGTCGACAAGTTCCTGATCGAATTGCAGGCGCAGCTGGACGAGAAACGCGTCCAGCTGGATGTGGATGCTGCGGCGCGTGATTGGCTGGCGGAAAAAGGCTATGACCCGGACATGGGCGCGCGGCCGATGGCTCGGCTGATTCAGGAAAAACTCAAGAAACCTCTAGCCGAAATGATTCTGTTCGGCGAGCTTGCCGAGCACGGTGGGATCGTGCATGTCGGCTTGGAAGATAACGAGCTGACTCTTTCCACCGAGTCGGAAATGGCTGACGCACCCTGAACGGGGTTAGCGGACGCTAAAAGACAGCGCCCTGTCCATGGACGGGGCGTTGTTGTGTCTGGCGGGGGAGAATCCGTCGACAGGAGGGGGCGGCTCAGCGTGAGCGGTAGACGATACGTCCCTTGGACAGGTCGTAAGGCGTCAGTTCTACCTTGACCTTGTCGCCGGTCAGAATGCGAATGTAGTTCTTGCGCATTTTGCCGGAGATATGTGCCGTGACCACGTGGCCGTTTTCCAGCTCGACACGAAACATGGTGTTGGGAAGGGTATCGACGATGACGCCTTCCATTTCAATATGATCTTCGCGTGCCATATAGGCAGTTCCTCACTTGATAAAAAACAGAGACATTCAGAGGTCTTCTGGCGGGCTGAATTACCAGCACGCCGGGAAACAGCGCTATATTGTGCCGTAAGCCCGTCGTCAAGGCAAAAAAGCCGTGCTCATTGGAGGATTAATTGTCGCCAATGACGACCGTCGAGCACTTCCAGCGGCGAAAAAGTCTGTTTGTAGCGCATCTTGCGACATTCTTCGATCCAGTAACCCAAGTATAGATGGGGTAATTGTTTTTTCTGGGCCAGCTCGATCAGCTTGAGAATCGCAAAGGTGCCCAGGGAGCGGCGCTCATAGGCGGGTTCCGCGGCGAAAAAGGTATAAATCGCCGATAACCCGTGCTCCAGCTGGTCGAAGGCGGCGACGGCCACCAACGCATCGCCACAATGCATTTCCATCAACTGGGCATAAGATTCGTTCAGCGTTAAAAATGTACGGTATTGCTCTTCGCTGGGGGGGTACATGTCGCCATCGGCATGGCGCTGGCCGACATAGGCGGCATACAGTGCGTAATGCGCAGGCTCGAAGCGAGCGGGCTTTAGCGTGACGGTCACGTCCTGGTTGCGCTGTTGCAGTTTGCGTTGGGTACGGTTGGGAGTGAATTTATCCACGGGAATGCGAACCGAACGACACGCATTGCAGCCATCGCAATGAGGCCGATATAGATGGCGGCCACTGCGACGAAAACCGAGCAATGAAAGCGAATCGTAAACACCCGGTACCGGCGATTCCTGGGGGTCGAGAAACAACGTAGTGGCTTCCCGGTCTTCGAGGTAGCTACAGGCATGGGGCACGGTGAGGAAGAAGCGCAAATCCCGCACCGGCTTCCGGGGAGCGTTACTGCTCACGGCTTGCCTCCTTGTGAATTAGCTGGTGCCTTCGTCATCAGTGCGGCCGATAGCATCGAGCCAAGGTGATGGAGGAACCTCAGGGGGTTCATCAGGTTGATTGGTTACCTCGAAAGCGTTATCGGGCAACCAGTTTTCAAGATAGTTGATGAACGTCGGACGAGCGATAGTCGTTGCCCCCAAACTGGCCAGATGCGGGGTGTGCATTTGACAGTCAATCAAGTTGCCTCCCTGTCTGAGCATGGCGCCGGCCAAATGCGCCAGAGCCACTTTGGAGGCATCCGGTACCTCAGAAAACATCGATTCTCCAAAAAAGACCGGCCCCATCGCCAGACCATACAAGCCACCCACCAAGCGCTGGTTGTGATGCACCTCGATGCTATGAGCGATACCCAAGCTGTGCAACCGAGCGTAGGCGGCTTTCATCTCGGCGGTGATCCAGGTGCCGGGTTCACCCTGCCGAGGCGCCGCGCAGGCGTCAACCACCTCATGAAAATGTTGGTCTACGCTGATGCTGAACCCACCGTTACGCAAACGCTTGGCCAAGCTACGTCGGCATTTGAAGTCCCCGGGGAACAAGACCATCCGGGGGTTGGGGCTCCACCATAAAATGGGGTCGCCTTCACTATACCAAGGGAAGATACCCTGTCGGTAGGCTTGTACCAGCCACGCCGGGGTAAGCTCTCCACCTGCAGCGAGTAAACCGTTAGGCGAGTTCATCGCCAGGGCCACAGGCGGGAAAGCAGCATGAGCGGGGGGTAACCAAGGTAACATTGCCAATTCCTGTCGGTGATGGTTCGCGAGAAGCCCTGTGACGAGCTCAGGATGCTCGGTATGATGCATTCTCGCAACAGAGTATGAAGTTCGCGTATAAAGAACTTGTAGAAAGCCTGAGTATGAAAGACAGAGTATAAAGACACCCTCTGGGTGCAAAGGGAGAGGTCGCTTGAAACTCGATAAAGCTGCAAACAGGCGGACTGGACAATCAACCGGACGTGGCGGTACCCAGCGCAAGCCACAAAGTAAGGTGGTTTCACCGCGGGTCAATGCCGCCAGGGAAAAGGCGCGCCGTATGGGGTTGAAGTTGCAAGGCTCCGTACGCGAAGGCGTGGTGGTGGTATTGCTGGCGTCATGTACCTTCCTCCTGTTGGCATTGTTCAGTTATCAATCCACGGATCCTGGTTGGTCGCATCGTGGCCCGGAATCGGCAGTCGAAAACTGGATGGGTAGCATTGGCGCCTGGCTTGCCGACGTGCTGTATTCGCTATTCGGCGCCAGTGCGCTTTGGTGGCCTGGAATGCTGGGGTTTGCGGCCTGGTGGTTGATTCGCTCCCGCCAGGTACGTTTCGACGTGGATCCGGTGTCGATTGCGGTACATGCCGGTGGCTTGCTGTTGCTGATTCTGGGCACGACCACGCTCGGGGCCTTGCATTTCTATCACCCGGAAAGCTCTCTGCCTTATGCTTCCGGCGGGATTCTCGGCGAAGGGCTGGTCAGTGCCCTGTTGCCGTTGCTGGGCAGTGGCGGTGTCGGCCTGGTAGCGGTGGCATTCATCTTGAGCGGTTTTCCGCTGTTTACCGGCATGTCCTGGTTAACGGTTGCCGACAAGCTGGGTAGCCAGGCCTATCGTTTGGGTGGTTGGTTGAAAGCAAAACGCAACAATCGCCCGGCCAAACCAGCGCATCACTCAGCTTTTGCTGCCGAGGGTGCCACGGCTGAAGCGGCGGCTAGCAAGAATGACGCCGTACGCCAGGTTGCGCCGGAAAGCCCTGTTACGCCATCCTCTCAGGACAACCCTAGTGCCAGCACTGCAAGCCGCCGTGAACCCAGCCTTGGCACTGCGGCCGGCTCGAATGAGGCTGATCGAACGGCAGAAGGGCAACGATCGGCAAAGGAAACAACGATTCCTTGGGAGGCAACTGAAGAAGAAACGCTCAAGCCAGCACCGGCAGTCAAGCCTGAGCCGGTTTCGTCACGCAAGGAGCCTAGCCTATCGGCATGGGCGGCCGAACCTGACAATGAACCCGCTGCTGAGCTTAGTGGTGCAGATAAGCCCAGCATAAAAGCCTTCGAACCCCGAGAGATACCACAAGAGGTGCCCGCTACCCCGCAGGAACCCGAACTCAAAAAAGAACAAGAAGCCGAGCTGGACCCTGTGCCAGCAGAGCCAGAACTTAAGCCGGAACCGGAACCGGAACCGGAACCGGAATCCAGGCCCACGCCACAACCAGTTTCAGTATCTCCGCCGGCAGAGGCGCCACTTTCGCCAGCCGATATGCCAGAAAAACCCTTGGAACGTGAGAGGGTCCCGGAAGTGGTGCCCGAACCGGTATGGGACGACGAGGAGCCTGAACCCCTGCCCACTTTCCGGGAAACCCCGGCAGCACCGCGAGAGAAGCCGCCTGAGGAGCCGCGTCAGGAAGAGCGCTATGTGTCTCCTCCCGAGGTTTCCATTCCCGAAGCGCCCGAGCGAGAGGCCTTGGAAGAGGTGGCGTCCACGGCGAATGCCGGGGATGAACCAGCGCTATGGACCGTAGAGCACCTGCAGAGCCAGCGTCCGGTGTTCGAAGATATGCCCGAGCCTGAAGGTGAGCTACCCAGCCTGCGATTGCTCACCCCACCGACGCCGCACCAGCCCAACTACACCGAGCAGCAATTGGCGGATATGGCCGAGTTGCTGGAAGTCAGGTTGCGTGAATACGGGGTCAAGGCGGAAGTGGTGGATACCTGGCCTGGGCCGGTGATTACTCGTTTTGAAATCAAGCCCGCTGCTGGGGTCAAGGTTTCCAAGATCAGCAACCTTGCCAAGGATCTGGCGCGCTCCTTGATGGTAAAGAGCGTGCGCGTGGTGGAGGTGATTCCAGGACGCCCCACGGTGGGGATCGAAATTCCCAACCCGCACCGGGCCATGATCCGCCTGCGCGAAGTGATCGACTCCGAGCGCTATCAACAGGAAACCTCACCGTTGACCATGGCATTGGGCCAGGACATCGGCGGTGGACCGGTTGTCGCCAACCTCGGGAAGATGCCACACCTTCTGGTCGCCGGCACCACGGGCTCGGGTAAATCCGTCGGGGTCAACGCCATGTTGATCTCCATGTTGCTCAAGGCCACCCCGGATGAGCTCAAGCTGATCATGGTCGACCCCAAGATGCTGGAACTGTCGGTTTATGATGGCATACCGCATTTGCTGGCGCCGGTGGTCACCGACATGAAGGAAGCAGCCAATGCCCTGCGCTGGTGTGTGGCGGAAATGGAGCGACGCTACAAGCTGATGGCGGCCATGGGCGTGCGCAACATTGCCGGTTTCAATGCGCGCCTGGACGAAGCCAAGCAAGCCGGTGCCCAGGTGGCGGATCCCTTGTGGGAACCTCAGCCTTGGGAAATGCACCAGACGCCGCCGATTCTCGAGAAACTGCCGTATATCGTGGTGGTGATCGATGAGTTCGCCGACATGTTCATGATCGTGGGCAAGAAGGTCGAAGAACTCATCGCGCGGCTGGCACAGAAAGCACGGGCTGCCGGGATTCATCTGATTCTGGCCACGCAGCGCCCCTCGGTGGACGTGGTGACCGGCTTGATCAAGGCCAACATTCCATCGCGAATGGCATTTCAGGTGTCGTCACGGATCGATTCGCGCACCATCCTGGATCAGGGCGGGGCGGAAAGCTTGTTGGGCCATGGCGACATGCTGTATTTGCCCGCCGGCTCAGGTCCCCCCAATCGTATCCACGGTGCCTTTGTCGATGATGATGAAGTCCATCGCGTGGTGGATGACTGGAAGCGGCGCGGCGAACCGCAATTCGTCGAGGAGATCCTTTCCGGAGGCGTTTCCGCCGATGCCTTGACCGGTCTGGAAGCCGAGGGTGTGGATGGCGACGATGCGGAAAAGGATGCACTTTACGATGAAGCCGTGCAGTTCGTGACCGAAACCCGGCGTGCGTCGATCTCCGCAGTACAGAGGCGATTCAAGATCGGTTACAACCGGGCGGCCAGATTGGTGGAAGCCATGGAAGGCGCAGGTGTGGTGACCTCAATGGGAACCAATGGCGCACGGGAAGTGTTGGCGCCACCACCTGTGGGTCATTGAACCGAGCGTTCAGGAATCGTTTTTCCTGGAGCAAGTATGCATGGTGCAATCGTGCATGAAACGTGAAAGCGTCGCCGGTCAGGAAACCCGGCGGCGCTTTTGCCGTCTTACTGAGTAAGTTACTGAGTAAATTACTGAATAAGTTCTTGAGAAGGTCTTCGGATTTCAACGTGATTCGTTGAACAGCCAGTTGAATAATCAAGGCACAGAGTGCCAAGGGAGTTAGCCATGAAAGTAACCGCCCAAAAGGGATACAAGCATTACGCCACTCTGATCACTGCAGTGGCAGGGGTGATGATGGCGCCGATGGCTTGGGCCGATGCTGCGCAAATGTTGACCGAGCGTCTTGACCCGCTACAAACCTATCACGCGGATTTCGAACAGTTGATTTTGGACAGTGCTGGCGAGCGCCTCCAGGAAGCGCAAGGCGAAATGTGGCTGGCTCGTCCCGGGCTTCTGCGTTGGGAAGTGGAGGCGCCTTATTCTCAAGTGGTGGTCTCGACCGGCGACGAAGTGTACATGTACGACCCGGACCTGGAACAGGTCACCGTTCAGGCAGTGGATCAGCGTGTGACCCATACCCCGGCGCTGCTACTCTCCGGGAGCAGTTCGGAGCTCACGGAAAATTACGAAGTGTTCCATAACCGGGAAGAAGGCCGCGATGTGTTCACGTTGGTGCCGATGGGGGCGGATACCCTGTTTGAAGAACTCACCATGTTTTTCGATGACGACACCTTGACGCGTCTGTTGATGACCGATAGCACCGGTCAGCGCACGGCCATCACGTTCAGTGATATCGACTACAATCGGCATATCGATCCAGAGCGTTTCATTTTCGAGGTGCCGGACGGGGTGGATGTGATTCGCGACACCTATTGATTTGATTAATTTTCTTTGTGACTCACTTTCTTTGTGACTCATCTTTTTGATCCGCTTCGTCATCTTGGCTGGCTCGCCAGGCCATGATCTCGGCGAAGCGCTTTTCCTGTCCGAAATCGCTTGGCTGGTAGAACTGCTCATGAGGCAGTGCTTCCGGCCAGCAATCGTGCTCGCTACCCGCCGGGTAGCCTCCGGGTTCGTTGTGAGCGTAGCGATAGCCCTGACCATGCCCCAGAGATTTCATCAGCGCCGTGGGGGCATTGCGTAAATACGTGGGGACTTCCAGTTGCGGCTGTTGCCTGACAAAGGCATTGGCCGCTTTCCAGGCGCTATCGATACGGTTGCTTTTGGGGGCTACCGCCAAGTGAATCGCCGCTTGAGCCAGGGCGCGCTGGCCTTCGTAATCGCCTAAGCGCAAGTAGGCATCCCAGGCGGCCATGACCAAGGGGAGGGCGCGTGGGTCGGCATTACCCACGTCTTCCGAGGCGATGGCCGCTAAACGGCGTACCACGTCCAAAGGATCGCCGCCGCCCTGCATGAAACGGGCCATGTAAAGCAGTGCTGCATCCGGGCGCGAGGAGCGCACGGACTTGTGGATCGCTGAAAGCAGGTCGTAGTAGGCATCGCCCTGCTTATCGAAGGCGCTGGCCTGATGGCCCAGGACATCGGTCAACGCCTCTTGGTTAAGCACTTCCCGGCCATTTTGCTGTTGGGTGAAATCACAGGCGGTTTCAAGCAGTCCCAAGGCACGTCGGGCATCGCCGGCACTGGCGTGCGCCAATTGCTGCAATATCGCTTCGTCTACCTGTATCGACCGGCTTCCCAGCCCGCGCGAGGCATCGTGCAAGGCTCGGTGCATCACCTCGACCAGCTCAGTGTCACTTAGCGGCTTCAATACATAGACCCTGGCTCGCGAAAGCAAGGCGGAGTTGACTTCAAAGGAAGGATTTTCGGTCGTCGCGCCGATCAAGGTAACCAGTCCTGACTCCACATGGGGCAAGAGGGCATCCTGCTGGCTTTTGTTGAGGCGATGAATCTCGTCGAGAAACAGCAGGACCGGCGTGGGGGCGAGTGCCTGGGCGCGTTCGACCACGGCACGCAGCTCCTTGACCCCCGCCATCACGGCACTTAAATGCTCCAGATGCGCACCGGACTCGGCCGCGAGTATCTCGGCTAGCGTGGTTTTGCCTACGCCTGGCGGCCCCCAAAGAATCATGGAGCGAATAACACCGGTTTCCGCCATGCGCCGCAGGGATTTTCCAGCGGCGACCAAGGCTTGTTGGCCGACATAGTCGTCCAGATTGCGTGGGCGCATCCGAAATGCCAAGGGTGCCTGGTCGTGGGGGGTGGCGCGACTAAAAAGATCCATGAGAAACTCCGTAGACCAACCGGCTTTTAGGCGTTGCCTGTGGCAATACCCTACATAGCGGGCTACCTTAGGCATTGGTACTCGCCTATAGACCATCAGCATTATGTGTCATTGAGTGGCGCAAGCCAGTCGAGCGGCATGAGTTGAGGAAGGAGATGATTCGATGTTAAGTCAACTACGTCAAGATCATGCCAATATGGCGCGTATTCTGCACGTTTTGCAGCTCAAGTATAAAACCCTGGATAAAGGGGAACGCCCGAATTTTCAGTTGATGCGGGAAGTCGTCGACTACATCCTGTCCTACATGGAGGGGTTCACCCAGCCGATCGAACGGGTGTGCGTCGATTATCTTCAAACCAAAGCGCCGGAACATGCCAAGCTTGGCAAGCAGATGGCGGAGGATTATCGAGCGCTTCACGGTCGCCTCAAGCGTCTTTCCAATGATATCGACATGATCCTGATGGATGCGATAGTGCCGATGGATCGCTTCGCTGCCGACCTCAAGGCTTATGTGGAAACGCATCGTCGTTATCTGCGCCAGGAACGTGAAGAGCTGTTTCCCTTGATTGGCGAGCATTTGAATGAAGAGGAAATGCAGCAGCTCAAGAAGACACTGCCAGATGGCACGGAGCAAGCGCTAAAGCGCTTGCAAGAAGCCTACCCCGAGATTTACGCAGAATTGCGTGAAGCAGAAGTCCCATCTTTTTGAGCGACGTTAAAGTCGCTATCACCTGATCAAGGCATGGTAGCATGGCGTTTTTTAGGGCCGAGTGGATGTTTTGATGCTTGTCGAAAGCGCCATGGCCGGGCCGGTACTGATATTTGATTCCGGTGTCGGTGGGTTGTCCGTTGTCGCTGAATTGCGCGCTCATAACCCGGGGGTGGCCCTGTGCTACGCCTGTGATAATGCCATGTTGCCTTATGGGACCCGCGAAGATGACTGGCTGACTGCGCGCATTCTTGCGGTATGCAGTGCGGCTGTTGATGCCTGTCGTCCAAGCGTATTGGTCGTGGCTTGTAATACCGCCAGTACCCTGGCATTGGGCAAGCTGCGCGAATATTTGAGTATTCCCGTCGTGGGTACGGTGCCGGCGATAAAGCCTGCCGCTCAGGCAAGCCGGACGCGTCACATCGGTCTTCTGGCCACCAGTGCCACCATCGCTCGGCCTTATACCCATCGCTTGATCGATGCCTTTGCCGTTGACTGCCAGGTGACGCGAGTCGCTGCCGATGAGTTGGTCGTGGAGGCGGAAACCCTGTTGGCGACGGGGAAGGCGCCGGATACCACGCGAATCAACGCCGTTTTGTCGCCGCTGTGGCAGGCTACCCGCCAGACTCCGGCAATGGATACGGTGGTGCTTGGCTGCACGCATTTTCCATTGCTGCTGCCCTGGTTGGTCGAGCTTGCCCCATGCCCCCTGAACTGGATCGATTCCAGTCCTGCGATTGCCCGCCGAGTCGCCCAGGTAGCCCCTGATCTAGCTAGCCACCCGCTTGATGGAACCTGCTTCACCACAGCACCTATCAAGATGCTTGAACCCAGACTTGCCGCTTATGGCTTTGTCGATTTTCATCTGCTGGTCATACCTCAAACATCCTGAGATTCACCTTGGCTTAACATAGGTATCAGGTGTTTTTATTGGCCCGCAGTGTCCTACTCACCGTATCGATTCGACCTACCATGCCGTCATTGAGAGGAGCTCCTTTGGCTATTCCCGTTGTTGACCCCGCCCATTACACCGGGCAATTGGCTGAAAAGCGTGAGCAGATCATCCATGACTTTGCCTGTTTCGAGCCTCCCGAGCTTGAGGTATTCACTTCGCCTCCCAGCCACTACCGTCAGCGCTGCGAATTTCGCATCTGGCATGAAGGCGACGATCTATTTTATGCCATGTTTGAGGTCGACCCGGAAAACCCCAAAGACAAGCGCATCGTGCGGATGGACCAATACCCTGTGGCAAGCCGCCGAATCAATGAGCTGATGCCACGGCTGCGTGAAGCGTTTCTGGAAAGCGATGTCTTGCGACGCAAGCTCTTTCAGGTGGAATTTCTGACTACCCTTTCCGGAGAAGCGTTGGTCACGCTGGTGTATCACCGACCACTGGAGGATGCCTGGGAAGCACAGGCGCGCGCCTTGGAGGTTCGATTGGGAATCATGATAATCGGACGTTCGCGCAAGCAACGGTTGGTGCTCAGCCGTGACCATGTGTGGGAACGACTGGAAGTGGATGGTCGGGAACTGGTCTATCAGCAAGTGGAAAACAGCTTTACTCAACCCAATGCGCAGATATGCCGGGCCATGTTGAGCTGGGCGCGTGAGGTGACCCAAGGCAGTGAGTCAGCGGATCTGGTGGAGCTTTATTGCGGCAACGGCAATTTTACCGTGGCATTAGCGGAAAATTTTCGCCGTGTATTGGCAACGGAAATTTCACGCACGTCGGTCGCAAGTGCCAACGTCAACCTGCAAGCCAATCAGGTGAGTAACGCTCAAGTGGCACGTATGTCCGCGGAAGAGTTCTCGCAGGCGTTGAAAGGCGAGAAGAAAGGGCGGCGGGTATCCGAGATGGCGCTGGAAGACTATGCCTTTTCAACGGTGCTGGTGGACCCGCCACGTGCCGGGCTGGATGAGGAAAGCTGTCGGCAACTTAGCGAATATCAACGAATTGTCTATATTTCATGCAATCCGGCTACCTTGTTTGATAACTTGCAGGTACTGACGAGCACTCATCGAATAACGCGATTTGCGTTGTTTGACCAGTTCCCTTTCACCGAACATTGTGAATGTGGGGTGCTGTTGCAGCGAATCGATGGTGCGCAAGAGAGGCTTGATGCCTGATCGGTATGCGTCATGAGCAAGATGGCAGTGGCTAGGGTGTGGCGACTCACTAGAGTAAGCTAGAGTTCAAGGTGGGCCAATGGCCTGTTGTCATGTGTTTTTCGGCCAATTACTGGCCCGGGCAGTCGAGGTGATGGATGCATTACGTTGCAATCGAAGAAAGTCGGCAAGATATACTCAAGCAGTTGCGAGAACGCCTGCAAAGCCGTCTGGATGCCCCTCGCGCTGCTGCGATTGAGGCGTTTGCCCGTCATTTCTATGCCACGGTGCCAGTCGAAGATCTTATCGACCGTCGTTTGGATGACCTTTATGGGGCGACTCTTTCGGTCTGGCAGTTTTTGCAACACCATGAACCGGAAAAACCCAAGGTCCGTGTGTTCAACCCGGATTTCGAAGAGCACGGTTGGCAATCCACGCATACCTTCGTGGCGGTATTGAATGAGGACATGCCGTTTCTGGTCGACTCGGTACGCATCGAGCTCAACCGCCGTGGCTTGACGGTGCATGCTATTCAAAATGCGGTGGTGGCGGTGGAACGTGATAGCCAGCACCAGCTGAAAACCCTGGCATCGCCGCGTGACGAGAACGCTCCCTTGAGACGGGAGTCACTGATTGTGATCGAGGTCGACCGGCATACCGACCCTTCCTCGCTCCAGGATATCGAAGTTCAGCTACACAAGATTCTGCGAGATGTACGCACGGCCGTGCGCGATTACGATGCCATGTGCGAGCGTATCAGGGAGTCTATCCAGGAAATCGAAAGAGTCTGTCCTCCGCAGGTCGACCCGGATGACCATGAGGAAGCGATTGCCTTTCTCGAGTGGCTGCTCAAGGATAATTTTACCCTGCTGGGGTACGACGAATATGTGCTTGAGCAAGGTGAGCTAAAGCGCGATGACAAGAGTGTGCTGGGGGTATTCCGATTGAACCAGCCTCGTTACCGCGAGCGCATTCGGACTTCCGAAGGCGTTGATGAGAATCACGGCTATGTCGTGGTGCCCCAGCTACTCTCGTTTGCCAAAAGTGCTCATCATTCCCGGATTCATCGCCCGACATACCCGGATTACATCACTGTTGACCGCTATGACGAACAAGGCAACGTGGTTGGCGAACGGCGCTTTTTCGGTTTGTTCACCGCCACGGTCTATAACGAATCACCCCGTAATATTCCGCTGCTCAGGCGCAAGCTCAAGGCGGTGATGGACATTGCCGGTTTCAACCCCCAAGGGCATGATGGCAAGCAGCTTTTGCAGGTATTGGAAGTCTTCCCCCGTGACGATCTGTTCCAGATCGATACCGAATCGCTGGCCAGCACTGCCCTGGGTATTCTCAATATCCGTGAGCGGCGGCAGGTTCGGTTGTTCATCCGCGCTGATCTCAGCGGCAAGTTCTATTCCTGCCTGGTGTTCGTGCCGCGTGATGTCTTTGCCACCGACTTGCGCCAGCGTCTGCAAAATATGCTGTGTGAAGAGCTGGATGCCCATTTTGGCGACTTCAACACCTACCTCTCCGAATCGATATTGGCGCGCATTCAGCTGGTATTGCGCTTCAATGGCGAAACGCCCAAAGATTTCGATATCAAGCGCCTGGAAGCTAAGGTGGCGCAATTGGCGCGCAGTTGGCGCGATGAACTGCATGCCGCGATGATCGAAGGATTCGGCGAAGAACAAGCCAATCATTTGATGGATGATTTTCGCGATGCGTTTTCCGCCAGCTATCGTGACGATTACGGCGCGCGTACCGCGGTGTTCGATCTTCAGCATCTGGTGGAACTGGATAATGGCAAAGACCTGTCCTTGTCGTTATATCGACCGCTGGAGGAACAAGGCGGCGGGGTCAATCTCAAACTGTTCCATAAGCAGACCCAGATCCCGCTTTCCGATGTGTTGCCGATGATGGAAAACCTGGGCTTGAGAGTGGTAGGGGAGCGGCCCTATGAAATCGATGCAGCCCATATGCGTTACTGGATTCATGATTTCGAACTCGAGCACAGCCGTAGCGAGAGCGTGAGCTTGAGTGAAATGCGTGACTCCTTTGTCGAGGCCTTCCAGCATATCTGGTCGGGAAAGGCCGAAAATGACGCCTACAATCGCTTGATCATCGTTGCCAACCTGGGGTGGCGAGAAGTCGCCATGCTGCGTGGTTACGCACGCTATCTGAAGCAGATTCGTTTCGGCATGTCCCAGGATTACATTGCCGCCACGCTTGCCAATCATCCCGAGATTACCCGCAGCCTGGTGGAACTGTTCAGCCTGCGTTTCGATCCGTCTCGACAAGAGGCGAGTACCGAAGGCTGTCTGGCACGTCTGCAGGAACAGCTCGATGGCGTGGCGAGCTTGAACGACGATCAACTGGTTCGTCGCTTCATGGAACTGATAATGGCGACGCTGCGAACCAATTACTATCAATTGACCGAAAGCGGCGAACCCAAGGATTACATCGCCTACAAGCTGGAGCCCTCCAAAGTCACCGGGATGCCCAAGCCGCGTCCGATGTACGAAATCTTCATGTGTTCGCCTCGGGTCGAAGGGGTGCATCTGCGTGGTGGCAAGGTGGCACGCGGTGGGCTACGTTGGTCGGATCGCCACGAGGATTACCGTACCGAAGTGCTGGGGCTGGTCAAGGCGCAGCAAGTCAAGAATGCGGTGATCGTGCCGGTGGGCGCCAAAGGCGGCTTCATATGCAAACGCATGCCGGAAAACCCTGATCGCGATACGCTGCAACGTGAAGGGATCATCTGCTACAAGACCTTCATTCGGGCACTGCTGGACGTAACCGATAACCTGGTAGGTGGTGAAGTGGTGCCGCCGTCGAGCGTGGTACGCCATGATGAAGCCGATGCTTACCTGGTGGTAGCCGCCGACAAGGGCACGGCGACCTTTTCCGACATTGCCAATGAAATCTCGCTGGAATACGGCCACTGGCTGGGGGATGCCTTTGCCTCGGGGGGTGCCAATGGTTACGACCACAAAAAAATGGGAATTACCGCTCGCGGTGCCTGGGAGTCGGTCAAACGTCATTTCCGCAGCCTGAATATCGATACTCAGCAAGAGCCCTTCACGGTGGTGGGTATCGGTGACATGGGCGGAGATGTCTTCGGTAACGGCATGCTGCTCTCCGACAAGATTCGCCTGGTGGGTGCGTTCAACCACCTGCATATCTTTGTCGACCCCACCCCGGATGCCGAAACCAGCTTTGGGGAGCGTAAGCGCCTGTTCGACATGCCCCGCTCCAGTTGGGATGATTACAGCCGTGAACTGATTTCCGAAGGCGGCGGGATTTTCAGCCGAAGCGCCAAATCCATAGCGATCACCAAGCCGATGCAAAGCGCTTTGGGTATTACACAAACGCACCTTTCTCCCAATGAATTGATTCGTGCCATGCTCAAATCCTCGGTGGATTTGCTCTGGAACGGCGGCATCGGTACCTACGTCAAAAGCAGCGAGGAAAGCGACGCCGATGTGGGCGACAAGACCAATGACGCCTTGCGCATCAATGGCACCGAGCTCAATTGTCGAGTGGTGGGTGAAGGCGGCAACCTGGGCCTGACCCAACGCGGGCGCATGGAGGCCGCTGAGCGAGGCGTGCTGCTGTATACCGATTTCATCGATAATGCGGGTGGGGTCAACTGCTCCGACCATGAGGTCAATATCAAGATATTGATCGACGAAGTGGTCAAACGCGGTGACATGACCGAGAAACAGCGCAATCAGCTCCTGGCGGACATGACCGAAGAGGTCTCTGAACTGGTGATTAGGGATAATTATCGCCAGACCCAGGCGCTGGATTTATCGGCGCTGTTATCGCGTCAAAGCATCGGGCCTTTCCGGCGTTTCATCAGTGAGCTGGAAGCTGCGGGTCAAATTGACCGTGAACTTGAATTTCTGCCAACCGATGAAGTGATCAAGGAGCGTGCCGGAAGCGGCCAGGGAATGACATTGCCGGAATTGGCGGTATTGATTTCCTATGCCAAGAGCACCCTGAAAGGCGATTTGATTGCCTCGGAAGTGCCGGATGATCCGATCATTACCCGCTACCTGGAGCGAGTATTCCCCAAGGTGCTGGTCGAGCGCTTCAAGCCCGAGATGTACGATCACCGTCTCAGGCGTGAAATTGTGGCGACCCAGGTTGCCAATGACTTGGTGGATCACATGGGCGTCGTGTTCACTCGCCGTTTGATGGATTCCACGGGGGCGGGGCGCGCCGATATCGCCCGCGCTTATATCGTGGCCCGCGACAGCTTCAATTTATCCGAGCTTTGGCAGCAGATAGAGGCCTTGGACAATCAGGTCGAAAGCCGGGTGCAGTATTCCATGATGCTGGATGTCATGCGGATGTTGCGCCGCGCGACGCGCTGGTTCCTGCGTCAACATCTGGGTCTTGCGACTCAGGAGGCCATCGAGTACTTCGGCCCGCGTCTTGGGCAATTGCAGGAAGATATCGGTGAGCTTCTGCGTGGTGAAGAACAGGCACGCTGGGAGAAGCGCCGTGACCAGCTGCTCGAGGCCGGTGCCCCGGCTACCTTGGCTGCCTCAGTGGCGGCTGCGCCGAGCCTGTATGCCGGGCTGGGTATCATTCAGACGGCACGCCAGACCAACGAAAAACCTCAACGAGTGGCGGAGGTATTCTACGAAATCGGCAGTCGCCTGGAACTGCCGTGGATGATTCAGCAGGTCACCGAGTTGGATGTGCGTGACAGCTGGCAGGCGCAAGCGCGGGAAACGTTCCGCGACGATATCGATCGTCAACAGCTGGCGCTTACCAGTAGCGTGCTCAAACTAGAGGCCGGAAATCGCGACACTCAGGAGAGAGTGGCGCAATGGCTGGAGCTTCACGCTCACTTGCATCAGCGTTGGTGCCGCCTGATCGAAGAGGTGCGCAGCGGTAATGAGGGTGGTTTTGCCTTGTTTGCCGTCGCGGTACGCGAGCTGGTGGATCTGGCAGAGAGCGATAGCGAAAGCTAGCAGTGACGCAATAGTGGGATGTTCGCAATAGCGGGACGTTCCAGCCCCCAACCCCGTGCTCGGGAACGAGCGCGGGGTTCGTCGTTATCTAGAAGCGCGTAATACCTCTTCCTGAGTCGCGTAGCGCGAAGGGAGTATAGGGACTCCTCCCCGGTTGCAAGCGCCGATGTCTGAAAAACGTAAGCCGATGCGTGCGTATAGTCGGTCTTAGTGGGGTAGCTAACCCCTGACCCTAATGAATGACGCGCGCCTTCTCTCCTCAGAGGGGAGGTGGCTTCTAAAAGCCCAACCCTTCGACAGGTTTTGAGAAGGCCGGTCTGACCTGTTTTTCATCTTTCGGTGCTCGGCAACAAGGTGGCAATCCAGGCCGCTTGGCTAACCGTGATAGTGTGGATTTATACCGCTGCCGNGACGGTAAGGTGTTTTCCGACAAAGTATTGCCCAGGCAATACGGACATTTTTGTTGGCGAGCGCAACGGCCGCCCTGTTTTTGCCAACACGACTGACTAAATCACGTAACCACCGACTTCTGGCATCTTGTTTATCGCCCAGGACACGAATGGCGGCGTGCCCCCCTCGTATAAGCGCGCATTTAAGGGATAGTTGCCCAGTGCGCCCAATGCCTCGCATCGTGGCCGAGCGCCGCCGCTACTATATTGCTTTGGCGTCAGGCCAATGTAGGCAGAGGCCTGACGGCCATTCTGGAAAGCTCGACCGTCACCTAACGCACTGTAAAGTTGCGTCGCTGATACCATGCCGATACCTTCAATGGCCATCAGTTGACGGCAGGGGGCGAACGCACGACTGACTTGCTCCACTTGTTGATCAAGATTCAGAAGGCGGTTGTTGAGTTGCTCCAGTTCTTCCATTTGCTCAGTCAGCAGCTGACGCATCAACATGGTCAGTTCATTTTCTGCATCTTCGACTGCCCGCCAAACGGCTTGGGTCAGTGATTTTTGTCGACGGCCACAAATAATGCCGTATTCCTGTAATAGACCATGCATCTGGCGGCTCAATCGAGTCCGTTGCTTGATACAGCGATCACGGATTCGCTGCAGACTCTGGATGTCCTGTTGTTCTATTGCCTTGGTAGGCACGAAACGCATATCAGGGCGTAAACCAGCCTCGACAATCGCCAGCGCATCATTGGCATCCGTTTTATGTCCCTTGCGAAACGGGGTGACGAACTGGGGTGAAATCAGCCCGACGGCATGCCCTAACGCCTTTATTTGTCGTGCCCAATAATGTGAACCCCCGCATGCTTCCATAAAGACCCGGCATGGGGGCTGCTGACGCAGGAAGTCGAGCACTTCTCGTCGCTTCAGTGCCTTGTTGACGTGAACTTTCTGGTTGCGTGTATCAACGATGCACACTTGGAAAACCCGCTTTGCCAAATCAATTCCAATCGCTTTATGCTGATGCATGACGCTTCTCCTTTTTCCATTGATGCACGTAGTGACTATCCATGTAGCTCGATGAAGCTTTAGGAGGGGAGGAGTCCCGTTCATTGGGGATACAAGCGCCTTGTGTTCTTACGCAAATGATACTAAGCTGTAAGTCATGAAAACCGAACGCGCCTACAAGTACCGATTCTACCCGACGCCCGAGCAGGAAATCCTTCTGGCGCGGACGTTTGGGTGCGTGCGGTTTGTCTGGAACGCGGTGCTGCGACATCGCACCGATGCGTTTTACGAGCGCAAAGAGAAAATCGGCTACAACGACGCCAGCGCCTTCCTGACCC
>NZ_QPIJ01000050.1 GCF_003336665.1 Vreelandella rituensis | reverse complement strand
AATCGGCGGCCACCAGATTCAGAATCTCGGGCTGCCTATCCAGGACTTCCGACAGCTTCTGGAGCTTTATGCCGTACTCGTGATTCGAGTAATGTTCGAATATACTGGCCTGAGCATGGCGGGTTTCTCGCATGCGGGATCCTCTTGGTTGTTGGCTGTTTTTGGGTCGCACTTAAAACATACCAGAGCCAAGAGCGTTTTTTATCTATTCTCATAATTTTTACCAGAAAATCATGTAGTTGTTAGTTTCTGGATGGGCACTAACTAGCACCGGTGACGCCCAGCTCCCCTTTTCGGCCGTAGCATTCTAGGCGCACGGCCTACATTTCAGTGAGTGGGAGATTATGACCGGCTATCAACCGCCACGAGTCTGACGGCGGGAAAGGGAGGTTAGTCGCCGTATCGCCAACCGCAGCAGTGCCTTGCGGACAACATCTGCACCTGCTTTTGGCGCATCAGGTAGCTATGCGGAAAGCCGTATTTATTGAGCCGGGTGTACTGATAGCTCCCGCGTCCTGTGGCCTTTTATCGCCACCCACAACCTTTCAGACACCGTGAACGGGTAGCGCTTATGTACCACCACACTCCCACGTTCCAGCAGCAGCTGAGCGCGCTTTCCGAGCGTCCACCACTCCATCGTCCGTCGGGAAACCGACAGCAACTTCGGCTTCAGCGTGTCTCGGTGGGATCGGTTGTTCGGCACCTATAGAGACCAACCAGCCGCCGGGCATCTCAACATGACAATCGGCATTGAGGAATTCAGAAAGTCGCGAGACCTACGACTGGATCGTATGCTTCTCCAGCCCTTTGTGACACCACCTCAGGACGCGAAACGGCAACAGCTTTGAGGCTGCCGTACCGCACGCACGCCGTCCACTTTCTCAGAAAGGCCGTCATCACCATCGTGAGGCGCTGGTTGGGGCTTTGGGGCTTGAGAGAATGGCAGTATCCAGCGCGGTCGTCCGGCTGGAATTAATGAGTCCCTGCTGTCGGCTAGATCTGATCTGCCGCCATGATACTCCAGCATCTGGGCCATCCGGAGGCCGACCAGATCATCTCGATGCCTTCGAGGCGGCGCTCGCTGAGGGCAGCGAGGCAGTGCTGACGCCGAATATCGGCGGTCATGGCATCACTGAGATCATGGGCCACACCATCGCCGAACGCATCGCTGGATAAGTGAACCTATCCTCCTGAGTCACTTCAGATCTGCCCCTGGTATGGCCACCAATATGCGTCGATAATGTAGTAAAGAAAACTAAGGTTTGTTACCCAGCTGCTATTTCTTTGCTACCCCATACACCGCTTTACACATATTCTAGTAATCGGCTTTACTGCGCTAGGAGTTCTATCAAGCCTCATAAGACCAAACAACAGAGAGAAGTCCACATGCACCTCATGCTGGCCAGTGACCTTCATTTGGAGCACTTCCCAACCTTATCAGACGTCATTCCCGAGTATGCGATGTACCAGACACCGGATATTTTGGTGCTAGCAGGAGACATTGACAATGTCTCCCACCTTCAGTGGTCACTGCTGAGTATTTCAGATCTATTCGAGGGGATACCCATCCTATTCATCCCTGGGAACCATGAATACTATTCGCGATACCACACGATGGAAGAGATTAACGATCGGTTGCGCGGCGTAGAACGCTATTTGCAGAATGAGGGCTTTCCTTTCCATTTGTTGATCAATGATTCCGTCACGATAGGCGGCTGGCATTTCTTCGGTGGACCAATGTGGTCAGACATGGCACAGAATGCTCCCGTGCCACCTGGGGATGAGCATGGCATACGTATGGTTGACGGCCATCCGCCTGTATCAAACGATCTGAGAGGATTACATGCATCCTTTCGTGAAGGGTTGTCACAACATTTAGCTTCTTACCCATCCAAACAAAGCATTGTAATCAGCCACTTCTCACCATCATTACGCTTTGGCAACCCTCTGGTAGCGACACCAGCTCCCGGGGCTGTTGATTATTGCCGTTATTTCAGCGCGGACATGGATGCTGTCCTGGATGACCCAGCGGCTGCACCCGCTGCTTGGCTCTATGGTCATACTCATTATTCGATGCAGGAAAGGCTATCTTCTGGGTGTCTCGTGGCCTCCGCTCAGGGCGGCTATCCTGGTGAGCGCCATCAAGGCCTCACTGGAGCATTTAAAATATTCGAGCTATGACTTTTCCCAGCCCGATTGAGGGTGTCGCGAAAGGCCCTGATATATCATGCTAGCTGTACGTTGACCGCTTTGAGCAAGCCAATGGAGAAAACAAAACGCCAGCACCGAAAGCCAGTAGCACACGGTGGAACCGGTCTTTGGCATCATCAAGCACGTGATGGGATTTCGGCAGGTCTCGCTGCGCGGTCTCGACAAGGTCAGCGGCGGCTGGCGGCCATGGCCTGGAACATCAAGCGAATGCACCGCCTGACCACAGGGTAAGGGGCGTCCCTTACCCTGATAGCACGCGCAGCAGAAGCCAAGAGACGGCACAGGACAAGGCCGTAGAAGGCGAAAGCGCCTCTCCAACAGTAGGATCGCTTACCCTGCGGAAAAACTAACGAGGGGACGCTGCTTCTGCGATTTGCGCCCCTTAATCCAACAGTCTCCTAGAGAGAGATACGCAAGCCCCAACTATCTCTATCCTGCGAGGACGACCATGCTGAGCCGTCTCTACAATTTCTGGACCACCCTGCGGACCAGCTTCTGGTTTGTGCCCACGCTCATGGCTGTCGGCGCGATCGGGCTGGCTGTCATCGCCCTCAACCTCGATGCCACCCTGCCGGAGGAGAAGGCTCGGCAGTTCTGGCTCCATAGCGGCGGGCCGGAGGACGCCCGCAATTTGCTATCGACCGTCTTTTCCTCAATGGTCACAATGGCGACACTTGTCATATCGATCACCATGGTGGTATTGACGCTCGCCGCCAGTCAACTCGGACCACGACTGGTCCGCAACTTCATGGGCGATCTCCGCACACAGCTCGTGTTCGGCATCTTCCTGATGACCATCATTTATTGCCTGCTAGTGCTTCGCACCCTCAACAGCGAACTCGACATTTCCGCGGTGCCGCACATTGCGGTCACGCTCGGGACCGCTCTCGCCCTCATCAACCTGTTCGCACTGCTGTTTTTTATCCACACTTTAGCTCGGTCGATCATTTCCGATACAGCGATCCGGCGTGTCGACAGAGATCTCCGCAATGCGATCTCACGCCTACTGCCGACCGAGAGCGACGGCCAATCGCTCGTCGAGCGCCCGACGGCGGATGACGTGCTGCCGGCCGACTTCGAGGAACGTGCGGCCTCTTTGTGGCTGTCCGGCGAAGGCTATGTGCAGGCGATCGAGTATGAGCGGCTCGTGGAAATCGCCTGCCGGCACAAGGCGGTCATCCGCCTGGACTTGCGTGCCGGTCATTTCATCTTTCGCGGATCGCACAAGGCCGATATCTATCCAGGGTGCCTGCTCGGGCCGGATCTGGCGACCGAGCNCAGGGTGCCTGCTCGGGCCGGATCTGGCGACCGAGCTCGAAGGTGCGATCCTGATCGGTGAAGAGCGCACACCGGTCCAGGATCTGGAGTTCTCAATGCGCCACCTGGTCGAAATCGCCGTGCGCGCACTTTCGTCAGGCATCAACGATCCCTTCACCGCCATTGCTGTTATCGATCGCTTGGGCGCTTCGCTTAGCGAAATGATGCGGCGGGACCTCCAGCCTGAGGTGTTTTGCGATGCGGCAGGCGTGGTGCGCGTGGTCGGCCGAGCGTCGAGCTTCCGTGGTTTCGTGGACGTCGCTTTCCACCAGATCCGGCAAGCCGCAGCCACCCACCCCGCGGTCATCATCCAGATGCTCAGCATCATCGCACAGCTCGCGGTCAACGTCCGCCTGTCCAGCCAACGCGACGCTTTGCTCGATCACGCCATCATCATCGCCGAAGCTGGCCGCCGCGGGGCGTCGGAAGCCTCCGACATTGCCGACATTGAGCGCAGCTATCAGGCAGCTCAAATGGCATTAAAGTAAAAAGTCATCTCTCGAGGAAGACAACCTTTCCGGGGCAGGCCAACGGCCCGGCGACGTCTTCCGCGGGGGTGACCCGCCAGCCGAGGCGCCGCATCAGCCATTCGAGTAGATAATCACCCACCTGGATACGGGAAAGCGGCCGACCCCCAAGCCCGACGGCGGCTGCCATGCCGTGCGTCGCCGTAGCGCGGATGTTCGGTTGACCAAGATCCCAACCGATTATCCTTCGGGGCTACGACGTCTACGTCGCGGCTGCGGTGGCGGCTGACCGGGCATTGTCTATACTCCAGCGGAGAAGGCTGGGGGTCGCGATTTTTTTGCCAGGAAGCGCTTCCGGAAGGCGTCCACAAACCCCAGCCAGTGGCCGCTGTTTCTCCCGCTGATGTCGCTTCATTGGCACAAGTGTAAGGACTTCAGGAGAGATGCAATGTACCTGTCTTACGCACAAGCGATACTGATCGTCGTCGGCCTCTGCACCGCCGGGATCTCCCTCGCGGAGACGTCGGTGCCGTCGATGTTGACGGTTCAAGAGGTTGAGGCGGGAGAGATTTTCCCTCTGGTTCCCGGTGAAAGCACGTTTGAAGTGGTGGACGGTGACGGAGAGGGGCGGCAGGTCGTGCTGGAACTGAGTTCCACAGGCGGTGAAGGCCGCTGGGAAGCTCGATTTGGCGACTACAACATCCTCCATCTTTTTAAGCGCCGGGATGGCAGTGTGCTGCTCACCGGCCTGGACGTGCTGACGCAAGGCCAGACCGTGCTGTACGAGCCTCCCGTGGTACTGCTTCCCAACAGGATCGTGCCCGACCGGACATGGAGTGCCTCTGGCAGAGCTACGGTCGTTAACAGAGAGACGCAAGAGGTTATACACAAGGGTGAGTACCAGCACCGAGTCATGCCCATCACTCGAGAGCGATACGCGACTCCGGCGGGTGATTACGAAGGTTTCCTGGTGCCACTCGAGCAGACCATCGATCTTGAGGCTCAGGCGGTGATCCGATTGTGGCTCGATCTCGGCTTCTTCCCCGGCAAAGGCCTGGTGAAACGTTCAATGAAGTTCGTCGTCGACAAACCTTTGTGGTTCGGCTCGACCACACGGCGCACAGCAGAGCTCGTCCGTTAGGGTCAGGTTTTGGCAGAGACAGGCAGGGATTGCCAGCCTTTGATGACCGGCTGCGGAGGAGCTTACTGAAGTGTCCGGACGTTGGGCTCAGATTCTGTCGCCCTCCCGCCAGCAGCTGACAGGCATGTGGAGCGTGCTTGTCAGACTGAGTTACTTGGTACGACAGCAGGTGTGACTGATGATAGCTGTGCCCAAACGTCTGCGTCCATATGATTCCAGTATAGGCCTGGGTCGGCGCGATAGCTGATCAACAGGCGCAATCAGGTTATCTTTGCGTCGCGGTGTCGTGAGAACACGCTTGGTTCGCTAGGAACCAGAAGGCGCGCAAGTTTACCGAAGAAATCAGTCCGGCCATCATCTTGATCATGAGGGGGGCTTTCTGATGGTTCAACACTCACAGTGGACATCAACGCCTGAAGAACAACCGGCGGTCGCGACCCCATCAATTATTTTCCCCAAAGGCGGCGGCGCCATCCGGGGCATCGGCGAGAAGTTCGCCGCCAACCCCGTCACCGGAACCGGCTCGATGTCGGTGCCCATCGCCACCAGCCCCGGCCGGTCCGGCTTCGGGCCACAGTTGTCACTCTCCTACGACTCGGGCGCAGGCAACAGTCCCTTCGGTTTCGGTTGGAATCTCTCCCTGCCCGCGATTACGCGCAAGACCGACAAGGGTCTGCCGAGCTACCGAGACGTCACGGGAGATGTCCAAGACGACGACGTCTTCCTGCTGTCGGGCGCCGAGGATCTGGTCCCTGTCTACCGCCAGGACCTCGACGGTAGTTGGGTCGCAGCGCACCCCGGTCACCAGCGGGACGAGAACGGTAGCTGGATCCGCGATGGGTCCGGCCGCCTCGTGATCCACGAGGACGACATCGACGGTTTCCGGGTCCGGCGCTATCGCCCGCGCATCGAGGGCCTGTTTGCCCGTATCGAGCGCTGGACCTCGCTCGGCGCTCCTGACGATATTCACTGGCGCTCCATCACCGGCGACAACCTGCTGACGGTCTATGGCGGAAATGAAAGATCGCGGGTCCAGGATCCGCTGCACCCTGGCCATGTCTTCAGTTGGCTTATCTCCGAGACCCGCGACGACAAGGGCAACGCCATTTTCTACGAGTACAAGTACGAGGATGGCGCCGGCGTCATGCTGTCCGCAGCCCACGAGCGCAACCGTGGCGATCCCGATGATCCGCAGCGCACCGCGAACCGCTATCTCAAGCGCATCCGCTACGGCAACCGCCGACCGCTGCTGGACGGGCGAGGGCGCCGACCACGCCAGCTGAGCCAGCAGGCAATCGACGATGCCGGCTGGATGTTCGAGGTCGTTTTCGACTACGGCGAGCACAACATAACCGCCCCCACCCCCACCGACACTGCCCCCTGGGACCACCGGCCGGACCCTTTTTCCAGCTACCGCGCCGGCTTCGAGGTGCGCACAACACGGCTGTGCCGGCGTGTGCTGCTGTTTCACCACTTCCCGGAGGATGAATCCGTTGGCGCCGACTGCCTGGTCCGCTCGACGGATTTCACCTACAGTCAGGATCTGCCTCCGGAAGACGCACACCAATCGGCCTACAGCTTTCTCGCCGTCGTCAACCAAAGCAGCTATCGGCGTGATGGGGACGGCTACCAGAAGCGCAGCCTGCCGCCAGTCGAATTCGGCTACAGCCGCCCGCGCGTCGGGGAGCACATCGAGACCGTTGATCCGCAGACCCTCACCCATCTGCCCATCGGCATCGACGGCGACCTGTACCAGTGGATCGACCTGCACGGCGAGGGGCTGCCCGGCGTCGTCACCGAGCAGGGCGGCACTTGGTTCTACCAGCGCAACCTGAGTCCGATCACCCCATACCCAGGCGGAAAGACCGGGCAGGTCCAGGCCCGTTTCGGGGCCCTCGAGCAGGTCGCGCTCAAGCCCAACATGGCGTCGACCTCAGGAGGGCATTTCATGGACCTGGCCGGCGACGGTGAGACTGACCTGGTGCTACTGGACGGCCCCACGCCCGGCCTGTTCGAGCACGACGGCAACGAGGGCTGGAAGCCGTTCCAACCCTTTACAGCCCGTCTCAACGGCGACTTCGCCAACCCCAACCTGCGCCTGGTCGATCTGGATGGCGACGGCCATGCCGACGTACTGATCACCGAGGACAATGCCTTCGTCTGGCACGCCTCCCTGGCCGAGGCGGGTTTCGGCTCAGCCCAGCGTGCTGTTCAGGCTTTGGACGAAGAATATGGCCCGCGCCTGGTCTTCGCTGACGGGACCCAGTCCATCCACCTGGCCGATATGTCCGGCGATGGTCTGACCGACCTGGCGCGGATCAGAAATGGGGAGGTCTGCTACTGGCCCAACCTCGGCTACGGCCGCTTCGGGGCCAAGATCACGATGGACTTGGCACCCCTGTTCGACCACCCCGAGCAGTTCGACCAGCAGCGCATTCGCTTAGCCGACATCGACGGCACCGGTACCACTGACATTCTCTATTTGCATCGCGACGGGGTGCGGCTGTACTTCAACCAGTCGGGCAACGCCTGGAGCACACCCGCGGTCGTCCCGGTCTTCCCGCGGGTCGACGGCTTGGTGCGGATCACCCCCCTCGACCTCCTCGGCAACGGAACCACCTGCCTGGTCTGGTCCTCGCCGCTGCCCGGCGACACTGGCCAGCAGTTGCGCTACGTCGAGCTAATGACCGAGGGCAAGCCGCATCTGCTGATCCGCAGTGCCAACAATCTCGGCGCCGAGACTCGGATCCACTACGCCCCCTCGACCCAGTTCTATCTGAAAGACCGCCTCGATGGGCAGCCATGGATCACCCGGCTACCGTTCCCGGTCCACGTGGTCGAGCGGGTCGAAACCCTCGACCACATCAGCCACAACCGTTTTGTCACCCGCTACGCCTACCACCACGGCTATTTCGACGGTGAGGAGCGCGAGTTCCGTGGCTTTGGCATGGTCGAGAAGTGGGACACGGAGGAAATCGGCGCGTTTGTACCCGGCGGAGAAGAAGAGGAAGCCAGCAACTGGGGCACCGCCTTCCAGATGCCGCCGGTGCATACCAAGACCTGGTTGCACACCGGGGCCTGGCTGAACCGGGACTCCCTCTCCCGGCAGTTCGAGGCAGAGTATTACCGTGAACCGGGGCTGACGGACGACGAGTTCCGCGCCCTACTGCTGCCCGACACATATCTCCCTGACGGCCTCACGCTTGAAGAAGAGCGGGAAGCCTGCCGTGCGCTCAAGGGTCAGATGCTCCGCCAGGAAGTCTACACCGACGATGCCCCGCTCGACGCGTCAGAGGAGGTGAAGAAACGCGCCCGTACCCCCTACAGCGTCGCCGAACAGGACTTCACCATTCGCCCACTGCAACCCCGCGCCGACAACCGCCATGCCGTCTTCTTCACCCACCCACGCGAGGTCATCACCTACCACTACGAACGCAATCCGATCGACCCGCGCATCCAGCACGCCCTGACGCTGGAGGTGGACGACTACGGCAATGTACTGAAAGAAGCCGCCATCGGTTATGGCCGCCACGAAACCATCCGCATGATGGACAAGCACGGCAACGAGGAGGAGGTCTCCAACCCAGCACTTGCCGAGCTGCTGGAGAACGATCAGGCCAAACAAACCACTCCACTGCTCACCTATACCGAAAACCGCGTCACCAACACCATCGATACCCCCCACACCTGGCGCACCCCGTTGCCCTGCGAGGCGCTGACCTTCGAGTTGACCGGCTATCCGGCCACAGGCGCCGCCGGTCGCTACCGGGCAGGAGATTTCGTCGAGTCCGATTCGGCCCAACCGGGCCGTCTGCGCCATCGGTTCACGGACCAGGTTACCTACGAGACCGGCCCCACCGGGTACCGCTGCCGCCGACCCATCGAATGGCTGCGCACCCGCTACCGCCCCGACGATTGCGGTGTAACCAAGAACAACGCGATGGCACTGCTGCCGCTCGGAACTCTGGAGTCGCTGGCACTGTCCGGCGAAAGTTACCAGCTCGCCTTTACCCCTGGCCTGCTCGATTGGGCCTTCCGCCGCGACGACACGCCGCTACTGCCGTACCCGGCTCTGGTGCTAGAAGGGCATGGTGCTGAACAAGGCGGCTATATCGATCTCAACGGCAACGGTCACTGGTGGACCCCCTCGGGCCGTGCTTTCTTCAGCCCGGACCCGACGGCCAGTCCCGAGGCCGAGCTGACAGAGGCTCGCCAGCACTTCTTCCTGCCGCGCCGCTACCACGACCCTTTCGGCCAGCAAAGCGTCGTCACCTTCGACGACCACGACTTGCTCATGGTCGAAACCCGCGACGCCCTCAGCAACCGCGTGACCGTGGACGCCAACGACTACCGCGTGCTGCAACCGCGCCTGGTCAGCGATCCCAACCGCAACCAGTCCGAGGTGGCCTTCGATACGTTGGGTTTGGTGGTGGGTACCGCGGTGATGGGAAAGTCTGGCGAGGGACTGGGCGACTCGCTGGCCGGCTTCGTGCCAGAACCCACCGACGCCCAACGGGAGGCCTTCCTCGACGCACCCCGGCAGGCTTCGGCCAGCCACCCCAACACGGGTGAGGCGACCACGGTTGTCCACGAGCTGCTCGCTGGGGCAACGACTCGCATCGTCTACGACCTCGACCATTTCATGCGCACCGGCGAGCCGCTCTTCGCCGCAACCATCGCCCGCGAGACCCACCTGAGCGATTTGCCAGCCGGTCAGCCCAGCCAGGTACAGGTCAGCTTTAGCTATTCCGACGGCTTCGGCCGCGAGATCCAGCAGAAGGTGCAGGCCGAACCGGGGCCGTTGGTAGCAGGTGGCCCGGTGATCAATCCTCGCTGGATCAGCAGCGGCTGGACGATCTTCAACAACAAGGCCAAACCGGTACGCCAGTATGAACCCTTCTTTAGCGACACCCAGCGCTTCGAGTTCAATGCGCAGCACGGCGTCAGCCCGGTACTATTCTACGACCCGCTGGAGCGCGTCATCGCCACGCTGCACCCAAACCACACATACGAGAAGGTCGTCTTCGACCCCTGGCGGCAGACCACCTGGGATGTCAACGACACCTGTGCACCACGCCACCAACAGACCGGCGACCCGCGCACCGACCCCGACATCGGCGGCTCTGTCGCCGCATACTTCAAGACCCAGCCAGACGATTGGCAGACCTGGCAGGCCCAGCGCAGCAGCGGCGCCCTCGGCACGCATGAGCAGACCGCCGCCGCCCGTGCCGCGGTCCATGCCGACACACCGACCACGACCCACTTCGACACGCTCGGTCGCCCCTTCCTGACCATCGCCCACAACCGGGTGGCCTGCGAGGGCCACGAGCTCGACGGCACTGACGAGCGATTCGCCACCCGCGTTGTACTCGACATCGAAGGCAACCAACGCGAAGTACGCGACGAGCGACGGCTTCCCGGTGCAGGCCACCTGCCGAAAGGAGCCATCGAGCAGCGCACCGTCATGCGCTACGCCTACGATCTGCTTGGCAACCACATCCATCAGGCCAGCATGGAAGCGGGCGAGCGCTGGATGTTGGGCGATGTCGCCGGCAACCCCATCCGCGCCTGGGACAGCCGGGGCCACGACTTCACCAGCGCCTACGACACCCTACGCCGCCCGATCGCCCAGACAGTCCATGGCACCACGAGCGAGTCCGACCCGCGCGCACTGGGCCGCACCCTCGTGACCGACCGGATCGAATACGGCGAATCCCTGGTCAATGCAGACGCGCTGAATCTGCGCACCCGCGTCTACCGGCAATGCGACAATGCCGGCATCGTCACCAACGCCCGGCTCGACGCCAACGGTGAACCCATCAAGGCCTACGACTTCAAGGGCAACTTACGGTACAGCACGCGCCGACTGATCAGTGGCTACAAGGACATCCCCGATTGGGCGCAACCCCCGCCATTGGAGGCCGAGGCCTTCGCGGCCAGCACCCGCTTTGATGCTCTCAACCGCTCCATCCAGAGCATTGCCCCGCACAGCCGCCCCGATCGGCTCGATGTCATCCAGCCGGTCTTCAACGAGGCCAACCTGCTGGAGCGGCTGGACGTCTGGCTGGAACGCTCCACCGAGCCACCCCGCCTGCTGAACCCGACCATCGAGGCCCCTTCGCCGGTCGGCGTGGTGAACATCAACTACGACGCAAAGGGCCAGCGCACGCTCATTGACTACAAGACCGAGAATGCAACCGTCATCCGCACGACCTACACCTACGACCGCGAGACCTTCCGCCTCACGCATCTCTACACCCGTCGGGGCGTGAACCCGGAGACCGCGCAAGGCGGGGCCTTCCCTGACGACTGCGACAACCCAAACCCGCCCCCAGCCACCATCGCCGCGCCCGCAAGACCACTCGCAGGCACAGCGTGCGGGTTACAGAACCTGCACTACACCTATGATCCAGCGGGCAACATCACCCGCCTCCAGGACGATGCCCAGCAGACCATTTTCTTCAAGAACCAACGGGTCGAGCCGAGCAACGACTACACCTACGACGCCCTCTACCGGCTGATTGAGGCCAAGGGACGCGAGCATCTGGGGCAGAATGGCCAACCCATCCCCCACTCCCCCGATGACGAACTCAGGGTCGGTCTGCCGCATCCCGGCGACAGCCACGCCATGGGCACCTACACCGAGCGTTACATCTACGACGCCGTCGGCAACTTCCTGCAGATGCAGCACCGAGGTAGCGTGGCCGGTCACGACTGGACACGCGCCTATGCCTACAGCGAAGCCAGTCTGACCGAGGATGGCTCCGATGGACTGCCCCCGAAGGTCAGCAACCGCCTGAGCCAGACGGTTCTGCATCCCAACAGCAACAGTCCGATGGTTGAGCCGTACAGCTACGACGCACACGGCAACATGGCCTCCATGCCCCACCTGCCGCTGATGCAGTGGGACTACAGCGACCAGCTTCGGGCCAGCTCCCGGCAGGTGCGCAACAACGGCGGTATCCCGGAGATCACCTGGTACGTTTACGACGCATCGGGCCAGCGAGTACGCAAGATCACCGAGAGCCCGGCAGCAGCGGGCAACACGCCAACTCGCAGAAAAGAACGCCTCTACCTCGGTGGCCTTGAGGTCTACCGCGAATACGAACACGACGGCGAAACGGTCACGCTGGAGCGGGAAAGCCTCCACCTCATGGATGACCGCCAGCGCATCGCCTTGGTGGAGACCTGCACCCAAGGCAGCAACCCCGCGCCTCGGCAACTGATCCGCTATCAGCACGGCAACCACCTCGGCTCCGCCAGCCTGGAGCTGGATGCACAGGCCCGCATCCTTTCCTACGAAGAATACAGCCCCTACGGCAGCACCACCTACCAGGCCGTGCGCACCCATACCGAAACTCCCAAACGCTACCGCTACACCGGCATGGAACGGGATGAGGAGACTGGACTGAACTACCACACGGCGAGGTACTACGCGCCGTGGTTGGGGCTGTGGGGGAGTTGTGATCCGATTGACCTAAAAGGCGGAATGAATATTTTGGCCTATAGTCATAACAACCCCATACATCTGGTGGATTTTTATGGACTGCAACCTCAAGGAAAGGAAACAACTTATATTCCAATAGAAGCTGGAAAACACCCCCTCGCTGTTTTAGCGGAAAGTCCGTTCAATGAGGCATGGGAACAAGCATTGGAACAGAGATACAAGGGGGGATCATTACGAAAGAATCTTGAGATTTATCAAAAACGGCTTGCAGATGCAACTGACAAAGAGACATTTGGGGATACTGAATATAGCAAAGTACAGAAAATATTTAGAAGAATAGTGCGCGGAAATGAACAGCTTTCAGCCGCTTATTACCCAGATACACAGCTGCATCATATAGAACCAAAGAAAATGAAACCGGTACAAAACTCTCAAAGGGCAGTTGATCCAAACAATCTGCTGATAACAAGAGGAAATGCCAGATCAAAAGGAACTTCTCATCACACTGCTCAATACGGTCCCGGAGAGCAGAGGAGACAACAATGGGAGATTACGCGTCGCCAACGCGCAGAAAGTGGAGGATCACTAGCACCAAAACAACAGACGAAACCGCCAGCACCAAAAACGAGCACTACCAGCGGAGCTGGATTTATGTCAGGTCTCTTAGACATCTATACACTCGCTAGAAATTTAAAAGTGATTTCGGAGGGCGCAGACCCGCTTGAGACTTTGTGGGCGATACCAAGACTTGGCCCAACGGAGAAAGAGTTTTTGGAGTCGGAAGACGCGACTGTTGGACAGGAGATTGAACTCTTGCCAAAGACTAGTGACTTGCTTCGAGGTATCAAGGTATTCGGACGAGGTGTCGTGGAGCAGACGCAAGAAGGAAGAAAAATCATCCGTTGGGTTGATCGCTATGACGAGATTTAACCCAGTAGTCCCTTATAAGGAAGAGCCAGGAACAGACCACGATTTACAAGAAAATTTCAGCCCTACTGAACCAACACAGACAAACGCCGCTGCCACAATTGCCGTAAACCCAAAACTCCACGGAAGGCCCCGCCGCCGCCCCTGAAGAAGGACACCGATGAACAAGATCATTTTTCCATTGAATCAAGGCATGAGCGGCGCATCGGTGGCCGATCTTCAGGACGCGCTGTTGGAACTCGTCAACCGGGAGGCCGTGCTCGCCACCGATCCAGACTCGAATCGCAGACAACTCCTCCTCGCGCTACGTCGCGAGCGTGGGAGTCAAAGCTACGGCCGTGCCACCAGCCGCCTGGTACAGCAGTTCCAGGAAGAGAAAAGACTGAGGACAGATGGCGTGGTAGGTGCGCGCACCGCCAACGCTCTCAATACCTTGCTCAGGGAACTCGGCCTGCTGCCGGAAGAGCCATGCCCCGAGCAGCCGGGCTTCGAGGTACGGGGCAAGGTGAGCCTGGCCAATGGGTCGCCGGCCGTCGGCTTGAAAGTTGTGGCGGTGGACCGGGACCTACGGCGTGAGCAGACACTCGGCGAGGCGCAAACCGACCGCAATGGCGGCTATCACATCCGCTATTCAGAGCGGCAGTTCCGTCGCGCCGAGAAACAAAACGCCGACCTGATCGTGCGGGCGCTCGGCCCGGATGGTGGCGTGCTGGCGGCTTCCGATATCCTTTTCAATGCACCTGCATCAGCCAGCGTGGATCTGGTCATCGCTGAAAACCTGCTGCTACCCGCATCGGAGTTCGAGCGCCTCGGTAGCGAATTGGCGCCGCTGCTGGAGGATGTACCGCTGGCCCAATTGACTGCAGAAGATGTTGCTTTCCTGGTCGGAGAAACGGGCATTGATGCGCAACATCTCGGCTTCTTCACGATCAGTCACCGCCTCGCCACTGAGACCCACTTGTCCCCGGCGTTCTTCTACGGCCTGGCCCGCCAAGGTTTCCCCGCGGCCCTGGCACCCTTACTCGCCTTACCGCCCTCGACGCTGCATAGCGCCATCGTGGCCGCCATCGAGGCCAATCAGGCTCCGCAGGCACTCAAGTCGGAGCTGGACGCGATCTTTTGGCGCTGGCAGGACCTCGTCGCGCAGTTCGCCGGAGAACCTGAACATCCGTCCGGAACGGGCCGACCGAGCACACCATTGCGTCTGGAGCAACTCGACACGCCGATCCGGGCCGCCCTGACCGCAGGCGATCGCGCCGCCTCGCACCTGCAAGCCAGCTTGAACGAACTCCTGCGTGAGCAACTCACTGCCGCGCTGAGCGAGCAGAGCCATACTACGCTGGCTGCCTTCACCCAGAGCATGCCGGAGATCGACCTGGCCACTCAGGCTGACCAGGATTTACGCCGCTTCATGCGCAACCAGGTCATCACGGCGCTGGTCTCCGATCGAGGCATAGCCGGCACCCTGAGTGAGTCGATTGACACCCTTTCGACGACCACGACCCTCGGAGAATTGCTCGGCCTGGATCAGCCGGTACGCCAGCATCCGTTGTTCAGCTTCGAGGCGAGCCAATTGCGCCTTTCCGCAATGCTGGCGACCGATCCCATTATTGCCGATGCGCAGCTGCAAACAGCCTTTATCGAGCGTTACCGCCGCCATGAGGGTGATATCGCCGATTTCTGGCAAGGCCTGCGGGAAGACCCCGTGTTCAAGCGGGAAGGCATCGTCGATTCCCTTCAGCGCACCCTGCTCTTCATCCGCCTGACCCGCGACAGCTTGCCGCTGACCCGCGCCCTCCAGAATCTGCGCGAGCAGCGAGAGGTGACCAGCCTTCGTGATCTGGGCAGGCTGAAACTGGACGATTGGCGAACGCTGATCAAGGCAGCAACAGATGCTGACGGCAACCAGGTCATCCCCGCTGTGATCCCCGGTGCCGACGAGGACGAGCGGCGGGACAATTACGCCCGCATCATCCTCGCGGATCTGGAGACGGCCTTTCCTACCGACTTCATCGCCGCTGTACTGGACGATGATCCCAGCGTGACAAACTTCTTCGCCAAGGCCCCTGAATTTCGCTTCGAGGAGCAGCGGATCGCCGATTATCTCACCACCCAAGGAGAAGAGATCTTTGCTGACCTCGGCGACGAAGAGCGTCAGACCCTGCGGCGCCGCCTGACCAGTTTACAACGGCTGTTCCAGGTGACCCCAAAGGCCGCCCATATCCGCGCCTTGCTCGATGCCGAACTCGACTCGGCCTACAGCGTCGTCGCCGTGCCGCGTAAGTCCTTCCTGGCCACGCTGGCGGATCGCCTGGGCGGCGAGGAGAACGCCGCGCTGATCTACCGCAACGCCGAGCGCATCGCCGCCCTGACCCAGCAGGTCTTCGTCTCGACCCACCAGGCCCGCCATGACGTCATTCCCTTTGTGATGGGTGGCGGATGGGCCAACTGGACAGCCGATATGGACACGCAAATCCAAGCCGGTTCGCCAACCTTGGCTCAGTTGTTCGGCTCGTTGGATCTGTGCGCCTGTGAGCATTGCCAATCCCTGTACGGACCGGCAGCCTACTACGTGGAGTTGTTGCAGTTTCTCGGGTGTTGTCTGGGCCCGCGATCGCTCTTGTTGCAGCGACGGCCCGATCTGGTCCACATCCGGCTGAACTGCGACAACGCCATGACGCCGATGCCCTACGTGGATCTGGTCAACGAGGTGCTGGAATACGCGGTCGCCCATGATGCGCTGAATGAGGCCGCCGCCAATAACACCGAGGGCGTGCCGGCTGCCGAGTTGAAGGCCAATCCGCAGTACGTGGTCGATGAAGCCTATACGCGGCTGAAGGAAGCGAAGTATCCCATTGCACTGCCCTTCGACCGTGACGTCGTCACCGCCCGGCTCTATCTGGAACACCTCGGTAGCAGTCGGCACGAGGTCATGCACCTCTTCCTGCCCGATGATCTGGCAAGCAAAGAACGGCGATTGGATGCCGAGCGGCTTGGCTTGACCGCTGCGGACTACGAGATTCTGACGGCAACCCGACTCGATGCGATGCCCACGTCCCAGCCCATCCACGAGCTGCATGGGAATCTCACCGAAACAATCTCACATCTCGTTGGTTCGGTCACCGAGTCCCATCCCTGGCACCGCTGGCCTATCGTGGTGCGTGGCTACCTGCAAACCACCGACCTCACCTACGAGGCGTTGGTGGATCTGCTCGCGACGCGCCTCGTCAACCCGGCACCCGCCAGCGACGATGCCCTGGTGATGGAATCGGACACCGATGACTGCGACCTCGACAGTCTCCGGCTTGAGCATCGGGACGGACGGGTGCCGGATGCCAAGACCCGCACCCGGCTACTGCGGCTCATCCGCCTCTGGCGCAAGCTCGGTTGGTCGCTGGTCGACCTGGATCGGGCCGCCGCTGCCCTCGGGCCAGCCACCACCGGCTATGCCGATGCGATCCCTCCAGACTTTCTGCACAAGCTGGCCTTCGTTCAGACCTTGCAACAGCGGCTCGGTCTGCCGCTGGATCGCTTGTTTAGCCTCTGGGCCGACATCGACACCCACGGCGAGGACTCGCTCTATGCCCGGCTGTTTCTGAATCGGGCTGCCCGGGAATTCGATGAGGCCTTCAAACGCAGTTTTCTGCTGAATATGTATTTACTTGGCAACAAGAACCTCACGGATCATGCCTCAACTCTGCTGGCCGCCTTCCGCATCAGTGCCGCCGAGCTCGACCTGATCCGCGCGGATGCCGGACTGGCTGATACCAACACTGACAACGCCAAGCTCAGCCTGCCCAATGTCTCCCTGCTGTTCCGCTACACCGTCCTGGCCCGTGGGCTGCGCTGGCGGGTCGCTGATCTGATCGCGCTCAAGCAGTTATCGGGCGTGGAGCCTTTCGGCACACCCGACCAGACGGCGGCGTTTGTTGCCCTCGCTGATCAGGTCACGGCTTCGGGCTTCTCCCTGGCGCAACTGACCATGCTCTGCACCAGTGAAGCCCCGGCGACCGCACCGGCAGTCCTGGCGGAGCGGCTGAGGCTGGCGGCGCAACTGCGTACCGGGCTGGCCGCTGTTGCGACCGACACGGAAGTACCGGAAATGCTCGACCTGGCCACGACCCGCACACGGCTGGAGCAAGTGCTTTCCCCCGGGCTAGCCGAGCGGGTCACCACGATCCTGCAAGACGCGGTCGCCACCTGTTGGACACCTTTCACCGCCGAACCCGAGGCCGCCGTTCTTGCCGAGCCCCGGCTTCGATACGACCACATCGGCCAGCGCCTCGGCACCATAGGCGCCCTGAGCCAGCCGGAACGCGACCGGCTGCGGGGACTATCGGGTGAAGCGGCCTATCAAGAGGCCATCGATAAACTCTTTGCGGACGCGGAGACATTTCGAGCTGAGGCCAGGGTTTTGCTCGTTGACTGCTTCGGTGATCGGCTTGAGTCCGACACCATCGCGCAACTGCTCTCACCACCCGACCTGACCCCGGAGAACGCGCCTGATCCCGATGCCCTGAACGACAAATGCGCGCTGCTACTGAACCAGTTGCTGCCCTTCCTGCGCGACCGGCTCAGCCGTCGCCTAGTGACGCAGTCCCTGGCCGAGGCCCTGACCCTCGAGCCTGCGACCGTCCAGGCCCTGCTGGAACGCGATCAGTTACTCGCAGGCTTGTTGAATACCCCGGCAGGGGTCGCAGGCATGCCAGGCTTCCTCGATCTGGCCACACCGGGTCTGACCCTGACCTGGTATGCTGCGCAGAACCTGGAGGGTCCCGGGGAGACCGCAACTGTTCCGGCACCGCACCTCGATCAAGACAATCCCGGACATGCGGCCCCGATCTCGTCTGCAGCCCGGAGTGCGAGCTGGGAGGCCTGGTTGCTGGCGCCGAGCAGCGAGGACTATCGATTCTCGGTTACCGGCAACGTCGCTCTCAGGCTGACGTTGGACGGAGAACCGGTTGACCTCTTGACCTCCAAGCCAATCCGCCTGGAGGCTGGCCGTTTCTATCAGCTTTGGTTGGAGGCCTCGCAACTCGATCCGACTACCGCCAGTCTGGCCCTTGCCTGGCAGAGCCCGACGACCCCACGCATCCTGGTGCCCCCGGAGCAACTCTATCCCCGGACGGAGATTGATCGCTTCCTCGTTGCGATGGCACATCTGCATCGTGCGGCGTTGCTGATCCCCGGGTGCAAGCTCAGCACGGACGAGCTGGACTACCTGGCCGGCGTCCATTTCCAGAGCACGGTCGCAGACGTCCCGCCCGGTGGGCCGCACATCTTCGCGCGCTGGCGGCGCATTCAGGACTACGTATCCCTGCGCGACCGCCTGCCCAGCAGCGAGACCCGATTGATTGACCTGTTCACGAGCGCCGCCCGTGCAAACGCCAGCAGTGCCACAGAACTCAGCGACAACGTGATTGAGCAGCTTCGCACCGTCACCAACTGGACCAGCGACCTGGTACCGAGCGATTGGCTCCGGGACTCACCCTTTGCGGTGAACCATGAATCCTTACGCGACGATCGCTACCTGCGTCGGCTGGAATCCCTTGTCGCGCTTGCCAGGCGCCTGGGTATCGCCCTCGCGGAGCTGGAGCAATGTGCCCAGGGCGCAACAGCGCAGGACATCAAGAACAGTGTTCGAGCCAAATATGACGATGCCGCCTGGTACGGCATCGCCGGTCCGCTCAACGACCGCCTGCGTGCACAAAGCCGTGATGCCCTGCTGGCTTATCTGCTGCACCAGCCCTTTGCCACCAGCCACCAGATAGCCACGCCAAACGACCTCTACGCCTACCTGCTGATTGACGTGGAGATGTCGCCCTGCATGATGACCTCGCGCCTCAAGCAGGCTATCGCCTCGGTCCAACTCTTCGTGCAGCGTTGCCTGATGAATCTGGAGGCGGAGGTCAGCCCCGATCTGCTGGATGACGAGCAGTGGGCATGGATGAGCCGCTACCGGGTCTGGGAGGCCAACCGCAAGGTCTTTCTCTATCCTGAGAACTGGATCGAGCCGGAACTGCGCGACGACAAGACCCCCTTCTTCTGTGAACTGGAGGCCCAACTGCTCCAGAACGATCTAACCCCTGAATATGTCGAGACCGTCTTCCTCAACTACTTGAAGAAACTCGACGAAGTCGCCCGCCTGGATATCTGCGGGATGTACTGGGAAGGCAAGCGCGATGGCTGCCTCCGTGGTGAAGGCATCCTGCACATCTTCGGGCGCACCTTCAGCGCCCCGCACAAATACTTCTACCGCCGCTGGCTCGAAGGCGAAATGGGTAGCGGCACCTGGACAGCCTGGGAAGCGCTGAACCTCAACATCGAGTCCGACCCAGTCGATGGCGGCGTGCATCTTATCCCGGTCGTCTTCAACCGCCGACTGTATCTATTCTGGCCGTTGTTTACGGAGAAGCCAGAACCCGGCAGCAAGGAAGACCCTCCAAAGACCTATTGGGAGATCCAGCTTGCATGGAGTGAAAGGTGGGAAGATAAGTGGTCGGCCACGAAGAATACTTTTTCAACGTATCCAAGCAGTGTCGAATGGCCTTCAAGTAAGGACATAACACCCCGACAACACACCTTTTTCTCAAACAAAAAAGGTTCTCAATTGGAAATACGTTGTTTTTGGGACTTTGGGAATCCTGTTCAATTGCTATCGTTCTATTTCAGCGCTGGCCCGTTGAATCCATCAGTCACAGGCTCAAAAACCTGGGTTGATTTTCCTGGACCAGCAAGCACCGAAATTAATTTCATGGGCTATCGACGCACTTTTCAGGAAGGTGTTTGGCTTATGCCGCTCGCCTTTCCGCATGAAATTCTGAGATATACCTACGGTCCCTGGAAGCTGCTTGCAGCGAACGATCAAGAACACCTGAATTCACGTGCTAGCCAACGCTTCTTTTTTGGCAGCGGCAACGACACCTTTTCCGTTAGGCCCCTCGTCGAGTCCTTTGCGATCCCACCCTCCCCCGATCAGAAGATCGATTTGCCCCCGGCTTACAAGATCGACCTGCGCATTCCAGAAAAGCGGCTGAACCGAGACCACTGGCTTGGCCCGATCACCAATGTGCCGATCTTCGCCAGTGCTGTGGTAACTGCTATCCGGTCTGGCCCAGGCACCGCAGGTTCCGTCGCCATACGCAACACTGATGGTTTGGGCTTCGCGAAAGACCTGCAATTGGAAACGGCACCTTTGTTGGAAGACGTGGCACCGCAGACGTTTTCCTTCGAAAAACTGCGCTTCGAGTTGCACTACCATCCGCGTGTCTGCAGGTTCATCGAGGCACTGAATCGTGACGGGATTCCCGGTCTCTTGACGCTAGAGAATCAGCAATCCCTGTTACATCAGCCGTCCTTCGCTGCTTTATATAACCCAAATGATGCACTCGTAACCAGACCACATCCTGTCTTTGGCGAAGTCGATTTCGAGCCTGACGGAGCCTATTCGGCCTACAACTGGGAGCTGTTTTTCCATATCCCGCTGCTGATCGCCACACGCCTGATGCAAGATCAGCGTTTCGCTGATGCCCGCACCTGGTTCCACTACATATTCAATCCCACCACCAGCGCCAAGACCAAGGATCCAGACAAGCCTTGGCAGCGCTATTGGAACCTGGTCAAGTTTCGCGAGACCGAACCGGAACGCATTGCTGCCCTATTGCGAACACTAAGCGACGATAGCAAGGATCCAGAAGTCCAGAAGCAGCGACAAGTGCTGCAGGATCAGATTGCCGACTGGCACAAGAACCCGTTCCAGCCCCATCGCCTGGCTCGGCTGCGCCTCCAGGCTTATCAGAAATCCGTGGTCATGAAGTACATCGACAACCTGATCCAGTGGGGTGATCGCCTGCTCCGCCAAGACACCATCGAGTCGATCAACGAAGCCACCCAACTCTATCTGCTGGCCCAAGACACACTCGGTCCACGCCCACAGCAGATCCCGATGCAAGGCAAGGTCGAGGAGCAGACCTATACGGAACTTCGCAAAGAAGGTATTGACGAGTTCGGCAATGTCCTAGTGCCTTTGGAAGAGGCTTTGCCCCCGCCTGCACTGGGCCTGGCTGGACGACTCGAGTTGTTGAACCCCACTCTCAGTAATGGTGGCAAAGCCATTCTGTCGGAGATGAACACTTCTGTCTCGCCCACCGCGCCCTGGCAGCATTTGGCCCTACTACCTGGCCTGGGCGCAGACACGAACGCTTCCTGCCAAACCCTCTATTTCTGCATCCCACAGAACGACAATCTGCTCGGCTATTGGGAGAGGGTCGCTGATCGCCTGTTCAAGATCCGCCACTGCATGAACATCGAAGGGGTCGTGCGGGAATTGCCGCTCTACGAACCACCGATCGATCCGGCCCTGCTAGTGCAGGCAGCAGCGAAGGGCATCGATATCGGCAGCGTCCTGGATGACCTCAATGCCCCGCTTTCTGTGTATCGGTTAGAGTACCTGTTGCCGAGGGCACTGGAACTTTGTGCCGAGCTCAAGGCCCTCGGCGGACTGCTGCTCTCCGTGCTCGAAAAGCGTGATACCGAGGCGCTATCCAACCTGCGGGCCAGCCACGAGGTGGCGCTGCTCAAGCTGGTGCGTGAAACAAGAGTGAAACAAAAGGAAGAGGTGGTACAGAACAAGCTCGCCTTGGAGAAAACTCGAGCGGTCACTGCCGCCCGCGAAGCCTTCTACGTGGAGCGGGTCAAGGAGACTGAGGAGAATCGGCGGTTGCCGGAAGAGACCGGACAGCTCGCACACCTAGAGGCCGCACAGGACTACCAAAAGAAGAGCCAGATGGTCGATATGCTCGGTGGCATGCTGGGATACATGCCTAATTTCACGGTAGGACCTCCTACCACCGTTGAGACAACCTGGGGCAGCAGCAATCTGATGTCCGCATTCGGCATGGTTTCCCATGCCTTCAGCATGGATGCTTCGCGTCATAGCCACAACGCAAATCGAGACAGCATCCTCGGCCAATGGAGTCGCCGCGCCGAAGACTGGTCACTGCAACATCAGCTTGCGCTGAAGGAACTGGAACAGATCGACGCCCAGATCACCGCCGCCGACATCCGTATCCAACTCGCCGAACGGGAACTGGCCACCCACGACCACCAGATCGAGCAGGCAACGGCGTTGGAGGAGTTTCTGCGTGACAAGTTCACCAACCAGGAGCTGTACGCCTGGATGAAGGGCCGCATTGCGGGCATCTTCTTCCAGACCTACAAACTGGCCTACGACCAGGCCAAGCGCGCCGAGAAGGCGCTCCGTTACGAACACGGGCTGGGCAGCACGAACCACATCAAGTTCGGCTACTGGGACAGCCTGCGTCAGGGCCTGCTCGCTGGCGAGCAATTGCACCATGACCTCAAACGCCTCGAACAGGCGCATCTCGACCAGAACCGGCGCCACTACGAACTGACCCGCCACATCAGCCTGTTGCAACTCGACCCGCTGGCGCTAATCGCTCTGCGCACCACCGGCCATTGCTCCTTCCACCTGCCCGAGGCTCTATTCGACATGGACTGCCCCGGCCACTACTTCCGGCGCATCAAGACCGTCGCCCTCAGCATCCCCTGCGTCACCGGCCCCTATGCCAGCGTCAACGGCACCCTGACCCTGTTCAAGAGCAATGTGCGCACCACAGCGGCGCTGAATGAGGGTTACGCACGTGCGGAGAACGGTGATGACACCCGCTTCCGCGATGACTTCGGCAGCCTGCAATCCATCGTCACCAGTTCGGCCCAGAACGACAGCGGCCTCTTCGAGCCCAACCTGCGTGACGAGCGCTACCTGCCCTTCGAGGGCGCCGGTACGATCAGCGAATGGCGTCTGGAATTGCCGGATGAGCATCGCCAGTTCGACTATGACAGCATCAGCGACGTGATCCTGCACTTGCGCTACACCGCCCGAGAAGGCGGTGGCTTGCTGCGCAAGAACGCGATCACGAATGTTAAAGAGCTAATCGCCGAAGGTGAATCGTCAGGTTCAATACGCTTGTTCTCTGTGAGACACGAATTCCCTGCCGAGTGGGCGAAATTCACGAACCAGACACCGTCCGCCAACCGTTATGAGCTGAAATTCACCCTGCGGTCGGAACACTACCCGTTCTGGAGCCAGGGACTGGTCAAGGAGGTGACGCGCGTGGACGTCCTGGCTGCGAGTAAGATTACTCCGATCCCCGACAGTATCGACATTGCTGACAAGGCTGATAAGGACGACGGCACCGCGAAGTGTGACTCGCTCACCAAGGATGCCAGCCTAGATGGGATCCTTGTTGGGCGGCTGAAAAACATACCCCTGCCCGAAAAACCGACCGGAGAGCTAAAACTGTACTTTGACAGTGCGGACCTGAGTGATTTATGGATAGCAGTGAGTTGGGTTGGATAGAAACGGCGCTTGGGGTGTGAACTACTCGACGCTGATGTGTCGAACTTCAAGGTCGTGTCAGGCTGCCGTACCGCCATCCACTTCCTGCTTTTTTTACGCAACGCCGAGATTCTTCCAGCAACGTCTTACCTCCGTAGTCAGATCCCCGAAGGCACTTTGAACGTCCAATACTGGATTGCGCAAAACGCCTCTTTCCAGCAACTCTGTCCCGGAGTGATCTAATTTATGGTAGCGCCCTGCTCTCGGGTCGTTGCTCTACCACTATGGGCGTGTTTTTTACTTAATACTTAAAATAACGGTATAAAATATATGGCGTCCTTACCGCGTCCGGCATGCGGTGCCTGTCAGGTCAAAGTGCCTTTGGAGCGCACTGTGTAGACAGACACGTTTGCCGCCTTCGATCAGCACCACGACAGTACTTGGCACCCCGTCGCTGCCATTTACACCGGAATAGTCTGCGTCAGACGGCCGGGCCGAGGAGTCTGAATGCGCGTGGGATGGTTCGGACGCGGGAGTGAGCAGAACCACCACCAAGTTGCGCCTGACCACGCGCCCCACCTCTTCCCTACAAGCTTTCAGCACATGGTACTACGAGATGTACATCAACGCCTGATCACAGAAGGCTTGGGCTGACGCTTCGAGAGGGAAGTTTTTCGCCCAGGCGAGGCCGACATTCATGGCGGGGATGGGGTTTGAGAGTTCAACATGCTCAATACGCCGTCCCTCCAGCGACCAAGGGCGATAGACCAAGTCAGACAGGATGCTGACGCCGGTGCCGTTGGCTACTAAGCTACGCACCGCCTCTACCGAGGTGGTCTGGAAAAGGGTGTTCGGTTTGAGCCCCGCTTGCTGCCAGTAGCTGATGGCCGTCTGATCGGCCTCGTCCACCGTCAGCATGATGTAGGGATAATAGGCCACATCACGCAGGCTGACAGTCTCCAGTGACAACAGCGGGTGATGGCTGCAGACCCACAGCCGGCGCGGTGAGCGAGTTAGCGGTTGGCATTCGATAGGGGCATCGGAGCCGAGGTTCGAGATCAGCACGATGGCCAGATCGAAACGGCCCGATAGCAGCCCCCGCTCAATTTCCGGGCGCGATACCTCATACAGATGCAGCTGCACCGAGGGATAGCGACGCTGAAATCTGGCCACCAGTGATGGCAGGAAGTAGCCCGCGACGGTGTAGCTCACCGCCAGCTCTAGGCTACCTTCCATCAAGGGCTGGTGATCCTGAAGATTGTCGAAGGCCTCGTCGACGGCCTGGAATATATGGATGACCTGCTGCTGGAAGCGTACACCCTCCTGAGTCAGCCGCATGCCTTGTGCTGTACGCTGAAACAGGGCCACCCCCAACTGTTCCTCGAGCTCTTTGACACCTGTGGTGATTGAGGACTGTGAGACATTCAGATCTATTGCGGCATGCGTAACTCGGCCGCTGTCGGCCACGGCTAGAAAATAGCGCAGCTTGCGCAGCGAGGGATCTCGGGACATGAAGAGTACGCCTAGCATTCGGATTTATTGAAACTGTAACGCAAGAATTGATAATTCCAAAAGCTTTCCGAGGCTGCCAATATTAGATGCATAAGTATCTTGGAGTGTCACAGATGAAATTAACAATCGATCTGAATGCGGACATGGGCGAAGGCTTGGGCGCCTGGACCATCGGGGATGGTGTCGATGCCTCGATGCTGCCTCTGATCAGCACCGCCAACGTTGCCGCCGGCTTTCATGCCGGCGACTCTACCACCATGGTCAACACCCTTCGTGACGCGGCCCGACATGGTGTCGCAATAGGCGTTCACCCTGGTTTTAACGACCTGATCGGGTTCGGGCGCCGCCATATCGACGCCTCGCCGGAAGAGTTAGTCAATGATGTGCTCTATCAGCTGGGTGCCCTGCGCGAACTGGCGAATCGTGAAGGCCTTTCGCTACATCATCTCAAGCTACATGGTGCCCTCTTCATGCATGCCGCCCGCGATGAGGATTTTGCCCAGGCACTATGCGCCACACTGCAGCAATCGGCATCAGAACTGCCGATCTACTGCCTCGCTGGCACGGCCCTGGATCTTGCCGCCGCCGAGCGGGGCCTGCCCCGCGTACACGAGTTCTACGCCGATCGGGCCTATGACGATCAAGGCGGCATCGTCTTCGTACGGCGGGTAGCCCGCCTGGATCCCGACCAAGTGGCGAGCAAGGTACTGCGCGCCTGCCATGAGGGTGTAGTGGCAAGCACCAGCGGCCGGCTCGTACCCGTCAGCTTTCAGTCAATCTGCATCCACAGCGATACACCAGGAGCACTCGAACTGACCAAGGCCGTTCGCGGGGCGCTGGATGAGGCCGGCATTACGGTGAAGGCGTTTTCATCCTGAGCGTTCCCAGCAGACGGTCTTCGGTAGCGGCAATCATGCTCCAATCGCCTAGTTCCAGTAAGACCCACGAATAAAAAGGAAAACACCATGATCCCTAAAGACTTTGCAATTGAAGAATTGACGATAGATGACATGCAAGCGCTGTTGAGGTCGGGAGAATTGAACGTACGCGACCTCACGCAGGCCTATTTGTCCCGCATCGAGGCGATTGACAGGTCGGGCCCCGGCCTCAATGCGATCATCACGGTCAACCCGCTGGCGCTTCAGGAGGCCGACAGGCTGGATGCCAAGTTCGCCACCAGCGGCGAGCTGAGCGGGCCGCTGCATGGAGTACCAGTGGTGGTCAAGGATCAGGTTGAAACCAAAGACATGATGACCACTTTCGGCTCGATCGCTCAAGACGGCTACCAGCCTCGCGACGACGCTACTGTCATCAAGAAACTCAAGGCCGCCGGTGCCATTATCTTGGCCAAGACGGCGCTACCTGACTTTGCCTCCTCTTGGTTTGGCTTCTGCTCAAAGCTCGGCGAAACGAAGAATCCCTATGTGCTGGCTCATGATCCCGGCGGTTCAAGCAGTGGCACTGCCGCCGCCGTAGCGGCGAATCTGGCATTGGTTGGGGTAGGTGAGGATACCGGCGGTTCCATTCGCCTGCCGGCCAGCTTCTGCAATCTAGTGGGGGTCCGGGTCACTCCAGGGCTAATCAGCCGTGACGGCATGTCACCACTGGTGGTGTTCCAGGACACCGCGGGCCCTATGGCGAGGACAGTAAAAGATGCCGCCAAGCTGCTGGACTCCATGGTGGGATATGACCCTAAGGATGAGTACACTACGGCGGCGCTGATTGCCGGGCACAAGGGGAGTTATGTTGAGGCTACCGAAAACGCCAGTCTCCGGGGGACCCGTCTGGGGGTGGTCCGAAACGCTTTCGGCACCGATGACAATCCCGACGCAGCTGCCGTTAACCGGGTCATGGCGGATGCTTTGAACGCTGCCCGGGAAGCAGGCGCCGAGCTCATCGACGTGGAGATTCCCGACTTGATGGAGCACATCCTCGAAACCTCTCTCTACCTATCGCACTCCCGGTATGACATCAATCGCTTCCTGGCCTCGCGGGACAACATGCCTATCAAGAGCCTGGAAGAAATCAAAGAAAAGAAGTACTACGACCCTTCACTTGATCTGCTGGAAGCCATTTTCGAAGGCCCGGAGCATCCTGAGGACGACCCAGAGTACTTTCGAAAACTGGCTGCCCGCGACAATTTCCAACGACTGGTTGTCGGCATTGTCGCCCAGCACAACCTTGATGGCCTGGTGTTTCCATGCACCCAGATACTTCCCCCTAGCAAGCAGGCCGTTCGAGACGGCAAGCATGAGGTCCTGAGTTTTCCGACCAACACGCTGATCGCCTCGCAGACCTGGATGCCATCGATCTGCCTGCCGGCGGGCTTCAGCGAGGAGGGGCTGCCGGTTGGCATGGAGCTGGTGGTGCTGCCTTACCATGAGCCTTCTCTGTTCCGGCTGGGCTATGCCTTCGAGCAAGCCACGCAATATCGCAAAGCTCCCGAATACAAGGATTAGGTCTTTCGAGAGGGCTTGACAATCCGCTTCCTAGGAAGCGGATTCTTGCTTCAAAGACCTTGCCTGAGGGAATGGCTTGGTTAACGCCGTAAAGTCTCAGTGGGGACTTTTACGGTGGCGAGCCAACCCATGTCCCCTATATCTCATATCTCATATCTCATATCTCATATCTCCTCAAGCGTAACTTCCCGAGCCCCCTAGGTAGGTCAAGAAGACGTCGTTATTGTGGTAACACGGTACTGATTAACAAGGTACCCTTCGGGTATCGCGCTATCCATCCGCTCACTAGAAGTAAGCGGTTTTCCGCGCTAATTGATAATCATCGAGAGACAAGGTGATGATACTTCCCTCTATCCGCTGGCGTCTTACCTAGTGATAGTACTAATGTCTGTTTTAGACCGGAGAACACCATGTCTTCCCCCCTCGTGACTACCAAATGGCTGCAGGAAAACCTGGATAATGAACGGTTGGTTCTGATCGACGCAAGTATGACCACTGTCATTGGTAAGGAGCCGATCGTTTATGACACCCCAGTGTGGATACCGGGTAGCCGCCAGATCGACCTGGAAGGAACGCTCTGCGACACCGGATCTTCCCAGCTTCACGCCTTTCCAACAGAGGAACAGGTCACTGAGGAAGCTCGCAGACTGGGCATTACGCCCGAAAGTCTGGTGGTTCTGTACGACAACCAGGGCATTTATTCGGCACCCCGGGCCTGGTGGATTCTTCGGGCTATGGGCGTCAAAGACGTTTTTGTTCTGAATGGCGGCCTGCCGCAGTGGTTAGCCGAAAGGCGGGACGTCGTTTCTGCGACCGTTGCGAATGCGGCCACGCCTGGCAGCGTCGTGGCCAACCTCGATCACAGCCGGGTTCGGGACTCAGCGTACGTTTTACAGCATCTGGAGGACGATCGGGTAACGGTCATTGATGCCCGGTCCCGTGCGCGTTTCCTGGCACAGGCGCCGGAACCCCGCCCTGGTGTGCGCGGTGGCCATATCCCCAATTCCCACAATCTGCCGTTTACCGAGGTGCTGGCGGGATATCGTTTCAAACCTGTCAGCGAGCTGGAGGCAACGTTTATAAAGCTTGCTCCGACCCTTCAATCCGGCAACAGGCACCAACTGGTGTTTTCCTGTGGCTCCGGGATCACCGCCTGCATCATTCTGCTGGCGGCCGAGCTGGCGGGATATGATCAGCTGTCGCTGTACGACGGTTCCTGGGCGGACTGGGGCAGCGACGAGTCGCTGCCAGTGGCTTAGTACTGCAGTTGTAGATAAACGCTATACGTCGTTGGCCACGATCTGTGAGCGAGCGAGGTACCCGGGGCTGAATGACCTGACCCTTGAGAACCTGCGTAAGCAAACCCGTGATTGGGAAGCGGCGTTATCCCCTGGCTGACAGAGCTGAGCGGTTACGTCAAACGCGCCGAGGCCCGGGAATGCCTCGGCGCCTATCTGCGGGGCCTATTGGGCGACGTCGAGCGACGCAACAGTTGGCAACTGGCGGAACATCAGGGCGACGCAAACCTACGGCTTCCAGCACCTGATCAACCGGGCCCGCTGGGATGAGGACGGTGTGCCCGATGCTGTGCGACAGCGTGTCTACGAGGCCCTGCGCGACGATGACGGGGTGCTGGTGTGACGCAATGCATGATAATCAGGCCAGGGCAGTCAGTATTGGCTGTCATCAGCCCCGGCTAATTATCTAGCCATAGTCGCATATTCACCACTCATCCCCCACCCGAACGCCGAGCTTGGGCAGCAGGTAGCGGTGCAGCAACAGGATCAGCAGGGTCACGCCCAAGGCGATAGCGAACACGCCCAGCGCGCCGCGAATGTCGTGCATCAGTCCCGGGGCGAACACCAGCACCCCGGCCAGCGCCAGCATGATGATGCCTCCGATGAGTTTGAGAATGCGACCGTGGCGTTCCTCGAAGCGATCGACACGGAAGGTGGTCAGGGCGGTGAAGAATATGACCAGCTCGATCGCCAGGTAGATCAGCAGATACAGTCCGAGCAGGAAGGTGAAGAACAGCCGATCAATATCGTGGCCGGAGACGATACCGCTCCACACTACCGGGAAGCCGGCAGTGCACGGCAGCTCGATGAACGCGATGCCAGCGGCCATCAGTGCGGTGGCGCCGACCAATGCCGGCATGGTTCGGCCCTCGGCGACCAGTCTGCGGATGCGCTTGTAGATACCCGGCTTGTGCTTCTCGTCGATGGTGAAGGAAATGCTGCGCTGAAACCAGAAATAGTCCTTGATATTAACCACAGCGAAGATTAGCGCGAATAGCGCTACCACCGGATAGATCCAGTCGGCCATCAACATCAGGTTGAGCACGCCGAACACCCCAACGTTGACATCCTCCCCCACCTTCAGCGCTAGCGCGCTTGTAGAAGGGGATTCCCTGGTCGTTACCTCCCAGGTTCCTGCTTCGCTGTCCGTCGCCTCAATGCCTTGGCATTGTCGGTCTTACACAAACTCCACAGGCGTAACTTCCCGAGTGCCCCTCGGTAGTGCTTCAACTCTCAGCACCGGCTAACAGCGCGGTGCCGGCTTGTAGGATGTTGCGGGCGGCATTGACGTCG
>NZ_QPIJ01000005.1 GCF_003336665.1 Vreelandella rituensis | reverse complement strand
AGGCATTGATTCCCGCGCCACTGGAAGAAGTGACTTGGCAGACCGTCACTGAAGCACTGCTCACCCATCGAGCCATTGAAGTGACCTATCTATCGCGCAGCAGTGAAAAAGAGCGGTTTTTTACCTTGCACCCGCAGGGGCTGGTCAGCCGTCACAGCGTGACCTACCTGGTGGCAACGGTGAATGACTACACCGACCTGCGGCAGTTCGCCCTGCACCGCATTCGTCATGCCCAGTTGAGTGAAACCGCCTGGAACGAAAAAGGCGATTTCGACCTGGATGCTTACATTCAAGGCGGTGCCTTCGGTTACCGGCAAAGCCAGAAGACTATCAATCTGAGTGTCAACGTTGCGCCACAAGTGGCCTGGTTATTGACCGAAACACCGCTCGCCACCGAGCAGTCCCTCACCCCCCTGCCCGATAGCCGTTGGCAACACCTGGAAGCCCAGGTACCTGACGATCAGCAAACCCTCTGGTGGCTGATGGCCATGGGAGCCAACGTGCAAGTGCTGGCCCCCGCCGACTGGCGGGATGACATCGTCGAAACAGCACGCCAGGTGATAGCTCAACATCATACGCCAGAGAGTTTTCGCGCTACCTATTGAGCAATTTAAGCCGCGCATCCTACGCATCGACGCGCAGCGTGATGCGCTAGTTAAGCGGCTGGCCATGATGTATATCATGGCTCGCTATGGCTGGATATAAATCAGGGTTTGGGGGTATGGTGTCGTTATGCCAAGCAAGATGATTCGTACCGACAAATGGCCACTGCAAGCCACGTTGCAACAACGAGAGTTGATGCAGGATGCGCGGGATGAATACCGTGCCTTTTGTCGTGCGCCATCGGTGGTGGTGCTCAATAATTGGGCAACGTTACAGCAGGCGCCCAGCTTTTCGGCAGCGGTCGAGCGGTTAATCCACCCAACGAAAAAGAACCCGTCACCTCGCCATCACTATTTTGCTCAGCGGTTCTACAAGTTCCCGTCCTACTTACGCCGCGCTGCTATCGAGTTCGTCAAAGGCCAGGTGTCCAGTTACCTCACCCGCTACCGCGAGTGGCAATCGGGCTGCCGCTCACGGCGTGACGCCAAACCGCCACGCTTTAACGCCGTCGCGGGCTGCTATCCGGTGATGTATCGCGGGCAACTGGTCAAGTTTGATGCTGACTTCACCACGGCCAGCCTGAAGTTGTGGGACGGTAAAGAATGGCTGTGGCACAACGTCGCTATTAAAGCGGTGCGCCAGCGCCACCTCCTTGGCATCGTGAAATCTCCCGCACTGGTGTTCAACCGACACTGCCATCTGGCGGTGCCGGTGGAAATAACACCTGAACGACTCTCCGATCAGCAGCGCGTCTGCGCGGTGGATGTGGGGATTAATACGCTGGCCACGGCCAGCATCGTTTCATCCAACGGCACTGTCGCCGCGAGGCGGTTTTTCCACCCCGCAGCGGACATGGACCGTCGCGATAAACGTGCCGCGATGATTCGTGGCAAAGCGCGTAAGACCGGCAAGCTGTCAAAAGGCTTTGGCCGAACGTGGTACCGCAAAGTGCAGCGCATCAACGAGAACATGGCGCAACAGACATCACGCCAACTCGTGGATTACGCCTTGGCCGAAGGCGCTGATGTGATCGTGCTGGAAGACCTGAAAGGCTGGCGACCGAAAGCTGGTAAGCAGCGATCAGGCTTGCGCCAGCGCTTCCACCAATGGCTGCATCGGCGGCTTGCCACGCTGATCGAGCACAAGATGGAAGAAGCCGGCGGGAAGGTGGTTTATGTCTATGCGCGAGGCACGTCATCCTGGGCGTTTGATGGCTCTGGCCGCGTGAAGCGCCATGCAAAGCAGTATGAACTCGCCACGTTTGCCAGCGGCAAACAATACAACGCCGATCTTGGCGCCAGCTACAACATGGGTGCCCGTTACTGGGCATGGAAACACAAACTGACCCGCCGAAAGGACGGGCAGGAGTCAGGCGGCAAACGTTCCCCTGGCTCACCGAGGATGCCGGTCACGCTCTCCACGTTGTGGCGGAGCGATGAAGCCCCGAATCAATGCGCAGCATGATTCGCGGGAGCATTCACAAATGTAATCAGCATTATGGTATCAACTGGAATTAGACGTCCATTTGATAAGTTACCCAGTCGGTTTTGATGGAATTTAAGTCATAAAACCGTCTAGCTCGATAATTATTTTCCTTGGTAATCCATCTTACGAAGGGCCACTTTCTTGAGAGGGCTTCTTTGGTCAGCGATGCCAACATGGCATTGACCACGCCACTGCCGCGGTGTTCGGGGTCCACGAACAGGTCATCAAGAAAACCAACCTCGGTGCCGCGGAGTGGTGATGGCATTGCTCGAAAGTGCATCAACCCGACGGCCTTACCCGTAGCATCAATCGCGATGCGCCCCTGTAAACATGTACCGGACTGAATCCAGCCCCAGACGGTGTCCAATGTCGTGTCTGCGATCGGCATGTTATAGAACGCTGCATAGCCACGATAGAGAGATTCCCACGCCTGGCGGTTGCTCTCGTCAGGCGTTTTTATTGTAATCGTCATACATTCCTCCTTTACCCCGAGTAACCGCAAGGAAGAATGCCGTGTGGCACTGTTGCGCGCGGCTACCTCGGCGCCTATTTATTTCAGTTCAACTTCCACGAACGAAAATGCCGTCTCGCCGATATTGATCACATTATGTTCGGTGCCTTCCACGCGGTTATAGCAAACGCCCGCTTCCAGCATCACTTCACGATTACCTTCAGGCGTTTCCAACAACATCTTGCCATCAATGGTCGGGACAATAACGTAATCATGTTCATGACGATGCCAGCCAGTTTCCGCACCGGGTGGGAAATCCCAGCGGGTGACAATGACCTGGTGGTTATCAATTTGCAGATGGCTGCTGGCTTGTGGTCTTCCCATGGTAATGCCCTTTTTGTTGGTATGGCGTGAATGTATGTTGCGCTACAGGGTGGCTATGTTAAAGACGAGATGCCTCAGGCGGTAAGCTACGCAGCTCGCTGGCGGAGTAACCAAAGTGCTGCCGAAATGCCCGACAGAACTGGGCCTGATCCGAAAATCCCCAGCGATAAGCGATTTCACCAATATTGATGCCAGCGGGCGAGGCCTCAAGATCGCGATGCGCGGCTTCCAGGCGCTGTACCCTCACCCACTCGCGCACCGTGTACCCGGAACCTGAAAACAGTTTGTGAAGATAGCGCAATGAAATGCCACAAAACTCGGCGATACGGGAAGGCGTCAGCTCAGGGTCGCCAAGATTGGCAGAAATATAGCGCTCGATACGCATTAGGTGTGCAGTTTTCAAATGTGACTGGTCGCTACTCAGCACTCTGTCATCCTGTTCAAGCACCATAGAAAGCATGCTCAAAGCCTGCTCGAACAGGCGGTTCTGATCATCGGTGCTGCACTCACTTACGCGCTGCGAGCAGATCATCAGAAACTCGACAAACGCACAGCCAATCCCCTTTTCTGCAGAGAAGCAATGCTGTGAATAGCGCTCAGGCCGTCGGATGCGATGTTTCATCGATTGGCTCGGAATCTTGAAGACCCACATGTCGTTGGGTGATTCATACCCGAAGCGGTAAGGCGCATCGCCCTGTTCGACAATAAAGTGCCCCGGCGGGCAGTTCAGGCTACGGCCATGCTGGGAGAAAAACACATGCGTGCGTAGCGGAATAGTGACCAGAAACGAGGCGTGATCATCCTGTGCAATCTGTGACTGGCAGCGCGAATATTCGGCCTGATAAGAACACAAACGCGATAGTGAAAAATCACTGCCTCCTGCTTTCCATACTTTCAAAGACCCCTGAAATCGGCCTTCATGATTGCCGTAATTCAGGGTCAGCGGAAAATAGGTCTGCGAAATAAGCTGTGTCCAGCAATCCTGGGAATTGGACGTTAACATTGAGTTAGCTTCGTTCATGTTATTGGTCCCACAATGATCGCACCGCGATGGATTGACCCCTGCCGGAAAAATCCTGCAGGGGTCTCTGGCATCAAAATGAGTGTCTCACGCTATTGGCTCAAGAGAACGACGTAACAATCATGCCCAGTAATCCGACGAGCGCCGACGCATAGATTCACGGTACTGCTGCGTCGATTTTTTCAGCAGTTCACCGGTTCCCCAGTCAAGCACCACACCGAAGCGACGAATCACATCCAGCACATCCAATTTACCGTCGCGGTATTGACTGGCGATGTCCTCCGGCGGAGCTTCCAACCATTCATGTCGATGAGCACGAATCCATTCGCGGGCCTTCGTCGTGCGTTCGGCGTCTATTGCATAATCGTCCACATCCGGATCATTGACATCGATAATAACGCCATAGTCACACTCGGCGCGCGGCACCGATACATAGCCGTCAATCACATCTTCCAACACTTCTTCAGGGAGACGTTCAAGCGGGTCACCGAAACCACCGCCACCGGCGGATGGACGTGTGAAAGTATCCCCCGATTGAACAGACACATTGGAGAACGTGGCGCCCAGATACTTTTCATCCGACGTTCCCTTGTTGAGCCATACGCCATGAGGCACGGAGGGCAAACCGCCATTGACGCCCCAAGTGACCGAGCGACCACGATCACAGCAGTAACTCATCACCGTCTTGTCGACTTTGGTGAGCACCCCACCTTTCTGGACGCCGCACCCACCGCGGAAACGACCGGGGCCACCGGAATCCATGCTGATCTCATGGCACATGGTCAACACCGGGTTGAGGCGCTCTTGTCCTTCTACCGGCTGCACGGCCAAGCCCGTGCCAAACACCGGCGAGGTGGCCGAGGAGCCATCTTTGGTCTGGCGGCCACCCCAACCACCAGCCATCCAGTCATACCACATAAAGTAGGTGGTAGTATCGGTGCGCCCGTCGTTACCTCCAATCAACAGGTATTCAAGGTTGAAGGCACAAGCCATGGCGCGTTCAGGCATGATGCCGCTCCACAGCTCGAAGATCCCGTTCATGATTTTCTCATAGGGTCCAGAACAGAAACCGGTCACCGCATGGGGCCAGCCAGCATTGACCACACTGCCCTCTTCACCGATATTCGCCGTTACGGCACGGTAAAATCCAGAATTGAGCGGAACGTCCGGGAAAAATGTCTTGGTGCCCGCATAAATGGCCGAGTGAGTCGTGCCGTAGGCGGAGTTGAGAAAAGTGGAGACAGCCGGTGCTGAACCGGACAGATCATAGTGAATGCCATTGCCATCCAGCTTCAGTTTGATGCGGATGGGTACCATGCCTTCTCCAAGCGCTGGGTCAGCATCCATATAATCGATGGTTTCCCATTCACCTTGGGGCATGCCGGCAAGGCTCTTCAACACAATACGCTCGACGTAATCCTGAGTCTCCTGCATGGCCGCAACAACAGTCTCTTTGGAATATTTGTCGACCAGACGCAGAATTTCCCGTTCACATACCGCTGTTGCTTCCGCCTGGGCATGTAGATCGCCCAAGGCTTGGCTGGGTGCCCGAGTGTTGGATACCAACAGCTGGGCAACATCATGCAGAAAGGTACCCTCGCGCCAGACTCGAATCGGCGTGATACGCAACCCTTCGCTGAAGTGAGTGCTGGCATTGACATCGAACGAGCCTGGCACATTACCGCCAATATCCGCCCAATGACCTTTGTTCTGGGCGAAACCGATAATCTCGTCCGCCACGAAAATCGGACGAATGAAACTCACATCGTTGAGGTGCGTACCTCCCCGATACGGGTCATTGATGGCAAAGACATCGCCCTGCTGAATATCGCCCTCAAACTCCTCCAACACGGCCTTACACTGAAAGTGCAAGGTGCCGACATGCACGGCAATATCGCCACTGCCCTGCATCACCGTATTGCCCTTTGCATCACACAGCGCAGAAGAGAAGTCACGCGAGTAAATGACAAACGAATAGCAGGTACGCAGTATCTGTTCGCTCATCAGATCAACGCTGGTGGCAAACGCATTCTTTAGTACTTCAAAGGTGACCGGATCGAGCACACCATCTTTCATGTCATGAGCCATTTTCATGCTTCCTCTCCTGTCAGAACAATCCGGATCCTGATGTTTTTCCACTCATCGATGGAGGCTGTGGTGTTGGGCGGAACTACCGTGGTGGAGTCAAGCTGATCAATGATTGCGGGGCCCGTCAGCTCAAAGCCTGGAGGCAGTATTGTGCGGTCGTAAATTGGTGTGTCATGCCATTGGCCATCAAAGAAGACGTCTCGCCGGGCATGGGGTTCCGCCGTTGCGTTCGCCACTCGTTCATAAGGCGTAAACGACGGCTTGGGCGTTTTACCGACTGCCCGCAGGTGCAACTGATAGATCTCGACCGGCTGAGTATCCTGGCGGAACGAGAACTGGCGCTCATGCTCCTGATGGAAGGTTTCGATCGCCATTTTCAGTGATTGCTCACCGCTGCTCATCGGCACCTGCAGCGAGCGCCACTGACCCTGATAGCGCATAGAGATGCCCCGCTGGAGCACCACATCCTTGTCAGCGACGCCTTCATGGCGCAGCCGGTCGGCGGCCTCCTCTTCCAGAGAGCGGAACTGCTTGGTGAGATCATCGGTGTCGGCACTTTCGGCCCCGGCGGTATACATCATCGATAAATCGTGCTGAATATCGACCAGCAGGCACCCCATCGCCGAAGTCACGCCCGGGTTGGGTGGCACAATCACCGCCGGAATACCCAGTTCCTTGGCAACTTCGGCGCCGTGCAATGCTCCCGCGCCGCCGAAAGCAATCAAGGCGAAGTCACGCGGATCAAGCCCGCGGCGAATCGACACCAGACGCACCGCATCGGCCATATTGGCGTTTGCCACCTTGAGAATGGCCTGCGCGGCGTCTGCGGTCTCCAGCGCCAGAGGTTGGCCAATCTTCTCTTTAATGGCAGCAGTGGCCATATCTCTGTTTAGCTCAAGGGCACCACCCGCCAAGCTTGTTCCCAAGCGGTTGAGCGCCAGGTTGGCATCGGTATTGGTAGGCTCCGCACCGCCACGCTTGTAACACGCCGGGCCCGGGTCAGCCCCGGCTGATTGCGGCCCGTTGCGCAGGGCACCGGCAATATCGATATGCGCCAGCGAGCCACCACCGGCACCAATGGTCAGTACTTCGATGCTCGGGAAAACAATCGGGTGGCCGTATTCCACACCCCACTGCTTAGTCACTCGAAGCTCGCCATCATGGATCAGCGAGATATCGGTGGAAGTCCCGCCCATATCCAGGCCCACCGCATTCTGATAACCGCATTGCTCGGCGATATGCTTGGCGGCAATCGCGCCCGCTGCAATACCGGATGCTGCCAGGCGTACAGGGTAGTGCTTGGCCATCACCGGCGTCATCGAGCCGCCTCCAGAATGCAAAAGCAGCAGGTCATTGGCATAGCCGCCTGCGCTCAGCTCGTCATCCAGTTGTTTGACGTAGTCCGACACCAACGGCCCGAGAACCGTGTTGGCGACTGCCGTATTGAAGCGGTCATGCTCGAAAATTTCCGGCAGGATTCCCGAGGACGTGGAAACATTGGCGCCCGGAATTTCCTCCTCAAGAATCTCTCGCATGCGCTGCTCGTTCTGCACATTGGCATAGGAGTTGATGAAGCACACCGCGATGGTAGTGGTTCCCCTGCGCTTTAACTTGCGCGCGAGTTCACGGGCCTCTTGCTCATCCAGCGGGGTCACTATCTCACCGGCGTAATCCACGCGCTCGGTGACTTCGAAGCGGTCACGGCGGCGAATATAAGGGCCACTGACATCCGCGTAGGCGTCCCAGAGGTTATCCTTGGTGCCGTCACGGATTTCGATCACATCGCGGAAACCTTTGGTAGTAACCATCGACGCCTTGGGGAAACGGCGCGTGATCAGCGCATTGGTGGCGACCGTAGTGCCGTGGAAAAACAGGTCGACATCAGCCAACTCAATCTCACCACGTTTGACGCCATCAAGCACCGCCTGCATGGGATTATTTGGCGTTGAGGGCACTTTCGTGACACGGAACTCCTGGGTCGACGAATTGTAGATACAAACGTCTGTAAAGGTTCCGCCAGCATCAACGGCGACTCGAAGATCAGGCATATTGATTCCTCATATTATTGTTGATTTTACTCAGGTAACGCCAGAAATTATAAAGACGGCCCATGGTTTATATTGCGTCTTACAATTCCGCCCCATCATTTATTTATTATTTTTACCAACCAAATATCGGTATTACAAATTTTAATCCAGGACTTTTTGAGATTAAAATAAAAAAAGTTCGACCATTTTTTAATATTGAACTTAAAATCACCATAATAAAATCAATATCAATAAAACTCTAAATAAGACAAATAATTTCCCACCCTAAAACTTTTCACATTATAAAATGTCTGCTTTAGAGTGGAAAGTGTGCCTTATTTAAGGCCTGCTACGTACCACTCTTCTTTTGCAAATCTGAGACCAAGTTCATATATGACATAGGCAAACAGGAAGGTGGCTGGCGCCGAGAATCCGGCAATGGCGGGAATGTTCATGATGACGATCCCGGTAAATGCAGCACCACCCCACGCTACCAAGCCGCAAGGGTTAAAAGCCGGAATATAATCGTTATTCAGCTCGACATGACCATTGAAACGGTCCTGGTAAGTTCTAGACAGAATATGAGCCAGGGCAACACCCACCCAGGCCACCACAAAGACGCCCTGGTATGCCAATGCCTGCAGGATGTAGGAGAATACGTCTGCCATCATCAGTACATAAGCGATTACCCCAATCATACAACCGGCCACCACCTTGGACATTTTCACACCGGTTACCTTGCGGATGAATGACTCGAAGTTGACGGTCGCCAGATAGAAATTGGCCGTATTGATGCGGCTCTGCGTCACCCATACCAATAACAGGCCTCCTACGCCCATCAATTCGAGCAAACCCAACACAATGGAGGCTTCCGACAGGCCATCGGTTGGAATCATGGAATCCAATAGAATCCCGACAATACCGCTGAACAGGAAGGTCATGGCATAAAATGGTATGCCAAAGGTGATGCGGGAATGGAAAGCAGCGTCTTTTTCTTGGCCAAACCGGGCGTAATCGAAGGTAAACATCATCAATACCCAGACACCCATATAATAGGCAAAGGTATGCAACCAGCCCCATGGAGAGGCGCCGCCTTCGGGAACGCGGGTCAACCACCCGGAGGGATAGCCAAATTCAGCAACCGCCATCCCGACAGCTATCAGCATGCCGATCACGTAGACAGGCAGCAGCACACCGTTGAATTTGTCCAACCAGTGCTGAACACTGCCAAAAATGAGTGCTACACCAAGTATCACCACAATGGCAGTTGCCACCGCCATGGACATGTTGCTCCACTCCGCGAGCACCAGCGCCATGACATAGCCTTCAAATACGGCGTAATAAAGTGCCGTGGCGAAGAATATCAGTGTAGCAACTACAGCACCGAAATGACCGAATAATACCTTGGAAAAAAGAGCAACGGTCAATCCGGTTTTCATTGAATAGCGACTGATTACACCATTAATAACACCGTAGGCTATTACCGTCAGAACAATGCCAATCAGTGCATTAGCAGTACCATAAGTACGCGCCATGGCGGCGGCAACCACCATATAAAAAATCGCACTACAAACGGCCCAGAAAGCCATCATCAAGTTAATTTTAGGCATTCGCCCTTCAGATGGTACAGGGCGTTCGGAAAAGTCGAGGTCGGTTGCCTCACTCTGATTCTTGTTGGTCATTTCACTTTCCTTTTTATTGTTTAGCTATGACATGACAGCCACATGAAACCTGGCCCGTATTTATCCGGGAAGTGCACTTTCATGATGAGCTGCCATTATTCGGTTAGTTATTTTTATCCAGCTATAGAAAGCGCCGATACATCTACACAATAGACTTTATGGCTGGCGGATGTTTGGCATACGGTGCACTGTCAATTTACGTTACGTGCACCATATGCATTATCTGACGCCCGACCACCGGTCACGGCATCTGGCGCAACTGTTCCAGGTCCTGCTGATAGCGGGCACGTGCAGCAAGGGCATCCTCAAGAGTCACTGCCACAAACCTGACCTTCTGGTGAGGCTGGATTTGCCCAACGGTATCCATATCCGCACTGATCACCGTGCCGATCATGGCGTAACCACCGCCGGATACCGCATCACGGTGCAGGATAATCGGCTCGCTGCCACTGGGAACCTGAATGGAACCGATGGGATAACACGCATCAACGATATTGGATGGGTCATCGCCTGCCCCAAAGGGAGGCTCACGCTCGACAAAGGAGAGCGGAGTGCCGCCTTTCATGCGGTAGCCAATCCGATCGGCTTCCGAAGCCACCGACCAGTCTTCCTCATAAAAACGCTTATGACTTTCCGGCATCAAACGATGGTCATACAGGCCTGGCACCACTCGTAATTGGTAATGCTTGGAAAACATAGGAACCAACGAATCGGGAAGGCAACGCCCCAGCGTGGCATGGCCATGAGCAGGTAGAATATGCAGCACATCGCCTGCTTGCAGAGTGCGGCCGTTCAATCCTCCAAGCGAGCCCAGGGTGTAAGTACTCCGGCTCCCCAACCGCTCAGGCACATCAATGCCGCCTTCAATCGCCAGATACAGGCGTGCTCCGGCCTTGACGAAATCAAAGCTCAGCGTTGCGCCCGCCGGAACCTCGAAGACTTCATTCAGCGGCTTCGCCTCGCCGTTGACGCGGGGTGTCATCTCAGCGCCACAGGCGGCAACCTTGCGTGCCTCGTTAAAGCGTAATTCTGGGCCCATCAGCGCGCATTCGATGACGGCCGCACCTTCCGGATTACCGAGAAGCAGGTTGGCGGCAATCAGCGATCGCTGATCCATGCCTCCCGAAGGCGGAATACCCAAGTGGTACTTCCCTTCACGCCCTTTATCCTGAATCGATGAAGCCAGGCCGGGCTTGATGACTTCAATGCTCATACAATACCTCCTTAACACGGCGTGCATAGCCATCCGGATCTTGTGAGAAAGCATCAAGATCAAAGGTGAACGATGCTACACGTGGCTTGAAATCCCCTTTTTCTGCCGCAGACAACAAGGCATCGTACTCCTCGCGGTCGATGGCACGATGCTTCACGATGTCACCCGGCCGGAAAAAAATCATCGAATCATCAATATGCGGCTGATCGCCTTCGGGGTCATAGATAGGCATGGGAGTCACCCCAAACATCTGATAGCCACCGGCACCACGCACGGAATAAATCACACTGAAGCACCCGCCGATACCCACCGTCTGTTTGGGCGTATCCGTGCGTGGGCGCAGATATTTAGGCACCTGAATCTGGCGCTCTCGCGGCACCATCTGATACATGAATGGCAGGCCAGCAACAAACCCCACCATGGAAACAAACCAGGGTGTTGCGCTATGTGCCTCAATGAAAGCATCGACACTGTCATAGCCGTTGATACGGGCCGCATATTCCAGATCCGTAGCGGAAGGATCCTGATGATGATCACGAAAACGCATCAGGGTTTCATGGGTCCAGGGGTCGTTATATAGCACCGGCACCTCGATCACACGCGTTTCAAGGGTACGCACCTGCTGGGCGGCTACGTCGCGATCCAACCCTTCCAGCGTTTCCTGCAGCTGGCCTGCGGATATGACATCCGGGTTATAGCGCACCTGATAGGACGCGTTTGCAGGACATATTTCAATGATCCCCGGCAGGGCCATGTCACGTAGCCGCTGGGTGATTGAAATGGAACGGAAGAACGCCTCAAGGGTCATTTCTTCATTCAGCTCAACAAACAGGAACTCATCACCCGCCTGGCTATAACGGGTCGTGGCTGTCATCTCATTGCTCATCGATGACCTCCTTCACATTGGAGTGATTTGACGCGGGCTCGGCAAGCCAACGCTCCAAAAACGTCGTATCGAAAGCCCCCTCCTTGACGGCAGGGTCTTCGACCAGACGACGGTGCAGGCTAGCGGTGGTGGAGAAGCCTTCCAGATGAAACTCATCCAGCGCACGGCCGGCTCGCTTCAATGCTGATTCGCGGTCTTCATCCCAGACAATCAGCTTGGCAACCAGAGAGTCATAGAAAGGCGGCATCTTGTAGCCTTCATACAGGCCACTATCGATGCGGATACCCGGTCCAGCAGGCCATATCAGCGTTTCCACCTTGCCTGGTGACGGGAAAAAGTCCCGATCGGGATCTTCCGCATTGATACGCATCTCGATGGCCCATCCCTTCAGGGCGATATCTTCTTGCGCCATGCGCAATGGCTGGCCACAGGCCAGGCGAATCATTTCCCTGACCAGATCGAATCCGGTCACCATTTCAGTTACCGGATGCTCGACCTGAATCCGCGTATTCATCTCGATGAAAAAGAATTCACCCGTGGCGTCATCGAAGAGGTACTCCAGCGTACCGGCCCCCACGTACCCCACATGTTCGGCAAGCGCTACGGCAGACTCGCAAAGCGCCTTGCGAGTGGCACTGTCAAGTGCCGGTGAAGGTGCCTCCTCAAATACTTTCTGGCGGCGACGTTGCAACGAGCACTCGCGCTCGAAGAAGTGGACTGCGCGCTTTCCATCACCCAATACCTGCACCTCGATATGCCGTGCGCGGGAAATGAAACGCTCCAGATAAACGCGCCCATCACCGAAGGACGCCTGCGCTTCGGCCTGTGCCAGTGGCAACTGTTTGGCCAATGCATCCCTATCTTCTGCAACCCGAATACCGCGCCCACCTCCGCCTGCGGCAGCCTTGATCAGCAGGGGAAAGCCGACACTCTCGACAACCGTCAATGCGTCGTCCAGGCCCTTGACCGCATGGGGTGAACCCGGCACCACAGGAACACCCGCTTCGATCGCCGTCTGGCGTGCCATTGCCTTGTCGCCCATGCGTGCAATGATCTCGGCATCCGGCCCGATAAAGACCATGCCAGCCTCTTTGACCGCTTGAGCGAAATCAGCGCTTTCTGAAAGAAATCCGTAACCGGGATGTACGGCATCCGCCTGGCAGGCCTTTGCCGCTTCGATGATAGCGGGAATATTGAGATAGCTTTTGGCGGCCTGCGCCGGACCAATGCAGACAGCTTCATCCGCCCGCTGAACGGCCAGTGTGTCTGTGTCCGCCTCGCTATGGGCCACGATGCTGACAAGACCAGACTCTTGCGCCGCACGCACGATTCTCAACGCTATCTCGCCACGATTAACGATTAGCAGCCGACGAATCATTCGCTGACCTCCAGGGTAGCGATCACATCACCGGCCTCAAGTACCGTTTCGTTTCCGGCGGCAAAGCTCACCAAGGTTCCTGAAATCTCCGCCTTGAGCTCAACGAACTGCTTCATGACTTCGACCAGCCCGATCACGTCGCCCACCTGCACTACCTGGCCTTCCTCAACATAAACGGGCTCATCCGGAGAAGGTTTGCGGTAGAACATACCGGGGAAAGGGGCTTGAATTTCTTGTTGTGTCATCATTTTTCTCCTGCGAATTATCGTTATTTACCTGCGCTCGGCTGCACGCATGGCCAAGACGTTGATTGATTCAAGAGGCCGCCACCATGATACCCGCCTTGTCGAGCGCCTCGCGCACGGCCTTGACCAGTGACAAGGCACCCGGAGTATCGCTGTGAATACACACCGACTGGAATTGAACCACGGCTTCCTGACCGCTGACCGTCTCAACCTTGCCCTCCTGACAGGCACGCAGCACCTTATCTGCTACTTGTTGCGGATCCAGGCGCTGAACCTTGCGCACGAACACGATGCTCCCTTCATCGTTGTAGTCACGGTCCGCATAGAACTCGTGCACTCTCGGCAGCCCGACCCGCTCCGCCGCATGATCAATGGCGGAGCCTGACAGGCAATAAACAGGTAGAGCAGGTGCAACCGTTGTCAGCGCGGCAGCCAATTTTTCGGCAAATTCCACATCCCGCGCCGCATGCATGAACAGCGCGCCATGCAGTTTGAAATGATTCAGCTTTAGGCCTTCCACGCGAGCAAGCTCACGCAATGCGCCCAGTTGATAGAGCGCGTCATTCACTAACTCTTCGGCGGATGCCAATATGGGTCGGCGGCCAAAGCCGACCAGATCACGAAACCCCGGGTGAACGCCAACGCTGACGCCATGGCGCGACGCTAAGCGAAGTGTTTCAACCATGGTGGAAGGATCGCCGGCATGAAAGCCCGCAGCAATATTGGCTGAACTGATCAGTGGCATAATGTCAGGGTCGACCCCGTCACCGATCGTCCAGGCGCCGAAGCTCTCTCCCATATCTGCATTCAGATCGATCGTTGTTATCATTGAGTCTCTCCTTAGGGACGCCTTTCATTAATGCCAGTTAAGGAAAAATTTTGATAATATTAATTTTTGTAGAGTGTTATCAAAAAATCCGAACGCTATGAGTATACTGATATGGCCCGCGACCTCTCGCTACGCAAACTCCGTTACTTTCTTGCCGTTGCCAAGTGTGGCCGTGTCACCCAGGCCGCCATTGATCTGAATGTCTCGCAGTCTTCGATCACTACCGGTGTCAAGGAAATTGAAGAACAGGCAGGGGTGGCACTGTTTCAACGTACTAGCCGCGGCATGCTGCTCACCCGCGAAGGCACGCGCTTTTTGCAACGGGTCAACTACGCTTTCCAGGCGCTTGATGATGCCTTCGATAGCCTGCAAGATACCCACACCAGGCTGGAAGGAAACTTGTGTCTGGCCATGACCTACACCGTGGCGGGCTACTTCTTTCCTCCTTTATTAGCGCAATTTCAGCGCCGTTACCCTGGGGTAAAGCTTCATCTAAGCGAGGCATCACGGCCTGAAATTGAGCAAGGCTTGAAGTCGGGAGAGTTTGATTTGGCGATTGTCTTGACATCCAATATTGAACATCATCATTGGCTAGAAAAGATGACGTTGACCAAGTCCCGTCGACGGCTCTGGGTAGCCAGCCATCACGAGCTATTGAACAAGGGTAAGCTAACCTTAAAGGATATCGCTCACTATCCCTATATCATGCTGACTGTGGACGAAGCAGATCAAACAGCCCTTAAATACTGGAAACCCGAGGGAGTTTCACCCGATGTAATGTTCCGAACATCCTCGGTGGAAGCTGTTCGAAGTATGGTGGCTAATGGGACAGGTATTACCATTCTCTCTGATATGGTCTATCGCCCATGGTCTCTTGATGGCAAAAGGATTGAACATATCGAACTTAGCAATGCAATTCCCTCGATGGAAATAGGCCTGTCTTGGCCTAAAAACAGGCCATTAACCCCTTCCGCAAAGGCTTTTTGCAACTTAGCAGAAGCACTAATAAAGTAGTTTTTTTCGGTAAGATCAATCAGCGGAATACCTCTGTAATAACTCAACGCTCTCGTCTGCATTGACCGTCAGCATCGTATTGCTGTGCATTATCTCACCGGCATGCGAGCACCAGCGCTTCCAAAGCCCAGCGATGTCCAACGGTTTACAATCGCGACGCCAGATCCATGTCGGTACCGCTTTGCCGCTGCGTCAGTTGGGTTCGTAGACAGCGGCGGGGATAGTGCACTGCCTGACCTTGCGCCAGGCAGTGCGATAGGAAGGCTTGGTTGCGACCGTCTTTCCGAGTGAGCGTTGTAGGTTCACTTGGCTAGTTTGTCATCCTTGGCCAGAGTCACCGAAGCGCTAGTCCCGAAATATAGCACCGGGTACCCAAGGTCGCTCCAGCGGGCGCCATCTCGATAGCTGCCCCCATGTCCAGAAAGGTTGTGGATGAATCGCTCAGGTGCGATGCGAAATAGCCACAGCCTCATGCAGTATCCCTTATCAACTGAACTCGCCGTAACTGATTTTCCTCAGCACCTGACGCACCATCTCCCGGCCGGCGAAGGTGTCGAACAGATCGACCGGGCGCGACCCGGACAGGGCCGGCACTTCCGAGTGCAACCACTCCTGAGCGATCTCGCGCCCCCGAATACCGCCCCGGCCTCCACGTAGAGCTTTAGTGTGTCCAGCAATTCCTCGCTCTTCGCCCGCCCAAGGGCTTTGCGCTTAAAGAAGCGATGAAGGTTACCCGAATCGGTATCTAGCAGCCGCACAAAGACATCGCGGTCGACAGCAAGTGCCTGAACCACCTGACGGAGCACATGACCAGGCACCCCTCCCTGACAGTTTTAATGAAGACCACCGGGTCGCTATACACCTCGCGGGGCAAGTCGACCTTGGCCATCATCTCGTTACCAACAGTGCTGTTCCGTTCAATGAGTTCCAACGTAACCTTCCACCATGCCCGGCTGGCAAGGCTTAGTCAGTACGAAATCATCTGCCTCCCCATCCTATGTCATATTGCCAGCTTACGGGGTTGTTTGAATCCTCCGAAGATTCTTTGAATGAATCGTCGGAGTATTCATTCAAAGAATCGAATCGCAGAATGCAGCGGGGTTTTGTTCAACACTCCACCCGAAAGTCGCCTAACGTATGTTAAGTGTCGCTTAATGACAATGCTGCGTACTGACAAGCGTACAAACTGAATGGCATGTCATTCAGTCACGTAAGGAGAAAAGTATGAACCGCAACGTCATTCTGACCTGTGCCGTCACCGGCGCCGGCGATACCACCGGCAAGAACCCTAATGTGCCCGTCACGCCCAAGCAGATCGCCGACGACTGCATCGCCGCCGCCAAGGCGGGTGCCAGCGTGGCGCATATTCATGTACGTGACCCCGAGACCGGCTGCATCAGCCACTCCGTGGATCACTTCCGTGAAGTGATGGCGCGGGTGCGGGAGGCCGACGTCGACATCGTCATGAACATCACCGCTGGCGGCGGTGGTGATTGGATTCCCGACGTCGTGGATCCCTCCCGCGGCGGCCCGGGCACCGATATCCAGACCCCGGCTCAGCGTCATGAACCGGTGGGCGAGCTTTTACCAGAGCTGTGCACCCTGGACTGCGGCAGCCTTAACTTTGGCGACATGGTTTATGTGAACCCTGCCGACTGGCTGCGCGAGCACGCCCGGCTGGTGCAGCAGGCTGGCGTCAAGCCGGAACTCGAATGCTTCGACTTGGGCCACGTGCGGTTCGCCCGCCAGCTGCAGCAAGAGGGCCTGATCGACGGCGACCCGCTTTATCAGCTGTGCCTGGGCATTCCCTGGGGGGCCGAGGCCGACCCCGAAACCATGCTGGTCATGCGCAACAAGCTACCGGCGAATGCCCATTGGGGAGCCTTCGGCATCGGCCGCCACCAGATGCCCATGGTGGCCCAGGCGGTACTGTTGGGTGGCCACGCCCGGGTCGGCCTGGAAGACAACCTTTATCTGAAGAAGGGGGTGCTGGCTACCAACGCTCAGCTGGTGGAGAAAGCCGCTAGTCTTATCGATAACCTCGGCAGCCGCGTAATGACGCCTGCCGAAACCCGGGCGCATCTCGGGCTGCGCGACCCGCGCACCGGCAAGACAGCCGAGAAGATCGAAGGAGGTGGCGCATGAGCCAACGACTTTGCATCATCGGTACTGGGGTGATCGGCAACGGCTGGATCGCAAGAGCCCTGGCTCAAGGCTGGGACGTGGTCGCCTTCGACCCCGACCCGCAAGCCCCGGCGCGCACCCGCGCCTTCGTCGACAACGCCTGGCCCTCGCTTGAGCGCCTGGGCCTGGCCGAAGGCTCGAGCCCCGAGCGACTGCACTTCGCGGAGAGTCTAGAAGTCGCCGTGCAAGGCGCCGACCTGATCCAGGAGAACGTGCCGGAACGCCTGGAACTCAAGCGCGAGATTCTCGCCACCCTGGACGCCGCCGCCGAGGCGCACGTGATCATCGGCTCCTCCACCTCCGGCTTCAAGCCGTCCGATCTGCAGCGCGACTGCGCCAAGGCCCCGGGCCGAGTGATCGTCGCTCACCCCTTCAACCCGGTCTACCTGCTTCCGCTGGTCGAGCTGGTAGGCGGCGCAGCGACCGACAGTGCCCACACAGCAACGGCACAGGCGCTCTATCAGGCACTGGCCATGCGCCCCTTGGTCGTGCGTCGCGAGATCGAGGGGCATATCGCCGATCGCCTGATGGAAGCGCTGTGGCGCGAAGCCCTGCACCTAGTCAACGACGGCGTGGCCACCACCGAGGAGATCGATGCCGCCGTGGTCTATGGGTGCGGCCTGCGCTGGTCGCTGATGGGCACCTTCCTGACCTTCCATCTGGCCGGTGGCGAGCAGGGCATGCGCCATATGCTGGAGCAGTTCGGCCCCGCCCTGAAACTGCCCTGGACCAAGCTCCAAGCACCCGAGCTCACCGATGAGCTGATCGACCGGGTCGTGGAAGGCTGCGAATATCAGGCCGCCGGCCGCCCGGTATCTGAGCTTGACCGGCGCCGGGACGATTTTCTGGTGGAGCTGCTCGCGTTGACACAGAAATACTGGCCCGAAGCCGAGGGTTTGGAGGGGCGCATCTAATGCTGATTCTGGAAAGCCACGTCGCCCCCGAGTGGGTCGACTACAACGGCCACATGAACGATGCCGAATACGCCAGGGTGTTCTCCTTGGCGGTTGAAGCGTTGATGGACCATATTGGCTTGGATGAAGAAGGTCGCAAACGGCACGGCTATACCCTCTACACTCTGGAAACCCACCTCTGCTACCGCCGCGAGGCTCATGAGGGTCAGCCTTTACAGGTCAGCCTGACGCTGCTCGACCACGACGCCAAGCGATTGCACGTTTTCTTCGAACTTTGCGACGTTGACGGGAACCTGCTGGCCACCAGCGAGCAGATGTTAATGGGTATGGACATCCATGCCGGCCGGCCGGCGCTATTCCCCACCCCTATCAAGACGACCATCGCTACGTTGCCCCAAGCCAATGCCGGTGCTTGGCCGGAATTGGCCAAACGCACCATCGGTCTTCGTCGTTAGGCGCCTAACTCTGACTAAGCCGCTCCAGTGGGCGGCTAGTGGTATATATGAGACTGCTTCCACCTGTCTCTGTAATTAGCCGTCGCGCAAAGAAAGATCATTTTCCATATGGAGGTGCCGTCCGGCACCTGGACGCTTGTCGGCAGTGACACTGGGCGCTTCACCGAAGCGTTTGCGATAGGCCCGGGTGAAATGTGCCGGCTGGGTGAAGCCGGTCGCCAAGGCCGCCTCGGTCACAAGGCTGCGGCTATCGGCGAGTAGCTGGCGTGCCCGGTCTAGCCGCATCCCTAGGTAACACTGCTGAGGGGTCTCGTCAAAGTGGCGCTGGAATAGCCGTGTCAGCTGCCGCTGGGACTGCCCCACCAGTCGGCACACCTCAGGGATCGGTAACGCTTGGGTCAGATTGGCCTCCATCACCGCCAACGTCCGCACCACGCTGCGCGGAAGCTCCTCGTAACGTCGTCGTGGGGTTTCTGCGTCGTCGCGCGGCCTCTCGTGAATTAGCTGCCGCCCCACGGCGTCGGCCAGGGCGGGTCCATAGGCATGCTCTATCCACGCCAGCATCATGTCGATACTCGCCGCGCCACCGGAGCCAGTCAGCCGCATAGCGTCGAACTCGTAATGGGCCGGGCTAATTTCCAGCGCCGGGAACTCACGACGAAATGCCGGCACGCTCTCCCAGTGCAGTGCCACACGATGGCCGGTTAGTACCCCCGCTCGCGCCAGGATGAAGGGCGCCGTATCCAGCCCACCCAGCCAGCCACCGTGAGCGGCGATGCGCCGCAGCACGGCGCGATCCTGAAAACGCACCGTCGCCTCCGCTTCGTAAGACGAGACCACCATCAGGCGTGACGCATCTTCCAACGACGATAAAGTTCCATCCACGTCGATGCGTACCCCGTTACTGGCCACCACGGCATCGCCATCCGCGGAGAGCAGCCGCCAGGCAAAGAGGTCACGACCAAAGCGATTTGCCACACGCAGCGGCTCAAGCAGGCAAAACAGGGTCAGCATGGAGAAGCGCGGCACCAGCCACACGTTGAGGGTGTGCTCAGCCTGCTCTGGGGTCAGCAGGGGCGGCGAATCGGGGCGCGGATAGGGCCATGTGGTATTAGTGACGTCGCTCATGGCTAATATAATCAAGTATGTGGCCAATTTTATCAAGTTATGCCCAATCCAGGCGCGTACCATAAAGAAAGTTCCTAACACATTCTATGGAGGCGCTGCCATGACATACGTCACCCCTTTGGCTAATCGCCGACGCCTGGCTATCGATCATCACGGTCAGCGCGGTGAATTCGCTGCCCTTTGGCTGCGTGAACGCAGCCCGGATGGCGAGACCTTGGACCCACGCACCGGCCAGCGCCTCGTCGAAGCCGCCGAACTGCCGCTGACGCTGAGCATCGACTCCGCAGAAGTGACAGACGGTCGACTGTACCTTCACTTCAGCGACGATCACCACACAGCCTTTGACCTTGCCGCGCTGTTCGATAACCAGGCGATTGATCCGTCTAAGCGCCTCTGGAACGCTGCCGACGCCCCCCGCCCCGAGGCCGATTTCGCCGCCGCGCTGGAAAACGACGCGGCGCTCTCGGACATGCTGGAAGCGCTGCATCGCGACGGCTTTGTGATCGTCTCAGGGGTTCCGGAAGAGGCAGACGGCATGCAGCCGCTGATTGACCGCATCGGCCCACTGCGGCGCACCAATTGGGGCGGCATCGCCGACGTCAAGTCGGTAGCCAACGCCTATGACCTGACCATGACCCAGCGTGGTCTAGAGCCTCATACGGACAATCCCTACCGCGACCCCATTCCCGGCTACATCTGGCTGCACTGCCTGACCAACGCCGCCGAAGGGGGCGAAAGTACCCTAGCCGATGGATTGATGGCTGCCCGACTACTGCGTGAGCGTGACCCAGGCGCCTATGCTTGCCTTACCCGGGTGACACCCAGCTTTCGCTACCGCGACGCCGATACTGACTTGGAGAGCGAGGGACCGCTGATTGAACTGGACAGCCACGGCGAACCGGTCCGAGTGCGCTATTCCAACCGCACCGAACGCGTCCCTGCCCTACCTCCCGAAGAACTGGAGGTCTACTACGCCGCGCGGCAAGCCTTCTATCGATTGATCACCGGCGAGGAGCTGACCCTGCAGCTCAAGCTCGAGCCGGGCCAGATGCTGATCATGGATAACTACCGTTTGCTTCACGGACGCAGCGCCTTTCAGCTCGCCGGCGGTGTGCGTCACCTGCGCCAAGGCTACGTCGACCGCGATAGCACCGCCAGCCGCCGCCGCGTGCTGCGCCAGCAGCTCGCCACCTCCCAAGCTCAAGGAGAGTCCGCATGAATCAAGCACGCTTCCGCCACTTCGGCGAGGCTCAGCGTGACGACTGGACACTGATCGATGCACGCTTTCGCGACTATGTAGAAGATGCGCCTCGCAGGGTTCTCGCCCACTTGAACAACCTAGCCGGCGACCATCATGGCTATCCGGTCGATCGCTACGAGCACTGCCTGCAGACCGCGACTCGGGCGCTGCGTGATGGTGCCGACGAAGAGATGGTGGTCTGCGCATTGCTCCACGACATTGGTGACGACCTTGCTCCGGCCAACCATGCCGAGATCGCCGCAGCCATCCTCGAACCTTTCGTCGACCCGCTCAATGCCTGGATGATTCGCCATCACGAGCTGTTCCAAGGCTATCACTACCGGCACTTCTTCGGGCAGGATCCCCATGCCCGGGAACAGTACCGCGACCATCCGGCCTATGAGCGTACCGTGCGCTTCTGCGACCACTGGGACCAGGCCAGTTTTGACCCAGATTATGACACCCTGCCTCTGGAGCACTTCGTGCCCATGGTAGAGAAAATTCTCAGTCGCACGCCCCGCGGCGGGCTGCCTGAACCGCTTCCCGAAGAGGCACTCCGATGAGCCAGACCTGCGCCCGCCAGTTGCTGCGCCTGCTAGAAGCCTATGGCGTGGACACCGCCTTTGGCATCCCTGGGGTGCACACCATCGAGCTCTACCGTGCCTTGGGCGAGAGCCCAATCCGTCACGTCACCCCACGCCACGAGCAGGGTGCGGGCTTCATGGCCGACGGCTATGCCCGGGCCAGTGGCCGGCCGGCAGCCTGCTTCATCATTACCGGTCCCGGCATGACCAACATCGCCACTGCCATGGGCCAAGCCCTGGCCGACTCTGTGCCAATGCTGGTGTTCTCAAGTGTCAATCACCGCAATACGCTGGGACGTGGCCAGGGGCGCCTGCACGAGCTACCCAGCCAACAGCAGATGCTGTCCGGCGTCAGCGTCTTCAGCCATACCCTGCACGACCCGGCGGCGCTGCCGGAGCTCCTGGCGCGCGCCTTTGCGACCTTTCGCGGCGCGCGGCCAGGGCCAGTGCACATCGAGATTCCCATCGACCTGTTTGACGCCCCAGTTGCCGAACACCTACCGCGCCCGATCGAGGTATTTCCCCCGGCACCGGCTCCCGCCGCCATTGCCCGCGCCGCCGAATGGCTAAGTCAGGCCGAACGCCCGCTGCTGCTGCTAGGCGGCGGCTGTGTGGCTGCTCCTGAAGCCGCCCGTGGGTTGGTGGAACGTTTGCAGGCCCCGGCGCTGACCACCATTAACGCCAAGGGCGTGCTGGGTCTCGATCACCCGCTCGACCTTGGCGCTACCATGAGCCTGCCCGCTGCACGCCGCCTAGCGGCCGAAGCCGACGTCATCCTGGCGTTGGGCACCGAGTTGGGCGAGACCGACTACGATCTGGTTTTCGACGAAGGCTTCCATCTCGGCGGGCGGTTAATCAGAGTGGACATCGACCCCCAGCAGCTGGGCCGCAACCAAGGCGCCGATCTGGCCATGGTCGCTGACGCCGGCGAGACGATGACTGCCCTGTTGCAGGCACTGCCCAAGAGCCGTGGCGCTGATGGTCGCGCTGCCGCAGTTCGCCAAGCGCTGGCACTGAACGAGGATCCCGAGCTAGCACCCTATGTGCCCCTCTTTGCCACCTTGCGAGCCACGTTACCCGAGGCGATTTTAGTAGGCGACTCCACTGGGCCGGTCTATGCCGGCAACTTTCTCGCCTCATTGCCCGCACCACGTCGCTGGTTCAATTCTGCCACTGGCTACGGCACCTTGGGTTATGGCCTGCCCGCCGCCCTCGGAGCCGCCCTGGCCTGCCCCGAGCGCCCGGTGGTCGCCCTGGTGGGCGATGGCGGTCTGCAATTTGTGCTCGGCGAGCTGGCCACTGCTCGTGATCTCCCCTATCCGGTCGCGGTAGTGATCTGGAATAACCAGGGCTATGACGAAATTCGCCGCTACATGGCCATGCACGACGTGCCTCAGCTGGGCGTCGATTTGACGGCGCCGGACTTTTCCGACCTGGCCAGTGCTTACACCTGCCGCTACCGGGCGGTGGGTAACCCCACTTCGCTCGGTGAGGCCCTCGCTCACCTAGGCGACGAAGACTCGCCGCTACTGATTGAGGTGGATGCCACAGTTTGGATGAGCGCCTTTCAATAACAGATCGATAATCGACAAATAAGGATTCCTGACATGCGTAGAACTGCCCTCCTGACTACCTTGGCTCTCACCGGCCTGCTGCCGTTCACCGCCCAGGCGGCACAGGATGCCAGCAACGAGTTGCGTTTAGTGGTGCCCCCCTGGCCAGGAATAACCGTCAAGAGTGAGATCCTCTCCCAGCTGGTGAAACCTCTGGGATACCGGGTTCAGGCTCTGGAGGTCAGCTCCACGGTGGGCTACCAGACACTGCAAAGTGGCGACAGCGATGCCTTCCTAGCCGGCTGGCTCCCTTCCCAGCAGCAGAGCTACGACGCGGCCATGGAAGCGGGCAGCATCGTCGACCTGGGCAACAACGTCACCGGTGCCCGCATGGGCTTCGCGGTACCCGGCTATGTCCATGAGGCCGGCGTGACCAACGCCAAACAGCTGGCCGATCCCGAGATCCGTGAGCGCTTCGGTGCAGAAATCTATTCCATCGAGAGTGGATCGACGGTCAGCGAGCATCTCCATGAAGCCGTTGAAGCCGATACCTATGGGCTCAGCCAGTGGAAACTGCGGGAATCTTCAACGCCAGGCATGCTGGCCGAGGTGGACGCGGCCAAGCGTGAGCAGCGCTGGATTCTCTTCTATGGCTGGACGCCACACTGGATGGCGCCGGCGTATGACATGGAAATCCTCGACGATCCGGCTAGCGTGTTCGGCGAGAACAACGGGCAAAGCGATGTACGCACCATCGTCGCCCACGCCTACCACGCGGCCAACCCCAACATGATCCGACTACTGGACCAGTTCGAGCTATCAGCTGCCGAGCAGAGTGAGTTCATCCACGACTTCGGCCTTGAAGACGGTGAACTGGAGGTCGTCGCCCGCGACTGGCTACTGGCCAATCCCGAGCGGATCGAGACCTTCTTAAAGGGTGTCACCACCCGCGACGGCGAGCCAAGTCTAGCGGCGGTTCGCGTTAGCCTGGAATGAGGCGCGGCTCCCTGGCCTTCATGCTCAGCGTGGGGGCCTACTCCGGCGATATGATCCTGCTGTTGAACCCTCCGACGATTCATTCAAAAAATCGAATCGCAGAATGCAGCGGGATTTTGTTCAATTCAATCCCGCTGGTCTTCACTATCGCCCTGATGGACCTGCTGCAAGCGGCCGGCTGGACGTCATTGGCTGCTCATTCGCTGAACAGGATAAGATTCCATGCACTCCCTGAACGAACAGTTCATCGACAACACCTGGGTGCCAAGCCGAAGCAAGACGCGCCGCTCGGTGTTCGACCCCTATCACGAAACACTCGTCGCCGAGGTGACCCGCGGCGACCCGGCAGACGTTGATGCCGCAGTGGCGGCGGCGCGTCGTGCCCTGCCCGACTGGCGAGCCACCCCGGAGGCCCACCGCGGCAAGTATCTGGAGGCCATCGCGACGGGACTTGAGACCCGCCGCCAGGCATTGGCCGAGTTGTCCAGCCTCAACAATGGCAAGCCCCTAGCCGAGGCCTACCAAGACCTGAACGATGCCATTGCCTGTTACCGCTACTACGCCGAGGCCGCCGTGGCCTTGGGGCGTCGTCAGGGAACGATCGAGAACAACGGCCAGCCTGACCTGGAGGCGCGCCGGTACTGGGATCCCATCGGCGTGGTGGGACTGATTACCCCTTGGAACTTCCCCCTGGTCAGCAGTGCATGGAAGCTGGCTCCGGCGCTTGCTGCCGGTTGCACAGTGGTGCTCAAGCCCTCCGAGGTCACCCCCCTCCCCGAGCTGGCACTGGCGGAGATCGTTTTGGAGGCAGGCCTCCCCCCGGGTGTATTCAATCTTCTGCAGGGCGACGGCGAGGGTATCGGCGCTCCACTTAGCCGCCACCCCGGTATCGACAAGCTCTCCTTCACCGGCAGCAACCCGGTGGGTGAAGCGGTGATGCGTGCAGCAGCCAAGGGCGTGAGGCCGATCTCCCTGGAGCTGGGCGGCAAGTCACCGATTCTGGTAACCGAAGATGCCGATCTCGAACTCGCCTGTGATTTGGTGATGGCCGGCATCTGCTACAACGCCGGCCAGATGTGCTCGGCCACCAGCCGGCTGTTGGTTCATGAGCGCTTGGCGGACGACCTCTACACGGCCATCGACGCCGCCATGGGAGAACTGCACCTGGGCGACCCTTTGGCTGCGGAGACCGACATGGGTCCTCTGGTTAGCGCCACCCAGCAGGATCAGGTACAGGGCTACGTGGCCTTGGCCGAGGAAGAGGGGCTGCACAGCGAGACACCTGTCTTTGCTCTGCCCAAGCATGGATTCTTCGTGGCACCGCGTCTCTACCGCCAGGTACCCACCATCAGCCGCCTGTGGCAAGAGGAGATATTTGGCCCGGTGCTCTGCGCACGACGCGTGGCCGACGATGCTGAGGCCATCGCCCTGGCCAACGACAGCGATTTCGGCCTTGCCGCCACGGTAGTGGCCGGCGACCCGGACCGCGCCGAAGCCATCGCCCGGCGACTGGAGGCAGGCAATGTCTGGTGCAACAGCGAACAAGTAGCGCCGCCCCAAGGGAGCTGGGGCGGCATGAAGCGCAGTGGTATAGGTCGCGAACTGGGCGATTCGGGCCTGGACGCTTATCTTGAACTCAAGCGCATCACACGTCCCTTGAATTCTTGATGTCACAGGGGGCCCGCTCTCACTATTTAATGACTCATCCGAGAGAGTAATGGCCCATCAGATTAACTAGATGGCGCTCCATAGAGCGCCATCTTCATGGTTCTCTTGACGCTTATGCGACTCCAGCCCCCAGATACTGTCCCCGAACGCATTGGATTTCTTCTACTGCCGCGCTTCGCCATGGTAGCCTTCTTCTCTGCTATTGAGCCGCTGCGTATAGCCAATCGCATCGACGGACGTCCTCTATTTGAGTGGGACCTGATTAGCCGCGATGGCGAACCAGTTGTGGCCTCAAACGGTATGACACTCATTGCCAGCCACTCCCTTCACACAGCACCTCAGGTTCCTAGCCTGGCGGTCTGTGCAAGCTTTGACCCCGAGCGTGCCATTGATGACGAACTGATTGATTGGCTATGTGCGCGCAAGCACGAAGACTGTGTGCTTGGCGGCATGGATACCGGCTGCTATGCGCTAGCCGCCGCCGGCCTACTCGATGACAAAACGGTGACTTTGCACTGGGAGTGTCTATCTGAATTCTGCGTCCGCTTTCCCCGAGTTGACGTCGTTGAGTCGATTTACGAGGTTACTGACGAAGGGTTCTCTTGCGCCGGCGGCAGTGCAGCCATCGACATGAGCCTTGATCTGATTCGGCGCCGACACGGTGACGCGCTCGCTAAACAGGTGCGTGATCAGCTCATCCACGAGCAGGGGCGTCGTCCAGCCAGTCGTCAGCGCAATCCTGCGATTCCCCAAGAGCCGATGCTTCTACACGCCATCAGCTTGATGGAGGCTAATCTGGAGTCACCGCTAAGCATCCGTGCGCTTGCCAACGAACTAGGCATTACCTGGCGTCGCCTCGACCGCCTCTTCGCCCGCCATTTGGCGTTATCGCCTCAGCAGACGTACTTGGCTCGACGCTTAGATCACGCTTACTGGCTGCTGCGTGAAACGCCACATAGCATTATGGACATCAGTCTGGCCTGCGGTTTTGCCTCCGCGTCGAGCTTCAGTCGTGCCTTTCGCCACTATTATGGCGCTACACCCAGCCAATTACGACAGCAAGTAGTGTCGAATTATGCATAGTTAGTGTCGAATCCTGCCGCGAATTTCATGTTCTTGACAGGCATTCTAAGCGACATAGCCAATCGCCTAGGAGACCAACATGACCCATGCACTTCCTCTAACACCTGACTACGATGTTTGGCCCATCGAGGCTAACCTCAAAAAGGTATTCTTCAAGCCGCGCCTACTGACAGTGTGCTGGAGCGACGGACGTGAGAGTCGCTTCCACAGCATCTGGCTACGTGAGAACGCCGCTGACAAGACTACCGTCAACCCGGCGACTCGCGAGCGCATTCTTGATCTGTCCACCTTGCCCAGCTGGCCTGAAATTGCCGACGCCAAGATTGATGAAGCCGGCGCGCTGTGCGTGGACTTCGCTCCGGAAGGGCAGCGTTTGCGCTTCCATCCCGGCTGGCTTCGAGCTCACGATTACGACAATACGGGTGATCCAGAAGTACCGCTAGTACCGGTAACGACATGGAAGAGAGACTCAGGAGAAGGCCCAGACAACGTGGACGCCATGGGGCTCCTCGACACCAAAGCGGGCGGTGAGGCAGAGGAAAAAATTCTCACCCCTGCTCTTACAAGTATATTGGGCAAGGGGCTAGTACGCCTGCGCAACCTGCCCACCAAGCCCGACTCACTCGAAGCGATTGCCCAGCGTATCGGTCCAGTAAGGCCTACCAATTTCGGCATGCTATTCGACGTCAAAGCCAAACCGAACCCCGACTCCAACGCTTACACGTCAATCGCCCTGCCACCTCACGTTGACCTGCCAACCAGGGAGTACCAGCCAGGTATGCAAATGCTGCACTGCCTGGAAAACAGCGTGGAAGGCGGTGAGGCGGTAATGCTCGACGGTTTCGCCGTGGCCGAGGCACTACGCGAGCATCACCCCGACGCCTTTACCACTCTGACCCGAGTGCGTTGGTGCTTTGCTAATACCGCCAAGACCACCGATTACGTCTGGTACTCGCCGATAATTCGTCTTGATGAGCACGGTGAGCCGTTTGAGGTACGCATAGCCGACTTCCTACGCGGACCGCTGCAAACCAATTTTGAGGACGTTGAGCCAGCCTATGAGGCGCTGATAGTTCTACAGAAAATGCTGCACGATCCCGCATTCGCTATCCGTTTCACCTATAAGCCAGGCGATCTGGTGATATTTGACAACCGCCGGCTGCTCCACGCCCGCGACGCTTTTGAGGGCACAAGCGGTCATCGCTGGCTGCAGGGCTGCTACATGGAACGCGACGAGATCTGCTCACGCTACCGTATGGTGAAGCGGGCCAGGCACCAGCGTGAAGTGGCCGCTGAGGCGTCATTAGCATAAATGACATGAATGGGATTCATTAAACGCTTTGAGGCTGAGATAACGCCGCTCGAAGTGTCAGTTGGCCCGAAGCGCTACCTTTGCAAAAAGGCAGTACACCACTCACCGCACCGCTAGTTTAGCGGTGCGGTGAGTGGTGACATAAACCATTCGATAAGCGATATTTTTCACGATAAACCTGCTTGCAAGCGCGCCTCCCGCGGAGAGTAGTTAAAATGGGAGCGAAACGCACGGGCAAAGCTGGAGCTTGAGGTAAAGCCACAGGCGATACCCACCGCCAGTACGTCCATATCGGTTTCCGTTAGCAGTCGTTTAGCACGGACAAGTCGCAGCTGAAGGTACCAGTGGCAGGGATTCACCCCTAACTCCTGCTCGAAAAGGCGCTGCAGTTGACGCGAGGAAACACCGCTGCGCTTGGCAATCTCAGCAAGTGACAGCGGAGTTTCCAAATGACGCTCCATCAGCCCAACGGACTCAACCAGTCGACGATTATGCGTACCTAATCGCCGCGTCAGTGTCATGCGTTGCTGGTCGCTTCGGCTGCGTAGCCGCTCGTAAATCAGCTGTTCGGAGACATCCATGGCCAGCTTGGCACCATGCCGCTGGGCAATCACTTCCAAGGCCATATCCATGGCCGCGGCACCACCTGCGCAAGAGAAACGCCGCTCGCCCAGTTCAAACAGCTCGTCGGAAGTTTCCAGGGTCGGAAAGCGCTCACGAAATGCCGGTAGACTCTCCCAATGCAGCGTCACCCGTTCGCCTTTGAGCAGCTCCGCTGCGGCCAGCAGAAAACCACCGGTATCCAGCCCACCCAGTGCACAACCAGCTTGATCTAATCGGTGCAGCCATGCGATAAGCGCACGACTTAGATGTGCCTCGGGCTCGAAGCCACTGCATACCGCCAGCGATGACAGCGCCAGCGTGCCACCCATGGGCTTATCCGCCATCAGCGTCATACCGTTGCTGGCCGTGACCGGCTCACCATCCAGACTGAAAAGCGTCCACACAAACAGCGTGTTACCGCTGATGCGATTGGCAATCCGCAGTGGTTCCACAGCCGAGAAAAACGCCATCATCGAAAAGCGCGGCAGCAGAAGAAAGCCAATATTTTCTGGGCAAGGCCCTGTGTAATACAAACGCATCGCAGGTATTGGATGTTCCGTTAGTGAAAGGGGCTCACAGCGTTTCCACGCCAAACGCAACGGCCTGGCGCTTTCCGCTAGAAAACTCTATTTTGATTAGTTCTATTGTGTCATAAAATTAAATCGTCGCTTACTTAAAACCGATATGATCCCTTGGTGAAGATGCCAGCGTAACGTCCTGATGGAGTCACTGACGTGCCGCTGTGCCCGTTGCATGCCCTCTTGGCCAGTAATCTTCGGGTAACGCAGGTGCCGGGAACAGTGAGATTTTTTTTGTTCCCGACACCTGAGCCGTTCAGCGACCAGAAAACCATAGGCTGCGATGCATAGACTGGCATGATGGTGAAAGCCTCGCCAGTTACGCCCCTCATAATGATCCAGGCCAAACTCCTGCTTGAGCTCCTGATAATCACGTTCGATTCGCCAACGGGCCTTGGCCGTGCTCACCAGGGTTTTGAGTGACGTTTGCTCCGGCTGGTTGCTCAGCCAGTAATGACTGGGCTCATCAGCACCTTGGGGCCATTCAATCAACAGCCACTCCGGTTCACGGTACTTCCGGCCTCGTGCCACGCTCGCGGCAAAGCAGGACGTCAGTGGCTTGTTTGTGCCTTCACACCACATGACTTCCTGAAAATCAGCCGACGCAGATGAAGCCAGCGTTTTTACCGATACAGGGCGATCCTCATTTGTCTTTCGAAGATGATTGGGTGGCCGCCCGATGCCGGACCAACGTGAAGGTAAAGGGTCGCTACCCGGTGCCCAGACGCTAAGATCTTCGTGAACACCCACACAGTAAGTCAGCCCCCATTCGAAAAGCTGTTCACGCCATGTGGTTTTTTTACCATAGGCGGCATCGGCCAAGACGATACCAGGGTCAATGCCCGCCTCAAGCGTCTGGCTAATCTGCTGCAGAGCGATCTCCGGCTTGGTGGCAAAACTCACCTCGGCAGGGACGCCCGCTTTGCGACAGCGATCCGGGTTATCCGTCCAGGAGGTGGGCAGATAAAGCTGCCATGCCACCGGCAAGCTCGCCTGCTCGGTAGCAACCGACAGGCTAACAGCGGCCTGGCAGTTGTCCTGCTTGCCGATTTCGCCACAATACTGACGACTGACACCGACTGAATGACGGCCTTTCTTGCGGATCGCCGTATCATCAATCACCCAGTAACGTGGCGTATCCGTCTGCATATAGGGCAAGACCCGTTGCGCGACGCCCGTTAACAGCGCTTGATCCGACCAGGATGACTTGGCCACCAGATGATGCAGGGCCTGGTGACGTGCCTGAACATGAGCAGGATCAACACTGGCCGCCATGGGTTCGATGCTCTTGCGAGGCAGGGACATCATCAGGCCATAGCAGTAATCCTTGAAGCTGGAAACACGATCTGCATGCCCCAGTAGCGGTGCCAGTTCCTCAAGATATGACTCAAAGCGTTCATGTAGTGTGTGATGTGGCATAAACACCCATTGGTCTGTGAGAATATCACTCCTGCATTGTAGCAAAGTCGATTTATGGCACAGTAGAACTAAGTCCTGGCCATCGACGCTACCATTTCGAGAAGTTTTTTCTATAGTGCACATGTTTCGCATGCGAAACATTTGGCTTTAAGAAGCAATTGAACATCACCGATCACGCATTCTCAACAGTGTATAGAGCGCTTCGCAAGCATGTCGCTCATTGCGTTCATCAATGCCTCCCAGCCCTAGATGACGGTCATTATCGTAAACAACCAACATACGTTCGTGATCCAGAACCGCAAGGCCTTCGGCTTTGTGCTCAAATTCCAAGGGAGAGCCATCATGTCCAGTTACCAGTTTAGGTAGCCGGCCAGCATGCAAATCTTCAAGGCTCATCACCCACAGATAACCGCCGATACAGGGTTCGCCGTTCTGCTCCGTCTCAAAACTGGTCAACAGATAGAGCCGGGCATGATAAGGATCGTACTCTAGGCTGGATAAGCCGCATTCGAACCTTACTCCTTCATGATGCCCTGGATCGAATGCGTAGAATTCACGCATCTCGTCGACGAAAACGAGATTGCCTGTCGGGCTGATTTCGTAATGCGCTCCTAACAATCGGCTGACATAAGCGAAGTCATCATGAGCGTTGCCTTGCTCGCGTATGCCGAAGAGCAGCAAGCCATCTCCGCGATCGCCGGGTATCGCCGCTAGCCCTTCGATCTTGTAATAGGCAAAGCCGATTGCCGCATCGAGTTTGTTACGCAGTTCCAGCGATCCCTCTACCCCATCACGAGGATCTGGGTCCACTGCTTGCACCTTATGTGGCTCGCCCAGCGGCCATATAAGCAGGTGATTGTAAGCATTGAGGTCATGACTGGCATCATCGATGCGATCGAAGCCGGTGGTCGCCAATATATAACGTCCATCGGCGGTAAGCGCAAAGTCTTCATACTTGGCGGCCTGCTTGATCAGCGGCATCGTGAAGTATTCAAGCTGGGCATCGTCCGGCCCTTCTGGGGTCATGGGCATGGCGAATACCGCAGAGCGGTTCTCGCCAGGAATAGGCTTGTCGCTAGCGAATAACAAGCGTTTGCCGTCGTACACCACAGCAGAGACCTCGGCATTGACCAGTTTGCCTTTCTCGTCGCGCAGGCCGGTGGGAAAGCAGTGAATGGTGCCTTGTTGCAGAATTCTAGCGTTTGCCATGACGGCACTCTCCTCGATGTTCACCGCGATATATCAAGAGACAGCATAGCTTGGAGCGACGCCATGGGTCGAACCTGGATAGAAACCTAATCCGGCACTGGAATACCTTCGATAGTAGCGAGATTTACTAGCGAAACGTCTCAGTGGCTACCACAGCGCCGTGGTTTGATGCCTTGCGAATATGTTTTGTTGTCTGTTTCGCTCATAGTGCATAGTACCTGCATGGAGATTGGATGATTCCAATCTATCCGACCAAGATCAAGGGAAGAGATTTTATCTAAAAGCGTGTAATACCTCTTCCTGAGTCGCGTAGCGCGAAGGGAGTATAGGGACTCCTCCCCGGTTGCAAGCGCCGATGTCTGAAAAACGTAAGCCGATGCGTGCGTATAGTCGGTCTCTTAGTGGGGTAGCTAACCCCTGACCCTAATGAATGACGCGCGCCTTCTCTCCTCAGAGGGGAGGTGGCTTCCAAGAGCCCAACCCTTCGACAGGTTTTGAGAAGGCCGGTCTGACCTGTTTTTCATCTTTCGGTGCTCGGCAACAAGGTGGCAATCCAGGCCGCTTGGCTAACCGTGATCGTGTGGATTTATAGCGCTGCCTCCTGGATGGCATGAAAATCGTGACGGTAAGGTGTTTTCCGACAAAGTATTGCCCAGGCAATACGGACATTTTTGTTGGCGAGCGCAACGGCCGCCCTGTTTTTGCCAACACGACTGACTAAATCACGTAACCACCGACTTCTTTTATCTTGTTTATCGCCCAGGACACGAATGAATGGCAGCGTGCCCCCCTCGTATAAGCGCGCATTTAAGGGATAGTTGCCCAGTGCGCCCAATGCCTCGCATCGTGGCTGAGCCGCCGCTACTATATTGCTTTGGCGTCAGGCCAATGTAGGCAGAGGCCTGACGGCCATTCTGGAAAGCTCGACCGTCACCTAACGCACTGTAAAGTTGCGTCGCTGATACTATGCCGATACCTTCAATGGCCATCAGTTGACGGCAGGGGGCGAACGCACGACTGACTTGCTCCACTTGTTGATCAAGATCCAGAAGGCGGTTGTTGAGTGGCTCCAGCTCTTCCATTTGCTCAGTCAGCAGCTGACGCATCAACATGGTCAGTTCATTTTCTGCATCTTCGACTGCCCGCCAAACGGCTTGGGTCAGTGATTTTTGTCCACGGCCACAAATAATGCCGTATTCCTGTAATAGACCATGCATCTGGTTAGTCAATTGAGTTCGTTGCTTGATACAACGATCACGGATTCGATGCAGACTCTGGATGTCCTGTTGTTCTATTGCCTTGGTAGGCACGAAACGCATATCAGGGCGTAAACCAGCCTCGACAATCGCCAGCGCATCATTGGCATCCGTTTTATGTCCCTTGCGAAACGGGGGTGACGAACTGGGGTGAAATCAGCCCGACGACATGCCCTAACGCCTGTATTTGTCGTGCCCAATAATGTGAACCTCCGCATGCTTCCATAAAGCCCCGGCATGGGGGCTGCTGACGCAGGAAGTCGAGCCCTTCTCGTCGCTTCAGTGCCTTGTTGACGTGAACTTTCTGGTTGCGTGTATCAACGATGCACACTTGGAAAACCCGCTTTGCCAAATCAATTCCAATCGCTTTATGCTGATGCATGACGCTTCTCCTTTTTCCATTGATGCGCGTAGTGACTATCAATGTAGCTCGATGAAGCTTTAGGAGGGGAGGAGTCCCTTTCATTGGGGATACAAGCGCGGCGTCCGAGAGGACACCTTGTGTTCTTACGCAAATGATACTAAACTGTAACTCATGAAAACCGAACGCGCCTACAAGTACCGCTTCTACCCGACGCCCGAGCAGGAAATCCTGCTGGCGCGGACGTTTGGGTGCGTGCGGTTTGTCTGGAACGCAGTGCTGCGCTATCGCACCGATGCGTTCTATCAACGCCAGGAAAAGATCGGTTACAACGACGCCAGCGCTTTCCTGACCCAGCTGAAAAAACAGCCTGACACCGTGTTCCTGGCTGAGGTCAGTTCGGTGCCCTTGCAACAATGCCTGCGCCATCAACAATCGGCCTTCAAGCACTTCTTTGCCAAGCGCGCACGATACCCGCGATTCAAGTCAAAGAAGCAGCGGCAGTCCGCCACCTTTGCCAGTTCGGCGTTTGCGTATCGCAACGGCCAGATCACGCTGGCCAAGTGCCAGGAACCCCTCAGCATGCGCTGGAGCCGCGTGCTTCCGTCAGCCCCCAGCACCGTTACCGTGTCCCAAGACCGCGCCGGTCGCTATTTCATTAGCTGCCTGTGCAAAGTGGACGCCGAATCACTGTCCATTACCCCCAAGATGGTGGGTATCGATCTCGGGCTGAAAGACCTGTTCGTGACCAGCGATGGAAAGCGCGTCAATAACCCCCGCCATACGGCGCGTCACGCACGCAAGCTGGCGCGGGCGCAACGGCAACTGAGCCGTAAGCAAAAAGGCTCGAACAATCGGGCGAAAGCCAAGCAGAAAGTGGCCAGGCGCCACGCGAAAATCGCCGATGCCCGGCTTGACCACCTTCATAAACGCACCCGGCAGATCGTCAACGAGAACCAAGTGATCTGTGCTGAAAGCCTCGCGGTGAAAAACATGGTCAAGAACCGGTCTCTGGCGAAAGCCATCAGCGATGTGGGCTGGGGGGAGCTGGTGCGCCAGCTTGAGTACAAGTCTGCCTGGGCGGGGCGCCAGTTCGTCCAGATCGACCGTGGGTACCCCAGCAGCAAGCGCTGCCATGGCTGCGGGTTTGTCGTCGACTCCTTGCCGCTCAATGTTCGCACCTGGGACTGTCCGGACTGCGGCACCCAAGGCATCGACCGCGACGTCAATGCCGCCCGCAACATCCTACAAGCCGGCACCGCGCTGTTAGCCGGTGCTGAGAGTTGAAGCACGACCGAGGGGCACTCGGGAAGTTACGCCTGTGGAGTTTGTGTAAGACCGGCAATGCCAAGGCATTGAGGCGACGGACAGCGAAGCAGGAACCTGGGAGGTAACGACCAGGGAATCCCCTTCCACAAGCGCGCTAGCGCTGAAGGTGGGGGAGGATGTCAAATTGCCTGTCAATTGCGCTCTCCAGTGGATCATGGGTTTTTATGGTAAATTTTTCCATAAAGTCTGGAAGTATAGGGATAAGTAAAAGCTTATGGCTGAGGGCTGGTTGCATAAGTTTGAGCAAATAGCTTCGATCGTCTGTAAAAATGAATGTAAATGCGCAAAATCGTCCCGTACATGTCAAAAAGGCAGGGAGGGTTGAGCATATCAGGGTTTTTCTATATTCTCGTTTTCTCTATTTCCTTTTGACGTTTGATTGGGCCCCCGACGATGACGGATGCAAAGAAGCAAGCTGCACTGGATTACCACGCCAAACCGATTCCCGGTAAATTGTCTGTCGAGCTGACCAAGCCGACCGCCACCGCCCGTGATCTGGCGCTAGCTTATAGCCCGGGTGTGGCCGAGCCTGTGCGCGAAATTGCCCGCGAGCCGGAAAATGCCTATCTCTATACCGGCAAAGGAAATCTGGTTGCCGTCATCTCCGACGGTACGGCCATTCTGGGACTGGGTAACCTGGGCCCGCTGGCCAGCAAGCCGGTCATGGAAGGCAAGGGCGTGTTGTTCAAGCGCTTTGCCGGCATCAACTCGGTGGATATCGAAGTCGATGCCGAAAGCCCTCAAGCTTTCATCGATACCGTGGCGCGCATTGCCGACACCTGGGGCGGTATCAACCTCGAAGACATCAAGGCCCCTGAATGTTTCGAGATCGAGAAAGCGCTGATCGAGCGCTGTAATATTCCGGTGTTCCACGATGACCAGCACGGTACCGCTATCGTGACGGCCGCCGGTATGCTCAATGCGCTGGACATTGCCGGAAAATCGATCGAAAACGTCAAGATCGTCTGCATGGGTGCCGGCGCGGCAGCCATTGCCTGCATGCGCCTGCTGGTTTCCTGTGGCGCTAAGAAAGAAAACCTGGTGATGCTTGACCGGCGTGGTGTGATTCACACCCACCGCGAAGGCATCAACGAATACAAGGCCCAGTTCGCCTTGGATACCGATATGCGCACGCTCGATGACGCCATCGACGGCGCTGATGTTTTCGTCGGGCTTTCCGGCCCAGGGCTGCTTTCCGCCGAGCAGGTCAAGACGATGGCACCGGATCCAGTGATCTTTGCTTGCACCAATCCCGACCCTGAAATTCACCCGGAAGTCGCTCGCGCAGCGCGCCCGGACGTGATCATGGCTACCGGGCGTTCAGATTACCCCAATCAAGTCAATAACGTTCTGGGCTTCCCCTTCATTTTCCGCGGGGCGCTGGATGTGCGCGCCACGCGCATCAATGAGGCCATGAAGCTCGCTGCGGTACATGCATTGAAAGACCTGGCGCGTGAGCCGGTTCCCCAGGAAGTGCTGGATGCCTATGAGTGTGATGAAATGAGCTTCGGCCGTGAATATATCATTCCCACCCCGGTGGATGTACGCCTGCTGGCGCGTATTTCCTCCGCCGTGGCGCAAGCGGCGGTGGACTCCGGCGTGGCGCGCAAGCCGTATCCGGCGCACTATCCGCTGAAAAGCATCAACGACGTTTACGGCGGCTGAGGTCACCGGTACTCGACAACCGCGCACCTCGATGCTTATTAAAATGCCTGCCCCGGTCATCCGGTGGCAGGCATTTCGCGTTTTGCGTTGCAGGAGGTAAATCGTTGCAGGAGGTAAATGGCAACGAAGGGGAAAATGAAGCGAAAACAGGTTGTTAGCGAATGGGTGCATCGTGGATGCGAATCAGGCCTTCCTGAGCGGTGGAGGCTATCAGCTGGCCTTGACGGTTATAGATATGCCCACGTGCCAGTCCCCGAGCGCCACCTGCCCAAGGGGAGTCGATGACATAAAGCAGCCAATCATCCAGGCGGGCGTCGGCATGCAGCCACAAGGCGTGGTCGAGACTGGCGATCTGTAGATTCTTGTCCGTATAGCCCACCCCATGCGGAATCAAGCTGGTGGTCAGAAGGTTGAAGTCCGAGCTATACGAAAGCAAATGCCGATGCAGTGCCGGGTCGTCGGGCAAGGTTCCGGACAGTCTGAACCACAGGCATTGACCGGCGGGTACCGCCTTGTCGGGATTGCCTTCAAGGTAGAGAAACTCGATGGGGTGACCGGGAAAACGCGAATGCTGGGTATCGCTACTCTTGAGCAAGGCTTCGGGGCTGGGTACCTGGGGCATGGGGCGCTGATGCGATAGATTGGGTTCCGAGCTTTGAAACGAGGCGCTGCAGAAAAAAATCGGCCGCCCTTTCTGAATGGCGGTGACTCGACGCGTGGTGAAATTGCCTCCATCGCGTACGGTATCCACCTGGTATACCACCGGGCGATGGGGGTCGCCGGGGCGCAGGAAATAACCATGTTGCGAATGCGGGCGGCGCTCTTCGGGCACGGTGCGTGCGGCGGCGGCCAGCGCTTGTCCGAGAACCTGGCCGCCATACAGCTGAGGGAAACCGAGGTCCTGGCTTTGCCCGCGAAACAGCGTCTCTTCAAGAGGTTCCAGATCCAGTAATTCGACCAGGTTATTCAGGGACTCTGCCATTCTGGTTATCCTGTGTGCAAAGATGATCAAAAATATGAAAAGGGTCAGTACGCGAGTCGCGCGCTTATCACTATCATACGACCGTTTTCTACCTTAGCGGAGTTTGCCTCCATGCGCAGCGATGAATTTTACATGTACCGGGCGTTGGACCAGGCACATCATGCCTTGGCGGCGGGTGAAGTACCGGTGGGTGCCGTGGTGGTCTGTCCTGAAGGAAACATCATCGGTGCGGCCTATAACTCGCCGATAGCGACTTGTGATCCTTCGGCGCATGCGGAAATTCGCGCAATGCAGGCGGCTGGAGCGCAGCTGGGCAATTACCGCCTGGATGGATGCGCCCTGTTCGTGTCTCTGGAGCCTTGCATGATGTGTACCGGCGCCATCGTTCATGCACGCCTGGCGCGGCTGGTGTATGGCGCCGCCGAACCACGCACCGGCATGCTGGAGTCCAGGGCGAACCTGCTGGCGCAACCCTGGTTCAATCATCGTGTCGAGGTGCGAGGCGGGCTGTTGGCGAGCCAGTCAAGGCGCTTGTTGAAAACATTCTTTACCCTTAAACGCGGCGGGCCGGAAGCTTAAACCGGGGTGGCGGCCAGGACACGATTTCGCCCATTGTTCTTAGCGCGATACAGCGCTTCGTCGGCAGCTTGCATCAAACGGTTGATATCGATTTCTTGAGTGTGCTCTTGAGTGACCACGCCGGCACTCAGGGTAAGCATTCGTCCGTCGGCATAGGTCAGGCCGTGCTGGCTGATTCGCAGGCGCAGTGTTTCGGCCACCGCCAAGGCCGAGGCTTGCCCGTGCCCGGGAAGCCAGGCGACAAACTCTTCGCCGCCGTAACGTGCAAAAACACCGCCCTGGGCGGTTATCACTGATTTTCCCAGTGTTGCAAAGGCCTGCAGATAACGGTCGCCTTCCAGGTGACCCAACTGATCGTTGATCTGCTTGAAGTGGTCTATATCACAGAGAATCAGGCTAAGTGGGCGACAATCTTGCAGTTCTTCGAGCTTATCGAGAAAATGGCGCCGGTTGGGAAGCTTGGTCAATTCATCGTGGTTGGCCAGCCACTGGATTTCACTTTGCAGTTCATTGCTCTTGTGAATTTCACGCCGCAGGGCCTTATTGCTGTGATGCATGCTTTGATGCTGAAAGGCCAGGCTGCGAAAGGCATAAAGCACTAGATAGAGCAGGTAGGCCAATATCAGGCCCATGCTCAGGCTGATCACCGGTAAACGCGGCTGAGCGGCGAGCAGGATATCGCGTCGAGGGTGGCTGCTCAGGCTCAGTACCTTGCCGGATAACGCCAATTCGGTTCGAAAATGCCAAGGGCCGGGGCGCGAGTCATTACCGTGCTGAGCGAGCAAACGGTCATCGTCACGCAAGCTGAGGACGCCCTGGCTTGCCGGTACCTGGGAAAATAACGTTTCGGCGAGTACAGGCAAGCTGACCACCATGGCCACAACACCCAATGGCGTCTCGTCAGACGCCTTGAGTATCGGCAGGTAGTGAATGATGCCGGCGCCTCCCTGAAGCAATTCGAGAATATCTGTATGACCTTCGCGACCATCGCGTAATGCCGGTTCCAGCACCGCTCTGCCGTCCGGCTGGGCGTCGAATAAACGCGTGCCTAAGGTGCTGCGATTGAGCGTCGTCATAGGGTGAGCGTGAACGATGCGGCTATCGGCATCGATATAAGCGATATTGAGAAAATAACGGAAATCACGATGATAAAGCGCTGCTTGGCGCTGCCATTGTTCAGTGCTGGGTGGGGTGTCGAGAAGCTGCCAGAAACTGGCAAAGCGGCGCATGGCTTTTAGATGGGCGTCGATTTCTGCTGCAAGCCGAGTGGCCAGGCGTTCGTTCTGTGCGGCCATTTTTGCCTGCAATTGTTGATCGGTGTCGTGCTTTTGCTGCATCCATAGCAACAGGCTGAGGGCGACAAGTAGCATTGCCGGCCACAGGGCGGCGTGCAGGTGATGGGGTTTGCCCAAAAACGGCGTGCATGCAGCCATTGGGCTAGCGTCAGGCAGCCAAGCGCTGCCAGTTCGGGGAGTCGTGCCGGTGCATGCAGCAGGAGGGCGGTGGGCGTGGCTTGAAGCTGCAAGAGCTGCCATGCAATGAACAAGGCACTGGCTGTCAAAAGAAGTGGCGTGCCGAGCCGGGAACGCTGGGACAGCAACAGGCTCAATGCGAGCAATAACAGGTTGAAGGTGGTCAGGACCGGTGGCCGCCAATCTTCCAGCGGGGTGTCGGCTTGCAACAGGGCGGCACCGGCCTGCCAGGCCATGCTGGAAATCCAGCCTTCCGGTAGCAGATAACTGGCAAGCCCCGGCAGCAGAAACACGATACCCAACGCCGCCAGCCCATGGCTTAGGCGGATGTGACCCAGGCGCAGAGCACCTAGTGCCAGCCCCAGCAACATCAAGATAATGACGGTCAAGCTCGGAGCGAACAGGGCCAGGCTGCCGATACCCATTATCGTCAGGATAATCAACCACGAGGCGATATAAGACGAGGCGGTGAGCATGGCACCCTTAATCAATCAATTGGCGGCACAAGGTCGAACAACGGAAAGACGGCATCCGCATCAAGTTCGGTCTGTTCAAGCTGGAAAAACTGCTGTCGACTGCGCTCGACGTATTCAAGCATCTCATAATAACGCCTGATGTTGCGCACGTAGATCACCGGCTCCCCGCCGCGGGCGTAACCATGGCGGGTTTGGCTGTGCCATTGTTGTTTTTGCAGTAGCGGCAAGGCCTCGCGTACATCGAGCCAGCTGTCCGGGTCGCCGCTGCGGATCTCGACAATACGCCGGGCATCATACAGGTGGCCAAGCCCGACGTTATAAGAGGCCATGGCCATGAAAAGGCGATCCTCACCCGTGATCGACTCCGGTAGGCGATCCATGATGCTGCGCAGGTAGCGCGCCCCGCCGTCGATGCTTTGCACCGGATCGACACGGTCGCTGACGCCCATTTCCGCGGCCGTGGGCAAGGTCAGCATCATCAAGCCGCGCACCCCGGTGGGGGAGGTGGCCTCGGGGTCCCAATGGGATTCCTGGTAGCCCATGGCGGCGAGTAATTTCCAGTCGAATCCGGTTTGTCTTGCGGCTTCCCGGAACAAGGCGTCAAAGCGCGGCAGGCGCGAATCCAGGTGACTCAGGAAGGTGCGAGTGCCCACGTATTCCAGATAGTCGTCATGGCCGAAATACCGTTCCACGAGACGATCCAGAACGCCACTTTGCTGCATGTCGCCAAGGTAGTTGTTGGCGGCTTTCAACAGGCCCAGCCCACGGCCCCGAGGTACCGCCCAGGCCATGGAGAGCGGTTCGCCCAACAGAAAGCCACGCTCGACGTTGGGAAAGAACAGCCGGTTCAGGCGGAATTGATGATCAAAGATGACGGCGCCATCCAGTGCGCCACTTTCCACGCGAGCCAGAAGATCCGCGACTTCAAGCTCGGTGGACTCCTTCCAGCTCAGCAGCGGATGCTGTTGCTGCAGTTCACGCAGCACCTTGTCTGTTCCGGTACCGCTCAGGGTGCCGATTTCCAGTGCGGCCATGTCGGCGGGTGCTTCAATGCCGTGCAGACCGCGACGATAAACGAACAGTGGTTGCAAGCCGATGATGGCTCGAGTGAAATACACGCCCGGCGTGGTGGGCTCCAGCGGTAGCGCGGCAGCGCCCAAGTCGCCTTTTTCACGGACAGCGGGCAGCACACTGTCGAGATGATGGCCGGCATCCAGATTCAAGCTCACCCCGAGGTAATCTGCAAAACCGCGCATCAGTTCGTACTCGAAACCGGTGGGGCCATGGCGGCCTTCGTAATAGGTGGTAGGGGTATTGCGGGTATGCACGGTAATGAAATCGCGCGACTGGATCAGCTTTAAGTGTTCGCCGTCGGGAACCAGAGAAAAGGTGGGCATCATCACCATCAAAGCGATGGCAATCAGGGTAAAATACCCCTCGGCACAAACCTTGAAATGTCGGCTTAACAGTTTAAGCATAATGTCATGTCGGCATGAAAGGAGTCATCACGATACCCAGCCCGATGCTTGCTGTCACCTCACTGATTTCGTGTGGCCAATGCTTTCCAGTATCATAGGGGGATTACCGCTCGACGGTTTACCGTTTTCCCCGCTCGAATTCCCTGCTCTAGAGGCTCCAGGATATGCTCGAACTGCCAGGCGCACCCGCCCTTTCCGACTTCCGTCATGCCCGGTTGTTAACGGTTCTGCGTGAACGCCTTCCCGAGGTCGAGTCGCTGTCTGCCGACTATGTCCATTTCATTGACCACCAAGACAAGCTGGACGATGCCGACCTTGAACGCCTCACCCAGCTTCTGGATTACTCCAGCCATAGTGGTGAGCGCAAGCCGCCCCCCAGGTCCGCTCAGCGGTTTCTGGTGGTGCCGCGACTGGGTACGCAGTCACCCTGGTCGTCCAAGGCCACGGATGTCGCGCATAATTGTGGCCTGGAAAAGATTCAACGCATCGAGCGGGGCATCGATTATCGCCTGACGTTCAGTGCACCCTTGGATGAAGCCGAATTCGCCACCCTGGTGGCGTTATTGCACGACCGCATGACCGAAACCGTGTTGAGTGATGCCTCGGATGCAGCCAGGCTATTCGCTCACCACGCGCCTGCCCCCTTGGGCACTGTGGATATTCTCGGCGGTGGCCGTGAGGCGCTGGCCACTGCCAACCGGGAATTGGGTCTGGCCTTGGCCGATGATGAAATCGACTACCTGGTGACAGCGTTCGAAGAACTCGAGCGCAACCCCACCGACGTCGAATTGATGATGTTCGCCCAGGCCAACTCCGAGCACTGCCGCCACAAGATATTCAATGCCGACTGGGTGATCGACGGCGAAGCGCAGCCGCACTCCCTGTTCAAGATGATCAAGAATACCTTCGCCAGCTCGCCGGATAACGTTCTTTCCGCCTACAGCGACAATGCCGCCGTTATCAAGGGTAGCCATGGCGGACGCTTCTTCGCCGACCCCCTGACCGGGCACGCCGATGAAACCGCGCGTTATACCACGCATCAGGAGCTGATTCATATCCTGATGAAGGTGGAAACCCATAACCATCCCACGGCGATTGCCCCCTTTCCTGGCGCCGCCACCGGTTCCGGCGGCGAGATCCGTGATGAAGGCGCTACCGGTATCGGCGGCAAGCCCAAGGCGGGGCTTTCCGGTTTTACCGTTTCCAACCTGCGTATTCCCGAATTCGTTCAGCCTTGGGAAACCCTCGATTACGGCAAGCCCGAGCGCATCGTTTCCGCGCTTGAGATCATGCTCGAAGGGCCGATCGGCGGCGCGGCGTTCAACAACGAGTTCGGTCGTCCCAATCTCACCGGCTATTTTCGTACCTACGAGCAGGACGCTCTGACCGAAACCGGTATCGAGCGGCGTGGTTTTCACAAGCCCATCATGCTCGCCGGTGGCTATGGCAACATTCGTGCTCACCATGTCCAGAAGGGCGAGATTCCCGTAGGGGGAAAGCTGATCGTCATGGGCGGCCCGGCGATGCTGATCGGACTGGGTGGCGGAGCGGCTTCCAGCATGGCGTCCGGGGTTTCCAGCGCCGACCTGGATTTCGCCTCGGTACAGCGTGAAAACCCGGAAATCGAGCGACGCGCCCAGGAAGTGATTGACCGCTGCTGGTCGCTGGGCGAGCGCAATCCGATTCGCTTCATTCATGACGTTGGGGCCGGTGGGCTTTCCAATGCCTTGCCGGAACTGGTCAAGGATGGCAACCGGGGCGGGCGCTTCGATCTGCGTGCGGTACCCAACGCCGAACCGGGCATGAGCCCCTTGGAAATCTGGTGCAACGAGGCCCAGGAGCGCTACGTGCTTGCCGTGGCGCCGGAGGATCTGGCGACCTTCGAGGCGTTGTGCGCTCGCGAGCGCTGCCCCTATGCGGTGGTCGGGGAAGCGCTTGAAGCGCATTATCTGGAAGTGCGCGACGGCCATTTCAATAGCCAGCCGGTCGACTTGCCGATGAGCGTGCTGTTCGGCAAGCCGCCCAAGATGGTGCGTGAATTCCAAAGCGAGACCCGCACCATGCCGGCGGTGATGCTGGATAACCTCGATCTTCGCGAAGCGCTGGATCGGGTGCTGCGCCTGCCGACCGTGGCTTCCAAGAGCTTTCTGATCACCATCGGCGATCGTTCGATCACAGGCCAGGTGGCGCGCGACCAGATGGTCGGCCCTTGGCAGGTGCCGGTGGCCGATGTCGCGGTGACCACGGCAAGCTACGATACCCATGCCGGGGAAGCGATGGCCATGGGCGAGCGCCCGCCGGTGGCATTGATCAATCCCGCAGCAAGCGCCCGCCTGGCGGTGGCCGAGGCCATCACCAACCTGGCGGCTGCACCGATCGCCAAGCTGGGTGACGTCAAACTTTCCGCCAACTGGATGAGCGCGGCCAGCCACCCCGGTGAAAACCAGGCACTGTATGAAGCCGTGCATGCGGTGGGTATGGAGCTGTGCCCGGCACTGGGTATCGCGATACCCGTCGGCAAGGACTCCATGTCCATGCGTACCGCCTGGCAGGAAGAAGGCGCCAAGGGCGAGGTCGAAGACAAGAGCGTCACCTCGCCGTTATCGCTGGTGGTTACCGGCTTCGCTCCGGTGACCGATGCCCTGGCGACCCTCACGCCCGAGATCAACCTGGAGCAGGAAGAGAGCGACCTGATCCTGATCGACCTGGGCAACGGCCAGAATCGCCTGGGTGGCTCGGCACTGGCTCAGGTCTATGGTCAGGTGGGTGATGAGTGCCCCGATCTTGACGACCCGGAAGACCTCAAGGCGTTCTTCGAGGTCATTCAGGGGCTCAATCGCGACGGCAAGCTTCTGGCCTATCACGACCGCAGCGACGGCGGCCTTCTGGTTACGCTTTTAGAAATGGCTTTCGCCGCTCATGCCGGGTTGGAAATCAAGCTCGACTGGCTGATCGACGAGCCGGTGGAGGCATTCAACGCCTTGTTCTCTGAGGAGCTGGGTGCGGTGATCCAAGTCAACCGTGCCGACACTGCGGAAGTGCTGACTCAGTTCGCCATGGCGGGCATCGAAACCTGCGGCGTCATCGCCCGTCCGCGCTATGATGACCAGGTGCGTGTGACGGTATTCGAGGAGCCGTTGCTGGAAACCACGCGCCAACTCACCCAGCGCACCTGGGCGGAAACCAGTTATCGCATGCAGGCGCTGCGTGACAACCCCGAATGTGCCAAGAACGAATTCGATAATCTGCTCGATGCCCGCGACCCGGGTCTTTCCGCCACGCCGACCTTTGACGTGAACGAAGACATCAGCGCACCCTTCATCAATACGGCCCGCCCGGCCATGGCGATTCTGCGTGAGCAGGGGGTCAACGGTCAGGTGGAAATGGCCTGGGCCTTCGACAAGGCTGGCTTCGATACCGTGGATGTGCACATGAGCGACATCCTCGAAGGTCGGGTGAGCCTTGACGACTTCAAGGGGCTGGCGGCCTGTGGCGGCTTCTCTTATGGCGATGTGTTGGGCGCCGGTGGCGGCTGGGCCAAGTCGGTGCTGTTCAACGAGCGTGCCTGCGAGCAGTTTGCGACGTTTTTCCAGCGTGAGGACAGCTTCTCGCTAGGGGTATGTAACGGCTGCCAGATGCTCTCGCAGCTCAAGGACATGATCCCCGGGGCGGAAAACTGGCCACAGTTCATGCGTAACGAATCCGAGCAATTCGAGGCGCGCGTGGCCATGGTGCGTGTCGAACAGACGCCTTCGATCCTGCTGGCAGGTATGGAAGGGTCACGCTTGCCGATTGCCGTGGCGCACGGTGAAGGCCGTGCCGAGTTTCGCGATAGCGCCCACCTTCGCAAGATGCAGTCGAGCGGTCAGGTCGCGATGCGCTATATCGACAACTACGGCCAGGTCACCACACGCTATCCAGCCAACCCCAACGGCTCGCCTTCCGGTATCACCGGCCTGACCACCCCGGACGGTCGAGTCACTATCATGATGCCGCACCCGGAGCGTGTCACCCGTGCGGTGACTAACTCCTGGCGTCCGGCGGAATGGACTCAAGACGGTGCCTGGCTGCGAATGTTCCGCAATGCACGGGTCTGGGTAGGCTGAGCGATGTCCAAAAGCAACTCCTCCAAGGCGGCCCAAGGGTCGCCTTTATCGTCACCGCCGCCCGCCCTGCGTCCTTATCAGACTGAAACGGTCAAGCGCGTTGTCGAGCATTTTCGCGGCTCCAGCGACCCGGCGGTGGTGGTATTGCCCACCGGTAGCGGGAAGTCGCTGGTGATTGCCGAGCTTGCGCGGCTGGCGCGGGGGCGAGTGCTGGTGCTGGCCCACGTGCGCGAGTTGGTCGAGCAGAATCATGCCAAGTACCAGGCCTATGGACTCGAAGCGGATATCTTCAGCGCCGGGCTCAAGCGCAAGGAGGCCGAGCGGCAGGTGGTGTTTGGCTCGGTACAGTCGGTGATACGCAATCTAGCGCGTTTTGGCTCTGATGAAGACGAGCGGGGCGGCTTCACCTTGCTGGTGATCGACGAATGCCATCGCGTTTCGCTCAAGGAAGACGCCGGTTATCGCCAGGTGATCGAGCATCTGCGCCGGCAGAACCCGCAACTCAAGGTGCTGGGGCTGACCGCCACGCCCTATCGGCTGGGGCAGGGGTTTATCTATCATCGCCATACCCATGGCATGGTGCGCGGTGATGAAGACTGTTTCTTTCGTGACTGCGTGTTCGAGCAACCGCTGCGCCTGATGGTCAAGCAGGGCTATCTGGCCAGACCCGAGCGCATCGATGCCGCCGTGGAGCGCTACGATTTCTCCCAGCTTATGCCTGCCTCCTCGGGCCTGTTCCGTGAAGAAGAACTCAATCGGGTGGTGGCCGCCAACCGCGCAACGCCGGGAATCATCCAGGAGATCATCCAGCGCGCCGAGAACCGTCAAGGGGTGATGATCTTTGCCGCCAGTGTCGCCCATGCCGAGGAGGTATTGGGCTATCTGCCGGCGCGTGAGGCCGGGCTGATTACCGGGGCTAGCGCCTCCGCCGAGCGTGAAGCGCTGATCAGCGCTTTCAAGGCGCGCAAGCTCAAGTACCTGGTCAACGTGGCGGTGCTGACCACCGGCTTCGATGCGCCACATGTCGATCTGATCGCGATCTTGCGGCCCACCGAATCGGTCAGCCTTTACCAGCAGATTGTCGGGCGTGGCCTGCGTCTCTCACCGGGTAAAACCGATTGCCTGGTGCTGGACTACGCTGGTAACCCTTGGGATCTTTATGCGCCGGAGGTCGGTTCGCCCAAACCCCCCGGCGACAACGAGCCGGTCCAGGTGGAGTGCCCGGCCTGCGGCCACGCCAATCTTTTCTGGGGCAAGCGTGACAGCGACCTGGTCATCGAGCATTTCGGCCGCCGCTGCCAAGGGTTGGTCGAAGATGCATCGGTCGCCTGTAGAAAGCGTCAATGTGATTTCCGTTTTCGCTTCAAGGTGTGTGGCGATTGCGGTGCCGAAAACGACATCGCCGCCCGGCGTTGCCATGGCTGCCAAGTGTTGCTGGTGGATGCCGACGACAAGCTCAAGGATGCTCTGAAACTCAAGGATGCCCGGGTGTTGCGCGTCAGCGGTATGCAGCTGGAGGCCGTTCTCAACGGCCGCGGGCTGCCCCGCCTGAAGGTCACCTATCACGACGAGGACGGCGCCACCCTGAGCGAATGGTTCGCGCTGGAAACCGCTGCACAGCGACAAGCTTTTCACGCTGTCTTTCTACGCGAGCACCTGCGCGCCCCCGGCTTGCCCTGGAAACCCATGACACCGGAGGAGGTGATAGCTGAACAGCATCGTCTGCGTGGACCGGATTTCGTCATCGGGCGTAAGGTAGGGCGGCATTTCCAGGTTCGCGAGAAGCTGTTCGACTACAGCGGGCGCTATCGCAAGGCGCAGGAAGCAGGGTGAGCGAACGCAGGTTCTTGTGGCTCAGAACCCCGACCTTGGCTGCTTGAGAAACTCGAGCTCATCGGCGGTGGAATCGCGCCCTAGAATCGCATTACGGTGTGGATAACGGCCGAAGCGGTCGATGATCGCTTTGTGTTTCACTTCAAAGTTGTAGTTGTCTTCCAGGCCGTTGGCTCGGAACAGACGTTCGGCATGCTGGTGAATCTTGAGTGATTCGCTGTGCATGTAGGGCATATAAAGAAAATTGCGCTCTATGGGCGTCAGGGTAATCGCCTCTCCCGAGGCAACGGCCTCCTGGGCCAGTATCAGCGCCACGTTATCCTGAGCAAATGCTTCCGGGGTATCGCGATGTATATTGCGAGAAAATTGATCCAGCACCAGTATTTCGGCCAGTCTCCCCCGAGGAGTCGCTCGCCATCCAAATAGCTCCCCCTGGGCGGCCTGGCTTAAAAGTGCCTTGAAGCGTTGGGTGATTCTGGCATCGAGTTCCGCATCCTTTGCCCACCACTGTTTCGGGTCGAGTTCGTTGAACCAGAAATCCAGTACGGCTTGTTGCATGTCACTTGTCTCCTGCTGAGTCGAGGTAGGGTTTCCTTCAAGGGCGGACTGTGGCTCGAACAAGGCTTCCACGATACGGCATTCGCGAATACTCCCGCCTCGGCACTGAGTAACGACGGTACGCAGTTCTTGCGCCAATGCCTGAAGGGCCGAGATGCGTGCTTCGATGCGCTGCAGGTGTTGCGAAGCGATAGCATCCACCTGGTGGCACTGTGCGTCTGGGTGAGCGGTCAGGTTCAGCAGTTCATGGATGCTGTGCAGGTCCAGCCCCAGGTCGCGTCCGTGGCGAATGAATCCCAGCTGTTTCACCGCTTCCGCTGTGTAGTAGCGGTAGCCGTTGTCACCCCGTTTAGGAGGTTTGAGCAAGCCGAGTTTTTCGTAGTGACGGATCGTTTCGACTGAACAGCCGCTGGCGCGAGCGACCTCGCCTATCTTGACCAGTTCGTGCATGTGGTTTGACTCTGTAACGGTTACAGGGTTTATGCTAGATCGTAATGGCATACGAAGGCAATCGTCGGAGGAAACGCCCATGCAGATGCTCAATGAAATGCTTTCCGTGGCACTGGCAGCGGCCCCTTGGTTATTGTTCGGCCTGTTCGTGGCCGGCTTGATCAAGGCATTCTTTCCCGACGCCTTGCTGGAGCGCTGGATCGGCGGGAGGGGGCTGGCGAGTATTGCCCGGGCAGCGGTCATCGGGGCGCCATTGCCTTTGTGTTCCTGCGGAGCGATTCCTACCGCCCTGGCGCTGCATCGCAAAGGCGCGGGGCGTGGGCCGACCACGGCCTTTCTGATCGGCACCCCCGGCGTAGGGGTGGATTCCATCGCCATTACCTATGCCCTGCTGGGGCCGTTCATGATGGTGGCCCGGGTGGTCGGGGCAATTGCCACCGCTATTGCGACGGGGCTGCTGGTGGCCATGACCAACGAACGACCCGTCATGCCCGAGCCGCAAAGCGCCTGTGGAGGCTGCTGCGAAACAGGCCATGCGCCGCCAGTGCCGGAAGGGGACGATTCAAGGTGGCAGCGGCTGCGCCAAGGCATGCATTATGCGTTCAATGATGTCCTCGACGACATCAGCCTCTGGGTGCTGGCGGGGTTGATGGTGGCCGGGGCGCTGATGGCCTGGGTGCCTCCCGAAGCCATCGCCACTTACGGCAGTGGTTTCGGAATCATGCTGTTGATGGCGGTGGTGGGTATTCCGTTGTATCTATGCGCCACCGCCGCCACGCCGATCGCCGCCGGCATGTTGCTGAGCGGCGTATCTCCCGGCGCGGTCATTGTATTTCTGTTGGCCGGGCCTATTACCAGCCTGGCTACGCTAGGCGTATTGCGTCGTGAACTAGGCGGCACTGCGTTAGTCGCTTATCTGGTGGGCATCCTGAGCACGGCACTTATCGTGGGTGTCTTGACCAATGTGCTGGTGGCGCAGCTGGATATCAATCTGATCGCCCAGGTAGGCGCAGTTCAGGAGCTGTTGCCGGAATGGCTGGAATGGTCGGCACTCGGCTTGCTGGGAATACTGGCTATCCGCCCGCTACGGCGTGGCGTGGAACGCCTGGTTCCTCAATGACGAGGCTTTCCAGTGAAAGGCGCGGCTATAATGGCGCTGCCGTGATCTGGCATTTCTCGTGCCGCCAAGTTTGCTAAACTGCACGGCCAGCTCAGCCTTTCAGCCCACCCAGGAGAATCGACCCGCGTGAGCGAGACGTCCATTACTCAGCCCTTTAGTGAAACGCCTGCGGTGGAAGCTCCCGTGGCGGAGGCCTTGGGGCGGCTATTCAATGAGCCGATTACTCAGATGCCGGAGGACCTGTATATTCCTCCAGAAGCGCTGCGTGTATTTCTGGAAGCATTCGAAGGGCCGTTGGATTTGCTGTTGTATCTGATCCGGCGTCAGAACCTGGATATTCTCGCGATCAATGTGGCGGTGATTACCCGGCAATACATCGAATATGTTGAACTGATGAAGTCGATGGAAATCGAACTTGCCGGTGAGTATCTGTTGATGGCAGCCATGCTTGCGGAAATCAAATCGCGCAGCTTGCTGCCGCGCCCGCCCAGACAAGGAGGCGATGAGCAAGAAGAGGACCCCCGCGCTGCCTTGATTCGCCGCCTGCAGGAATACGAACGCTTGAAGGAGGCGGCGGAGTCGCTGGAAGCCATGCCGCGTGCTGGACGTGACTGGTTCCCTGTTCAGGCAGGCTTGCCACCGCTTGAAGCGCAAGTGATCCATCCCGAGGTGGCGCTGGATGAGCTGCTCGGCGCCTTGGCCGATATTCTCAAGCGCGCCGAACTCAATCAGAGCCATCAGATCAGCCGGGAAGTACTTTCCACTCGTGAGCGCATGCTGAGGATCATGGAGCAATTGACTCACGAGCATTACACGCCCTTTGAAGCGCTGTTCACCCTGGAAGAGGGTCGCGCCGGCGTGGTGGTGACCTTCATGGCGATACTCGAACTGACCAAGGAGGCCATGATCGAGATCGTACAGAATGCACCGCTTTCGCCGATTCACGTCCGTGCTCGCACGGCTGTCCCTTCTGGCATCGAGGAGAGCGCCTTCGAAGATCAAACGGCGGAGCCCGCTTTCGAATGGCAGGAGAAGGTGCCGAAATGAATGCCTCCCTGTTGGAAGAAATCCTCGAGGCCACCTTGCTGGCCGCCGGTGAACCGCTGGCGCTGGAGCGCCTGGAAGGCGTCTTCAATGAGGCGGAACGGCCGCAGCGGCGTGAACTGCACGCCGCCTTGCAGCGCCTTGAACAGCGTCATGCAAGCGGGGCGCTCGAACTGATGGAAACCGCTTCCGGCTACCAATTGCGCATCCGGCCACGGCTTTCGCCCTGGGTCTCGCGGTTGTGGGACGAGCGCCCACAGCGATATTCGCGCGCGCTGCTGGAAACCCTGGCCTTGATCGCTTATCGTCAGCCGGTTACCCGCGGCGATATCGAAGACGTTCGCGGGGTCAGCGTCAGCAGCTCCATCGTGCGTATCTTGATGGAGCGCGGCTGGATTCGTGTGATCGGGCGCCGTGATGTGCCAGGGCGCCCGGCGGTATATGCCACCACGCGCACCTTTCTGGATGACTTCGGGCTCAAGACGCTGGATGCTCTACCGCCTATGCATTTGTTGCTTGACGACATTCAGAGTAAAGAAACGCTGGACAAGGACGACCAGGCCAAGGAAAAAGCATTCAAGGATGAGGCGAGCGCTCCGGTGGAGACACCGACGGCTGAGATAGCCGACACCCAGCACGCCGAGACGGCGTCAAAATCGCCGCTGAGTTTTGCCGACCTTCAAGCAAGGCTGGCGGCACGCGCCGGGACTAGCGTCGATGACGACACAAGTGCCGGTGATGATAACCCTGAAGTGAGGTCGGATGACCATGAGTACGACAACTAACACGCCTAACAGCACCCCTAACAGCACCCCTAACAGCACCCCTAACAGCACCCCCAAGCCCAACACGGAAAAACTTCAAAAGGTGCTGGCTCGCGCCGGTATGGGGTCGCGCCGTGAGATGGAAACGGCGATTGCCGGGGGGCGCGTCAAAGTCAATAATCAGCTTGCCAAGCTGGGCGATCGTGTGGGAATGCGCGACAAGGTCAGTTTCGATGACCGTCCGGTTTCGCTGCGTGCCGAAGACGATGTGCCGCGCCGGGTGATCATGTACAACAAGCCCGAAGGTGAACTCTGCACACGCAAGGACCCCGAAGGGCGGCGTACCGTCTTCGAGCGCTTGCCGCGCCTGAAGGGCGAGCGCTGGATAGCTATCGGCCGTCTGGATATCAATACCAGCGGGTTGCTGTTGTTCACCACCGATGGGGAGTTGGCCAACCGCTTGATGCATCCTTCCACCCAGGTTGAACGTGAATATGCCGTTCGGGTCATGGGTGAAGTAAAGCGAGAGCAGATAGTGGCCATGGTCGAAGGCGTAATGCTGGAAGACGGCCCAGCGCGTTTCAGCGATGTGCAGGAATTCGGCGGCGAAGGCATCAACACTTGGTTCCATGTGGTGATCCTCGAAGGACGCAATCGGGAAGTGCGGCGTCTGTGGGAATCCCAGGGTTTGACGGTCAGCCGTCTAAAGCGCGTGCGTTACGGTAATATCTTTATCGACAAGCGTGCCAAGGCTGGCGAATGGATCGAGCTGACTCAGGATGAGGTCGATGACCTGGCCGGTCTGGCTGAGCTTGAATCGCGCAAGGTGCCGGCACTGACCCCGGATGAGCAAAATCGCTGGAGTCGCGATAAGCAAAAGCGTCGCCCGGTGCAGGCAATGCGCAAGCCAAATGAAAAAACTCGGCGTCGCTAGTCGCTGCCAAGTATTCGTTTGCTGATTTCAGTCGCAACCTGATGATACCGCCATGGAAAAAGTTAAAATAAATCCTTGCCATGGCGGGCTCCTATACGTATTATTTGCACCCGTTCAGGCGGGTCGTTAGCTCAGTTGGTAGAGCAGTTGGCTTTTAACCAATTGGTCGTAGGTTCGAATCCTACACGACCCACCATTCGGACGTGGTGTGAATTGCGAAGTAGGTATGCGAAAGCCAGGTATGTGAGAAGTAAATCGGTAAGAATCAAACCGGTAAAAGGCAAGTCCGGGTCGTTAGCTCAGTTGGTAGAGCAGTTGGCTTTTAACCAATTGGTCGTAGGTTCGAATCCTACACGACCCACCAATTTCAACGCCCTGTCAGCTTGCTGACGGGGCGTTTTGCTGTGTGGCCATGAGTATAGCGGCACGGTTTAGGCCTCTGTCACTGCCCTTGGTCTTGCGCTGTGCAACGAATTGCCAGCACAATGGTCCGAATAGCTATTGGTTGGCCACCGCGAGAGACGCCACGGCCACCATTTCGGTGCATGGTTCATGCGGAGTGCATGAGTGCCGTGCCTGGTGCCATGCAGGGGGAGCCCCTGCCGTCACAGTGGTAGACACGATGACTATAATGACCAAGCAAGCTGAGCTTATCGCTCAGATCCCCAGCCCGTATTGTCCCACTCGCATTCCCGCCGAAGACCAAGCGCGCGTGGAAGAGATCAAGGGATTGTTGAAAGCCCATAATGCGGTGCTGGTGGCACATTATTATACCGACGACGCCATTCAGCAGCTCGCTGAAGAAACCGGCGGCTGCGTGGCGGATTCCCTGGAGATGGCCCGTTTCGGTGCACGTCACGAAGCCACCACCCTGGTCGTGGCCGGGGTTCGCTTCATGGGTGAAACCGCCAAGATTCTGTCTCCGGAAAAGCGTGTGCTGATGCCCACTCTGGAGGCCACCTGTTCGCTGGACATCGGCTGTCCGGAGGATGAATTCAGTGCATTCTGCGACGCACACCCAGACCGTACCGTGGTGGTGTACGCCAATACGTCGGCGGCGGTGAAGGCCCGTGCGGACTGGGTGGTGACTTCCTCGATCGCCGTGGAGGTGATCGAACATCTCCAGGCGCGAGGCGAGAAGATCTTGTGGGCGCCGGATAAGCACCTGGGAGGCTACATCCAGAAAAAAACCGGTGCCGACATGTTGCTGTGGGACGGCGCCTGTATCGTTCACGAAGAATTCAAGGCCAAGGGCGTGGAAGGCCTGAAACGCCTCTATCCGGATGCCGCCGTTCTGGTGCACCCGGAGTCTCCCGCTGCGGTAGTGGAATTGGCCGATGTGACAGGCTCGACCTCGCAGTTGATCAAGGCCGCAAAAGAGCTACCCAACGATAAACTGATCGTTGCGACCGATCGTGGCATCTTCTTCAAGATGCAGCAGGCGGTGCCGCACAAGACATTGTTCGAGGCGCCCACGGCGGGTAGTGGCGCTACTTGCAAGAGCTGCGCCCATTGCCCGTGGATGGCGATGAACGGTCTGGATAACCTGGCGGAGGCGCTGCGTCAGGGTAGCGGAGAAATTCATGTGGATGACGCCCTGCGCCAAAAAGCGTTAATACCCTTGGAACGCATGCTCAGCTTCAACGCCTGACAGGTTCTTGCCCGGTGATGACTTTTGTAGCGCTGGAGCTGATTCTTGGCTTCAGCGCTTCTGGTTTATCGAGTGGGCTTTAGAGCGTTTAACGTCCGAATTTTTCCAACGTTTCCCGATAGTCGACAAAATCTTCGCGGCGCTGCTCGATGCGCCCTAAGGCTTGGCGATCATTTTGTTTCTCAGCTACGCCCTTGGCGATATCCAGTTGCCTAATACCCCGATCAATCCGCCCGGTGAGCTGTAACTGCTCGGCACGGGCGAGATGTCCCCAGGCTTCTCGATCGCTGCGCCCAGCGGCTTCCGCCAATAAGCTGAATGCTTGTGCATTTTCCGGATATTGAAGGGTAATGTCGCGCAGGACGCGATAGGCCTCGTCTGGCTGGCGCTGCAAGAGTGCTTCGCCAAGCACCATCTGCGCCGGAAGGTGATTGGGCATCAAGCGCAGCAGGCGATGGCTGCGCTGGGCAGCTTCTTCATAGCGGCGAGCCTTGAGCGCGACCTCCGCAGCGGAAGCCGGGAATATGGCCAGGTCGGGCAATGCTCGAGCGAGTTGATCAATCTCATTCAAGGCCTCGTCGGTACGTCCGGCCTGAGCGTCGAGTAACGCCTGGAGATAGCGTTTGGCGGTGTCCTCTGCAACCGGGCTTTCCGCCAGCCGAGTGATTGCCTGCTGCGGGCGGTCGGCGTGGATATGTGCCAGAGCCCGCGCCCTTATCAAGGCATACATGGGGTTGCGATCGCCGGACGAGGCCGCTTGCAGTTGTGAAGCGCGTGATTGAGCATCGCTCAGGCGTGCCTCGGAAACCGGGTGGGTAAGCAGGAATTCCGGTGGGGTGCCGCCTTGCAGGCTGGCCATGCGTTGCATGGCACGAAACATGCGCACCATGGCGGCGGGTTCGAAGCCGGCATCGGCCATGGTTTGCAGGCCTAGGCGGTCGGCTTCCTGTTCGAAGCGTCGCGAGTAACGGAGTTGGTCCTGCGCCAATGCCGCCTGGGAGCCTATCGCCGCAGCGATGCCGGCATCGCCACCACCGCTTGCGGCTATCAGCATTCCCGCCAGCATTCCCGCCATGGCGGGAAGCTGGGTTTGCTCGGCACGTGCTGTGCCTCGCGCATAGTGGCGTTGCGAGAGGTGCCCCAGTTCATGGGCCAGAACCGATACAAAGGCGCCTTCATCTTCGGCAAAGGCAAAGAGTCCGGCGTTGACGCCGATGACGCCGCCGGGCACGGCGAAGGCATTCAAGGCGTCGTTATCGACCATCACGATGCTGGTGCGGGTACTGCCCAATTGGCTGTGAGGAAGTAACCGGGAAACGAGGCTGTCGATGTAATCAGCCGCTATTGCATCATCCCATTCAGGGGCATGGGCGCGAAATTGACGTAGCCAGGCACGCCCAAGGCGATACTCCTCGTTGCCCGCCGTTTGCGTGGCGCTGCTGCTCAGGCTGGGCAGGCGTGATTCGTCGAAAGCCAAGGCATGGGTGCTGAAAAGCATCAGGTTGAGGATGCAAAGTATCAGCCAGCCAGAGCAATACCGATGTAGAGCGGAAGACAACATGGTACATCCTCATGAGTAGGGGCGTGAATGGACCGAATAGTGAGCGTGAACGAGAACAAGCAAGAGCCATGCTAAAAGAACAAGGTAAATGAAATGGGCTGAAAAGATGAAAAAAGCGGGATGTTAAGCAATCAGTAACGTTGTGACATTGATTCACAGGCGGAAGTGCCGTTAAATCCTCAGGGTTTTGTCGAAAGAATTTTATTGAAAGCGTTTATTGAAAAAGTTTTATCGAAACAGGGTGCCATTGGTATGCATGGCATTCTCATGGGAGTTTCCAGTTTTATGCAACCCAGCTCTATGCAACCCGATACGGTATTGAATGCCTGTGGGCTTTCATGTCCGCTGCCATTGCTCAAGGCCAAGCAGGCGCTATCGCGCTTGGCGCCTGGTGAGTTACTGGAAGTGCAGGCCACGGATGCCGGCTCCTGGCGTGATTTTGACTCTTTTACCGCGCAGAGTGAACATGAATTGATCGCGCGTGAAACACGCGGTGACATCTATCATTACTGGATTCGTAAGGGCGGAGCTCCCATTTCATGACCATGCAGGCATTATTGAAAGGCTGGGTGGATCGTTACTTTTCCGATGAAGAGGCGATTATTCTGCTACTGGTATTGGTGGTGGGGTTCGCTGCGGTGATCTGGTTCGGGCGTATGTTGGCGCCTTTTTTCACCTCATTGGTGATTGCCTTCCTGTTGCAGGGGGGAGTGAATGCGTTGACCCGCCGAGGGGTGCCCCACCTGCTCGCGGTGATCGTGATATTTCTGGGGTTCATCAGCATACTGTTGAGCATGGCGTTTATTCTCATGCCATTGATCTGGAACCAGATGGTGAGCTTGTTGCAGGAAACCCCGCGTATGTTCGCCAGTGGCCAGCGCTGGCTCGATGAGCTTCAGGGTCGCTACCCCAACCTGATCACGCCCGATCAAATGCAAAGCTGGATCGGCGTGGCAAGCCGTGAAATCACTCAGTTGGGCCAACGTGCGCTGACGCTTTCGCTGGCCTCGCTGGGTAATGTCCTGTCGTTGATCATCTACCTGGTACTGGTTCCCATCCTGGTGTTCTTCATGCTCAAGGACCGCCAGAAGCTAGTTGCCTTCACGCTCTCCTTGTTACCGCAAAAACGCAACTTGATGGAGCGTGTCTGGCAGGAGATGGACGTCCAGATTGCCAACTATGTGCGTGGCAAGTTCATCGAGATCATCATTGTAGGTACGGTCACTTTCTTGACGTTCGCTTACTTCGGCTTGCCCTATTCAGCCTTGCTGGCGGTATTGGTGGGGTTCTCGGTATTGGTGCCTTACATCGGGGCGGCGGTGGCGACCCTGCCGGTTGCCGCCGTGGCCGGGTTTCATTTCGGTCTTAGTGAACAGTTCGCCTATGTCTTGATTGCCTACGCAATTATCCAGGCGCTGGATGGCAATGTGCTGGTGCCGGTATTGTTTTCCGAAGCGGTTAATCTGCACCCGGTCTCGATCATCGTGGCGGTGCTGTTTTTCGGCGGGATCTGGGGCTTCTGGGGGATATTCTTTGCGATACCGCTGGCTACCTTGCTCAAGGCGCTGGTGTATGCCTGGCCGCGGGGTATCCGTAAGCGCCATGAAAAACAAGCGTTGGAAGCGGGACAGGGTTGATGATTCACTCGCCCGCAAATGCTGTTAGGCGGGAGCAGGCGATGTGTGTGGTCAAGCTGGACATAGTCAGGCGCGATCATTTACCTTCATGCAGCGCCTGGGCGGCTTCCAACACCTCGTCGACGTGACCTTTTACCTTGACCTTGCGCCACTCGCGGGCAAGTCGACCGCCTTTATCGATCAGGAAAGTGCTGCGTTCGATCCCAAGATGCTCCTTGCCGTAGAGCTTCTTGAGTTTGATCACTTCGAATAGCCGACAAACGGCTTCGTCCTTGTCCGAGATAAGCTCGAAATTAAAGCCCTGCTTGGCCTTGAAGTTTTCCTGAGCACGAATGCCGTCACGCGAGACGCCGAGTATCAGGGTGTCGGCCGCATCGAAGGCTTGCTTGAGATCGCGAAAATCGCCGCCTTCCGTGGTGCAGCCTGGCGTGCTGGCCTTGGGGTAAAAGTACACCACCACCTGCTTTCCCTTGAGATCCGAAAGCGTGATGGTGGCGTCACCGGTGGCCTGGGCGGTAAAATCCGGAACGGGCTGGCCTAGACTGAGACTCATGGAAATTCCTCATGGGGTGGTAGGTTAAGGTGCCGATTACACGCAACCCGCAGCCTGCTGTCAAAACGCATTTGCGCAGGCTGAAAAAAGACAGGTGGCTTTGCGCTGTACACACTCGAGTCGCCTGAGTACCATTTGTCCCTTACGTGGCGGCAGGGCGTTATGTTTGACGCTGCGCCGATTTTTTGTCAGCGGGTACCTCCGAAATAGAGGAATGAACGGATGATCACAGGCAGTATTGTCGCCCTGGCGACGCCGATGAAAGTCAATGGCGACATCGACTGGGAGGCGCTTCGTCGTCTAGTGAACTTCCATCTCGACAACGGCACCGATGGTATTGTCGCCGCCGGTACCACCGGTGAACCCACCACCATGTCATTCGCCGAGCACTTCGATGTGATTCGCAGCGTGGTCGAGCAAGTCAACGGGCGAATTCCGGTGATTGCGGGTACCGGTGCCAACGCCACGTCGGAAGCCGTGGAATTGGCACGCTATGCCAGCGAAGTGGGTGCGGATTACTGTCTCTCCGTGTGTCCGTATTACAACAAGCCGACCCAAGAAGGGCTGTATCAACACTTCAAGGCGGTGGCCGAAGGCAGCCAATTGCCGGTTATCCTGTACAACGTGCCGGGGCGTACCTGCTCGGATCTGTACAATGAGACCGTGGTACGCTTGGCCAAAATCGATAATATCATTGGTTTGAAGGATGCCACCGGCAATCTCGAGCGTGCGGAAGACTTGATCAAGCGCTTGGAAGGCAGTGGTTTCATGCTTTATTCAGGTGATGATGCTACCGCCTGCGACTTCATGCTGATGGGCGGCCATGGCGATATCTCGGTGACCGCCAACGTAGCGCCCAGGGCAATGCATGAGTTGTGCGCGGCGGCGGTAGCCGGGGATGCCGACAAGGCTCACCAAATCAATACGCGCCTGATGCCGTTGCATACTAACCTGGGGATTGAGTCGAATCCTATTGCGGTGAAATGGGCTCTACACCGCATGGGGTATGCCGAACCCGGTATCCGATTGCCGCTTACCTGGCTTTCGGAAAAATACCACGCCACGGTCAGTGAAGCGCTGCAATTGGCTGGTGTGATCGAGGAATGATCGCCTTGTTGAGCAGGCGCATATACCGGTGAGCCGTCGCCGGGTCCCGAACTGTAGATTGCTAAGGTGGCTTGATGAAATTTGCGCTTAATAACCCTGCACTCAAATGGATGCCGTTGACGCTAGTGGCGGCCATGTCATTGGCAGGGTGTGCGCGTGATGGTTTCTACCATGACCGTAACCTGGACTATGTGGAAACCACGCCCAGTGCACCCTTGGCATTGCCGGAAAGTCGCGATATGCGACAGTATGGCGACGCCATGCCAGTGCCGCCTGTCACCTCTGAAAATACCCGACCTTCCGAACCCGCTCTGGTCAGGCCGCCAAGAGCACTTGCCGGTAGTGGCGCTGAGCAGGATTACGTGGAGCGCCGCGATATCGATGGGCAAAGCTGGCTGGTGGTCGCGGCGCCTCCCGGCGCGGTTTGGTCGCAGCTGGAAGATTTCGTCCAGTCGCGGCGGCTCGGTGTGCAAGAGAGCGATGCCGAGCGTGGGGTTATCGAAACCACTCAGGGGCGTATTCGGCTGGAAAGTGGCTTGCGTGCCGGTAACAGCGAAGTGCGCTGTGAACGCGGCGGTCAGACATTGGGTGCCTGTCTGGATGCGTTGGAAAATCACTTCAGCGCCCGTAGCGCCCTGGCTGATTCCGTATCATCTTCACTTTCCGCCCAGCGTCTGGATCGTAGCGCATACATCCAGCTGGAGCAGGAAGGAGACGAGTGGAAAGTCATCATTCCCCGCAATATCGACAGGGTATGGGCGGAACTCAATCATTTCCTGACGCTTGAGTTCGCTCAAGAAGGGCAGCATGAACTGTTGTCGGAAGACCCTCAGGCACATGAGTTTATCGTGGACTATACCCCCAGCGAGAAGCGCGAGCGTGGCTTTCTGTTGGGCCTGATCACCCCGGACGTCAGTCAGATGTCGCAACGCATCCGCCTGGCGCTGGAATCCGTGAGTGCCGATCAGACGGTACTGCGGGCGATCAATGCCAGCGAGCGTGACCTTACCTCGCAAGACCAACGAGAACTGCTGGAACGGGTATCCAGCTATCTGCGCTGAGTGCCGACTGATCGGTTGTTACCTTTGTTTTGACTCTCCTTCGGAGCCCTCATGGAAAAGCGTCAAGAACTTTATGCCGGTAAGGCGAAATCCGTCTACACCACCGATGATCAAGACCGGTTGGTGCTGCAGTTTCGTGATGATACCAGTGCCTTTGATGGTAAGAAAAAAGAAGCCTTGGCCCGCAAGGGCATGGTCAACAATGTGTTCAATGCCTTCATCATGGCGCGCCTGCAGGAAGCCGGGGTGCCGACGCATTTTGAAAAACGTCTGAATGCCACCGAAAGCCTGGTCAAGAAGCTCGACATGATTCCGGTGGAATGTGTGGTGCGTAACATTGCGGCCGGCGGGTTGGTCAAACGGCTGGGCGTGGAAGAAGGCATCGAACTTGCCCCGCCGACCTTCGAGTTGTTTCTGAAGGACGATGAGAAGGGCGACCCCATGATCAACGAGTCATTGGCGGAAACCTTCGGGTGGGCGAAACCCGAGCAACTGGCTGAAATGAAAGCGCTGACTTACCAGGTGAACGACGTGCTCAAGGCGTTGTTCGCTCAAGGTGGGCTATTGCTGGTGGATTACAAGCTCGAATTCGGTGTCTTCAAGGGTAAGATCGTGTTGGGGGATGAATTCTCGCCGGACGGTTGCCGACTGTGGGATGCCGAGACCCGCGAAAAGCTGGACAAGGATCGCTTCCGCCAAGGCCTGGGTGGTGTCATCGAAGCCTACGAGGAAGTCGGCCGACGCATCGGAATCGAATTCCCTGCCTGAACCGCCTTTCCTGCAAGCCAGCCCTGCCTTAAACCGCGACGATCGCCACGACTTCCAGAGTCGTGGCGTCATTGTTTATTACAGCGCGAAAGCGCACATCCACGTCTCTGAGCCTGACTCCATGGAGGCGGTCCGCTGTGCTGTTCTTGCGATAGGCCGGGCGAGGGTCCTGGGCAAGCACTTGGCTGATGAGCAGCGTTAGCGATTCCCCCTCAGGGTGTTGCGCCAAGTCGCAAACAGCAGAAGGGGAAAAGCTCACCGGGCAGGCTTCAGGCGGCTGGGGAGCAAAGCCGGAACGTGCTTCCGGGTGTGCTTCCGCCCAAGGTAAGTAGGGCTTGATATCCACCACCGGCGTGCCGCTGACCAGGTCGCAACCAGCTAATTCCAGGCGCACACCCTGGGTAGTGTCCACGCGCGTAAGCTCCACCAGCGAAAGTCCCAGACGGTTGGGGCGATGGGTGCTGCGGCTGGCAAATACGCCGACTTTGGCATTGCCGCCCAGGCGAGGTGGACGCACTAACGGTGTCCAGCGTTCAGGGCTCTGATGAAAAATGAAGCTTAGCCACAGGTGGCTAAAGGCTTCCAGTCCGCGTACCGCCAAGGCGTCATTGTGCGGGGGTGTCAGCACAAGCGTGGCGCGCGCCGCCGGGGCCAGGCCCGGCTGGCGCGGAATGCCGAATTTATCCGGGTAATCGCTTTCGATCACACCGATAGAAGTGAGTGAAAAGTGAGCAGCTGCGAAAGATGAATCAGGCATAGGGAGCAGGGTATCGTGGAAAGTAATCGAGACGGTGCGGCTTGAGTCGTTTAAGCAAAGTGCTTAGTCTGCCAAGACGCGCCAACCAATAAGGATAACCGGATGACTAGCCCTCGCATACTTTATCGTGCCGCCCTGTCGCGTGATGCGGCCGACCAGGCGGAAGTGTTTTACCATGCGGTGATGCAAGGTGCGACGGCGCAATACGACTTGACGCAGCGCCAGGCCTGGGCTTCGGCACTGCCGCGAGAAGCCAGTGCCTGGGCGGTGCGTCAGGCGCTTTATACCACCCTGGTGGCTACCTGTGATGGCCGTTGCGTGGCTTTTCTGGAGCTGGATATTCCCACAGGTCGCGTGGTCACTCTCTACGTCTGGCCGACGTTGGCCGGGCGGGGTATTGGCACCACCTTGTTGATCCATGCCGAGCGTTTGTTGCTGGAACATGGCATCCAGCATATCCAGATAGACGCCAGCCTGATGCTTTGTGAACGTTTGCTGCGACGGGGCTGGCGTGACTTAGGTGAGGAATGGGTCGAGCGTGGCGGCGAGCGGTTGCGTCGCCACCATTTGAAAAAGCCAATCGTGGCGGTAGAAACCTAGGCGATGCTTGGCATCACGTTTGTGAGCGCGTCTGGGTGATGCGCATGGAAAGGTCGATGGCTTTGATATCCTTGGTTAACGCACCGCTGGAAATACAGTCAACGCCGGTCTCGGCAATGGCGCGCAGCGTGCTTGCGTCGACGTTCCCCGAGGCTTCCAGGACAGCGCGTCCTGCGGTACGTTTGACCGCTTCGCGCATATCGTCCAGTGAGAAGTTATCCAGCATGATAGTATCGGCGCCCGCCGCCAGTGCCTGATCGAGCTCATCGAACGTTTCCACTTCGATTTCCACGGCAAGTTCCTTGGCAATCTTGTGAGCCTGGTTGATTGCCGCTTCGATACCGCCACAGGCAGCAATATGATTTTCCTTGATAAGAAAAGCATCCCACAGACCGATACGGTGGTTATGCCCACCGCCGCAAGTCACCGCGTATTTTTGCGCTAAACGCATGCCAGGTAGTGTCTTGCGCGTATCCAGCAGACGTACACCGGTATTTTCGATCAAGTTCACATAATGCCGTGTGGCTGTCGCGGTGGCGGAAAGTGTCTGCAGCAGATTGAGTGCGGCACGTTCGCCGGTCAATAGACTGCGCGCAGGACCCTCCATTTCCACAAAGCGTTGCCCGGCTTCCAAGCTGTCACCATCCGCGGCCAGCCAATGGAGCACCACACGGCTGTCCAGGCGGCGAAATACCTCATCGACCCAAGCAACACCGCATAGCACCGCAGCCTCTCGGGTAATCACATGAGCGGTGGCCCACTGGGTGTCGGGGATCAATTCAGCGGTAATGTCCCCGGGGCCGACGTCTTCCGCCAACAGGTGCGCGGCGCTGTTACGGATTTCATCGATAAGGGCGGTTTGATAATGCATAGCGTGCCTTTCAGCAGAAGGAATAACATATAGTTGAGCATTATAGGAAAAGTCACAGCGCAACGTCAGGGGGCAAGGTGATCAAGCGACAACAAACCATGGAGAAAAGTGCAGTCGACCAACGTCCAGTCCATCAAGATTCAATCGAACAAGGGTGGTGGGGGGCAGCGTGCCGGGTGGATTCGCCCAATCAGGATCAGCGTCCCGAAGGCGAAGTCTCGTTACTGCTCCTGCATGCTATCAGTTTGCCACCGGGGCAGTTTCATGGCGATGCAATAGAGGCCTTGTTTCTGAACCGCCTTGATCCGGATGCGGATGAATTTTTTAGTGAGATCGCCCATTTGCGCGTCTCGGCACATTTGCTGATTCGCCGCGACGGTAAGTGCGTCCAGTTCGTCCCCTTCGAGTCGCGGGCCTGGCATGCCGGGCGCTCTATCTGGTTCGATGCACGTTGCAAGCAGTGGCGCCGCGCACTCAATGATCTTTCAGTGGGTATCGAGCTTGAAGGAGATGACGAGACGCCTTTCACCCAGGCTCAATATCATGCCTTGGCGTGTGCCACCAAAAACTTGATGGACTGCTATCCTTCTCTTACGCCCGAACGTATTACCAGCCACGCCCAGGTGGCGCCGTTGCGCAAGACCGACCCTGGACCGGCATTTGATTGGCAATATTTTCGCGGCTATCTGGCTGGACTATCGTCTAAAACCTATAAAACGGTAGTTTGACTACAAGTTGCTGCGCCTTGGTCGTAAGACGCGATATTCTGGGCAATGCTTATGCTGCAGTGCAGTACTTTGTTTTCGATAGGCTTTTCCTGTTGCGGTGAATTGGCAGCGTGGCGACTTTGAGGTATCTTCTGCTGTACAAGCCAGTTATTTTTAACATTTTTGTAGCTTTACTACATTTTGAAATTACGTGATTCGTTTTGAAATTAGATAGTCGTTGAATATAGCTCGCGGAATATAGTTCGTTGAATATAGAGCCAAATTCCAATTCGGTGCTGTTGCCGTCTATTATGGTTGATGCTCTTTACAGCGATTTATCATTGGTTCACGGCGTAAGCGTCGCTATCGCCGGCCGGCCCTGAGGTTGCGGGGCCATTGTCATTTATCGTCATTCGGAGAGACCTCTATGAGTCTGGAGACAAGAGAAGATCTCGATCTGACCGAAACCACGGAATGGATGGATTCCCTGGAGTCGGTACTGGATCGCGAGGGTGAGGATCGTGCCCGCTACCTGATGACCCGCCTGGCGGACCGGCTGCGCCGAGACGGGATGAAGGTGCCCTTCTCGGTGACAACCCCGCACCGCAACACCATCCCGGTCCACCGCGAAGCGCCGATGCCGGGCGACCTGTTCATGGAACGCCGCATTCGTTCCATCATCCGCTACAACGCCATCGCCCAGGTGATCCGCAACAACCGCGCCTGCCCCGGGGTGGGCGGCCATATTGCCAGCTTCATGTCGGCGGCAACGCTCTATGATGTGGGCTTCAACCACTTCTTCCGCGCCCCCAACGGCGACTTTGAAGGCGACCTGATCTACATCCAGGGCCATGTGGCGCCGGGCATCTATGCCCGCGCCTTCCTCGAAGGCCGCCTGTCCGAAGCGCAGATGGACAAGTTCCGTCAGGAAGTCGACGGCGACGGCCTGTCGTCCTACCCGCACCCCTGGCTGATGCCCGACTTCTGGCAGTTCCCCACAGTCTCCATGGGTCTGGGCCCGATCCAGGCGATCTACCAGGCTCACGTGATGAAGTACCTGCACTCGCGTGAAATGAAGGACATGCACGATCGCAAGATCTGGTGTTTCATGGGTGACGGCGAGTGCGACGAGCCCGAATCGCTGGGCGCGATTTCCCTGGCCGGGCGCGAGAACCTCGACAACCTGATCTTTGTGGTCAACTGCAACCTCCAGCGCCTGGACGGCCCGGTGCGCGGCAACGGCCGTATCATGGACGAGCTGGAAGGGGTGTTCCGCGGCGCCGGCTGGAACGTGGTCAAGGTCGTCTGGGGCCGTCACTGGGATCCCCTGTTCGAGAAGGACAAGAAAGGCATCCTGCAAAAGCGCATGGATGAGGCGGTCGACGGCGAGTACCAGAACTACAAGGCCAACGGCGGCGCCTACACCCGCGAGCACTTTTTCGGCAAGTACCCGGAAACCGCCGCGATGGTCAAGGACCTGTCCGACGAGGACATCTGGAAGCTCAACCGCGGCGGCCACGACCCCTTCAAAGTGTATGCGGCCTACCACGAGGCCACCCAGAACGCCGGCGGCAAGCCTACCGTGATCCTGGCGCACACCGTCAAGGGCTACGGCATGGGCGGCGGTGACGGCGAAGCCGCCAACGAAGCCCACCAGATCAAGACCATGGAACACGAGGCGTTGAAGACCTTCCGCGACCGCTTCGGCATTCCCCTGTCCGACGACCAGCTCAAGGACGTGCCCTACTACAAGCCCGAGGACGACTCCCCCGAGCTCAAGTACATGCACCTGCAGCGCGAACGCCTGGGTGGCTATTTGCCCAGCCGGCGCAGCGACTTCCAGGCGCTGGAGATCCCCGGGCTCGATCACAAGATCTTCGCCTCCCAGACCGGCGGCTCCAAGGGCCGCGAAGTCTCCACCACCATGGCCTTCGTGCGGGTGCTCAACGGCCTGGTCAAGGACAAGACCCTGGGCAAACGCGTGGTACCGATCATCCCCGATGAAGCGCGCACCTTCGGCATGGAAGGCATGTTCCGCCAGCTGGGCATCTACACCTCCGAAGGCCAGAAGTACGAGCCGGTGGACAAGGGCCAGATCATGTTCTACCGCGAGGACAAGCAAGGCCAGATCCTCGAGGAAGGTATCTCCGAGGCTGGTGCCATGTCCGCCTGGATCGCCGCCGCTACCTCCTACTCGAACAACAACGTCACCCTGCTGCCGTTCTACGTCTACTATTCCATGTTCGGCTTCCAGCGCATCGGCGATCTCGCCTGGGCCGCCGGCGACCTCCAGGCGCGCGGCTTCATGGTCGGCGGCACCGCCGGGCGCACCACGCTCAACGGCGAAGGCCTGCAGCACCAGGACGGCCACAGCCTGATCCAAGCCTCGACCATCCCCAATTGCCGCAGCTACGACCCCACCTACGCCCACGAGGTCGCGGTGATCCTCCAGGACGGCCTGAAGCGCATGTTCGCCGACAAGGAAAACTGCTTCTACTACCTCACGGTGATGAACGAGAACTACGAGCACCCCGAGCTCGAGACGATCCCCGCCGAGGACATCATCAAGGGCATGTACCTGCTGCGCGAGACAAAGGGCGACAAGGGCCGCGTCCAGCTGCTGGGCTCCGGCACCATCCTGCGCGAAGTCGAAGCCGCCGCCGAGCTGCTGGCCAAGGACTGGGGCATCGGCGCCGACATCTGGAGCGTCACCAGCTTCAACGAGCTGCGCCGTGACGCCCTGACCGTCGACCGCCAGGCTTTCCTGCACCCCGACGAGGACCCGGCCACGCCGCATGTCACCCAGTGCCTGGCCGGGCGCGAGGGGCCGGTGATCGCCTCCACCGACTACATGAAGCTCTACGCCGACCAGGTCCGCGCCTGGGTGCCCAGCGACTACACGGTACTGGGTACCGACGGCTACGGGCGCTCCGACAGCCGCGAGAAGTTGCGCTACTTCTTTGAAGTGGACCGCCACTTCGTGGTGGTCGCCGCGCTCAAGGCCCTGGCGGATCGCGGCGAGATCGAACGCAAGCGGGTCGGCGAGGCCATCAAGCAATACGGCATCGACCCCGACAAGCCCAACCCGCTGACCAGCTGATCCGGTGCCCGGCGGGCCAGGCCCGCCGGCTCGACACGATTTGGAAGGAGCGCGACCTTGAGTAGCGAAATCATCAAAGTGCCCGACATCGGTGGCAGCGAAGGTGTCGAAATCATCGAGATCGCGGTGGCCGAAGGCGACGTGATCGCCGCGGAAGACACCCTGATCACCCTGGAATCCGATAAGGCCAGCATGGACGTGCCCGCCCCGAAAGGCGGCAAGGTCCTCAAGGTGCTGGTGAAAGAAGGCGATACGGTCTCGGAAGGCGACGACATCCTCGAGCTGGAAATCGAGGGGGGCGGCGACGGCGAAAACGACGAAAAGCCCGCCCCAGCCGAGCCTGAGCCCGACGCAAGACCGTCATCGCAAGAGAAACAAGCACCGCCAGCGGCGGATAAGCCTGCCGCCAAAAAAGCCGGCGGCGGTAAGCAGACCGTCGACATCAAGGTGCCGGACCTGGGCGGCGACAGCGACGTCGAGATCATCGACGTGGCGGTGGCCGAAGGCGACGAAGTCGACGCCGAAGACACCCTGATCACCCTGGAGTCCGACAAGGCCTCCATGGACATGCCTAGCCCACACACCGGCAGGATCGTCAGCTTGACGGTCAAGGAAGGCGATGCCGTCTCCGAAGGCGATGTGATCGGCCAAATGGAAATCGCCGGTGACGGCGCGGCCGACGAGCCGGCACCGGCGCAAGAAGCCGCCTCTGCGCCGGCTAGCGAGCCAGAGGCAGACGCTACCGAAAGTACTGCCGAAGAAGAAACCGGCAACGGCGAGCCCGAGCGCAAGGAAATTCGGGTGCCGGATCTGTCCGGTTCCACGGATGTACCGATCATCGAGATCGGCGTGGCGGCCGGTGACGAGGTCAATGAGGAAGATCCGCTGATCACCCTGGAGTCCGACAAGGCTTCGATGGACGTGCCCAGCCCTTACAAGGGCCGGATCGTCGAGCTAACCGTCAAGGAAGGTGACACGGTCTCCGAAGGCGACGTAATCGGTATCATGGAGGTGGCGGGCACCAAGCCGGCCAAGAAAGCCAAGCCACAGTCGGCCGAAAAGAGCGCCCCGGCGCCCAAGGCTGACAAGCCGGCCGCCAAGGCGGAAACGCCCCCCGGCACCCCGAGCCCCGAAGCCCAGATGGCTGCACACAAGCCGCGCGACGGCAAGCTGGTGCATGCCGGGCCGGCGGTGCGCATGCTGGCCCGGGAGCTGGGCGTGGACCTGGGGCTGGTCAAGCCCAGCGGCCCCAAGGAGCGGGTACTCAAGGAAGACGTGCATGAGTACGTCAAGCAGGCGATTGCCAACCAGGCCAAGCCCGGTGCGGCCCCCGCCGCCAGCGGTGGCGCGGGCATCCCGCCGATTCCCGAGGTCGACTTTAGCCAGTTCGGCGAGATCGAAGAAAAGCCCATGGGGCGGTTGCTCAAGATGGGCGCAACCAACCTGCACCGCAGCTGGCTGAACGTGCCCCACGTGACCCAGTTCGACGAAGCCGACATCACCGAGCTCGAAGCGTTTCGCAAGGCGATGAAGGCCGAAGCGGAAGCCCAGGGCGCCAAGCTCACCCCGCTGCCGTTCATGGTCAAGGCCTGTGCCTTTGCGCTTAGGAAGTTCCCGCAGTTCAACGTCAGCCTGAAGGGCGACGGCGAGACGCTGGTGTGGAAGCACTACGTGCATATCGGCGTGGCGGTGGATACTCCGGCCGGACTGATGGTGCCGGTGGTGCGCGATGCCGACAAGAAGTCGTTGATCGAGATCGCCAAGGACATGGCCGAGCTGGGCAAGAAGGCCCAGACCAAGAAACTCAAGCGCGAGGAAATGACCGGCGGCTGCTTCACCATCTCGAGTCTGGGGTCGATCGGCGGCACGGCGTTCACCCCGATCGTCAATGCGCCGGAAGTGGCCATCCTCGGGGTGTCCAAGGCGTCGATGAAGCCGGTCTGGGACGGCACCGCCTTCCAGCCACGGCTGATGATGCCGCTGTCGCTGTCCTACGATCACCGAGCGATCAACGGGGCGGATGCAGCGCGCTTCACCGCCTTCCTGGCGGAGGTGCTGAGCGATATTCGGCGCTTGCTGCTGTAGCAGAGTTATTTTAAGTAACGTTACGTTAGCGGCGCCTTCGGGCGCCGTTTGCGTCGCATGTTTTCGATCTAAACCGGTTTTACCGGCTAAACTTGATAAAAAAGCCGCTTCTCAGGCTTTTGGAGAGTTGTGCCTCTTCGGCGGCGCGGTTATTGTCGACGGTCTATTTTTTACATTTTTGTAATCCAAGGAGCAGTGCGATGCGTTTGATCCTGTTGGGCGCCCCGGGGGCTGGTAAAGGAACTCAAGCTCAATTTATTTGCGAGCAGTTCAAGATCCCGCAAATTTCCACCGGCGACATGCTGCGCGCCGCCGTCAAGGAAGGCAGTGAGCTGGGGCTCAAGGTCAAGGAAATCATGAACAGCGGTGGTCTGGTGTCCGACGACCTCATCATCGATCTGGTCAAGGAGCGTATCAGCCAGCCGGATTGCGAAAATGGTTTCCTGCTGGATGGCTTTCCGCGCACCATTCCTCAGGCGGAAGCCATGAAAGATGCCGGCGTGAAGATCGATCATGTACTGGAAATCGCGGTTTCCGATGAGGAAATCGTCAGTCGTCTGGCAGGACGCCGGGTTCACCCTGCATCCGGGCGCGTCTATCACGTCGAGCACAATCCGCCCAAGGAATCAGGCAAGGATGATGTGACCGGTGAAGCCTTGATTCAACGCGAGGATGATCAGGAATCAACCGTGCGTCATCGTCTTGCGGTCTATCATGACCAAACGGCTCCGCTGGTCGACTATTACCAGCAGTGGGCCAAGGAAGATCCGCAAGCGGCCCCCGAGTATCACCGTGTGGAAGGCACCGGTAGCGTTGACGAGATTACCGGTCAGGTGCTTGAAGCACTTAAAGACTGACTCTCGCTTGCCCAGCATCGCAGATGGCCCGCCTCGTGCGGGCCATCGTCGTTATGGCCCAAGCCACGTATAATCATGTTTCATTCTGCGTTGGGTGGTTTTTCGCCATGTCATCAGTGTTGCTTGCCTTGGATGCCTCTTCGAGTGCTTGTTCGGTTGCCTTGCTCCGGCGGGATGCCGGAAAGCAGGAATGCATCAGTCGCTTTGAGCTGACGCCCCGTGCCCATACCCGTCGGTTGATGCCGATGGTGGATGAGGTCCTGGCCGAGGCCGGTATTGCTCCAAGCGAGTTGGATGCGGTGGCCTATGGACGTGGTCCAGGTTCTTTCACCGGCTTGCGAATTGCAGCGGGGGCGGCTCAGGGGTTGGCGTTCGGTCTGGAACGGCCTCTGTTGGGCGTATCCACCCTGGAGGCTTTGGCGCTGGGTGCCCACCGTCGCTATCACTTTCGCTATCTGGTCACTGCCCTGGATGCCCGGATGGGCGAGATCTATGTGGCTGCCTGGCACTGTGCCGATGGTGTCACCACGCTTTTGCAGGAAGAAGCGGTAATCGCCCCGCAAGCCTTGCGGTTGCCCGCAAAGGAAACCGACTGGGTAGGGGTGGGGTCGGGTTGGACGTTATGGGAGCAAATGCCCGCCCAGGTTCAAGCCGGCTTGACCCAGACGCTCGAGAACATCGAAGCCAGTGCCGAAGACATGGTGGTGTTGGCTGCTCGGGACCTTGATGCTGGCCTGGGGCGTGATCCCCATGAGGTTCAGCCAGTGTATCTGCGTAATGAAGTCGCCTGGAAAAAGCCGGCATGAGTCTTCCCGATGGGTTGATCTTGCGCCATCAGTCAGATGGCTTGGTGCTGGCCGGGGATGAACTTCTCTACGGCAAGCCTCTACGTGTGGATTTTGTGCAAGGGCGTGCGGCTCATCGGCGGCGCTTCGGTGGTGGCCGCGGCCAACTGGTCGCCAAGGCATGCGGTTTGAGCAAGGGGGTAACGCCGAATGTGGTCGATGCCACTGCGGGTCTGGGGCGCGATGCTTTCGTATTGGCGAGCCTGGGGGCCGAGGTGCTATTGATCGAGCGTGTCGACGCCATTGCCGCCTTGCTTGGGGATGGTCTGATGCGTGCCGCCGGTGATCCAGAGATTGCCGCGATAATAGCGCGTATGCGGTTGATCAAGGGGGATGCGGTGAGTGAACTAGAGGCATTGGTCGCTGAAGCGGCGTTTTCGCCACAAGTCATTCATCTTGATCCCATGTTTCCTCATCGGGAAAAGTCTGCCCTGGTCAAAAAGGAAATGCGCCTGTTTCGTGAACTAGCGGGCGATGATCCTGATGCATCGCGCTTGCTGGAAGCGGCGCTGGATGTGGCGACCCATCGGGTGGTGGTCAAGCGGCCACGCAAGGCGCCGCCTATCGCGGGTCCGGCGCCTCAGCACAGTGTGGAGGGTAAAACCAGTCGGTATGATTTGTATGTTCACCGGGCGTTGACCCAGCGCTGACACTTGCCAGGCTGAGCCACAAACGCCTGGGAAAGAAGATCAAGGATGCGACGGGATGCATGAAGGAAGCGGTTTGAAAAGTGTCTGGCGAGAGAGCAACCAATTTACGTTACTGCCCGAGGCTTCTCGGTTTTTGCCTGCCATGTTCAAGGTGGTGTCGCAGGCGCAGGATTACATACTGGTCGAACTCTACTTGATGGAGTCCGGTAAGCTTGCCACTCGGGTCTGCAATGCGCTGATCGCCGCGGCCCAGCGTGGTGTGACGGTTCTTCTATTGTTGGATGGTTACGGCGCCATGGGCCTTTCAAAGGAAGACCGACACCGTTTGGAAGCCGGCGGCGTAGCATTGCGTTTTTTCAATCCGCTAGGGTTTCATTCCCTGGCACGTAATCTGAGCCGTGATCACCGTAAAATCGTGGTAGTCGATGGGAAGGTGGCGTTCACCGGTGGGTTCGGGGCCGTGGATGAATTCCTTCAAGCCTGGTATGAAATTGCCATCCGTATTCAGGGGCCGGTAGTGAACGACTGGGAGCGACTGTTCCGCCAGTTATGGGATTCCAGGCTGACACGCGGTACGGGAAAAACCTGGCTGGTACGCAATCTTCCGGATACATCTGCCGCGCAGCGAGGCGAGGAAGGCATGCGCGGCCGGGTGATCTGGGGGCGAGGTTACCGTTATCAGGCCATTCGCCACTCATTGTACCAACGTGTTTCCTCTTCCCGGCAACGGCTGTGGCTATGTACGCCTTATTTCGTGCCCACTTTCACCTTGCGGCTGAGGCTGACTCGGGCGGCGCGCCGAGGGGTGGATGTACGGTTGTTGCTGCCGGGGAGCAAGAACGACCACCCCGGGGTGCGCTATGCCAGTCAGCGGTTCTATCAGCGTATGCTCAAGGCGGGGGTGCGAATTTTTGAATTCCAGCCGACGTTCATCCATGCCAAATTTGTGGTGGTGGACGATTGGGTCAGCTTGGGGTCCTGCAATTTCGACCACTGGAATCTGCACTGGAACCTGGAAGCCAACCAGGAAATCGAAGATCGATATCTGGCGGATGAAGTGGGCGAATTGTTCAAGCGTAATTTCGCTTCCAGTGCAGAAGTGAATGTCGGTGAATGGGCGAAACGTCCTTATCCGCAACGCATCAAGGAATGGCTGTACGGCACGCTGGACAGCTTGCTGGCTCGGTTGCGTTAACGTCTTTTGCCCGGCGCCGGTGCCTTTTTGCGCGGCTTGGGCTTGGCGGTTTCCGGCGGCACCCGGTAGTGCAGGTAAATATCCAGTACCAGTTCGGGTAGCTGAACCACCAGCGCTTCCAAGCGCTGGGTATCGGCGGAAAGCTCCGCCATGTCCGGTTCGTCATTGAACAGCCCGGAGAGCAGCATGAACGGCAGAAGTAGCGTTGCCGTGGCCTCTTCGTTATCGTCGAACCAGGCGGTTTCATCGAGGAAAACGCCTTCCATGAAACCGGCACACCAATCGCCTATAGGTGTGTCTTCTGGTGTGGCTCCCTTGAGAGTCAGGTCGAAAGGTAGCTCCGGCAGCCCGCCTTGTTCGAGCACGTCCACGGCGTTATCGCGCAGCAAGGTGAGCAGCGCGAAAATGTCCTGACGCTGGGCATCGCTGGTGAACGTCGGCTCGCCTTGGAAAAGCTCTGCCATCCATTCAGTGGAGGGGGTTTCCCGCGGAGCGACGGCGAGAGCGACAAGAAAGCCATGAGCTGAAATCAAATCCAGTGCATCGGGGTCGACGTGCTCGGAATCGAGAAACTCATCCAGCCGTTCAAGTTGTTCATCGTCAAGCAGCGGCTGAGGAGAGGGTGTCTCCGCATGAGGGGAGGAGTGATCTGCCATGGGAACCTCATCATTACGTGAATCAAAGGCACAGTTTAGCATTATGACGACACCGGTATTGCCTTCGCCGTGCAGCAAACGACTAGGGTTACTTGATTCGAGCGCTTTGGCACAGGCCGTGGATGCGCGGGTGGCCGAGGCGTGGCAATTGTGCCGGGAAGTGCATCCTGATTTGCCGCGACCGGGAGTATGGCTGGATCTGCGGGGGGCCGGGGCGGGGCAAGCGAATATGAAACGCGGCGGGCTGCGTTTTAATCGACTACTCTTGGAAGATAATCGTCTGGCTTTCTTTGAGGAAGTGATTCCTCATGAAATGGCTCACTGGTTGGTGTTTCACCTGGAAAATGGTCCTCGGCTGAAACCTCATGGGCATGAATGGAAAACCGTCATGCGTGAATTATTCGGTTTGGTGCCTCGGGTAACTCACCGCTTCGATACGCAGCGCGTGCGTTTGACCCCGTTTCGCTATCGCTGTGGTTGCCGGGAGCATGCCTTGACGCGCCGCCGACATACCTTCGTCCTGCAAGGAGGATGCTACCGTTGCCGTTTTTGTGCCGAGACCTTGGTCTATCATGCGGAGGATGGGTCTGAAGGGCGTATATAAGTCTTTGTTATATAAATAAAAATAGCTAATACCAATGTCTAAAGGGAAGGCTGCCAAGGGAGGTTTATGCTAAGAGAGTTATATGGCGTCGATAGAGTTAATAATAACCTGGTCGACAACATTCCCCTTAGTGAGTGCATTTCACGGAATTGTTTCCGCGAACTCATTCCTACGGACTAGAGGCAATTTCATGAGCGAACAGCAGAACGTCTATCCGGTGCGCGACGATTTCGCCGCCAATGCCTGGGCCGACCAAGAAAAGTATCAGGCCATGTACCAGCAGTCGGTGGACGATCCTGAAGGCTTCTGGGCCGACCAGGCCGAGCGTATTAACTGGATCAAAAAACCCACAAAAATCAAGCACACTTCTTTCGACATCAATAACGTAGATATTCGCTGGTTTGAAGACGGCACTCTCAACGTCAGCGCCAACTGTCTGGATCGCCATCTTGAAGCGCGCGGCGACCAGCCGGCGATCATCTGGGAAGGGGATGACCCCAACGATTCCGAGACGATCACCTACCGTCAGCTGCATGAGCGTACCTGCAAGCTTGCCAATGCGCTCAAGGAAATGGGTGTCGCCAAGGGTGACGTAGTCACGCTTTACATGCCGATGATTCCGGAAGCCGCCGTCGCCATGCTGGCTTGTGCACGTATCGGTGCCATTCACTCCGTGGTCTTCGGTGGTTTCTCTCCAGATGCCGTCGCTCAACGTGTCATCGGTGCCGACTCCAAGCTGGTGATTACCGCCGATGAATCCGTGCGTGGCGGCAAGCACGTGCCGCTCAAGGATAACGTCGATGCCGCCCTGACGCGTCCCGGTACCGAAGTCTGCACGAAGGTATTGGTGGTCAAGCGTACTGGGGGCGATGTCGAGTGGAAGGACGGCCGTGACGTCTGGTATCAGGATGCCGTGAACCATCAGTCCACCGACTGTGCGGCGGAAGAAATGGGCGCCGAAGACCCGCTATTCATCCTTTACACGTCCGGCTCCACCGGTGCCCCCAAGGGGCTGAAGCATACCTCCGGGGGTTATCTGACGTATGCCGCGATGACGCATCAGTATGTCTTCGATTACAAGGAAGGCGAGGTTTACTGGTGTACCGCCGATGTGGGCTGGGTCACGGGGCATAGTTATATTATCTATGGGCCGCTCGCCAACGGTGGCATCACTCTGATGTTTGAAGGGGTGCCGAGCTATCCGACTCACGGCCGCATGGGTGAGATTGTTGATAAGCACAAAGTTTCCATCCTTTACACGGCCCCCACGGCGGTACGTGCCCTGATGGCGCATGGCGACAACGTCATGGATTCCAGTACGCGTGAAAGCCTGCGTTTGCTGGGCTCGGTAGGTGAACCAATCAACCCGGAAGCCTGGGAGTGGTTCTACCGCGTTATCGGCAATGAAAAATGCCCTATCGTGGATACCTGGTGGCAGACGGAAACCGGCGGCATCATGATAGCTCCCTTGCCGGGCGCAACCGACCTCAAGCCGGGCTCTGCGACCATGCCTTTCTTCGGTGTGGTGCCGGCCCTCGTTGACAACGAAGGCAATGAGCTCAAAGGCGCGACCGACGGTAATCTGGTGATCATGGATTCCTGGCCGGGTCAGGCGCGTTCGATCTGGAACGATCATGACCGCTTCGTTCAGACCTATTTTTCGACCTACAAAGGCATGTACTTCACCGGTGACGGTGCCCGCCGTGACGAGGATGGCTATTACTGGATCACCGGGCGTGTTGACGACGTGCTCAACGTCTCCGGCCACCGTATGGGTACCGCCGAGATTGAATCTTCTCTGGTGGCTCATGAAGCCGTTGCCGAGGCTGCTGTGGTTGGCTTCCCGCATGATATCAAGGGCCAGGGTATCTATATCTACGTTACCTTGAACGATAACGCCGAACCTACCGACGAACTCAAGAAAGAGTTGATCAAGTGGGTACGTAAGGACATCGGTCCCATTGCCTCGCCGGATATCATTCAGTGGGCACCAGGTCTGCCCAAGACGCGCTCAGGCAAGATCATGCGCCGTATCCTTCGCAAGATCGCTGCAAATGAATGTGACGGATTAGGCGATACCAGTACTCTGGCCGATCCTTCTGTCGTGGATGACCTAATCGAGCATCGCGCTATCAAATAATTGCTCCAGATCAAATATAAGCGATGCCAATGAACAATGCCGGCCCTTTGGGCCGGCATTGTTGTATAAAAATGACACATTCTTCGCGCAGTGCTTGGGCATCGGGAAGTCCATGCGTTACCATGCTCCCACCCCAATGAGCCTAGCCTCGTGGCGGCAGGTAGTGACCCGCTGCGCAAGGAACCGGAGGAATATCCATGGCCTTTGCCCATAAATTTATTGTCGCCGACGATCACCCGCTTTTTCGCGCGGCGCTGACGCAGGCGTTGCGCCAGTTGGCACCACAAGCAGAAATCGTGGAAGCCGACACCATGCAAGCGACCAACGAAGTGGTCAAGCGCCATCCCGATGCGGACTTGATCCTGCTGGATTTACACATGCCCGGCGCCCATGGTTTTTCCGGGTTGATTCAGTTACGCGGCCAGATGCCCGATATCCCGGTAGCGGTCGTGTCGGGGAGCGATGAACCTTATGTGGTAAGGCGGGCCATCGATTACGGCGCTTCCGGCTTTATCCCCAAATCATCTTCGCTGGCCCTGATTGCCGAAGCAGTGGGAGAAATTCTCGAAGGTGAAGTCTGGTTGCCGGAAGCCTTGGCTAATGTCATGGAAGGCAGCAATGAGGATGAAACGCGCTTTGCCGAAGCCATCGCCTCGTTGACCCCTCAGCAGTTTCGCGTTCTCAACATGTTGACGGAAGGCTTGCTTAACAAGCAGATTGCCTATGAGCTGAGTGTTTCCGAAGCCACGATCAAGGCACATGTAACGGCTATCCTGCGCAAGCTGGGAGTGCATTCACGCACCCAGGCGGTGATTGCCGCCCAGAAGCTTGAAGTCGACCCCCCTAAGGTTCAGTCCTGAACTAACCCTGCCTTTTGCTTATATCGCAGCGCCGACTCAGTCGCTGCGAGGAGCACGGCTGGCCTGCAAGGTGCGGGTCAGCAAGGCGCGTAGCGCAGCGGGGCGCACTGGCTTGAGCAATAGCTGATAGCCACTGCGTCTGATTTCTTCCGCGACGGCTTCGGTTCTATCGGCGGTGATCACCACGCCCGGCACTTCCCCTTCCAGGCGTTCGCTCAACACTTCCAGCGCCATCAGGCCGGTGACTTCATTGTCCAAATGATAATCCGCCAAGATGGCGTCGGGTTCGCCGTCCATATTGCGCAGTACCGATTTTGCTCCCCCGATGGTGGTTGCGGTAAACACCTCGCATCCCCATCCCGATAGCATGGCGACCATGCCTTCTAGGATTAACGTCTCGTTGTCGATACATACGAGACGAATCCCGGCGAGCTTGTTGCTGCCGCGGCGCTGTTGAAGCTCGGCATTCTCGGTGGGGCGCTCTCCCGCGGCTACTCGTGGAACACTCACCGCAAAGACGGTACCCACCCCTTCCTGAGAAAGCACCTTGATCGGATGATCGAGTACGCGACTCATTCGGTCGGCTATGGACAGCCCGAGCCCCAATCCTCTCTCGCTTTCCTTGTGACGTGAGACCTGATCCAACCGGCGGAACTCCTGGAAGATCTCCGATAACTTGGATTGAGGAATGCCCGGACCACTGTCCCAGACTTCTATCCATAACCGATCATCCCGGCGCCGGCATCCTAGCAATACGCGGCCGTCTTGAGTGTAGCGAAGCGCATTGGAAAGAAAGTTCTGCACGATGCGTCTGAGCATCTGGGGGTCGCTGTCCACCCATTGCTGGGTGGGAACCACCATCAGGTCCAGGCCGCGCTCATCGGCCATGACTTCGAATTCAGCGCGCAAGGGGCGAAAGATATCCGCCAGGGCAAAGTGGCTGCGTCGCGGGGTCAGGGCACCGGCATCGAGCTTGGAAATATCCAGCAAGGTGCCGAGTAGCTCTTCGGCGGCCTGCAAGGAGTTATCGATATGGCCGATGGTGCGCTGCGTGTCTTCGTCTTTCACGTTCTGCAACAAGGCTGAAGTGAAAAGACGTGCGGCATTGAGAGGTTGCAACAGGTCGTGGCTTGCCGCCGCCAGAAAGCGGGTCTTGGAGGCGTTGGCATCTTCCGCGAGCTGCTTGGCCTGGCGCAGAGCGAGCTCCGCTTCCGCACGTACGCGGTTTTCCTGACGCAGGGCGGCGTTGGCCTCGGATAATGCCTGGGTACGCTCACGTACCCGTTCCTCCAGGGTTTCGTTGGTTTCTTTAAGGGCGATTTCAGCTTGGCGCCGTTCGGTAATGTCCTGGTAGAGGGCAAAGAAACCCAGGATCGCATTACTATCACCGAAGTGCGGGGTGTAGGTCACCAGCATGTAACGCATGGCGTCGCCTACCCTCAGCGAGACTTCAAAGTTGACTCGTTCGCCAGTCAGGGCACGTGCCACCCAAGGCGCCCGTTCTTCGGCATGTCTGGCCGCAAGCACTTCTTCATAGCGTTTGCCGATGACTGCATTCCGGTCGATGCTGAACGCCTGCTCGTAAGCGCGGTTGGTGAAGAGATAACGACACTCCTTGTCGAAATAGGCAATGAGGGCCGGAACGTTGTCGGTATAGATGCGTATATTGTTTTCGGAGCGAATCAACGCCTCTTCAATGCGCTTTTGCTGCGTAATATCCTGATAGGTATACACAAATCCGCCACCGGGCATAGGGTTGCCCTGAACTTCCAGCACGCTCCCATCCTGGCGATAACGCACATAGCGATGGGGTTGGCCGTCACGAATGTTGTCGAGCAGCAATTGGACGTGTTCTTCAGGATCGCCAGGGCCGTACTCGCCGTTATGGGCGTTATAGCGAAAGATCCGATCGATGGGGGCGCCCACGCGAATCAAGTGATCGGGGAAGCGGAACAGCTCCAGATAGCGCTGGTTCCACACCACCAGTTTGAGGTTCTGGTCCACCACACTGATGCCCTGATTGATGTTTTCGATGGTGGCTTGAAGAAGGGCACGGTTGAATTCCAGCACTTGCGAGGCTTCATCGACGATCGAGATGACATCCGAAATACCGATACCCCGACCCTGAAGAGCCGAGTTGACCACGATGCGCGCCGAGGAGGCGCCAAGCACCGATGCCAGGAAACGCTCGGTGAACTGAATGATATCGATCGAAGCACGCGTGCTGTTATCCAAGGGCTTGCCACTGCGCCGAGCGTAGTTCTCGAAGGCTCGGTCGACCTGGCCTGCCCCGAGAAAACGTTCGCAGAGTACCTTCAGGTCGCCCACCGTAGTGGCGCCCGTCCAGGGACGATTGACCGAGGTCTGACGAGTTTCAACACTATCGACGAACAGCGAAGCCTGAATGCGTTCCACCACGCGCTGCGAGGTGACTTGCGAAATGAAGATGTAAAAGAATAAATTGAGTCCCAGCGACAGCATTACCCCATGGGTGAGGCTATCGCCCAGATTGAGTCCGAACAATGAAACGGGTGATAGCCAGTTCAACCCCAATGGTCCACCGTCCAGCCATTCCACCGGTAGCACCCCAGCACTGATCATTGCCGGGAGTAACAGGCTGTAGGCCCAGATGGCAAAACCTATGTTCATCCCCACGATAACCCCGAGCCGGTTACCGCGTTTCCAGTACAGTCCGCCGATTACCGCTGGAGCGAATTGTGCCGCAGCGGCAAACGACAGCATGCCGATCGATGCCAGTGAGGAGAACTCGGCGATCAAATGGTAAAACCCATAGGCCATGGCAAGTACGGCGACGATGGTAAGACGCCGTGCTCGAAGCACCATGCGTCCATAATCACGTGCCTTGGTGTCGAACCAGCGCATGCGGAACAGGGCGGGGATCACGATCTCATTGGAGATCATGATGGAGACGGCTACCGCCGCAACAATCACCATGCCGGTGGCGGCGGAAAAACCGCCGATGAAGGTAAGTAACGTCAGCCATTGCTGGTCGGAGGCCATCGACAGGGCCAGGACGTAGGAATCGGCTTCCACGCCGGTGCCGGAAAACAGCATCAGGCCGGCGGCGGCCAAAGGCACCACGAAGAAGGCAATGGCAATCAGGTAGAGCGGAAATAGCCAGCGCGCCTTGGTGGCGTCATCTGGATGAATGTTTTCCACCACTGCTACATGGAATTGGCGGGGAAGACAAAGGATCGCCAGCATGGCCAAGAGCGTTTGCGCCCAGAAACTTTGCCCGAAGTCCTGGCGAGCGAGTTGGCGCTGCAACTCGAGTTGGCTTTCGGCATGGCTCATTAGCTCACCCAAACCGTCAAACATCACCCAGGTGACATAGGCACCCAGGGTGAGAAATGCCACCAGTTTGATCAATGACTCGAAGGCGACCGCATGGATTAGGCCTTCATGATGTTCGGTTGCATCGGTGTGGCGGGTGCCGAATAGAATGGCAAACACGGCCATGACGATGGCGATGTAAAATGCCGTGTCCCCGAATAACGGGGCATTGGTGATATCAGTGGCATCGGTCAGTACGGTAAATGACGTGGAAACGGCTTTCAGCTGCAAGGCGATGTAAGGCAGGGTGCCGACGAGGGCGATCAGACTGGCAAAGGCGGCCAAGGATTGCGTCTTGCCATAACGCGAAGCGATAAAATCGGCGATCGAGGTGACGTTCTGGTGTTTGGCCACCCGGATCATCTTGGCCAGGACTGGCCAGAAAAGCAGGAAGGTCAGTATCGGTCCGACAAAGATGCTGGCAAACGACCAGCCCGCAGTGGCGGCTTGCCCAACTGCGCCATAAAACGTCCAGGAGGTACAGTAAATGGCCAATGCCAAGCTGTAGATGATTGGACGGCGTCGGCTGGCGCCATGCATGCGTGCGCGGCGATCACCGTACCAGGCGATAGTGAACAACACGGCAATGTAGAACAGGGAAATGATTACCAGCAGCCAGCCGTGGAACATGCATCTCTCCGTCAATAGAGCTAACAAATAAGTGCCTGGTAAATACGATTACCGAAATAGCGCTTGGGAGTGCTGGAAAACCCGGGCCAAGCGATAGGCAGCAGGGGAACGCAGATTCTACGTTAATACCGCTTATGGGGGCAGTCGAGAGGCAGGAAGTTTGTAATGACGAGATAACCTGAGTGAGTCCAGTCCACCAACCGGTTTCCGGGCGCTACTCAGGCATTGAAGATTTGAAACCGGCCACTTGGAAGAAATGTCAGGTGTTGCATAACGCTTGGTAGAGAGGGGCAGAGTCTTTTAGCTGACGCATCTCGGTAGTGCGGGGCTGACGCTGTTCCCCTTCGAGGGGCAGGAGGTCGCGGGTGGTGCAATTGAGTAGGTAAGCCTGCGTGGTTACCCGGTCCATATGCAGTTTTTCAAAGTGGTAGAGGATGAATTCAACCAGTTGTTGGTCATTCGCCTCACTTTTCACCATGTTGTCCTGGTCGACGACCCTGAAGGCGATAGTCATTGGAAAGAAATATGTCCAGGGGCGCCAGAAGGCTTCACCTTTTTCGCTGCTGATTACCTGCGCTGATTCAGGTAGCTGGCTTTGCTTGTGGCTGAACCAGGAATACTCGTGGTTTATTTGGTAAGCCAGCATGCCCAGCCCGGCACAGACTGGAACGATCCAGCTGGGTAGCCATTTGCGAGTGACAACCCGCAAGAACAAGCCCACTCCGGCGGCCGCTAAACCGGCGAATACTGCCGCAACTAAATGCCATAACATAATTCAACCTTCCTGAAAGCAATCGGGCTCCCCCAGGGGAAGCCCGATTTCATTTTGATTCCACAGCTCAGAGAGGCTGCATCCGGAATCGATTATGGCTTAATGGTCGACTGCCATGCCAGCCCCTTTTGGAGAGCGAACGCTTTCCACCAGGTCCTGGATAGCTTGCGGAGGTTCTTCAGTGGCACTGGATACCGCGAAGGCAACCGCGAAGTTGATCATTGCACCCACCGCGCCGAAGGACAGCGGCGAAACGCCAAATATCCAGTTTTCCGCGGTGTTGGGCAGCATGTTGGTGCCGGGAATGAAGAGCCAGCCCAAGTAGGTGAAGATATACAGCAGGGTGCAGAGCAGACCGGCCAGCATGCCGGCAATCGCGCCTTTGCTGTTCATGCGCTTGGAGAAGATACCCATCATCAGCGCCGGGAACAGCGAAGCACCGGCGATGCCGAAGGCAAGTGCCACCGTCTGAGCCGCAAACCCGGGTGGGTTAAGACCAAGATAGGTTGCCAACAAGATGGCGCCGCCCATGGAGATCCGCGCAGCCAGCATTTCGCCTTTTTCGGAGATCTTCGGGTTGATCATGGTCTTGATCAAGTCATGACTGATGGCCGAGGAAATGGCCAGCAACAGACCCGCTGCGGTAGACAGTGCCGCTGCAATACCACCGGCGGCGATCAGACCGATAACCCATGGCGGCAAGTTGGCGATTTCCGGGTTGGCGAGTACCAGAATGTCGTTGTTGACACTCAGTTCGCTGCCTTCCCATCCACGCGCTTCCGCTGTATCGGCAAAGTCTTCATTGCCATCGTTGTAAAGCTGGACGCGGCCGTCATTGTTGCGGTCGGTGAAGGTGATCAGGCCCGTCTCTTCCCAGGTTCTGATCCATTCGGGACGCTCTTCATAAATCAGGGCGTTATCCATTGCATCTTCGTAGCTTTCCACCTGGCCTGCGGCTTGTGGGTAAACGGTGGTCATCAGGTTCAGGCGTGCCATGGAGGCGACAGCCGGTGCCGTCAGATAGAGCAGGGCGATGAATACCAATGCCCAGCCCGCCGACCAACGTGCGTCAGCCACCTTGGGAACGGTGAAGAAGCGGATGATGACGTGAGGCAGACCAGCGGTACCTACCATCAACGACAGGGTGAACAGGACCATGTTCAACTTGTTGTCGACGTCGGCCGTGTAGTCCCGGAACCCAAGTTCATTGAGAACCGCGTTCAGTTTGGTCAGCAGCGGCAAGCCGGATTCGGTGTGAGTGCTGAACATCCCGAACATGGGAATGGGGTTGCCGGTCAACTGCATGGCGATGAACACTGCCGGAATGGTGTAGGCAATGATCAGTACCACGTACTGGGCCACCTGTGTGTAGGTAATGCCTTTCATACCACCGAATACGGCATACAGGAACACGATGAAGGCGGCAATCCAGATGCCCCAGGTGTTGCTGACTTCCAGAAAGCGCGAGAAGGCTACGCCGGCACCGGTCATCTGACCGATGACGTAGGTGACCGATGCCACTACCAGGCAGATTACCGCCACCAGACGAGCGGTGTTGCTGTAGAAGCGATCGCCGATGAAGTCGGGCACGGTGAACTTGCCGAACTTACGCAAGTAAGGTGCCAGCAACATGGCCAGGATGACATAGCCGCCGGTCCAGCCCATCAGGAACGATGAGTTGGCATAGCCGCCTGACGCCAGCAGACCGGCCATGGAAATAAAGGAAGCTGCGGACATCCAGTCGGCCGCCGTCGCCATGCCGTTAGTGATCGGGTGTACCCCACCACCTGCAACATAGAAGTCCTTGGTCGAGCCGGCACGCGCCCATACAGCGATGCCTATATATAGGGCAAATGATGCCCCGACGAACAAAAGATTGATTGCAAATTGACTCATGCTGGCTTACTCCCCGAGTCCAAATTTTTCGTCCAGTTTGTTCATTTTCCAGGCGTAGAAGAAAATGAGCACTATGAACGTCAGAATGGAACCTTGTTGGGCAAACCAGAAACCAAGGTCGGTGCCGCCGACAGGGATGCCTGCCAGCAATGGTCGGAACAGGATGGCACAGCCGTACGAGACGAATGCCCAGACGACTAGGCATCCGGCAATCAGGCGTACGTTAGCCTTCCAGTAAGCAGCAGCATTGGATTTATCGTCTGCCATAGTGATGATCTCCACTTGTAATTTAAGGTTGGAGGGGGAAGTTGCACTGAAAATGAATGACTCATCAGGGTGTCGCATGCACGAAACAATATCTTGTATCCCTTTTCAGCATACAGCCATCTTGTTCGTTCATATGCTCAAGAGGTAACAAGGTAACCGGCATTTTCATCATTGGTGATGACAGCGCCGGTTACCCTTTACTGCCCTTGGCTGACTAAAGTCGCTCTCTACTCACTTCAATGCCTGCCTATCGAGCTACGTAACTAACATGCGATTACCCTGCCTGACTCGTGAACAATACTGGGCAATAAACACAAAAATTAAATCCCAGACTTTGGTATCACGACAAAAGGGGAGTAGTGGATATTTTTAATAAATTGTTAAAAAACAAAGGCTTTAATAATTTTTTCTCTGTAGGGGCTTATGCGTTTCACAAGGATACGGAACGATAGTCTAGGTATTCTCACAAAACATGATTTTGTTATTCTGTTTTGATCCACTTTCAGCTTCTCAGCATGGATGGGTGCTTTTCATAAGTCGTTCTTTGGGTTCCATCAAATAATGGTAAGGCGCTGCGAAATCCTTCTCCAGGTGTGGCTGCTGGTTTTGGCAAACTGTACCGAAACGAGTATTACCGGTGTTGCCGGCGACAGACAGTGAATCACCACAATCTTGTAGTACCTGTACTATAACGAGGGTAATACCATGGTCGATGTCGAACTTTCACAACCGCCTTTTTCATTGTTGGACGAGGAGGGTCGAGAACGGATACGCAGTGGTGTGGATCTGGCCTATTTTGACCGGGATGAAATCATTCTGGAAACCGGACAGCCTGGTGAGTTCGTCTTTCTGATTCATAAAGGTGAAGTGGCTGAACTCGATCCCACCTTGCCAGCGTCAAGTGCTCGGATCGGTCTTTACACTGCCGGCGATCTTTTTGGTGCGATCAGTATCCTCAATGGCAAGAGTCGTTATCGTTTCCAGGCGGAGCAGGAGACGCTGTGCTACTTGCTGCCCAAGGCCTTGTTTCAGCAGTTATGCCGGAAATATCCCGATTTCAATGATTTCTTTCGTCAAACCTTGGCTCACAAAGCGCGCTTGTTGACCGAAAAGCGTGCAGAAGGTGGCGTTACCATGGCTGGGTTCATGCTGGCCAAGGTGATTGAATGCATGCGCGCGCCCTTGATGGTCGAGGCGACGACACAAATCCACCAGGCGGTACATACTCTTAATGACAGTCATGCCGATAGCCTGTTGGTGAAAAGTCAGGAAGGCGTGGGGATGGTGACCAAGACTGATTTGCTCAACGCCTTGGTGGTCAAGGGACTGGCGCAGAGCACTGCGGTCAAGGATATTGCCCATTTTGAGTTGGTGAGTGTCACACCGCAGCAATATCTGTTTGAAGCCCTGGTGGCCATGACACGTCACAAGGTCGCCCGTGTAACGGTGGTGGAAGACAAGGAAGTAACCGGCGTTGTCGAACTGACGGATGTGCTGAGTTATTTCTCCAGTCGTAGCTATGTCATCAGCCTCCAGGTCGAGCAGGCGGATAGCCTACAGGCTCTGACCGAAGCTAGCCGGCGCACCCCTGAGTTGGTCAAGGCGTTAATGGCTCAGGGGGTCAAATTGCGCTTTGCCATGGATCTTCTGGCTGCGCTCAACGGGCGCATCATGAACAAGGCGTGGGGATTTCTGATTGATGAGCGCTACCATCGTGATAGCTGCATGATGGTGATGGGCAGTGAAGGGCGGGGTGAGCAAATTCTCAAGACTGACCAGGATAACGGGTTGATTCTTGCCGACGACCTGGAGTGGCCGGACGTTGGTGAGCAAATGCAGGCCCTGACGGATACGCTGGTGGAGCTGGGCTATCCTCCCTGTCCCGGTAATATCATGGTATGCAATCCTGAGTGGGTAGGAACGGTAACTCAGTGGAAGCACAATATCGCTCACTGGGTCGCGGCCCGTGATGGCGAGAGCCTGATGAAGCTGGCCATCCTTCTGGACTCTCATGCGGTGGCGGGTAATGCAGAATTGCTGGAACAGGTGCGCGATGAATTGTTTGAACGCTGCGCACGAGATGAGATTTTATTGTCCTACTTTGCTCGCACGGCGCTGCGTTTCTCGACGCCTCTGACGTTGTTCGGCTCGTTGAAAAAACCTCAGCACGGCATCGATATCAAGAAAGGCGGCATCTTTACGATCGTGCATGGGGTTCGCACCATGGCTCTGGAGCGGCGTATCAAGGCGACGTCCACGTTTGAGCGTCTCGATGCGTTAGTGGAGGATGGACGTCTGAAAAAACGCTTTGCCGAAGACTTGGGGGAAGCCTTGGCGCTGTTCACCGAAATTCGTCTCAGACAGCAATTGGCCCAGATGGAAGGGGAGGCTGAAGGGCGCCAGCCGGATCGCGTGGTGGTGCAGGAGCTTTCCTCATTGGAGCGTGATCTGCTGCGAGAGGCCCTGCATATCGTCAAGGATTTCAAGCAACGGCTGTCGCATCGTTACCATCTGGAATATTCGTGAGCGGGAGACAGAAAGTTGCTAGGCAGATAGGTAGTTTGTATAGACAGTTGGTATATAGACAGTTGGTAGGCAAGGGGCGAGTGTTGATAGAATGTTCGCCCGCCATTTCAGCCATCGGCAGGCTTACTCTATGCAATCCGTTGAACATTTCGATCCTGATGTCCTCGCTCATTCCAAGGTGAACGGCTCCGGTATAGATGATGCTCGTAGTATTGTTTCATCGGCTTTTAAGCCGGGCGTAGATGCCAAGGAAAAACGTGACTTCAACAGGCTGCAAAAGCGCCTGCGGCGTCAGGTAGGCAATGCCATTATCGACTATGACATGATTCAGGAAGGTGATCGCGTCATGGTATGCCTCAGTGGAGGCAAGGATAGCTACACTCTGCTGGAAATTTTGCGCAACCTGCAGCGCAATGCACCGGTCGATTTTTCCTTGATCGCCGTTAATCTTGATCAGAAACAGCCCGGATTTCCCGAGCATATCTTGCCAGCCTATCTCGACAATCTAGGCGTCGAGTATCATATTCTCGAGCGAGATACGTATTCGGTGGTCAAGGAAAAAACCCCGGAAGGCAAAACCACCTGCGCGCTGTGTTCGCGGCTGCGTAGAGGGTCTTTGTATGGCTTTGCCGAAGAAATCAAGGCCACCAAGATTGCCTTGGGGCACCACCGAGAAGATATACTGGAGACCTTGTTTCTTAATCTTTTTTTCGGTGGAACGCTCAAGGCCATGCCGCCTAAACTGCTCTCGGATGACGGAAAAAACATCGTGATTCGGCCACTTTCGTATTGCAGGGAAGCCGATATCGCCGAGTTTTCCCGGCACATGGCGTTTCCCATCATTCCCTGCAATCTATGTGGTTCTCAGCCCAACATGCAGCGTCAACTGGCGAAAGAGATGCTGGCGGAATGGGACAAGAAACACCCCGGCCGGCTGGAGAGCATGTTCAAGGCGGTCACCAACGTGGCACCGTCTCAGTTGGCCGATCGGCAGCTGTTTGATTTTGCCGGGCTGGAAGCCAAGCAGGCTGACCTGATGGCCAGCCGCATTCAGGCAGTCAAGGTGAACTGAGCTCTTGCTCTTCTTCCTCAGATAAACCAATCAGCGCGGGCATATCGAGGACATTGACTTCCCTTCCGGAAACCGACACTACCTTCTGGCTTTGAAAACGGCTCAAGATGCGGCTGACGGTTTCCACTGCCAGTCCCAGGTAGTTGCCGATGTCCGCTCGGGACATGGAAAGCCGAAAGCTATAGGGCGAATAGCCCCTGCGGCGAAACCGCTCGGATAGCGTTATCAAGAAGCTTGCCAGGCGTTGGTCGGCGGTCTTGCGTGAAAGTAGACGCATCATGCGCCGATCCTCGCGTAACTCCTTGCTCATGCTGCGATAAAGCTGACCGCGTAATTCAGGGAGTTGTTCGGAAAGGAGATCCAGACGGTCGAAGGGAATTTCACAGACGGTAGTCGTTTCCAGCGCAATGATACTGCCTGGATAGGATGCTTCGTTGATGCCATCAAGGCCCACCAGCTCACTAGGGAGATAGAAGTTGGTCAATTGATCACTGCCATTACCTTCCGTGGTGACTTGCTTGAGACTGCCGGAGCGTACGGCAAACACGCTGGTGAAGAGATCCCCTTGGCGAAACAGGGGCTCACCTTTCTTGAGTGGTGCGCGACGACGAATGATCGAGTCGAACTGATCCATGTGTTCAAGCTCAAGCGCCAAGGGGAGGCAAAGTGAGCTCAAGCTGCATGTCTGACAGTGAGCTTCGTTCAGTATGGCTCTATGACGGCCAATGATGTCCGGCATGAGTTCCTCCCTCAAATAGGTGGCAAAGACCATTATGAGGAATTAAGCGCCGGCAGCAAGTGTTGTCGAAAAAGTTCCTTAAAAATCGGTTTTTACGAAACCGCTTGGGTCGGGGAGCGAGCATCGAAAGCCATGGCTAGATGGCCAAGCACTGATCGACCCTGGGCGGTAACTACCAACCTGGTGCCGGTTCGCTGAATCAGCCCGGCGCGTTCGGCAACTTCCAGCTTGGTCAGGGCACCTGCAAGATAACGCGGTGCGTCGATGTTCCACCGTCTACTGATTTCATCAAGGTCGAGTGCCATGTAACACAGCATGCGTTCGATGGCATGCCGGCGGATTTGGTCATCCCGGGTCAGGCGAAGGCCGCGTTTTATGGCCAGGTGGCCCTTATCCAAAGCTTGTTCATAGCTTGCCGGCTCAGTGGGGTTCTGGGCATAGATATCATCCACGCAACTTACAGCGGAAACTCCTAAGCCCACCAAATCATATTGGGTGTGGCTGGAGTAGCTCTTGAAATTGCGCTGTAGGGTGCCTTGCTGCTGAGCGATGGCCAGGTTGTCATCCGGTCGGACGAAATGGTCCAGTCCAATAGGCACGTAACCGGCCTGGGTCAGCATGGTGATAGCGGTATGTAGAATCGCCGATTTTTCTTCGGGGCACGGCAGGTCGTCGCGGTTGATGTGCCGTTGGGACGCAAAACGCTCAGGCATATGACGGTAACTGGTTACCTTGAAGCGTGCTGGGTTGAGTTCGATTGCCTGGGCGAGTGTCTTGGCGAAACTTGTGCGAGTCTGGCAAGGCAGGCCGTAAATGAGGTCCAAAGAAAGCGAGCGAAAACCGAGACGGCTGGCTTCTTCCATCAATGTCTCGGTCAAGACGTGCGGTTGCACACGATTGATTGCATGTTGAACGGTCGGGTCGAAATCCTGTATCGACAGGCTTATCCGGTTGAAGCCCAGGGCTTGAAGATGGCGCAAGGTCAATACATCTGCTTGATGCGGGTCAATATCGATGGAGTAATCGCGGTTTGGCGCGTAGGAAAGGCCAAAACGTGCATCCAGCCGGTCGATCAAGTCGCTCATTTGATCCAGCGTCAAAAAAGTCGGTGTGCCGCCCCAGTGAAGCTGTTGTATTTGACGAGAGGAATCTAGATGGCGTGAGCTCAGCACCATTTCTCGATCCAGCCGCGATAGGTAAGGCTCGGCTAGTTGGGTATTCTGGGTGACTATCTTGTCGCAAGCGCAATAAAAGCAGACTTTTCGGCAAAATGGCACATGAACATACACGCCTAAAGGCTTGTTGCCGCTATTGCTGCGCTCTAGCGCGGCAGTAAACTCTTTGGCACTGAAGTTATCATGAAAGGAGCGCGGCGTAGGGTAAGACGCATAGCGAGGCTCCTCTTTGTCGTTGCGCTGTAACATGGCTTGGTTCCAAGCTCTGCCTGGAATGAATCCGTTCAAAGCAGGGTAGCGGTCGGGAATGGCTTGAACGGGCATACAGATGCTCCGGTATCTAGAACGTATAGTACTAATGGTAGTTCGCAGAGAGGAAAGGAAGATTGAGCTGAGTCAATGTAACGATGGTTGGGCTTAGTGAAGCGAGGAGGTTGTGAACAATGTCCATAATTGCCAAAGCGCGAAGCTAATGATAGTTAATGCGGCCAGGCTGCGTGTGGCGCGGTGACGAATCAAGCCGGCCATCTGGCGTGCTGCAATGCCGGTAACCAGCAATGCGGGAAGGGTGCCCAGACCGAAGGCTCCCATCAGGGCGGCTCCATGCAAAGGGTCCGCTGTGGCCAGACTCCAGGCGAGCATTGAGTACACCAGGCCGCAGGGCAGCCAGCCCCAGATGGCACCTAGGGCAAAGGCTTGGGGTAGCTTGACCACCGGCATCAAGCGGCGCCCCAAAGGCTCCAGGTAACGCCATAACCGCTTGCCTATCGCTTCAACCTTGAGTAGCCCTTTCCACCAGTTGGCGATGTACAAGGCCATGAGGATCAGCATGACAGCGGCAAAGGCCTGAAGCACCATGCCGGCCTCGGGCGACAATGCCAGTAACGTGCCGAGCGTTGCCACCAAGGCACCGGCAACCATGTAGCTGACAATACGCCCGGCATTATAACCCAATAACAGGCCTGTGAGCCTGGCCGGATGGCGCATGCTGGGCGGCACGGCAAAGGTCAGGGCGCTCATGATACCGCCGCACATGCCGATGCAGTGCGCACCCCCCAAAAGACCGAAAACGAACGCCGCCAGCAGTGGTGGCAGGTCCATCCCGGTGGGATTCATCGGGGGGACTCAGTATCATCATCATCATCGCCCGGCTGCGGCCGGAGCTGCTTTTGCTGTTTTCTGCGCTGGCGCTCCTCGGGTGAGAGGTCGTTTTCATCTTCATCGAACAGGATGCGATGAGCGGGGCCCTCCAGATCATCGAACTGTTCATTTTTCACCGCCCAGAAAAAAGCCCAGACTGCCAATCCCAGCAGAATTAGCGATAGCGGAATCAACAGATACAATATCGTCATGCGGGCACCGGCGTAGGAGAATAAGGCAGCGGCACGGTGCTGCTGTGCCAGCGGGATAGACGTAAGGCATTGCCTACCACCACCAGTGAGCTGAGAGACATTCCGATGGCGGCAAGCCAGGGTGGTACGATACCTATCGCGGCCAGCGGCAAGGCGGAAGCGTTATAACATACCGACCAGATCATGTTCTGACGCATCACCCGGCGCGTCGCCCGAGAAATCTGGATCGCTTCGGCAATGCGCATCAGGCGTGGACTCAACAGTATCGCATCGGCGCGTGTGCGGGCCAGATCCGTGGCGCCATTCATGGCGATCGCCACGTCAGCCCCGGCCAGCACCGGAATATCGTTGATGCCATCGCCGACCATGATCACGGTTTCGCCGCTAGCCTGCAATTGCTGCAAACGCTCAAGCTTGCCTTCGGGGGAGGTGCTTGCCTGCCAGGTATCGATATTCAGCTGCCTGGCCAGGCTTGCCACTGCATGCGACGTATCTCCTGAAAGCAGTTCGACCTTGAGGCCAGCGGCCTGCAGTGCCATTACAGTTTCTCCGGCGTCCTCGCGAATCGCGTCGTGCAGACCGAACCAGGCACGTGGCTCACCTTCTTCTGCCAACAACAGCCATTGCCCTTCATCGGGTATGGTCAGCGGCTGTATCGCGGCGAATTCAGGTTTGCCTAGTCGCCAGCGTGCCCCGTTGATGGAGCCTGACAGCCCTTGCCCCGTGTGGCTTTGCACCTCGTTTGCTTGCACGGTGGCATCACGAAAAGGACGAAATGCTCGGGCAATGGGATGTTCCGAGTGGGCTTCAAGGGCGGCTGCCAGGGCGCGGGCATCTGCTTCGTCGATATTCCCCAGTGGAAGGGTCTGCATCAGCTGCATTTCGCCATGCGTCAGTGTGCCGGTTTTATCGAAGATCACTCTATGGGCTTGGGAGAGAGATTCCAAGGCGTCGGCACGCGTAATCAAGACGCCACGGTTGCGCAGTTGGCCATGACCCGCGGTAAGAGCCGTTGGGGTGGCCAGTGCCAAGGCGCAAGGGCAGGTGACCACCAGTACGGAAAGGGTGACCCAGAGTACACGAGAGGGATCAATGAACCACCAGACCGCTGCCACGCAGGCGGTAACGATCAATAGGCGCAGCACAAAAAGGTGCGCCATGCGTGCGGCCATCTGTGCCAGACGCGGACGGCTGGCAAAGGCGCGGTCGGTCAAGTCGACAATGCCAGCGACACGAGCTTCGCGTCCCGCATAAGTGACTCGAATATCCAGAGGGCTTTCCATGTTCTGACTGCCCCCGGTGACTTCATCGCCTATTCGCCGAGTGACAGGTAGGTATTCGCCGGTCAGCATGGACTCGTCAAGACTTGATTCGCCCGCTTCTATTATGCCGTCAGCGGGTACGCTATGGCCTGGTTTTACTCTGACTCGGTCGCCTGTTCTGAGCTCTGAGGCGGGGAGAATGCGTTCATTGTCCTCATCATCCAGGCGAACGGCAGAAAGGGGCAGCGCGCCACTCAAGGCATTGCCGCTATGCCCACTGCGACGGCGGGCGCGGGTTTCCACATAACGTGCGAACAGCAGAAAGAAGGTGAACATGGCCACTGAATCAAAATACACTTCCCCCACGCCGAATATCACGGCATAACCGCTGGCGAGATAAGCGCCTCCAATGGCTAGTGACACCGAAACATCCATGCCGAGTACGCCTGTTTTTACATCCCGCACGGCATTGCGGAAAAAGGGCATGGCGGAAAAAAACACTACCGGTGTTGCTAGCGCAAACGACAGCCAGTGGAACAGGGCGTAGAAATCTTCGCTGATCTCGCCTGGTGAAGAGACATAGATAGGGATGGAAAACATCATCACCTGCATCATCCCCACAGCGGCGATAATCAAACGCCGTACGTTCATTCGTTCTTCGTGCTGCAGGCGCGCCTGAGCCTGATCCGGCTCATAAGGTTGGGCGTTATAGCCGATAGCCGCCATTTCGGCAAGCAGCTCGGAAAGCTTGATCTGATCGGGGTCCCAGCTGACACGGACCCGGTGGTGGGTCAGGTTGACAGCACTGGATTTTACTCCCGGCATGGCGTTCAGGCGGTGCTCGATCAACCAGGCGCAGGCCGCACAGGTAATGCCTTCCACCGCTAGTGTGGTGGCGACATGCCCTTCATCGCCATCGTGATGGACAAATTGCTGTTGCAGGCCTGGGTCGTCGAAGACCGACCAGGTGTCGGCACGCACGGCTTGGCGTTCATCCGGGCGCTCTGGAAGTTCGGTACGATAGCGGTAATAACTTTCCAGACCACCGTCGACGATAGCGTGGGCTACCGCTTCGCAGCCTGGGCAGCAAAGCGGGTGGGTGTCCTCGTCCAGGGTGATGGTCCAAGGTGCTGCAGCGGGCACTGGGTTACCGCAATGGTAGCAGGCAGGTGCGTGGCTCATTCGCTTTCTGTACGCCCTCCCGGCAGTAACGCGATGCTGTTTTCACTGGGGAAGGTAGCCTCACCCGTGAGACGCCAATCGCTGTCTTGCTGATCGGGCTGTAGCTGCAGATACCAACGATAGCGCAGGTTATCGGGGCCTTGAGTGATATAACGGCCATCGCGGACATGCTCGAGCACGAACGATTGGTCACGGTCATTTTCCGTGGGGAAAATGAGCTGTAAATACAACTTTTCAGGGCGTGTATCGCCCGCCAGGTCCACCACGATATCACTGGTGAGCGGATCAAGACGCAAGCTTGCGCTCAGGTTCAATTCACGCGCACGTACTTGCTTGGCGATTACCATGTTAATGGCTTTGCCATGCTCGTAATAATCTTCCTGGACGACCATGCCGTCGGAGCTCTTTATCGACACGACGGCAAAAGTGGTGCTGACAATAATTGAGGAAAACAGCAGGCCGAGCAAGAACCACGGCCAAAACTGCTTGTACCAAGGAGGTATCTTTGTGGGTGTCGTGGTAGGCATGTTACCTCCTGATGTTGCCGATGAAGCGTATTTCACGCTCCAGGCTGATACTTTCATCCTGCTGAGATTCAATGGTCAGGAAGATGGAATGGCTGGGTTTTTCGATAACGTCCTCATCGGCGGTCACGTCAATCACGAGTAGGCGTGATTCACCGGCTTCCACGTCGAGCGTCTTGTGATCAAGAGTGAGCCCCGGAAGTCCGGAAACACTCAGCTGATAGGTGTGGTCACGGTTATCCAGGTTGCGCACGTTCAATGTATAAACGTTAGTGATTCGACCGTCACGTGTCATTTGATAAAGCTGATTGCGTTCGCGTTCCACATCAAAGCCCAATGGCAGGCGATCACCTACCGCCCAGGCGAATACTCCGATCATGAGCACCAGAGCGGCAAAATAGCCTGCAAGGCGGGGGCGCAGAATGTGACTCTTCTTGCCCTCCAGCGCATTTTCTGTAGTGTAACGCACCAGGCCGCGTGGGTAGTTCATCTTGTCCATCACGCTATCGCAGGCATCGATGCAGGCGGCACAGCTTATGCATTCATATTGCAGGCCGTCACGAATGTCGATCCCTACAGGGCATACCTGAACGCAAAGCTCGCAGTCGATACAGTCTCCCAGGCCTTTTTCCTTGGGGTCGATACCTTTCTTGCGGGCGCCACGAGGCTCACCACGCTCTTGGTCATAAGACACGATCAAGGTGTCGCGGTCGAACATGACTGATTGGAAACGGGCATAGGGGCACATGTAAAAGCACACCTGCTCGCGTAACCAGCCGGCATTCAGATAGGTAAATACTAGAAAGAAACCCACCCAAAAATACGACCAGCCATGTGCCTCAAGGGTGGGAAGATCGATCACTAACTGGCGAATCGGGGTGAAATAACCCACGAACGTGATACCGGTAGCCAGAGCGATCAACAGCCAAATAGTATGTTTTGCACTCTTGCGGGCTAGTTTCTCAGTCGTCATGGACTGTTTGTCGAGTTTGATGCGCTTGTTACGTTGCCCTTCGATACGGTGCTCGACCCACATGAACAAGAAGGTCCAGACGCTTTGCGGGCAGGTATAACCGCACCAGACTCGGCCTGCGAAAACAGTGATGAAAAAAAGACCAAAGGCACAGATGATAAGCAGCCAGGAAAGTAACATGAACTCCTGGGGGTAAAATGTCCCGACAAAGATGTGAAATTCCCTACTCGGCAGGTCAAACCAGATGATCGGCCGATCTCCCCACTGGATCCATGGAAGCAGAAAGAATGCCAGCATCAGTACCCAGTTGGCGCTGCGTCGGATTTTCTGAAATAGCCCCTTTATTTCGCGTACATAAATATGCTGCCGTCTAGCATACATTTCCTGGGTGACTTTCTGGTCCTTGGGGGCGTAATGACCCACAGAATCCGGAGTTACATCTTCGCTGGGTATTCTTTCCATAATGATGTCATAACTCAGAGGGAACAGAGGGAAACTGCTCCAGAGAATGGAGCCTCATTATAACTATTCATGGCCGCCAACAAGAAAGGGTGCGACTCGAAGCCGCACCCTTTGGTTAAAAAAACTAATTTAATCAGTCTTGTAGGCGAAAGCTGTAAACGTAAGCCGCTACCAGATGAACCCGTTCTTCACCAATGTAAGAAGCCTGTGCCGGCATGTGACCGTTACGCCCGTTACGCAGTGTTTGACGAACCGACTCCGCGACTTCCTGGCCGGGTGCTAGGTAGAGCCAGATGTCGTTGGTCAAGTTGGGCGCGCCCAAGGCCTGATTGCCGGTGCCGCTTGGCCCATGGCATGCCGCACATACTGATGCGTAGGTGGCTTCACCTTGCTCGGCGCTCTCGGCGTCGTGCTCAAGCCCGGAAAGAGAAAGGACATATTGCGTCAGGTTGCCAATATTGTTCTCTCCCAGCTGCTGCCAGGAAGGCATCAAGCCATTACGCCCATTGTGCAGGGACGTCAGAATGTTTTCCGGCTCACCCCCATATAGCCAGTCATCATCGGTGAGATTGGGGAAACCATACCCGCCCTGGGCGTTGGAGCCGTGACAGACTGCACAGTTATTCTGATAGATACGCTCGGCCACCTGCATGGCTGCTTCGTCTCTTGCCAGCTCAGGGATCGGCACTTCCTGATATTGAGCGAAAATCGGTGTAAAGCGCTCTTCGGCCTGAGCCACTTCCTCTTCCCACTGACCTTCCTGTGACCAGCCCAGGATGCCAGCAAAATTACCCAGGCCAGGGTAGAGCACCAGATAGCCCAGGGAAAATATGATGGTGGCGACAAACAGCTGAAACCACCATTTGGGCAGGGCGTTATCATACTCTTCAATCCCGTCTGCCGCATGCCCTGTGGTTTCCACATTGCCGTCGGCGTCGGGGGTCTTATCGGTGCGGCGGTTAGCGAACAGGATCCATCCGCTGAAGGCAATGGTGCCTAGCGTGATGATGATGATCCAGGCACTCCAGAAGCCGGATAGGGATTCACCCCAGAGATTGCTCATACGTTTTTGTCTCCCCCGTCGTGTCGGGAATTGGTCTGCTCTTCTTGCGCGGCGTGTTGTTTGCGGATTTCTTCTTCATCTTTATCATCAGCGAAGGGCAGGTTAGCCGCTTCGTCGAAATCCGGCTTGCGTCGCTTGGAGTAGGCCCACCAGGTGATGCCGATGAAGGCGACCAGAAGCACAAAAGTGATAAGGCCGCGAAAGGTTCCCGTATCCATAACTTAGCGAGTGCCCTCAAGCACAGTTCCGAGTTGTTGCAAGAAAGCGATTAACGCGGTGATCTCTTGAGTACCCTGAACGTCACGCTCGGCACTCTCGATCTGCTCGTCGGTGTACGGGACGCCCAGAATGCGCAATGTGTTCATCTTGGCGGCCATGTCTTCACCATCGAGAGTGTTCTCGAACAGCCAAGGGTAGGCTGGCATTATCGACTCGGGAACGACGTCGCGCGGGTTATACATATGGGCACGGTGCCAGTCATCACTGTAACGGCCACCGACGCGTGCCAGGTCCGGGCCTGTGCGCTTGGAGCCCCACAGGAAATTATGGTCGTAGACTGACTCGCCAGCCACACTATAGTGACCGTAGCGTTCCGTCTCTGCGCGGAACGGACGAATCATCTGGGAATGACAGCTGACACAGCCTTCCCGGCGATAGATGTCGCGTCCTGCCAGCTCCAAGGCGGAAAGTGGTTCAAGTCCTTCAACCGGTTCCGTGGTCTGCTTCTGGAAGAACAGCGGTACCACCTCCGCCAGGCCGCCGAAGCTGATCGCTACCAGGATCAATACGGCGAGCAGACCGACATTCTTTTCAACAATCTCATGTTTCATTGGTCTTAGTATCCCCGTTTAAGCCGCTTGCGGTGCAGGCTGCTGACGAATGGATTCGCTGCGCTTCACCGTCATGTAGACGTTGTAGGCCATGATCAGCATGCCGGTTACCCAGAACAAGCCGCCAATCAAGCGAACGAAATAGCCTGGACCACTGGCTTCCACGGATTCGATGAAGGTGTACATCAAGGTGCCGTCCGGGTTGATGGCGCGCCACATCAGACCTTGCAGAATGCCGTTGACCCACATGGAGGCGATGTACAGCACGGTGCCGATGGTCGCCAGCCAGAAGTGCACAGCAATCAGGTTGACCGAGTGCATCTGTACCTGGCCGAACAAGCGTGGAATCAAGTGGTACATGGAGCCTATGGTAATCATGGCTACCCAGCCCAGCGCACCAGAATGTACGTGTCCAATGGTCCAGTCGGTGTAGTGGGAGAGGGCATTGACGGTCTTGATGGCCATCATCGGGCCTTCAAAAGTCGACATGCCGTAGAAAGACAGGGCCACGACCAGAAAGCGCAAGGTCGGGTCGGTGCGTAGCTTATGCCAGGCGCCGGAGAGCGTCATCATGCCGTTGATCATGCCGCCCCAGGAAGGAGCAAGCAGGATGATCGACATGACCATGCCCAATGATTGCGCCCAGTTAGGTAGAGCGGTGTAATGCAAGTGGTGCGGGCCGGCCCACATGTAAATCATGATCAGCGCCCAGAAGTGGACGATGGAGAGCCGATAGGAGTACACCGGGCGTTCCGCCTGCTTGGGGACGAAGTAATACATCATCCCCAAGAAGCCGGCAGTAAGGAAGAACCCTACCGCGTTATGCCCGTACCACCATTGCACCATGGCATCGATGGAACCGGCATACACCGAGGTGGAGTACATGGCCGTGACCGGAATGGCTGCATTGTTGACGATGTGCAGCACGGCTACGGTCAGAATAAAGGCAGCAAAGAACCAGTTGGCCACATAGATATGCGACGTCTTCCGTTTCTTGATGGTCATCAGGAATACCAGCGCATATGTCACCCAGACAGCGGCGATCAATATGTTGATTGGCCATTCCAGTTCGGCGTATTCCTTGGTAGTGGTGTAACCCAAGGGTAGCGAAACGACGGCGGAAAGAATGACGGCTTGCCAGCCCCAGAACGTGAATGCGGCGAGCTTGTCAGAAAAAAGACGGACCTGACAGGTGCGCTGGACAACGTAATAAGACGTGGCAAACAATGCTGAGCCACCGAAGGCGAATATGACGGCATTGGTATGTAACGGGCGTAGCCGCCCAAAGCTCGTCCAAGGTAGATCGAGGTTCAGTTGCGGCCATACCAGTTGTGCGGCAAGGATGACACCGATGAGCATGCCCACGATGCCCCATACCACTGTCATGATCGCGAACTGCCGAACTACCTTGTAGTTGTAGGTCGGGTGTTCTAGTGCTGAGTTCATTTGAATGTTCCCATCGAACGCGGTTAGGGGGTAACCCGTAGCATTGTGCCCGGGTGCGGCCACCCGCTTGATGATGCAGGTCAATAAATCCGTCTGGGATTCTATCGCAGCCACGCTGCAAGCTGAACAACCCAATTGGCTAAGTGATTATATACGCAAGCAATAGCATTGGGGTTCGAGACCTGCGGGTGTATTTTTGCGCCACCCTTCATTATTGGCCCACAAGCCTTCCAGACGCCTGGAATCACCGCTATTGCAAGCATTTGCGAGTGTAGCGGTTAAGCGGGGCGCTTGTTATCAATATGTTTTTTTGAAGGCCCCGATGCGGTCTTGGTCGGCCTGCGACAAATTGCCTCCATGATTGTCTTACAGGTATTTCTTCAAGATGATTGACCCGGAGGCTCGTATATTGCATTCTTCACGCGCTCGCAGCAGGCTGCCGAGGCAGGGAAGTAATTCATGACAATAAAATTATCATGAATGTTGACAACGTCCTGATCTTTGGTAGAATGCAGCGCCACGTGACCAGACGGGTGGTTAGCTCAGTTGGGAGAGCACCAGCCTTACAAGCTGGGGGTCACTGGTTCGAACCCAGTACCACCCACCATCACCTAGGTGATGCGATCACGTTGCGGTAGCAAAGAAAAACGTAGTCTGAAGTTTTGATGCATATAGCGGACCGGTAGTTCAGTTGGTTAGAATGCCGGCCTGTCACGCCGGAGGTCGCGAGTTCGAGTCTCGTCCGGTCCGCCAGCATCATCCTCCTAGTCTTGCTTTTCTGAGTGAATTTTCATTATGCGGACCGGTAGTTCAGTTGGTTAGAATGCCGGCCTGTCACGCCGGAGGTCGCGAGTTCGAGTCTCGTCCGGTCCGCCAGCATCATCCTCCTAGTCTTGCTTTTCTGAGTGAATTTTCATTATGCGGACCGGTAGTTCAGTTGGTTAGAATGCCGGCCTGTCACGCCGGAGGTCGCGAGTTCGAGTCTCGTCCGGTCCGCCATGATGAAAGTACCGAATTTGTAGTAGAAAGCCGTAAGAATAGCGTTAAAGAATGCTTATGCGTGGGTGATTAGCTCAGTTGGTTAGAGCACCAGCCTCACATGCTGGGGGTCACTGGTTCGAATCCGGTATCACCCACCACGCGGACCGGTAGTTCAGTTGGTTAGAATGCCGGCCTGTCACGCCGGAGGTCGCGAGTTCGAGTCTCGTCCGGTCCGCCATTTAGCATCCACGAATCTCAAGCCCCGGTTCAGTTATCTGATCCGGGGCTTTCGCTATGGGTGCTTTTCGGTTAACCGCCGACAGCCTTGATGCCTGCCTTGGCCACCTGAGCATCCTGATCCGGCTTCACACCGGAAATACCCACTGCACCGATTACCTGACCATCGATGATGACCGGTACGCCACCTTCGAGCATTCCTTCCAATGGCGCGGAAAGAAACGCATTTCGCCCGCCATTGATCATATCTTCGAAAACCTTGGTTTCCTTGCGCCCGATAGAAGCGCTACGCGCCTTTTCGGTGGCTACGTAAGCGCTCATGGGGGCGGCATTATCCAGGCGACGCAATCCCAACAGATGGCCACCATCATCAGTGACCGCAATAGTCACCGGCCAGCCGTTGCTGTCGGCTTCCTGTTGGGCGGCATCCAGCATGGCGGTGACATCGGCTTGGGACAAAACGGATTTGGTCTGCATGAGAGTTTCCTCTTGATGATTGATTGTAGATCATGGGTGGTGAGCAAATGCCCGGAAAGTCGATGCCGGTGCGACTCGCAGTTGAGTCATGCCGGCATCGAATTTGAAACCAAGGTCAGGTAAGGGCGGCATCGACTACTTCGATCCAGTGGCGTACCGATGTGCGGTTAGCGCCGGCAAGGTGTGTCTGACAGCCGATATTGGCGGTAACGATCATCTCCGGATTGCCGGCTTCCAGAGCATTGAGCTTGTTGTCACGCAGTTGGGTGGCAAGTTCCGGCTGGGTGACCGAGTAGGTGCCAGCTGAGCCGCAACACAAATGGGCATCCGCCACCGGTGTCAGCGCAAACCCCAGGCGTGTGAGTATACCTTCCACGGCACCACTCAGTTGCTGGGCATGCTGCAGGGTGCAAGGGCAGTGAAATGCCAGGCGCTGAGTGTCGCCTATCTCGAACGTTTCCAGATTCTCGTCACGCAATACTTCCACGAGATCCTTGGCCAGCTCGCTCACGCGTTGGGCCTTTTCGGCATAGGCGGGGTCGTCTCGGAGCATATAGCCATATTCCTTGACGAAGGCACCACAGCCACTGGCAGTCTGAACGATACTTTCAGCCCCTTGTTCGATATGCGGCCACCAGGCGTTGATATTGGCACGCATGCGGTGACGGCCGTCTTCTTGTGCGTTGAGGTGAAAGTCGATAGCACCGCAGCAGCCGACTTCATTGACTGGCGTGACGCTGATGCCCAGGCGGTCGAGCACGCGCGCCGTGGCGGCGTTGGTGTTGGGCGAAAGCCCGGGTTGCACGCAGCCTTCCAGCATCAGTACACGGCGGCTATGCGTTTGTGTATCCGGGCGCTGTCCTGCATCGGCGGGTTTGGGGGGCATCTTGTTCTGCAGGACGCCGGGAACCATTGGCTTGAAGGTCTGGCCCAGTTTGAGCAATGCCTGAAAACGCTTGGGTTCGACCAAGGCTTTGCGTAATCCAAAGCGCAGCATTCTGTCCGCGGCCGGGCGGGGAACGCGACGATCGATTTCGGCGCGTCCGATATCCAGAAGTTTGTGATACTCGACCCCGGAAGGGCAGGTGGTTTCACAGCTGCGACACGTCAGGCAGCGGTCCAGGTGCAGGCGAGTCTCTTCCGTGACCTGGTCGTCGTCCTCAGCGCTTTCCAACAACTCCTTCATCAAATAAATGCGCCCGCGCGGGCCGTCGCGTTCATCGCCCAGCAACTGGTAGGTGGGACAGGTAGCATTACAGAAGCCGCAGTGCACACAGGTGCGCAGAATGCGATCGGCTTCCTGGATGTGCGGTTTCTGGCGGTCGGCATCGGTAAATTGCGTCTGCATGGTTCAAAACTCCGCGTAGAGACGGCCGGGATTGAAGATGGCATAGGTATCGAGTTCGCGCTTCAGGTTACGATGATACTTGGCCACCACCGGGTTGAGCGGCGTGAACGGCTCGATAGCGCCCCCGTTCTGGTGAGCGGTGTAACAGGTGGCATGACCACCGGCTTCCTGACACAGGCGCCTTAACGTCTCGGCATCAACAGAGGTTTTCACCCAGCGCTGGCTGCCGCCCCAGTCGTAAAGCACCTCGTTTTCCTGAACGCCGGGTAGCGCCAAGGTGCCGCTATTGGGAGGTAGCGACAGGCGCCACAGGGCTTTATCGCCGGTCCCTTGGAAAAAACTCAGAGAATGATCACGCAATTCTTGCCAGAAGGAGGCATCCAAGGAGTCACCACCCAGGCGTTCATGGGTGGCCTTGACCGAGCTTTGCCCCCCTTCCAGGCGTAAATGTAAGCCTCCGTCATGCCAGGCGGCCGCAGTGATCGGTAGCGGTTTTCGCCCCAGCTCGGCGAGTTTTTTCAAGGCTTCGTCAATGGGCATTGTCAGGCGCAGGCTGTGAGTCGCGTTGGGCCGGGGCAATACCTTGAAGGAGATTTCACTGAGTACCCCCAGTGTTCCTTGGGCGCCTGCCATCAAACGTGAAAAGTCGTAGCCGGCGACGTTCTTCATTACCTCGCCACCAAAACGCAGCAGTTTGCCTTCCTGAGTGATGACGCGGGTGCCGAGCACAAAATCACGCACAGCGCCCGCCCAAGGGCGCCGAGGGCCGGAAAGGCCGGTTGCCACGGCGCCGCCGATGGTGCTGGCTTCACCGAAGCGAGGCGGCTCGAAAGGGAGCATTTGGTTATGGTGGGCCAAGGCGGCTTCCAGGTCGCTCAGGCGTGTGCCGGCGCGCACGGAAACCACCAGTTCGACAGGGTCGTAATGCACGATGCCGCGATGCTCTAAGGTCGACAAGGCCCGACCTTCCACTGCTCGCCCATAGAAAGCGCGTGTATCACCCCCCACAATGCGCAGCGGTGAGCGTTCACGATAGGCTTGTCGCACTTGCTCGCACAGGGTCTCGGCATTGTCCTGCTCGGTCATGTCTGGGGCGTGGGGTAACGGCTGGTTGGTGTTGGTCATGATCACTCCTGCAGGCCATTCAGAAACGGGGCAGTTCCGGGTGCGGCAATTCATTGTTGTGCACGTGCATGGCGCCGAACTCGGCACAGCGCGCCAGGGTGGGAATGTTCTTGCCGGGGTTCAGCAGGCGTTTTGGGTCGAAAGCTGCCTTCAAGGCATGAAAAACCGTCAGCTCATCGGGTTTGAACTGGCTGCACATCTGATTGATCTTTTCACGTCCCACACCGTGCTCCCCGGTAATAGACCCACCGGCAGCCACGCACAGTTCGAGTATCTTGCCCCCGACATCTTCGGCGAGTTCCAGTTCGCCTTCCTGGTTGGCATCGAACAGGATCAAGGGGTGCATGTTGCCATCGCCAGCATGAAAGACATTGGCCACGCGCAGGCCGCTTTCTTCGGACAGTGCCGCAATGCCCTTGAGCACCCGGGGTAGCTCGCGACGCGGAATGGTGCCATCCATGCAGTAGTAATCCGGCGACATGCGCCCCACGGCTGGAAAGGCGTTCTTGCGCCCGGCCCAGAACTTGGCACGTTCGGCATCGTCGCGGGCCTGCTGAATGTCGGTGGCGCCGGCAGCTTCGAGAACGCGGCGTACCGTGGCGCAGTCGTCATTGACATCCTCTTCCACACCATCCAGTTCGCAGAGCAGAATGGCCTCGGCGTCCACCGGATAGCCCGCCCGAATGAAGTCTTCGGCGGCGCGAATGGCCAGGTTATCCATCATTTCCAGACCGCCGGGAATGATGCCGGCGGCGATGATATCGCCTACCGCACGGCCGGCCTTTTCAACGTCGTCGAAGCTGGCCATCAGTACCTTGGCGGTTTCCGGCTTGGGCAGCAGCTTGACGGTAATTTCGGTGACTACGCCGAGCATGCCTTCGGAGCCGTTCATCAGTGCCAGCAGGTCGAATCCCGGCGCATCCAGGGCTTCCGAGCCCAGGGTCATGGGTTCGCCTTCGATGGTGAGTATGTCCAGACGCATGACGTTGTGCACCGTGAGGCCGTACTTCAAGCAGTGCACGCCACCGGCATTTTCCGCCACGTTGCCGCCAATCGAGCAGGCGATCTGGGAGGAGGGGTCGGGGGCATAATAAAGCCCGTAAGGTGCGGCCGCCTCGGAGATGGCCAGGTTGCGTACCCCCGGTTGCACGCGCGCCAGGCGGGCATCCGGGTCGACGCCAAGAATCTTGCTGAAGCGCGACATCACCAGCAGCACGCCCTTTTCCAGGGGCAGGGCGCCACCGGAAAGGCCGGTACCCGCGCCCCGGGTCACCACTGGTACACCCAGATGGTGACAGCGCTTGAGAAGCGTTTGTACCTGTTCGAAGGTTTCCGGCATCGCCACCAGCATGGGAAGTACGCGATAGGCCGCCAGGCCGTCGCACTCAAAGGGGTGCAGGTCTTCTTCGCGATGCAACAAAATCAAGTCAGGGGAGGCGTTCTGAAGGTCGGCCAGTACTTCGGCCTTGTCGATAACAGTCAGTTCACCGTCTAGGCGCTCGTCGAAGTGAATATTCATGGCAACTCCTGAAACCGAAGAGGGCGGGACGAAATGAACGCCACCGCCCTGTAGGGTATTGTTTCATGGAAAAGGTTTCCATAATTTATTTGAAGAATTGCAGGAGGAAACCTTTTGCATGAAATCGCCGGGATAGTGATATCCCGGCGATTTGCCCGTTTAGGAACTCAATGCGCGCATGAGCGGGTCGCTGATACCCACCCCATACAACACGATCATGGCGAGAATGCCACTGGCGATGAGGTAATAAAGCGTTGGCAGGATGGTCTTGCGAATCGTCGTACCTTCACGCCCCAGCAAGCCAACCGTCGCTGATGCCGCCACCACATTGTGAATGGCGATCATGTTGCCCGCCGCTGCCCCGACGGCTTGCAGTGCCACCATCATGGCAGTGGAAACTCCCAGCTGCTGAGCGATATTGAACTGGAATTCAGACAACATCAGGTTGGACACGGTGTTGGAGCCGGCGATAAAGGCTCCCAGAGCTCCCACGGTCGGCGCGAAGAACGGGTAGATGTCTCCCACGCTATTGGCGACGAATTGCGCCATGGCCACCGGCATGGAGACCAGATCCGCCGCGTTGACGCCGGAGTTGATCAGGATGCGCACCATCGGAATGGTGAAGATCAGTACGAAGCCGGCACCCAGAATGGTCTTGGAGGAATCGCTGAAGGCATTTTTCAGTTCGCCCAATTTCATGCGGTGCAGTAACGCAGTGATCAGAACCACGATCAGCAGGATGCCGCCAGGCAGGTAGAAGGGCTGAATGCTGCCCGAAACGCCTGCCTCTCCCAGAATGTTGCTCCAGCCGAAGGCGAACGAGGTCAAGGCGTCCCTGAGCGGTTCGATGACGCGTGAAGCGACCAGAAAAACAGCCAATAGTACGTAGGGTACCCAGCCCATGAAAGTGGAGATCGGTGCCTTGCCTGCGATGTCGTCCATCTTGATTTCCAGCTTGCCGATCCACTCGTCAGGCCAGGACTTACGATCTGGGAAGTCCCAGGTGTCCTTGGGAATCAGGAAGCCGCGACGAGCCGCGGGCACGACGATTGCCAGGCCCACCATGGCGCCGATCATCGACGGGAATTCCGGTCCAAGAAATACGCCTGCGAGCATGTAGGGCACCACGAAGGCCACGCCGGCGAAGATCGCGAAGGGGGCGATGGAGAGTCCTTCTTTCCACGAACGGTTGGCGCCGAAAAAGCGCACCATGATGACCACCATGATCAGCGGCATCAGCACACCCACGATGCCGTGAATCACCGCGACTTCAGCCGCGATCAACCGGAAGTACTCAAGCCAGGTATAGCCACCCTCGGCGAGCTGCTGGGTAATGCCTTCGCGGTTGATGCCACCGCTCACCCCCACCACGATAGGCGTCCCTACGGCGCCGAAGGAAACCGGTGTCGACTGGATCATCATGCCCACGACGACTGCCGCCAGGGCGGGAAACCCCAAGGCGACCAACAACGGCGCTGCTACCGCGGCTGGCGTTCCGAAGCCGGAAGCCCCTTCAATGAAACAGCCGAACATCCAGGCAACAATGATCGCCTGGACGCGGCGGTCCGGGCTGATTCCGGAGAAACCTTTGCGAATCGCAGTGATGCCGCCGGAATGTTTCAAGGTGTTGAGCAGCAGAATAGCCCCGAAAATGATCCACAATATCGCCACCGTGAGCAGCAGCCCTTGGAGGGTGGAGGCCAGCACACGTGTGAAAGTCATTTCCCAGGCCAGTAGGCCGATCAATGCTGTGACTACGAAGACGATCGGCATGGCGGTCTTGGCCGGCATGCGTAGTCCAATCAACAGCACCCCAGCTAGTACCAGGGGTACAAAAGCAATCAGTGCAAGCGTTGTTTCATTCATGGGAAAAACTGCCCCTTGTTATTTATCGGTAGGCTCCGCGATGACCTCGGCGCCGTAAAGACAGCAGCCAGGCCAGGCTGAAAGATACGTATCGCTTATCAGCTTGACTACTATTGGAAAATTGGTATGACCAATATTTTGGGCGCCTGGACCTATTGAACATCAAGAGAGTTTCTTTAATATTATGATTTTTATGTTGTTTACTTGGATTTATCGGCATTGAATCATGCTGTGTGCCTTAGACTAATAGACAGCCCTTGAACGCTATTTTACCAGCTATTTTGTACGCTCTATTTTCGACCCCTCCTTTCCCTGGCTCTGTTTGCGTGCCTGCCTGCATATGCAAAGCAGGCCGGTGAAGACAAATGGAGATATTGATGCCATCCAGGCCTTTGTGCGACAAATGAACGGTAATTCCACCCCTGAGAACAAGGCATTGTGATGACTCGAGTACTTTATGACCTCTGCGGTCGAGATGAGCGGCTACGTTTTTCCCCTTATTGCTGGCGCGTACGTATGGCGCTGGCTCACAAGGGGCTGAGTTTTGAAACCCGCCAATGGCGTTTCAATGACAAGCAGGCGTTGGCCTTTGCCGAGCATGACAAGGTGCCGGTGCTGTGCGATGGCGAAAAGGTGGTGTCCGACAGTTTCGACATCATGCGTTACCTGGACCAGGCTTACCCTGAATTACCCGTATTGGGAGAAGGTTTAGCTCAATCACGGGTACTTTTCTTCAAGCATTTCGTGGAACGCAGCGTCACACCTGCCTTGTTTCGAATTGTGGTCATGGACTTATTGGCCGCCATTCACCCCGATGACCGAGATTATTTCCGCACCACACGCGAAGCGCGTTTCGGCTGTCGTCTGGAAGAGTTTCATCAGCCCGAGCAGGGGCGTGCGCAGCTCAAAACGCTATTGGCACCATTACGTGACCAGTTGCGGGGCACTGATTTCATCGATGGTGATGTGCCGGCTGGCGCGGACTATCTGATGTTCGGCAGTTGCATGTGGGCCTATAGCGTTTCACGTGCCGACTGGGTGAGTGCTGGAGACCCAGTGGATGAATGGTTCAAGCGCATGTTGACGGTGCACGATGGCGTGGGGGCCAAGGCTTTCACGATTCGAGACCTGGATTAAGCCATCGACAGTCGATGATTCAGGCAGGTGTAATAAAGCGATAAGCGCGGAAGCATATGTTTGAACAAAATCCTGCCGCATTCTGCGATTCGATTCTTTGAATGAATCGTCGGAGGGTTCAATTACTATGATCAATTGCTCAACACCCAGATTGATGCAATGCGGGCTTGCACCGACATGTCCACCCGGGTTATTCACGACGCAGGCCTGAAAACGAAGATAGCGAATGGTAACCTCTATAAAAATCAGTACGTTCCGGCAAGAACCTGATGCAAGAGGACCATTCGCTATGGGTGAAAGATTA